>JASFYT010000072.1:0-109789 GCA_045047085.1 Rhizobiaceae bacterium | reverse complement strand
GCCAATTGTGATTATTCGTTTCATATGGCGATCACATGGTGGGGCGAACAGGTTTTTGACGAGATGGAAACAATAGTCAAAGATAAAGGTATCAATACTTTCAAGCACTTCATGGCCTATAAAGGTGCGTTAATGGTGGATGATGACGAGATGTATTCATCCTTCCAGCGCTGCGCTGAACTCGGCGCTTTGCCGATGGTTCATGCAGAAAACGGCGATGTGGTTGCGCAATTACAGGCCAAGCTTTTGGCCGAGGGCAATAACGGTCCCGAGGCCCACGCCTATTCGCGTCCGCCGCAGGTTGAGGGTGAAGCCACAAACCGCGCCATCATGATTGCCGATATGGCAGGCGTGCCGCTTTATGTGGTGCACACTTCATGTGAACAATCCCACGAAGCCATTCGCCGTGCCCGTCAAAACGGCAAACGCGTTTACGGCGAGCCGCTAATTCAGCATCTCACATTAGATGAAAGCGAATACGCAAATCCCGATTGGGACCATGCTGCACGCCGTGTGATGTCGCCGCCATTCCGCAATAAACAGCATCAGGATTCGCTCTGGGCAGGCTTGCAGGCGGGCTCGTTGCAAGTGGTTGCCACCGATCACTGCGCTTTTACCACCGAACAAAAACGTAACGGCGTCGGTGATTTTACCTTGATACCAAACGGCACGGGCGGCCTTGAAGATCGCATGCCGATGTTGTGGACATACGGCGTTGCTACCGGTCGCTTGACCATGAATGAATTCGTGGCCGTGACTTCCACCAACATCGCGAAAATCCTGAATATCTATCCACGCAAGGGTGCCATCCTCGAAGGTTCAGACGCCGATATCGTGGTGTGGGATCCGACGCGCGAAAAAACAATCTCCGCCGACAACCAGCAATCGGCTATCGACTACAATGTATTTGAGGGCAAAAAGGTAAAAGGCCTGCCACGCTTCACTATGACCAAAGGGTTTGTGGCCATTGAAGAAAGCGAAATTAAAACGCAAGAAGGCCACGGAGATTTCGTAAAACGCGAACCGTTCCAAGCCGTCAACACAGCCCTTTCCAAATGGAAAGAAGTCACCGCCCCACGCAAAGTTCAGCGCACCGGCATTCCGGCGAGCGGGGTTTAGATCGCCTCTATGCAATCGAGCCGGAAACTATCGCCTGCGCTAGACGGCATTTTAGAAACGGCGATCTATGCCGAAGACCTTGATGTTGCGCGCGCATTTTACGGCGGTATTTTGGGATTGGAAGAAGTAACAGCCAAGGAAGGGCGTCATGTGTTTTTCCGCTGTGGCAAAACAATGGTGCTCGTATTCAATCCGAATGAAACCGTAAAACAACCATTCGACGGTGGGCGCTCGAATTCGCCTCACGGCACCAAAGGTGCAACACACGTTTGTTTCTCCGCTCCGAAAGGTGCGATTGAAGCATGGACAGCCCATTTGCAAGAAAATGACATCGCCATTGAATCAGAAATAACGTGGAAAAATGGCGCGCGCTCTGTCTATTTCCGAGACCCGGCAGGTAACAGCCTAGAGTTTGCTGAACCAAAATTATGGGGTTACGGCCCTGATGAAAGCACTGAATGACTGACGATAATTCTCCTGTAGTTTCAGCCAAGAAACTTTCCCTTACATTCGAAACGAATGACGGACCGGTACATGCTTTATCCGAAGTCGATCTGGATATTGCCAAGGGTGAATTCGTCTCTTTCATCGGGCCCTCTGGTTGCGGCAAGACTACCTTTTTGCGCGTAATAGCTGATCTGGAAAAACCAACCGGTGGTGAAATTTCCGTTGGCGGTGTTAGTCCTGAACAGGCTCGTTTGGCGCGTGCTTATGGTTTTGTGTTTCAGGCAGCGTCGCTCTATCCGTGGCGCAGCATTGAAAAAAATATCGCCCTGCCGCTTGAAATCATGGGTTATTCCAAATCGGATATAAAAGAGCGCACTCAGCGTGTTCTGGATCTGGTCGATCTAGATGGTTTTGCCAAGAAATTCCCGTGGCAACTTTCCGGTGGCATGCAGCAGAGGGCATCCATTGCCCGTGCATTGGCCTTCGATGCAGATTTGCTTTTGATGGACGAGCCATTCGGTGCGCTGGATGAAATCGTGCGCGATCACCTTAATGAGCAATTGCTGAAACTATGGGAAAGCACCAACAAGACCATTTGTTTTGTTACTCATTCGATTCCCGAGGCGGTATATCTCTCTACAAAAATCGTCGTTATGTCGCCACGACCTGGTCGGGTGATAGATGTTATCGAAAGCACGCTGCCAAAAGAACGATCACTGGACATTCGCGAATCACCGGAGTTTTTGGAAATCGCCCATAGGGTGCGCGATGGCCTGCGAGCGGGGCATTCCTATGATGAATAAATTATTCGAAGGGAAAACCTTACCTGTCATTGTGGTGGTCGCTGCGATCATCGCCATCTGGTATTGCTTCACGGTCTATCTGAACACCCCATGGCAAATTGATCGGTATGAAAAAGCCGGCACGGACTGGACCTATTCCCAGCTCATCACCGACACCATGAAGCAGGATCGACCTGTTTTACCATCAGTGCATCAGGTGGTGATTGAAATTTGGCAGACTACGGTAAATAAGAAAATCACCTCCAAGCGCAGCCTGATTTATCATGGTTGGATTACACTATCAGCAACCATGCTTGGCTTTATATTCGGTACAGTTCTGGGCATCACGTTGGCGGTGTTAATCGTTCATAACAAAGCGCTGGACCGCAGCCTCATGCCATGGATTATCACCAGTCAAACCATCCCCATTCTGGCGATTGCGCCCATGGTAATCGTGGTGTTGAACGCAATAGGTGTTTCCGGCTTGCTGCCAAAGGCGTTGATTTCAACTTATCTCAGTTTCTTTCCCATCGCTGTTGGTATGGTCAAAGGCCTGCGCAGCCCCGACCTGCAACAGCTCGATTTGATGCATACCTATAATGCCAGTCAGCCCCAAATATTCTGGAAACTGCGCTGGCCCAATTCGGTGCCTTATCTGTTTACCTCTATGAAGGTCGCTGTGGCAATTTCCTTAGTCGGCGCAATTGTTGGTGAATTGCCAACAGGAGCTGTAGCTGGTCTTGGTGCAAGACTATTAGCCGGCTCATATTACGGCCAGACTGTTCAAATCTGGTCGGCATTGATTTCTGCAGCAGTACTTGCAGCCGTGTTGGTAATGCTGGTGGGAGTAGCCAACAACATTGTCCTCAAACGCATGGGGATGAGCCAATGAAATTTGGTGCCATGAGCCTCCTTCAAAAAGTGCTGGCATTATTGGCCATCGGCGCTTGCCTTGCCGCACTTCTTTCTACACTGGGAATGGTTGGTGAAAATCAGATTACGACCCTTTCTCATCCCATCGCTATAACATTCGCATTGGCTGGACTCCTTACAGTCGCCCGTTTCAAATTAAAGTTCTCAATAGCCTTTGATGGCGTCATGTCGGCACTTGGTATTTTTTGTATTATGCGGATTTTAAACAGCATTGATGCGGCAAGCTTTGGCTTCTGGATGTTGTTGGTAGCAAGTTGGGTATTTGGCTGGTTGTTTGTCGAACGCCTGTCAAATGTGACAGGCTTGAACAGTTTCATGTCCCGCATTATCGGATTATTGGTTCCGGTTTTCTTCGGCGTCTGGATTTTGGTCCTGTGGGAAGCCATTACGCGCGGTGCCAATGTGCCCTTCGTTCTGCTGCCGCCACCAAGTTTAGTCTGGATAAAAATCACCACATCGCTTTCAATCCTTTGGGCTGATTTCCAGCAAACAATTCTAAAGGCAGTTCTCAGTGGCTACGTCATGGGTTGCGGTAGCGCGTTTTTAGCAGCAATAGCCATTGACCGCAGTCCGTTTTTGCAACGCGGCCTGTTGCCGGTAGGTAACTTTGTGGCAGCTCTTCCCATCGTCGGTATGGCACCGATCATGGTTATGTGGTTCGGTTTTGACTGGCAGTCCAAAGCTGCGGTGATCGTGATAATGACATTTTTTCCAATGCTGGTGAACACCCTCTCAGGGTTGTCGACCGCATCAACCATGCAGCAGGATTTAATGCGAACCTATGCCGCCGGTTACTGGCAAACGCTTTTTAAACTCCGTCTTCCGGCCGCCGCGCCATTCATCTTCAACGCGTTAAAAATCAACTCAACCCTGGCACTGATCGGTGGTATCGTAGCTGAATTTTTTGGTACTCCGACTGTCGGCATGGGCTTTAGAATTTCCACAGAGGTAGGTCGTATGAACATCGATATGGTATGGGCAGAAATAGCCATGGCAGCGTTGGCAGGCTCTACATTTTATGGAATAATCGCACTCACGGAGAGGGCTGTCACATTCTGGCACCCGTCAATACGTGCGGGTTAGAAGCACAATCCGAAAAGTGGGAATCGGTTTTCGGATAAATTGTGCGTTAAAACAAACAGACAAGCACAGGAATTACAACAACAAAAAAGGGAGAAACAAATGAAAAAAATTACAACACTCTTATTGGCAGGTGCTATGGCGCTGAGCGCGTCATATGCACTTGCTGCTGATAAGCTGACATTGCAACTTAAATGGGTAACCCAGGCGCAGTTCGCTGGCTATTATGTGGCCAAGGACAGAGGTTTTTACAGCGAGGAAAATCTCGACGTTGAAATCAAACCGGGCGGACCAGACATTGCACCTGCGCAGGTTCTTGCCGGTGGCGGCGCTGACGTTGTGCTCGACTGGATGCCTTCAGCTTTAGCAACCCGCGAAAAAGGTCTGGCTTTGGTAAATATCGCCCAGCCATTCAAAAGCTCCGGCATGATGCTTACCTGTCGTAAGGATTCAGGCATTTCAACACCAGCCGATTTTAAAGGTAAAACCCTTGGCGTCTGGTTCTTCGGCAATGAATATCCATTTCTGTCATGGATGAGCAAACTCGGTCTCAAAACCGAAGGTGGTCCAGATGGCGTGACTGTTCTGAAACAGGGCTTCAACGTTGATCCTATCCTGCAAAAACAGGCCGATTGCGTATCCACCATGACCTATAATGAATATTGGCAGATCATCGACGCTGGCCTCAGCGCGGACGATTTGGTGGTTTTCAAATATGAAGATCAGGGCGTTTCCACGCTGGAAGATGGCATGTATGTCAACGAAGCCAGCCTGAAAGACCCTGTTATGGTCGATAAGCTGGTGCGTTTCGTACGTGCTTCCATGAAAGGCTGGAAATGGGCCGAAGCAAATCCGGATGCAGCAGCAGATATCATTCTGGAAAACGATGCTTCCGGTGCGCAGACCTCCAAACACCAAAAACGCATGATGCGTGAAATCGCCAAACTGACCGCAGGGTCAAATGGCGCGCTGGATGTTGCCGATTATGAGCGTACCGTGAAAACGTTGCTCTCAGCCGGTTCTGATCCAGTGATTTCCAAGGCACCAGAAGGCGCCTGGACCCATGCGATCACGGATAAAGCTTTGAAAATGTAAGTTTTCGAAAAATCGAATATGAAGAGGGCGGCTTTCGGGTCGCCCTTTTTATTTCATCAATGTTTTGAGTTCGAGGTCTGTATCCGCTGCTTGTTCCGGCGTAATAGGCAACCCACCCTCCAGCAACTTTTTCCCAACCATGAAGGAGCGTGAGTCATTCATGGCGTCTACCGAGATGAATTCGCCATTCATAAAGTACCAAACAGATTGCGCGCCTTCTCGTTGTCCTGGGCGCAACACCACCTCATCATAGCCAAGGTTTAGCCCGGCAATTTGTAGCTTCACATCATACTGGTCCGACCAGAACCAAGGGTATGGCAGATATTCAGCTTGTTCGCCGGCAATGTTTTTGGCCACGCACTCTGCCTGATCGATAGCATTTTGCACCGATTCCAGACGGATATATTGCTCCTTATATTTAAAATTCGTGCAGTCACCGGCGGCATAAATATCTGGATTATTAGTCTGACCGTATTTGTTGACAGTGATGCCGTTATCGCAAGCAATACCAGCCTGCTCGGCAAGTTCCTGATTGGCAACAACACCAATGCCAACCAGCACAAAATCCAACTCCATAGAACTGCCGTCAGAAAACTCTGCACCACTGACGCGGCCATTTTTTTCAATCAGTTTAACTAATCCAAGACCTTCATCAATTTGAACACCGCGCTCTTTGTGCAGATTACGAAAATAGTCAGAAGTTGCTGAACAGGCCACCCGCTGCAAAATGCGCTCGGCCATTTCCACCACCCGAACATTCAGGCCTTTATTCTTCAAAACCGCAGCCGCTTCCAGCCCGATATAGCCACCACCAATTACCAATGCGGTACGACCTTCAATCATTTCGGGAGCGAAATTATCTACATGGTCAATACCACGAACGATATACACTCCGTCCAGATCACCGCCTATTGAACCGGGCAGTTCGCGTGGTCTTGTGCCGGTAGCGAGCACCAGTTTATCAAATCCAACCACATCACCCCCAACCGCATCACCCCCAACCGCATCACCCCCAACCGCATCACCATTGTCCAAAGAAAGGGTCTTGGCATCAGCATCAATTTTCTCAACCCGCCGCCCTGTAATGCATTGGATGTTGTTATCTTCATACCAACTGGCCGGGCGTAAAATCAGGCTATCAAGGGTCATCTCACCGGTAGCGTATTTTTTCGATAGCGGTGGCCTTTGATAGGGCAGGTGATTTTCCTTACCAATAATGGTAATTTTTGCCTCTGAATCCAGCTCGCGCAGCTTCGCTGCCATCGAACAGGCGGCCTGACCTGCACCTACAATTACTACCCGCTGAATCATGCTAAAACCCTGTTTGAAGAACCACTCATGACTACATATATTATACTATCACCGATGTGCAATAATTCGGTTTGACCAAGCAGTCAGAATGAGGGAACATGCCTGTGTGTGTTTAACTATGAAAGCTTATGATATTGAAATCACGAAGTGAACTCAGGTTTGTGCTCAACGATAAAAAAATCGTTTTGCGCGATATCCGTGCGGACCAGACATTGCTCGATTTTCTACGCTTGGAAAAAAACCTCACCGGCACAAAAGAAGGTTGCGCCGAGGGTGATTGTGGTGCGTGCACCGTATTGGTGGGTAGGCTCGTTGCAGGAAAATTGAAATATATGGCCATCAATGCCTGTATTCGATTCTTGGGTTCGCTCGATAATTGCCACGTGGTGAGTGTTGAACATTTGGCCGGAAAAGATGGCGTTTTGCATCCTATTCAGGCGGCGATGGTGAAAAACCACGGCTCCCAATGCGGCTTCTGTACGCCGGGTTTTGTAATGTCGCTTTATGGATTATTTCTGGAAAATCCCAAACCTGATAACTTCGAGATCGAACGGGCATTACAGGGAAATCTGTGTCGCTGCACGGGCTATGAACCTATCATCAAGGCGGCACTTGAAATTGCAGGTGGCGACAGCATGGCAAATGATACTTTGCCCCATGCGGGTATTGTCAAAATTCTGCAAGGCTGGAATGATGAGGCGCGGGTGGAAACCGACACCGTCATTATCCCGGCAAGCCTAGATGACTTCGCTGACGTGTTGATTGAAAAACCCAATGCGACCATCATTGCCGGTTCCACTGATGTGGGGTTGTGGGTGACCAAGCATTTCATTGATATCTCACCTGCAATATTCATTGCACATTTGGATGAACTAGCTGAAATTGCCGTTACACCTGAAGGAATAAAACTCGGCGCGGGTGTACGATATACCGATGCGTTCGCGGCGATGACTAAGGCCTTTCCGTCAATGAGTGATTTTTGGAACCGTATTGGCGGCGAGCAGGTTCGCAATATGGGAACCATTGGCGGTAACATCGCTAACGGTTCCCCGATCGGCGATTTGCCTCCGCCGTTCATTGCGCTTGGTGCCAGCCTCACTCTTCGCCACGGCAAGGAAACACGTGATCTTTTGCTGGAAGATTTCTTCGTTGAATATGGCAAACAGGATTTGAAACCCGGTGAATTCGTCCAGTCGGTCTTTGTTCCTGCCTTGCAGAGTAATGAAAATTTCGAAATCTACAAAATTTCCAAACGCCGCGACGAAGACATCTCGGCCCTTTGTGGTGCATTCTACATCTCGCTGGATGAAGTGGGCAAAGTCATCTCCTGCCGTATCGCCTTTGGAGGGATGGCAGGAACCCCTTCACGCGCATCAAACGTCGAAAAAACATTGTTGGGAAACATCTGGAACGAGGCGACAGTTGAAAAAGCAACGGCCTCA
Source organism: Rhizobiaceae bacterium (assembly GCA_045047085.1). Taxonomy (GTDB): domain Bacteria; phylum Pseudomonadota; class Alphaproteobacteria; order Rhizobiales; family Rhizobiaceae. Next base: position 101,580 of record JASFYT010000072.1, on the reverse strand, counting down.
TTTGCTGAAGACTATCAACCTCTAAGTGATTGGCGTGCATCAGCGGATTACCGTATGAACGTCGCCAAAAACCTGCTTCGCCGGTTCTATCTGGAAACCAGGGGCGAGGCGGTGCAATTGTCGCGCAGCAATCCTGACCATCTGGAAGGAGTTGCATAATGGGTGATATCAAAGGCGTAGTACACAAATCCATTCCCCATGATTCCGGCCATAAACATGTTTGCGGCAGTGCCGAATATATCGATGATATTCCAGAACCTGCCGGAACTCTGCATCTTTATTTTGGCCTCTCCGAAATTGCGAATGGCTCGATCGATAACATTGACCTAAGTGCTGTTTCCAATGCCGAAGGTGTTGTGGCTGTTCTCACTGCGAACGATATTCCGGGCGTCAATGACGTTAGCCCAACCGGATTGCATGACGAGCCGGTATTTACAGAAAATACAATCGAATTTTACGGTCAACCGATATTCGCAGTTCTTGCCAAAACCAGAGATCAGGCGCGCCGTGCCACAAAACTGGCTGAAATTTCATACACTAAACAAAAGCCGATCATTGATGTGCAGGCGGCGATGGATGCGGATTATCCCCATGTCACAGCACCGCTAACCCTCAGTTATGGCGATGCAGAATCGGCATTTTCCGGCGCAAAACATTGCATCAAAGGCGAAATGGAAATTGGCGGACAGGATCACTTTTACCTTGAAGGCCATATTGCCATGGCCATTCCCGGCGAGGATGATGATGTGCTGGTTTATTCCTCCACTCAACATCCCACAGAAGTCCAGCATATGGTTGCCCATGTGCTCGATATTCCTTCCAATGCGGTCACCGTAAATATTCGCCGCATGGGCGGAGGTTTTGGCGGCAAGGAAACCCAATCCAATTTATTTGCCGTTGTGGCGGCTCTTGCGGCCAAGAAATATGGCCGTGCTGTAAAAATTCGGCCGGATCGCGACGATGATATGATTGCTACCGGCAAGCGCCACGATTTTCTGGCTCAATATGAAGTAGGTTTCGATGATGACGGGGTGATCTCTGCCGTTGATGCGGTGCTTGCGGCACGGTGCGGTTATACTTCTGATTTATCAGGACCGGTAACCGACCGTGCACTATTTCACGCGGATAATTGCTACTTCTTCCCCAATGTCCGCCTACGCTCACGCCCGATGAAAACCAATACGGTTTCCAACACGGCCTATCGTGGATTTGGTGGTCCCCAAGGCATGATAGCCGGCGAGCGCATGATTGAGGAAATTGCCTATAAGTTGGGCAAAGACCCACTGGAAATCAGAAAAGCCAATTTTTATGGCACCGACGAGCGTAATATCACGCCCTATCATCAGGTGGTCGAGGACAATATTATTCAGCGTCTGGTGGAGGAACTGGAGCAAAATTCCAACTATCAAAAACGTCGTGCGGAAATTCTGAAATTCAACCAAACGAGCAGCATCATCAAGCGCGGTATCGCGCTTACCCCGGTAAAATTCGGCATCTCATTTACGGCCACATGGTATAATCAGGCTTCTGCCCTTTTGCATGTTTACAGCGATGGTTCCATACAGATAAACCACGGTGGCACCGAGATGGGGCAGGGGCTGAATACCAAGGTGGCGCAAATTGTTGCCGATGGCTTTGGTGTCGATATGGCTGCGGTAAAAATCACCGCAACAAACACCTCCAAAGTTCCAAACACCTCGGCCACTGCAGCGTCTTCAGGCACAGATCTCAATGCCATGGCGGCCCTTGATGCGGTTGATCAAATCAAACAAAGACTGGTCAATTTTGCCGTGAGCGAATTCGGAATTATCCCCGAGCAAGTTGCGTTCCGCGACAATTATGTGCATCTGGGCGAACAAAAAATACCCTTCGCTGAAATGGCCAAAAAAGCTTATATGGCACGAACCCATCTTTCTGCCACTGGCTTTTATAAAACACCGGATATCCACTGGGACCGAGAAAAAGGCACGGGTCGCCCATTCTTTTATTTTGCTTATGGCGCGTGCGTTTCGGAAGTGGCCATTGATACGCTGACCGGCGAATATCAGGTAGATCGGGTAGATATTCTTCATGATGTGGGAAAATCCCTGAATCCTGCTCTCGATAAGGGACAAGTCGAAGGCGGGTTCATACAGGGCATGGGTTGGCTCACCACCGAGGAATTATGGTGGGACGATAATGGCCGCCTGCGGACCCATGCGCCAAGCACCTATAAAATTCCATTAGCCTCTGACCGTCCGCTGGTTTTTAATGTGGAATTGGCAGAATGGTCACAAAATAAAGAGCGCACCATACGCCGTTCCAAGGCGGTGGGCGAGCCGCCCTTTATGCTGGCAATATCGGTTCTTGAGGCACTTTCCATGGCGGTGGCCAGTGTCGCCGACTATAAAATATGCCCAAAACTCAATACCCCCGCAACGCCGGAAAGAATATTGACGGCGGTGGAGCGCATGAGAAAATCATCCTCCAATGTTGGATAGAATTGAGGCATTTTTCAACGCTAATCCATCCTGCGTTTTGGTAACAATTAAAACAGCAAAAGGTTCCACCCCGCGGGCGCGCGGGGCATGGATGCTGGTGAGTGAAACGCAAAGTTTCGAAACCATTGGTGGTGGGCAGATGGAGTATCTGGCCATAGAACACGCTCGCAGCATGATAGAAAAGGCAGCGCCATCCTTGCTTGAACTCCCCCTTGGGCCTGAACTTGGCCAATGTTGCGGTGGGTTTGTAGAACTAAAATTTGAATTGCTAAATAATGCCAGCCGCGATGAATTCCTGCAAGATTTAAAACAACAGCAGCAACAATATCCGACCGTCTATGTCTTCGGTGCAGGCCATGTGGGCAATGCTCTTTGTCAGGCCCTGCTGTTGTTGCCGTTGCATATTATCATGATCGATTCCCGCCTAGCACAGTTGCAACAACTGCCCCGCGAGAGCGGGCGCTGTGAGCATAGGCATCTAGCTATGCCCGAAAGTGTTATCGGCAGCGCGCCTCCAAATTCTGCATTTGTCATTCTCACCCATGACCACGCGCAGGATTTCCTCATTGCCGAAACAGCCCTCAATAGGGTGGATGCGGATTTTGTCGGCATGATCGGCTCTGTCACAAAACTCGAAATTTTCAAACGACAATTTGTAGAAAACGGAAATGATCCAGCGCTACTGGAAGGTTTCACCTGCCCAATTGGTTCCGGAGGATCTGGGGACAAACGACCACAGATAATCGCCTCCTTGGTTGTCGCACAATTGGTTTCTATAATTTTCTAAATAAAATCAAAGGCATAAACTATTTTTCCTTTGGGTTGCTCTATTTTTGCATCCCTATTTTGCAATTTTTTTCACAGCGTGATCGATTTAACCACTTGATTCATTGGCAAGTATTCCGTTCACTACCAAAGGGGAAATCTAAGATTCAGATCACTGGACAGAATTTTGATGGACTTACCTTGAGGGAGGAAACTGAAATGCCATCTAAAGGCAATTTCAATGGGGGCAATGAACCTGTAACGCTGCCGCAATACATGGTTCTGAATGCTACCCGTTTTGCTGATCTGACGGCCATGCGCCACAAGGATAAAGGCATATGGCAAAGTTGGACCTGGGCGCAAGCTTATGAAGAGGTTCGCGTCTTTTCGATTGGCCTTTCTGAACTCGGATTAAAGCCCGGCGATAAAATTGCTATTGTTGGACAAAACCGCCCCTGGCTCTATTGGACATTTTGTGCGGCGCAGGCGCTGGGTGCAATTCCGATTCCCGTCTATGCAGACAGTGTCGCCGAAGAAATGGTTTACGTGCTGGAACACGCCGAAATTTCAATTGCGCTATGTCAGGATCAGGAACAGGTCGATAAGGTTTTGTCCATCGGCGATCAACTCCCGAAATTGAAAAAAATAATCTATGACGAGGCCAAGGGTCTGCGTGATTATGACCACACCAATTTGCATTCCATAACCGATGTCAAAAAGCTCGGTGAATCTGTGCTGGAGCGTGAAGGCGGCAATGCGTGGAGTGAAAAGCTCGCCGATGGAAAGGGCGATGATTTAGCGGTGATGCTCTACACATCCGGCACTACCGGCAAGCCCAAGGGCGTGATGCTATCTTATGATAATCTTGTCATTTCCGCACGCAATGCCAACGAATTCGACAAACTGGGCAGCGATGAGGAAATTCTTGCCTATCTGCCGCTGGCATGGGTTGGTGATCATGTGTTTTCCTACGCCCAAACCTATCTTTCCGGCTATTGTGTATGCTGCCCGGAAAGCCCGGATACGATCGAAGAAAACCGTCGCGAGATTGCGCCGACCTATTTCTTTGCGCCCCCACGGGTATTTGAAATCCTGCTTACCTCGATCGTCGTTCAAATGGAGGATGCGGGAGCAATCAAAAAGAAAATGTTTGATTATTTCATGGCCCATGCCCGCAAGGTTGGTGAACCCATATTAAATGGCGAGCAGGTTGGATTTATTGATCGGTTGATATATCGGTTGGGCGAATTTTTCGTCTATGGACCGTTGAAAAACCGGATGGGTTTCACCCGTTTGAAAGTTGGCTACACCGCAGGCGAAGCGATTGGGCCTGAAATTTTCAGCTTCTACCGCTCACTTGGGCTGAACCTGAAGCAGCTTTACGGTCAGACCGAAGCATCTGTCTATATTTCCGCCCAGCCAGATGGTGAAATCAGGGCTGATACAGTTGGCCGTCCATCTCCCGGTGTGGAAATTGAAATTGATGATAGTGGCGAAGTAATGTATCGCTCTCCGGGTGTTTTCGTCGGTTATTACAAAAACGAAAAAGCAACCGCTGAAACCAAAACCAAGGACGGTTGGGTACGCACCGGTGACGCAGGGTTTCTCGATGCCGATGGTCATTTGAAAATCATCGATCGCGCCAAAGACGTTGGGAAACTCAAGAATGGCAGCCTGTTTGCTCCCAAATACATCGAAAACAAGCTAAAATTCTTTCCCAATATCAAAGAGGCTGTAGCCTTCGGCGATGGGCGCGATCAGGTATGTGTATTTCTAAACATCGATTTGACCTCGGTCGGTAACTGGGCCGAGCGTCACAATATTTCCTATGCCAGTTATCAGGAATTGGCTTCCCATCCTGAAGTTTACGCTACTATGAGAAGCCATGTGGAGCAGGTCAATAAAGATCTCTCAGACGAAGAGTTGATGGCTGGTGCGCAAATTCATCGCTTTCTTGTTCTACACAAAGAGCTTGATCCAGATGATGGCGAATTGACCCGAACCCAAAAAGTGCGTCGCGGCTTCATCGCTGAGCGTTATGGTGTTTTGATCGAAGCGCTTTACAACGGAGCGACCGAACAATTTGTTGAGACCGAAGTGGTCTTCGAAGATGGTCGTAAGGGCAACATTTCAGCCACCGTAAATATCAGTGATGTCGGTACATTTCCTGCCGGCTCACAACAATTGGAGGCAGCCGAATGAATGCGCCATTAAGTCACGCCCCCGCATCAAAGTTTGATGCAATTGCTGCGGGTGATGTGCTGCTGCATGTAGATAATATCTCCCTTTCTTTTGGTGGCGTAAAAGCAATCACCGATATCTCTTTCGATATCAAAAAGGGTGAAATCAGGGCGATTATCGGGCCAAATGGTGCCGGTAAGACCTCGATGCTCAATGTCATAAACGGGTTCTATCACCCGCAAGAAGGCACCATCAGTTTTTTGGGTGAAGAGCGCAGCAAAATGCGCCCTTATGAAGCAGCCGTTCAAGGTATTTCGCGCACATTCCAAAACGTTGCTTTGTTCACCGGAATGTCGACGCTCGATAACATCATGGCTGGGCGCTGCTTGAAGATGCACAAGAATTTCTTCTGGCAGATTTTCCGCCACGGCCCGGCACTTGATGAGGAGATCGAGCATAGAAAAGCCGTTGAAGAAATCATCGAATTTCTGGAAATTGAAAATATCCGTAAAGAACCCGTTGGCGCACTTCCCTACGGCTTGCAAAAACGGGTGGAACTGGCGCGCGCATTGGCAGCGGAGCCCGTCCTGCTTTTGTTGGATGAGCCGATGGCTGGAATGAACCTAGAAGAAAAAGAAGACATGAGCCGTTTCATCATCGAGGTAAATGAACAATTTAACACCACAATCGCTCTGATTGAACACGATATGGGTGTGGTGATGGATCTTGCCGACCGGATTGTGGTACTGGATTACGGTAAAAAAATTGCCGATGGAAACCCTTCCGAAGTGCAGGCAAACCAGGCCGTCATTGACGCATATTTGGGAGTGGCGCACTAATGGATATGCTCTACAATATTTTTATCGATCCTTTTGTACAAATGGTTTCCCTGCCGGATTTCCTGTTGCAGGTGCTGTGGGAAGGTTTCGTTTCCGGTACTCTTTATGCTCTTTTGGCGCTTGGCTTCGTGCTGATTTTTAAAGCATCCGGTGTGTTTAATTTTGCCCAAGGCATCATGGTTGTTTTTTCAGCGCTCTCTCTTGTTGGCCTTTATGCGGCAGGCGTTCCTGCTTATTTGGCTTTGGCGTTGGCAATCCTCATCATGGCGGCTCTCGCTGTGACCTTTGAACGCGTGGTGCTGCGGCACCTTGTGAATCAGGACGATATTATCCTGTTCATGGCGACCATTGGTCTTTCATATTTCCTCATAGGCCTTGGCGAGTTTATCTTTGGCGGTGAACCCAAAGCCATGATCACCGAGGAGCTTGGCCTGCCTACCGGTTCCACCGTGATTGAGGTATTTGACGGTATCCTCATCCTGCAGCACATCGATATAGCTGCAGCCGTTATCGCAGCGATACTGGTAACGGGGCTGGCAGTCTTCTTCAGCAAGACCCGCATTGGCCGGGGTCTGCGCGCGGTAGCGGACGACCATCAGGCGGCATTATCCGTCGGTATTTCTCTCAACCAGATCTGGGCCATCGTCTGGTTTGCTTCCGGCATTATTGCCCTTGCAACGGGCATTATGTGGGGTGCCAGATCAGACGTTTCATTTGCCTTGCAAATTATTGCCTTGAAAGCTTTGCCGGTTTTGATCCTCGGCGGTTTCACATCCATTCCCGGCGCCATCATTGGTGGTTTGATCATCGGTTTTGGTGAAAAAATATTTGAGGTTTATTGGGGTGGCTTACTGGGCGGCGGCGTTGAGGGCTGGTTTGCCTATGTTATCGCCTTAATCTTCCTGATGTTCAGACCGCAGGGTCTGTTCGGTGAAAAAATTATCGAGAGGGTGTAAGCGCAATGTTTTATCGCGAAGCTGGCCAATACAAAACAAATTATAAAGATGATTCAGCAATTTTCCCGATCCTTCAGGATCGTGTCGCCATCGGCGTCTATTTGCTGATTGCCTTTGTGGTGATTCCTGTTTTTGGAAATGATTTTTTCCTCAATTCCATGATGATACCCTTTTTGATCTTTGCTTTAGCTGCAATCGGGCTAAACATTCTCACTGGATACACAGGGCAATTGTCACTCGGAACAGGTGCTTTCATGGGGGTTGGGGCCTATGCCTGTTATAAGATGACGACCATTTTCCCCGATATGAACATCATCATACTGATCATCGCATCCGGATTTTTCTCCGCTGGTATCGGTATGATATTCGGTCTTCCATCCCTGCGCATCAAGGGTTTTTATCTCGTTGTTACCACATTGGCGGCGCAATTCTTTTTGGAATGGTGCTTCATCCGGATACCGTGGCTGTATAATTATAATGCGTCTGGCGCAATTGAGGTGCCTCAACGCGAAGTTCTGGGCACAATCGTCACCGGAGCATCTGCGACTCCAACCGTGCGTTACATAGTTGTTTTATCAATTGTCGTTGTCATGACCTGGGTTGCTTCAAACATTATCCACGGCCGTATTGGCCGCTCATGGATGATGATCCGGGATATGGATATTGCTGCTGAACTAATGGGTGTACGTCCGTTGCAGGCAAAACTCTCAGCCTTCGCGGTCTCTTCATTTTATTGCGGTGTTGCTGGTGCCATGATGGTATTTTTCTGGCTCGGTGCAGCCGAGGTAGAGAGCTTTGATGTAAATCACTCATTCCTGATTCTGTTCATGGTAGTTTTAGGTGGTTTGGGTAGTTTGGTTGGCTCATTCATGGGGGCGGCTTTCATCTGGGTTCTACCGGTTCTCATCCGAGCGGCACCAAGTGTGGTTGGGCTGGATATTAACGCTGCTACAGTTGAGCATTTGAATTTGATGATAATCGGTGCTTTGATTATATTCTTTCTAATTATGGAGCCGCATGGATTGGCGCGGCTCTGGGCCATCGCTAAGCAAAAATTACGCGTTTGGCCATTCCCTTACTAGGGAACAAATTTTCTGACACGCCGGGGAACCGGGCGTGTCGGAGGTTCGACTACAGGTTTCAAATTATAGAAGCGGGACGGCAACAACGTCGCCCGCAGAGTTTGGGAGGAACTAATATGTTCAGAAAACTCATTCTGGGTGCAGCCGCCATCGCAATGGCATCAGGCATGCAAGTAACCACTGCGAGCGCGGAAGACACGCTCTATGTACCATCACTTAGCTATCGTACCGGCCCGTTTGCCGGTGGCGGAACACCAATTGCCAACGGCTTTGCCGACTACATGAACATGCTCAATGCACGTGATGGCGGTATTGGTGGCGCAAAAGTCGTCGTTGATGAGTGCGAAACAGGCTATAACAGCCAAAAAGGTGTCGAGTGCTACGAAGCTACCAAAGGTAAGGGAGCGCTGGTATATAATCCCTATTCAACGGGCATCACGCTTCAGCTAATTCCAAAAGCTGCTGTTGACAAAATTCCGGTATTTTCCATGGGCTACGGTCTTTCGGCTGCTGCCATCGGTGAGAAGTTTCCTTGGGTTTTCAACTATCCAACAACCTATTGGAACCAGCTTTCGTCTATTCTGAAATTCATCGATTCCAAAGAAGGTATTAAAGGCAAAAAAATTGGCTTTATCTACCTCGACGTGGGCTATGGTAAAGAGCCTATCCCGCTATTGGATACGCTTTCTAAGTCCATGGGTTTCACTGTTGCGAAATTCCCAGTGGGTGTGAAGGAAATGCAGAGCCAGTCATCCCATTGGTTGAATGTGCGTAAAGAGCGCCCGGATTGGATGATCATGTGGGGTTGGGGTGCTATGAACTCAACTGCTGTTAAAGAAGCTGCAAAAATTAGATTCCCTCTGGATCATTTCATTGGAAACTGGTGGGCAGGTGCTGATGCAGACCTTGGTCCGGTTGGTGAAACCGGCAAAGGATATCTTGCAACAAACTTCTCCGGAATTGGTACAGATTTCCCTGCTCTCCAGGACGTTATGAAACACGTTGTGGATGCTGGAAAATCGCTTGTGAAAGACAAGAGCGAAGTTGGTCATGTGCTTTATAACCGTGGTCTGTTCAACGCTGTTATTGTTGCTGAGGCAATTGCCACTGCACAAAAAGCAACAGGCAAGAAGTCCATTACTGGCGAAGACATGCGTCTTGGCATGGAAACCTTTGACCTTTCAGCAGCGCGCCTGAAAGAGCTTGGTCTTGAAGGCTTCACAGCACCGATCAAAGCCTCATGTAAAGATCATGAAGGCGGCGGCGGCGTTTTCGTCCAGCAGTGGAATGGTTCGGCTTGGGAAAAAATTACCGACCCAATTGAACCGATGGTTGATGTGGTTCGTCCACTGCTTGAAGAAGCAGCAAACACTTATGTTTCCGACAAGCCGAGTTGGAAAACACAGACCTGCTCATAATCGAGAAAAATAAGTACAGACCAACCCCGATAGTTTTTGGGGTTGGTCACCTCAGATCAATTAAGTTTTATGGAATTGACCATGAATATCGCCGAAACGCCCGACGCCAACCCAGTCGAAAATATTCTTGAAGTGAATAACATCGAGGTGATTTATAATCACGTCATTCTTGTTTTAAAAGGTGTTTCCCTAACAGTGCCAAAGGGTGGCATTGTGTCTATTCTGGGCGCAAATGGTGCAGGTAAAACAACCACGCTGAAAGCGATATCCAATTTGCTACGTGCAGAGCGCGGTGACGTTACCAAAGGCACAATCAAATTTAACGGCGACGAAATTCAGGCCCTGAGCCCTAACGAACTGGTGCGGCGCGGCTGCATTCAGGTGATGGAAGGCCGCCATTGCTTTGCCCATTTAACGATTGAAGAAAACTTGCTGACAGGCGCCTATACCAGAAAAGACGGACGGGCTGCCATCAACCGCGACATTGAAAAAGTTTATGAATATTTCCCAAGGTTGAAAACCCGGCGCAAATCCCTTGCTGGTTATACCTCTGGTGGTGAACAACAAATGTGTGCCGTAGGTAGAGCTTTGATGGCCAATCCATCCATGATCTTGCTCGACGAACCCAGCATGGGCCTTGCACCGCAGTTGGTGGAAGAAATTTTTGAAATCGTAAAAAGTCTCAACACCGAAGAAGGTGTTTCCTTTTTGCTCGCAGAACAAAACACAAATATCGCGCTTAAATATGCAACCTATGGATACATTCTGGAGAGCGGGCGCGTGGTGATGGATGGTGAGGCCAAGGATTTGCGTGAAAACGAGGACGTCAAGGAGTTTTACCTAGGGGTAGGCGGTGAAGGACGTAGATCCTTCCGCGATGTAAAACACTATAAACGTCGCAAGCGCTGGCTAGCCTAACTTGTGATGGAGTTGCGTTACTCAAGAAAGAAATTTCAATTCACATTGCTGAGCGCAGTTCTTCTAACCGCAATGTTTACAATTTTAGCATGGATGATATCGGCCCGGCTGGCGGGTGGTTACGCCACCATTGTAACAGCCGTCGTAGCGCTTGTCTTCTTCGTGTTCTGCTCCATCGGAATGTTGTCCCGCTATTACCGGGATGAAGTTGTTTTGGCCGTTCGCCAACAGGGTTTTTTCGACAAGCGCCTCAAACAAAAAATCATCAACTGGGAAGAAATCAAGGAGATAGTCCTGCTGCAACGGGAACAGGAATTTCAACTCGAGTTGCATTTGTGGCCCATGTCTCGCGATGGCATCGTTAGCATCAACGGCATTGAGCCACTGAAGATTGATCTGGAACCATTTGAAATCGACATCAATGATTTGATGCAGGCAATCAATGAACATACTAAAACCCGACTGGGCTGATATTTTAACCAGCGGGACTTTTAAATTAGGAATTATTTTAATGGGCAATTATTTCGATACGATGGAAACGCGAGATGCGCGGTCACGGGAAAAGGGGATATTCCAGCAATTGCCGGAGTTTCTTTCGGGGATCAGTAATTCTGTTCCCGGCTGGACCGAGCGACTGTCCGGCCTGAACCTGGCAAAAATTAACTCCCGCGATGCACTGGCACAATTGCCAATATTGCGCAAAACGGAGTTGATGGAAGCACAATCCACCAAGCCGCCATTCGGTGGTTTTGTCGATGAAACCATGCTCGATGGCACAAGAATTTTCATGTCTCCCGGGCCCGTATGGGAGCCGCAAGGCCCCGGCCGTGACCCATGGCATGCCGCACGAGCATTGTTTGCAGCAGGCATCAGAAAGAGCGATCTGGTTCATACCGCACTTTCCTATCATATGACGCCAGGTGGTTTCATCATGGATGAAGGTGTGCAGGCACTGGGAGCAAGAATTTTTCCGGGAGGCGTTGGGAATACGGAAGGGCAGGTAGAAGCAGCACACGTTTTGAAACCTGTAGCCTATTGCGGAACCCCGGATTTCTTAAAAACCATGCTCGATAAAGCCGAGGAAATGGAGCGGGATTTATCTTCGATCAAAGTGGCACTCGTTTCCGGTGGAGCGCTGTTCCCTTCCATGCGCGACGAATATGAAGCCAGAGGCGTTGCCGTTATGCAATGCTATGCTACCGCTGATTTGGGCGTCATCGCCTATGAAACCCGAGCAGAAGGCGAACTCTGCCAAGGAATGGTTTGTAGCGAAAAGATGATCGTTGAGATCGTGCGTCCAGGCACCAATGAACCAGTTCCAGCAGGCGAAGTTGGTGAATTGGTAGTGACTAATCTCAATCGCGCCTATCCGCTCATCCGCTTTGGTACTGGCGATCTTTCGGCCTTGTTGCCAGAACCTTCCCCTTGCGGTCGCACCAATATGCGCATTGCAGGCTGGATGGGCAGGGCCGATCAGCGTACCAAGGTGAAGGGAATGTTCATCGATCCAAAGCAGGTGGACGAGTTGGTAAAATCCATGCCGGAAATCGAAAAAGCAAGACTGGTAGTTGCCCGTGAAAACGACCGTGATGTTATGGAATTGCAAATTCGTGCCGCGGCAAACAGCCAGCCTGATATCGAGGCAATCGAACAAAAATTCACAGCAATCACAAAATTAAAGGGCAGCGCCACGATTGTTACGGAGCTGCCCAACGATGGAAAAGTGATTGATGATCAGCGCGATTATTCGAGTTGATTATCGGCTTCTAGAGCACAATCTGAAAAGTGGTAGCCGGGTTTCAGACAAATTGTGCGTTCTAGTCGCCAAGTGCCTGTTCCAGGTCTGCAATAATATCATCGGCATCTTCAATGCCGATCGATAGACGCACAACATCTGGACCGGCACCGGCAACCGTTTTCTGCTCATCACTAAGCTGCTTGTGGGTGGTGGATGCCGGGTGAATGATCAGGCTTTTAGTGTCACCAATATTGGCCAGATGTGAAAATAATTCCACAGAAGAAACCAGCCTGATACCCGCGTCATAGCCACCTTTGAGGCCGATAGTAAAAACGGCCCCTGCTTTGCCACCAAGATATTTATCAGCCAATACGTGATAGGGATTTTCCGCTAGCCCAGCATAACGAACCCATTCAATCGCATCATGCTTGGAAAGGTATTCCGCAACCTTCTGCGCATTGGCGCAATGCTTTTCCATGCGTAAAGGAAGTGTCTCAATGCCATTCAATATCAGGAATGAATTGAATGGCGAAATCGCACCACCCAGATCACGAAGACCTAACACACGGCACGCAATGGCAAAACCAAAATTGCCAAAAGTCTCATGGATCACCAGACCATCATACTCAGGCCGCGGCTGTGACATCATTGGATATTTATCGCTCGCAGACCAATCGAAATTTCCACCATCAACGATAATGCCGCCCATGGAATTGCCCTGCCCGCCCATAAATTTAGTCAACGAATGAATGACTATATGTGCTCCATGTTCAAACGGACGGCAGAGATATGGGGTCGCCAATGTATTATCCACAATCAGCGGAATACCGGCGTCATTGGCAATCTTGGCGATAGCCGCAATGTCGCTCACCACGCCACCTGGATTAGCAATGCTTTCGATGAAAATCGCTTTGGTCTTTGGTGTGATCGCATCAGCAATATTCTGGGGATCATCCGCATCGGCCCAAATCACATTCCAGCCAAAGTTTTTGAACGAATGATTGAATTGGTTGATCGAGCCGCCATAGAGCTTGTTAGAGGCAACAAAATCATCACCCGGTGACATCAGTGTGTGAAATACACCCAATTGCGCGGCATGACCGGAGGCAGTGGCAAGTGCTGCCGTGCCGCCTTCAAGGGTAGCCACACGCTCCTCCAGAACAGCCGTTGTTGGGTTGGTGATGCGGGTATAGATATTGCCGAATGCCTGCAGGCCAAAAAGTGCGGCCGCTTGTTCCACATCTTCAAAAACAAAACTGGTTGTTTGATAAATCGGTGTTGCCCGTGCTCCGGTTGCAGGGTCTGGGGTCGCGCCTGCATGCAATGCGAGGGTTGAAAACCCGGGATTTCTATCGCTCATTTTCGTTCTCCAAGTCGTGCTCTGAACTATATTGGAACTTATTTGCTATCCGGGCGCTTCGCCAGCCCGTATTGCTGAAAATTATTGCGAAGTTTGGGCTTTTTGGAGGAAATAATTCCAGATCGCACACCAGCCCAGCCGATTTCCCGCGCCAGTCTGGCATATTCAATTTTTGGGCAGCGATCCATCACCACTTTTACACCCTTTGCCTCTGCAAGCTTAGTCGCTTCGTCATTGCGCACAGTAAGCTGCATCCAGATCACCTTCGGCAGAGGTAAGAGTTTCAGGGCATCAATCGTCACATCAAGGGCAGCTTCGCTATTGCGAAAAATATCGACCATATCAACAGGCCTTGGAATTTCTTCCAACGAGCCATAAGTCATGACGCCGCAAATCTCATTGCCCGCCTGACCGGGGTTAACCGGGATAACGTCATATCCTTTGGAGAGCAAATATTTAAGAACGAAATAGGATGGTCGGGAATGCTTCGCGCTGGCACCAACAATGGCAATCGTTTTTACCGAATGCAGAATATCTTCGATATAGGAGTCTGAATAAGCGTCATGATTCATCTGGTTTACAATTCTTTGGCCCGCTCTCGCAGGATAAATTTTTGAATTTTTCCTGTAGAGGTTTTGGGGATTTCTTCAAACAAAATAGTTTTGGGCACCTTGAACCTTGCAAGTAGGGTACGACACCAATCAATCAGATCAGTTTCGGTTAAATCCTCAAACCCGCCATTTAGTTCAACAAAGGCAATCGGTGTTTCGCCCCATTTTTCATCGGCGCGCGCTACCACGGCGGCGGCTGCCACGCCCTCATGTTTATAAAGCGCATCTTCCACCTCGATGGAGGAAATATTTTCTCCGCCCGATATGATGATATCCTTGGAGCGGTCCTTCAACTGGATATAATTATCTTCGTGCAACACGCCCAAATCGCCTGTGTGGAACCAGCCACCAGCAAAGGCATCATCCGACGCTTGTTTGTTTTTCAAATACCCTTTCATCACCACATTGCCACGCATCATCACTTCACCAATGGTTTCACCATCGGCAGGTACGGCTTCCATGGTTTCAGGGTCGCGTACGCTTAAACCTTCGAGCGAGGCATAACGAACTCCCTGCCGCGCCTTGCGGGCGGCCTGCTCGGCAAGGGAAAGTTTATCCCATTCCTCATGCCAGTCATTGACCACGGCAGGTCCATAGCTCTCGGTCAGTCCATAAAGATGGGTGACATTAAACCCGCCTTCTTTCATCGCCGCAAGCACGGATTCTGGTGGGGGTGCTGCTGCCGTAAAAAATTCTACCACATGATTAAGCGAGCGCTTGTCTTTCTCATCTGCTGCAAGGATAGTCGACATGACAATCGGGGCACCGCAAACATGTGTTACCCGCTCATCGGCCAAGGCATCCCAGATCGCTTTTTGGCGAACCCAGCGCAGGCAGATATGGGTGCCTGAAATCACCGAAAGGGTCCAGGGAAAACACCAGCCATTGCAGTGAAACATTGGCAGGGTCCAAAGATAAACTGAATGCTTCGGCATGGATGCGGTTAGTGCATTTCCCTGCGCCAGCAGATAGGCACCCCGATGATGATAGACCACGCCTTTGGGATTGCCTGTGGTCCCTGATGTATAGTTCAGAGAAATTGCATCCCACTCATCCAGCGGCATCAACCATTCAAATTCCGGGTCACCACCAGCGATAAAATTCTCATATTCCACCGAACCCAGCAATTCGCCGGTCTGGGGAAATTCCGTATCGTCATAATCAATGACGAATGGTTTCACCTTGGCCAGTGCCAACGCATCCTTCATTACGGGTGCAAATTCGCGGTCGATGATCAGAATTTTAGTTTCGGCGTGATCCAACTGGAATGCGATAATCGCTGCATCGAGCCTTGTGTTCATTGAGTGCAATACGGCCCCTGCCATCGGCACCCCGTAATGGGCCTCCAGCATGGCAGGCGTATTGGCAAGCATCACAGAGACGGTTTCGCCCCGCTTGATTCCTTGTTTTGTGAGTGCCGAGGCCAGCCTGCGCGAACGGTCATAGAACGTCTGATAGTCGGTCCGGGAATTCCCATGTACAATTGCGGTTTTATCGGGAAACACAGATGCCGCGCGCTCCAGAAATGTCAACGGGGTCAAGGGTTGGTAATTGGCCGGATTTCGGTCCAGATCGGTTTCATAGGGATTATTCAAATTGACCTCTTATTCATCACGCCAATCGGGTGAGCGTTTTTCAATGAAGGCACGAATGCCTTCATTGGCATCCAGTTTCATCATATTTTCAACCATAACTGAAGAAGTATATTCATAAGCCTCCGCCAGTGGCAATTCCTTTTGGTGATAGAATGCCCGCTTTCCGATGCTCACGGTCATCGTTGATTTGGAAGCAATTTTTTTGGCCAGTCCATCAATGGCGGCATCGATCTCGTCGGCGGAAACAGCTCGATTAATCAAGCCAATTTCAGCAGCCCGTTCAGCACTGAGAAAGTCCCCCGTCAAAAGCATTTCCATCGCATGTTTGTTGGAAATATTGCGCGATAGCGCCACCATCGGAGTTGAGCAGAACAATCCAATATTCACTCCCGGTGTGGAAAACTTCGCCTCTGCCGTTGCCAGCGCCAGATCACAACTGGCAACTAACTGGCACCCAGCAGCAGAAGCAACAGCACGTACATCTGCAATAACTGGCTTGGATAGCGCAACAATCCGCAGCATCAGAGCGGAGCATTTACCCATTATTCTGGCAAAATCAGCCCGCCCGCCATCATCATTTTTTCGTGCGGCATCCAGTTCCTTGAGATCGTGTCCGGGACAAAAAATTCTGCCAACCGCGCCGAGAATTACCGCCCGTACATCCTTGTCATTCTCAGCAATTTCAAACGCTTCGTGGAGATCATCAATCATCGCTTCTGACAAAGAATTAGCCCCGTCAGGATTATTCAAGAAAATGCGTAACAGGTCGCCGGATTTTTCCAATGTAACAAGAGAGAGGGTAGGTTTCATTACTTGTTCTGTCGCCTCTCCTGAAAAAATTTGGCCATCCTGTCAGCTATTGTCTTTGAATCATTAGGATTATGGATTTTTGCCAATGCTTCATCCGCAAACTCCTGCGAAAAGACGGTGCCGGCGCGTGAGCGGATTAGGTCTTCGGTAAATTCCGGAGTGAATTCCGGATGAGGCTGAAAGCTCAAAGCGTTGTTCTTGTAGGCCAGTCCTGCATTGGCGCAAAAATCATTACTGGCAATAACAGTGGCACCTTCGGGTATTTCTGTCACCTGATCCTGATGCATGGCAATCAGCGACTTTCCCTCTTCTCCCACAAGATCGTAGTCCGTGTGGCCGGCACTCCATCCACTAGCAAATTTTTCTACTTTGCCACCCAGTGCTTGGGCCATGAGCTGGTGACCAAAACATATGCCAATGGTTGGAATATTAGCCTCATAAGCCCTGCGAATAAAGTCTTCGAGCAACGGAATCCAATCCAAGTCGTCATAAACACCAAAACGCGACCCGGTGATTAACCAACCATCCATTTCATCAACAGATTGAGGGAACTCGTTGTCAACCACGGCGTAGTTGGTAAAAGAAAACCCGTGCCCATCGAGCAGTTTTGAAAACATATTCAAATAGGGCCCGTGCTTTTCATTAAGCTCCGGAGGCAAATGGCCAGTTTGCAAAATTCCAATTTTCATAAATGTGTCCTGTATGAATTTTTAAAACCGTATCAGCAAAATGGCGGCTGTTGCAATACGTAGAATAGTTCATCAAGGTCATCGATGATAGCATCCGCGTGACCCGATAAATCTGCCCCTTGAGCTGGCCCGGTAGTAACGCCGATGGTTAAAGCGCCAGCAGATTTTCCTGCGACCAAATCATGGAGACTATCGCCTACCATTAGTATCTCCTCAGCCGCAGTGCCTGCCACCCCGGCAAACGTTTCTACCATGCCGGGGCTGGGTTTTGCACCATAGCCAGAATCGTAACCCAGAATTGCGGTAAAATGGTCGCGCCAGCCTAGTTGGTCCATTTGGGTCGTAGCGTTATTCTCGCTGTCATTGGTAGCGATCCCGAGAGAATAAGCTTCAGTCACCAGTCTTTCCAAAACACGAGGCGTGGAAGGAAAACCGGTCAGGTATTTTTGGCCGAATTTTCCATATAAAAAATCAACTTCATCAAGAAAATTCTGATCAACTTTTCGAGATAAAACTTCAGCCCAACGCTCGCCAATCTCAGCTGAACTATGGGCCACCAGAATAGAGTCTCGCCCGATAGCCTTGGTTTTTATATCTAGGTCGGAAACTTCTGCCAGCTTGCGAATCAATTCCAGATCGCCCTTGGCAAGACTTTCAAATACGTCATAGGTTGCGCGATCCCATGTGGCGTGGAAATCGATCAGCGTACCGTCTTTATCAAACAGAATTGCCTTAACCGTCATGGCGCAACCTTAGCCGCCAAGGAAGAGTTGGCCAACTTTTGGATTTGCCAACAGCTCGTCGCCCGTACCGGCAATCGCCACCTCGCCAGAAACAAGAACATAGCCGAGATCTGCGAATTCCAGGCCTTTTTTGGCGTTCTGCTCCACCATGATAATGGTCTTGCCTTCCTTATGTTGAAGGTCGTGCAGGATTTCAAATACCATGTCGATGAAGCGGGGTTCAAGGCCGATGGAAGGTTCGTCCACCAACAATACTTCCGGGTTCATCACCAGTGCACGGGAAATCTCAAGTAGACGTCGTTCACCGCCAGAAAGCACCTTGGCCAGATGTTTTCTGCGTGCTGCAAGGCGCGGGTATTTATCAAATACTTCCTCCGCAACCCTTTTGGCCTCGGCTGGTTTATCTTTCAAGAAACCGCCCATCCAGAGATTTTCTTCCACTGTCATGCCGGGAAATACAGATTTATCCTGCAAGATATAGGCAATGCCGGATTTAGAGAGTTTTTCGCTCGGAGAAAGGTTGGTAACATCGCGACGATTGGCACCTTCGCCGATAAAAATTTTACCGCTGAATATGGTGTTAAAGCCAAAAATCGCATGTAGGATTGTCGACTTACCCGCGCCGTTTGGGCCGATCAGGCAAAGCGATTGCTTGCGTCCAACCCGTAAATTGAGGTTGTGCAAAATTTCCATTTTACCATAACCGGCGGTCAGGTTTTCAATCGAGATATACGCTTCGCCATCTGCAAGATTGTCCAATTGTTCAATTGAAATATCTTCCGCGATAGCTTTCGCCTGACGGTTAACATCTTCAACGGAAATAACAGATTCAACGCCACCATCTCCATAACCCCTAATCGCCTTGTCAGTCACTTTGGCTTTTGATTTGATCTTGGGTTCAACCGTCGATTTTTTTTTGGTTTTCCTAATTGCGCTCTTTTTTGGTTTCTTTTTATCAGCCATTAGTGCGCTCCAAGATAGGCATCAACGACGTTTTGGTCGTTTTGAATTTCGTCCGGCGTGCCGGATGCCAGCATCTCTCCATGGGCCAGACAATAGATGGTATCGGCCATATTCATGATCACCCGCATATTATGTTCAATGATGAAAAGCGTAATACCGAACTCTGTATTAGCACGCTTCAGTCGATCAATTAGCCCGTTGATCAGGGTTGGATTAATACCTGCGGTTGGTTCATCAAGCAGTAGAACCGTTGGTTCATTCATCAATGCCATGGCAAACTCCAACAGCTTTTGCTGGCCGAAGGAGAGGGAACCCGATCGCAGAAAACGTTTTTCATAAAGCCCGACAAATTCAAGCAAATGGTCAGCGCGTTCATAGTCCACTTTGGTATTGCGGCTAAATCGTTCACGCCAGCTCAACTTGCGGTGCGGCAGGGAAATCAACATGTTTTCAACGCAGTTCATCTCGCCATAGATGCGAGTTTGCTGGAAAGTTCGCAGCATTCCCAAGCGAGCGATTTCCTGAACCTGCATATTTGAGATTTCGCTATTCTCATATTTGATCGAACCGTCATCAATCGGATGATAGCCAACAATCGAATTAAACAGGGTGGTTTTACCGGAACCATTCGGTCCGATTAGCCCGGTGATACCGCCACTTTTAACGTTCAGTGATACGTCCTTATTGGCGATCACGCCGCCATAGGATTTGGAAACACCAGTGACTTCAATAATATTAGTCATTTGGCTGCCCCCGTACTTCCCACGGAATTGTTTTCTACGCGAATGCCAAACCATTCCGGTTTTTGTTGCTTGAGCCAACCCATAAAACCATCTTGAAAATAAACCACGGTAACAACGATTAGTCCGCCAAGCGCCACCCATTGCCAGCCGAGCAAATAGGCCCATGTAACTTCCTTGAAAAGGTGAAATACAATCGCTCCGATAACCGGTCCCCAAAGGGTTCCTTTGCCGCCTAACAATACGCAAACCACCATAAATATCCCGAGGTTAATGGTTTGATAAGCCGACTCAAGAGGTTCAAAATGGATAAGCTGGAAGGCGGATAAACCACCGGCAATGCCGACGAAAAAGGCAGAGATAGCCCATGTGGTGAGCTTGTACCACATGGTGTGAATGCCCATGGCTTCGGCTTTTTCCTCATCATCACGAATGGCATTGATCGCCGCGCCAAAGCGCGTGGTGTAGAGCCATTTCAGGAAGATAAATACCGAAACTCCCAATCCGGCGAATAAAAAGTAGAAGAACTTCTTACCCACATCAATGTCGCCCGGATAAATCGGCAGAGCGATGCCCTGGCCGCCGCCAACCCAATCCCAGTTAGAAACCAGTTCGCCCGCGGCGATCGCCACGGCCAACGTTCCAATAGCAAAGTACGGTCCGCGCAATCCAAAAATCAGCATGCCGATGACTACGGCACTTGCTGCACAAAAGACTCCCGCCGCAATAAGGCCGAGGAAAAATCCGGTGAAATACTGCGTGTCGGTAAACTGAAACGACCCGCCACCGGAAGCATCGGTATATTGGCCAATATCGTGGGAGAAGCCAATGAACACCAGTGCCGCCACATACATGCCGGTGCCATAAAAGAAGATATTGCCCAGAGAATTATAACCCATCTGGCCGCCAGTCATGTCCCAGGTGAGGGCAACAATGATCATAAGCCACATAGCAGCAAGCTGCACGCCATAGGTCGGAAACAAAAAAGGCAGCACGATAATCAGCGCAAGAAGGCCCGAATAAAAGAGTGGTTTTTGAGTTGTCATGGTCGCCTCCTACTGCAATGCCTGTCGGGACCGGCGCTGTTGCAACAGTCTAATGAATAAAACGAATAGCAGCAGCAGAACTGCTATCGCCTGCTGATAACCAATGCCAAAAATATGTGAGCCATATTGTTCCAGCGCACCAATACCGAGACCTGCAGCAATAACGCCCGGCAGATTTCCAAGGCCAGCAGCAGTCACAATCACAAAGGCACGAATGGAATAGGTGATACCGTAGAATGGCTGGATCAGCCACACCATCACAATGATCGCACCGGCGGCACCACATATGGCGGAATTAAGCGAGAAGGTAAAAGCGTAGATTTTTTCTGTATCAATCCCCATCACGCGCGCGGCACGTGCATCTTGTGCCGTGGCGCGGATCGCCTGCCCCATACGGCTGGTTTTCATGAAATAGATAACGGCCGCAGCCAGTGAGAGCGCCATGACAACACCAATCAGTTTGGCAATGGGCACGCTGACAAAATCGTCGAAGAAATAGAGAGTTTCATATTCAAGCTTGATACTTTGCGTATCCGAGCCAAACATTAAATTCATCAACTGCGCCATCATGATTGCCAGACCGAATGTGGCAAGAAGCGAGGTGAAGAGATCGCGTTCAATCACGCGGGAAATAATGAGGTTATAGATTCCGCCATTGATCACCAGCAAAACAGTAAGAAAAATTCCTGCGTTCTGGGAGAGTTGACTCCCGTTCATACCTAAATGACTGACGCCTTCTTCCATAAAAACACCTCGGAGAAGTGCTGCTCCAGCTAGTACAGAAAGAGAGATCATTAATTTTGATTGTGACTGTGCCCAACGGTGGATGCCTGTGCCATGTAAAGCCCCTCCCAGCAATGCCATGACCACAAAAGCCAGCGGAACACCTAAAAGTGGATGCATTCCAAGTTGGGAAAAATACCATGACACATAGCCCCCGGCGACAACAAAGTCGCCCTGAGCGAGGTTTTTGACGTTCATCACGCCCCAAACCAGCGCCAGTCCATAGGCCGCAAGTGCAAACAGCGAACCAATCATCAAGCCTTCGAGCAATATCGAAATATTGACGACCGGAAATTCAAACAATAGTGAAATGTTTGAGAAAATCTGATCCATATTCTGTCCCCTGAATGCACCCTTTGCCAGTTAATCCGGTCTGTTTTACGGGCAGCAAACGTCTGAAAAAAGTCATCGGGGGCCATCAAAGACCCCCGATGTTCCGGCAAACTGATGCCGGGAAATTTTAGCTTAGCGAGGCCAATTCAGCTTGTCGGTAGCAAAAGCTGTTGGTGCAACCACTTTATATTTGCCGTTTTGAATCTGGCGCAGAACCATTGGTTTCGCCATATTATTACCTTCAGGGGCAAATTTGATCTGACCATAGAAAGTAGCAAGATTGGTCGCTGCAATCGCATCACGAACTTTTTCCTTATCAAGGGAGCCTGCACGTTCAAATGCGTCTTTGAATACATATACTGCAGCGGATGCCTGAGCCGTTTGGTAAGGAACAGAACGGTCCGCATAATGTGAAACTTTTGCTTTAATTTCAGCATTATATTCAGCAGCTGTACCAAAAATTGGATCACTATAGGTCAAAGTTTCAGCCCACTGGGTGGCGCATAAAACATCATTGGCATAATCGCCAAATTTACCCACAACGTCGGCAGATTCACAGTGTGTGATCGCAAACATTGGAACCTTGATCTTCATTTCGCCAACCTGACGAACCGCAGTTGCGGCACCTTTTGTGTGACCGGAAACAATCAACACGTCAGGCTTAAGCAATTTCACTTTAGTGAGGATTGCACCCATATCCGAAAGATCACGAGGCAGTTTTTCATCAATGACGACGGTCATGCCCGCTTTTTTAGCGTCATCCAGAACACCGGCACGAATATCCAGTGAGAACGGGTCGTTTTCAACGGCAACGGCAACTTTAACGTCGCTTGCTTTTCCACCGTTGGCCACAGCCTGCTCGCCAGCCAATGCGATCGCAGATGCAAGATATTGTTCGGAAGTTGAAAGCACGGCAAACAAATATTTGCGACCCTTATTAAACAGCGAGCGCGATGCGCCTTCTGCTTCAACCATTGGTATTTTGTATTTTTCGGTAATGGGTGCAATTGCCTTGGTCAGACCCGATGAATAAGGCCCAAGCATATATTGAACTTTATCCTGATTGATCAAACGTTCTGCCAGAGTGGCACCACGGTCACCTTTGGATTCATCGTCATAATAGATGACTTTGAAATTATAGCATTTGTCGCCAACTTTAATGCCACCGGATTCTTTGATTTTAAGAATGGCAAATTCATAGCCATGCTGGGCATGAATGCCAGCCGATGAATATTTGCCTGTGAGCGAGATTGCTGAACCCAGCGTAATCTCCCCACATTCCATTGCAGCTGCAATGCCTGTTGTCGCAAGAAGTGCTGCTGTGAGCGCCCCTGCGAATGAAAGCGTCTTTTTCATTGTATTCCTCCCATTTAGAATATTGAAGATACTATTGTGAAATCACTCTCAGTCAAGCGGATTCCGGTGACGATACAAATTCAGGGCATTAGGGTTAAGGTGTCAAATTATCGCATGGTCTTACATCAGCTCGTCTTTGCGATCATCCGTTTCGCCATAACGGTGAAGCGCCGGTTTTTTTAATCCCTCATAGAGTTTGTCGAAATTCTGATTTACAAGCTCACCCTGATTAACAAACAACGAATTGCCTTCGATATCGCTATCGACAATGAACGGACCAAAATTCTCCACCTGAAACATCCATAGCGCTTGCGCAATTCCCAATTCATCGAGCCAATGCACCGCATGCACATTCTTTACTCCACGCCCAAGCAATGCGCCTGTGCCATAACCAACCGTTGAGAGATAAACCACTTTGCGCGGCGCAAGAACGTTCTTGTAATCTTCCTTGCGCATGCCGCCTTTACCGATGATGATTTTTGATTCAGAAATATCGAGCCAATCGGGCATTTGTTTTGAAAAGCGGAAACTAGCAGTGGCCGTAACTCCACCAATTTTATAGCTGCCATCCTCATTGGGCGCTGCGGCTGGCGAACAATGGAAATTTACATTGGTCAGCTCTTTAAGGTCATTGGGAAGCACACGGCCCTTATTCATCACCATGTCATAGACCCCCTCGCGGGCGGTATAAACCACACCATTGAGGAACACGATGGAGCCGATTTCCAGTGCTGCAATATCTTCCGGGCTTGCCGGAATATTCAGGCTGACTTGCTTAAGGGTGTGGGCCAATCTACGCTCTCCCGTCTCATATAAGGGGTGAACCATTCTGGGTTTGTTCGATATTCAATGCTGCCGTCTTTATAGATGCGAGCTGTTGCGCGGCGTGACGACAAACAAAATGTATGAATGCTCACGGGCATCCCGCCCGTATGGGTGAAGCCTGCCTCAATATGACAATCAACAACCATCGATGAACCAACGAACCCCATTGGCCCCATTCCAATAGAATTACCAAGATCTTTCAGTTCCAGTTCCAGCTCTGCAATTTTTGGATCGGGATTGCGATTACCAACCGTGCGTAAACACGCTGCCTGCTTACCCAACTGCATGCAGGTATCCTTCGAACCACCAACACCCACCCCAACAATCGCAGGCTGGCAGGCAAGACCGCGCTTGCCGAACGCAATCAGCGTATCGAGGAAAAACCGCTTGATGCCATCAATACCATCACCGGGAAAAAGCATTCGGTAGTCGGTGCCAAACAGACCGCCTTTTTGCACGGTGGTAATATCAATCCAGTCCACAGCCGGTTCAAACGACCAATCAATCTCCGGTGCATTCAGCCCCACATTATTATTGTGTTCCGTGCGCCAAAGCGGATGCACCCGGTTTGGCCGCAGTGGAACATCATGGGTGGCGCGGGCGGTGGCGCTGCGAAGCGCCTTTTCCAGCCCGGTGAACCCACCGCTAAAGGTAGCATCGTCACCCATTTTTACATAATATCGCGGCAAGCCGGTATCGGCGCACATGGGTCTACGGTCGGCGCTGGCCGCCTCCCAATTGTCGCACATGGCTTCCAACACAAAGGAAGACAAGTCGCCCTTTTCCAGATCGATCATACCGCGAATTCCGGTGTAATAATCTTCGGGAATATCAATCGCTGCCTTTTTTGTGATTTCGTAGGCGGCTTCTTCGAGAGTTTCAATTGGTATCATTTAGCCATCCTATTTTGGCGGTGCTCCCGCCTCATCATCAATTAGAGATTCGCCCGGTTTCACGATTGTAAATTCCACCGGAACCAATTCCATTTCCAGACTATCACCTTTTAGATGTATTTGCGTGTATTTGGTTGTATCCAGGTCGCCTGTATCAGGAAAATCCTCTCTGAAATGTGCCCCGCGACTATCTTCCCTCAATTGTGATGCGGTGGTAATCACCGAAGAAATTTCCAGCAAACTATCCATGTTCAGCCAGTCATGCCACGTGAGATTGAAAGAGCGGTCACCATCGGCAAGCCCGGTTTTAGCAAGGTTTTGCCGATGCTGCGAGATTGCCTGTTGCCCTTTGGCAAGGCTGTCGGCGGTGCGCATAATACCCACTTCATTCCACATATCTTGCCACAAGTTTTCGCGCAAAGCATTCAAGTCACCGGTTTTCTGTCCAAAAGGTCGTTCGGCCCGCGCAACGCCTTGTTCGATAACGCTTTCATCCGGGTCGCGCAAAACACCCTCTTTGGAAACAAAACGAGCCATCGCCTCGCCAGCTATGCCGCCATAGACTGTGGAGTTCGCAACGCCGTTGCCACCAAGACGGTTGGCGCCATGCACGCCGCCGCAGTCTTCACCGGCTGCATAAAGCCCAGGCGAGGCCGTGGAACAATCCATCTCAAATTCAACCCCGCCCATCATATAGTGCGCAGTTGGAACTACCTCCACCTGACCACCCGCAAGATCAAATCCGCAATCGGCACAACGCTTAACCATGCCAGGAAATTTTTCAGCCACCATTTCCGGCCCCAGATGGTTCATCTTGATATAGACGCCGCCCATGGAAGTAGTACGCCCGTCGCGCATTTCAGAATAGATCGCACGCGAAACAATATCGCGTGTGGCGCGTTCGCCGTTGGGATGGTAATTCTGCATAAAGCGTTCGCCGTCGCCATTAAGCAAATGCCCCCCGGCTCCTCGTAAGCCTTCTTCCAAAACTGTCCCGGTCATGCGGGTATTAGGTCCACCGAGCAGGCCGGTCGGGTGGAATTGCACCATCTCCATATCACGCAATTTAAGACCATAGCGCAGAGCCATCGCCAGTCCGTCGCAAGATTTATCACCTGATGGGGTGTGGTAGAGATACATGGTTGGCCCCGCACCAGTTGCAAGCAACACGGCTTTTGCTTTCACAAAACGATAACCACCCGTACGAACATCAACCAGCAGCACACCGGAAATGCCTGAACCATCTTTTGCCGGGATAAGTTCAATGGCGCGATGTTCCTCCAGCGCATCAAATTCCAGCGCCCAGACCTGCTCCATCAATCGGTTGATAATCTCGATGCCGGTGAGATCACCCTTATGCACCGTGCGATCAAAGCTTTGACCGGCAAATGCTTTTTGATGCAGACTGCCATCGGCATTACGGTCAAAAAAGCAACCAAGTTCGTTTTCTAATTCCTGAACACGCTCCACAGCTTTGACGCATAAATTCCACGCGAGATCCTGACGTGGCAACCATTTGCCGCCAACAATCGTATCCATGAAATGCCGCTCAATGGAATCACCATCGGCCAACGCCACATTGTAACCACCCTGAACCATGCGGGTGCAGCCGCTTTTACCAAGTAAGCCCTTGGCAGCGATGGTAATTTTTACATCCGGATTGGTTTGCTTGGCATGAAGCGCTGCAAACAGCCCCGCGCCGCCCGTGCCCAACACCAAAATATCCGTCTCATGGCGTTCAATCTGCATCACATCACCTGCACAATAAATATCAACCCAACAAATCCTGCTGCAAACAGGCCCGGCAACACCCAACCCAATCTTGGATCTGTTCGATTTGGCCAAGGTGTAAATTCAAGCAACAGCACACGAATTCCAAAAGAAAAATGCAAGGCGATCAAAATCACCAAACCCCATTCGGCAAATTTCACGATCGGATTGTCAGTAAAAGCAAGTACCTGGTCCAGAGCATCATCACCCTCTAATGCCAATCCGAGGGCCAGAAAGTGAAACGGTAAAAAGATAGCCAGAGCCAGTCCCGAAAGTCGATGTCCCAGAAATGCAAAGTATGATTTATGATAGCGGTGCCCATTCAAACGAAATTTGTTCATACGAAGACCACCGCTATGACAGCGCGAGTGCCCATTGCCAAAATAAATAGGCCGAACATGAAACACATTGGGTCAATGCTATGCTTTTTCAGTGGCGTCCATTCCCGCAAAATATTGCGCAACCCAATGGGCGCATGAATGGTCACAAGCAACACGAAGCTACCATAAAACAGCCCCCAAAAAACACTGCCCTGCGTGCGACCAAGAATTTCAGAAGCCGTCAATCCGCCACGAACTGCATAAAGGATCAGCCCCAGATGGATCAGCACCCACGGTGCCAACAACATTGCGCTGATACGCTGCGCTTTAAAAAGAGTACGCTCCATCAATTGCCATCCAATTTCGGTAGGCCAGTTACTGGCAAGCCTGAAAACGCAGCTCGTTTAAGCCCGGCAATGCTTTCTGATGGGCTGATTTCCACCGGACAGTGGCGTGTACAGTTTCCCTGAGAATGACAGGAACCACAGCCCCCTTCGCCAAAGGATTTATCGAATGTTTCTTCGCGTTCGCTGTGGCGTTCATCGTTAACCAGCGTCCAAGACCGGTTAAGTGCCGCAGGCCCGAGATAATCAGCATCCCACGCCACCACATCACAAGCGCTATAACAGACCGCACAGTTGATACACTCAATCGCTGCATTGGCGGTAACGCGCGCAGGATTGGTAATATCAACATTTGCTGGTTTATCCGCCCGTGTGAGTGATCCCACATGCTTGCCACCAGCCTTTTGCCATTTTTGAAAGAATTCTCCCATATCGCAAACAAGGTCTTTGATGCGCGGCAAATTGCGCAAGGGTTCAATCGTCAGCACGCCCTCATGAGCAACGCGTGTAACATGGGTCCGGCAAGTCCAGCGCGGTTTGCCATTCACCGTCATGGCGCAAGAGCCACAAACCCCGACCCGGCAGGCAAAACGATAAGCAAGAGCAGGTTCCTGCTCACGCTGAATTTCAGTGACGACATCCAATATGGTTTGATTATCACGCATAGGCACATGATAAGAGCAAAATGCCCCCTCAACCTTACCGCGCCAGATGCGAACTTCCATGCTGGCTGCGTCTGCGTTTGATATATCCAGCTGATTTTTCTCGGTCCCACTCATCCGAGCAATCTATACGCAACAAGTTCGAACTTACAAGAAACAGTTTTAACATACGGATTTATTTGACGGAATTCCTGCTAACACACCCTAATTCTCAACATTCCTTCCGAACGAATAATCGTCACGAGGCATATCAGGTTCATGATTGAGGTTTGTTGTTTTTTTAGCTGTAGCGTTTTGAACTCGGCCTCTAGTTTGGAAATGCAAATATCTTCATATTTCACGCCTTCACAGACATTTCGGCCCAACTCTTCTTGCCAGAATGCGAATTCTCTTTTTTGCACCCACCCATTTGATGAATTCAGTGAGCGAACATATGCCTCACGCATTTTCTCATCATAGAGTGATAAATATCTTAGGTTTTTAACAATAGGAGCCCGCCACCAAAAATTTCGCTGCTCCGAAACATTGACTATAAGTTCAAGGCTGTTGATCTGGAAATTGGCCTCTTTGAACCAACTATTATTCCTATTCAGTTTATGGAGTTTCACCAAATATGCTTTTATAGTTTTTTTCGAAACTTGTTTGTCTGACCCGGAAAGCATTTTCAGTACCAGATAATTTGGAATGATGTCATCGGGCGTATCTTTTGAAAAAACAAGATTCGTGTCAACCCAAATCTTTGGAGCCAAGACAATGTAATCAGCCAATAATTTTCCTGTTTCCGATTCAGCTCTCAATTTTTCAATAAAAAAATCATTATCATCAATAATTGTCTGCAAGCGCGCTTGCTCGGTTTGAGGTATGGAAGCTGCCCCGGCAGGTTTTCCCTGTACCAGCAATGAAAAAAGTAGAATAACAATTATTGCGAAAGCAATGTTAATGGCTAATTTCATTGAAAACACCCCAAATATCATCGTTAAAATTATAATACTGATATGGGGATATATGATTTTATTTAAATAGTATTGAAGTATATACTAGAAAACGCATTTGATTTGCGTTAAACATTGTTTTATGCGCGGAATATGGATTAAAAATCCATTGATCAATTGCGATTTCACGCCACTTTTTATTTGTTTTGAGAGAAATCACCCCTTCGTTGTCGCCTGTGCCGCGGCCAATCTCGCAATTGGTACTCGGAACGGTGAGCAGGATACATAATCCAGCCCCAAAGTTTCGCAGAAGAAAATCGAGTCCGGATCGCCGCCATGTTCGCCGCAAATTCCCAATTTTATATCGGGGCGTGTGGCGCGGCCGCGTTCTGCGCCGATACGCATGAGTTCACCAACGCCTTTTATATCGATAGTTACGAATGGATCACGTTCGACAATGTTTTGCGCTTCATAGGTGCCGAGGAATGAGCCTGCATCATCTCTGGAAATGCCAAATGTTGTTTGGGTAAGATCATTGCTGCCGAAGGAGAAAAATTCTGCCGTTTCAGCAATTTCACCGGCCCGGAAAACAGCTCGCGGAAGTTCGATCATTGTGCCAACAGAATATTTCAAATCAACGTCCGCTTCTTCAATGACTTCGCGTGCAACCCGATCAATCAGATCTTTGACAAAGGTGAACTCTTCTTCCAACGCCACCAATGGCACCATGATTTCAGGTTCAACTGCCTGACCGGTTTTCTTCTTTGCTGCAATCGCCGCTTCGATGATGGCACGGGTCTGCATTTCGGCAATTTCGGGATAGGAAATCGCCAAACGGCAACCGCGATGACCAAGCATGGGGTTCACTTCATGCAGGCTTTCTGTGCGTTCGCGAAGCTTCGCTGCATCTACATTCATCGCCTTCGCTACAACAGCAATGTCTTCATCCGTGTTTGGTAAAAATTCATGTAGAGGCGGATCAAGCAGGCGGATGGTAACTGGCAGGCCGGACATGATTTCGAAGAGTTCGGTAAAGTCTGAACGCTGCATCGGTAGCAGTTTATCGAGCGCTGTACGCCTTCCGGCTTCATCTTCCGAAAGAATCATTTCACGCACGGCGACAATCCGCTCACCATCAAAGAACATATGTTCCGTACGACAAAGCCCAATACCTTCCGCCCCAAAGGAACGTGCGGCGCGTGCATCTGCCGGCGTATCAGCATTGGTGCGCACTTTCATGCGGCGGCCACTATCGGCCCATTCCATTATTGTGCCGAAATAACCTGACAATTCCGGCTGAACCATATCGACTGAGCCAGCCAATATCTGTCCATTGGATCCGTCAATTGTGATCACATCACCTTTGGAAAAATTCCGCCCACCCGCAACAAGTGTCTCATTGGTATAATCCACTTTTACGCTGGAAGCGCCCGAAATGCACGGGGTGCCCATGCCGCGGGCGACCACAGCGGCGTGAGAAGTCATGCCGCCTCTGGTGGTGAGAATGCCCTCGGCCGCATGCATGCCGTGAATATCTTCCGGGCTTGTTTCAATGCGAACCAGAATGACAGGCTTGCCTTGAGCTTTCTTCTGTTCAGCTTCATCGGAGGAGAAAACGATGCCGCCGGTTGCTGCACCTGGGGAGGCCGGTAGGCCCTTGCCGATCACATCTCGCTTTGCCGCCGGGTCAATGGTTGGGTGCAAGAGTTGATCGAGGGATGCGGGATCAATCCTTGCAACTGCATCTGATTTGGAAATCAGTCCTTCCTCAGCCATTTCCACCGCCATGCGCAGTGCCGCTTTCGCGGTACGTTTGCCGGAACGGGTTTGCAAAATCCATAATTTATTGCGTTCAATGGTGAATTCCAGATCCTGCATGTCGTGATAGTGGTTCTCCAGCTTGTCAGCCAGAGATACAAATTCCGCGAATGCTTCTGGCATTAAAGTCTCAAGCGAGGGCTTATCGGAAAACGCTGCTTCACGTGCTTCTTCGGTCAAATCCTGCGGTGTGCGAATACCCGCCACGACGTCTTCGCCTTGAGCGTTGACCAAAAATTCTCCATAAAGCCGGTTTTCACCAGTAGAGGGGTCTCTGGTGAAGGCAACACCAGTGGCAGAACTTTCGCCCATATTGCCAAACACCATTGCCTGTACGTTAACGGCCGTGCCCCAGCTTGCAGGAATATTATGCAGTCGCCGATATGTGTTGGCACGCTGGTTCATCCATGAGCGAAAGACAGCGCTGATTGCGCCCCAAAGCTGCTTCTTAGGCTCCTGCGGAAAAGCTTCGCCAAGCTCCCCTTCAACCAGTTTTTTAAAGCGAATAATAACTGTTTTCCAGTCGTCGGCACTTAACTCTGTATCCAGTTCGTAACCGTTATTGGCTTTGGCATCTTCCAGAATTTCTTCAAACAGTTCATGCTCAACCCCAAGTACCACGTCGCAATACATCTGGATAAACCGACGATAGCTGTCATAGGCAAAGCGGGGGTCGCCGGACTCTTTTGCAAGTGCCTCAACGGTTTCGTCATTTAATCCAAGGTTTAAAACTGTATCCATCATGCCCGGCATGGAGGCCCTCGCACCCGAGCGGACCGAAACCAGCAAGGGGGCTGACGGATCGCCAAGTTTTCTACCGGTTAATTCGGATATATCTGAAAGTGCCGCATCCACCTGCCCTTCAAGTTCGGAAGGATAGGTATTGTCATTATCGTAATAAGCAGAACAAACTTCGGTAGTAATCGTCAGTCCGGGAGGGACTGGTACTCCTAAAGAACTCATTTCAGCAAGGTTTGCGCCCTTACCCCCAAGAAGGTTCTTCATGTCGGCTGAACCTTCGGCCTTACCGTCGCCGAATGTATAAACCCACTTTGTCATGCCGTTATTCCTTAAAGGTTGGGCCAAACTAATCATTGGCAGAAGAGCAGCTGCTCACAGGAAAATTGCTGAATTGTGCCTGCCATACTGTGTTTAAGCAGACGTTGCAACAGTTGGTTTGGTCTGCGAAAAGTTCAATCGATTAAATTAGACGATGATTTTGTGAGAGTTTTTTTTCGCAGTTTTGCCTATGATTCGGTTCTATTGAATGATGTTGCAACTAACGAAATCAGCCAACTAAAATTAACTGAATATATGTTAATTTTTATAATTATATGCGACCATTCGAGTTAAACGCATTTTGGGCCTTGCCTAAACTGATGAAACAGAAAACAGTTACATCCTTTAGCACTAGAAATTTGCAGAACCTGTAAAAACTGAACAGTGAATTTTTGAGGGCTCAAGCCCTGTAATTTTGAAAGCCTTGACGATGAATAGCAAGACCCCGCAAACAACCAAACTAGATACTGGTAATTTGGAAGAAGCCGCCCTTCATTTCCACAAATATCCAAAGCCAGGCAAACTGGAAATTTCAGCCACAAAGCCGCTGGGTAACCAGCGTGATCTTGCTCTTGCTTATTCTCCAGGTGTTGCGGCACCTTGTCTTGCAATTGAAAAAGATCCTCTGTTGGCGGCAGATTATACAGCCCGGGCAAATTTGGTTGCCGTTGTATCAAATGGCTCAGCCGTTTTGGGCCTAGGCAATATTGGACCGCTCGCCTCCAAACCGGTGATGGAAGGCAAAGCGGTACTGTTCAAAAAGTTTGCAGGCATTGACGTTTTTGATATCGAGATCGATGCAAAAACCGTTGATGAAATGGTTGCCGTTGTTGGAGCGCTTGAGCCAACTTTTGGCGGCATCAACCTTGAAGACATCAAGGCTCCAGAATGTTTCGAAGTAGAGAAGCAACTGCGTAAGAAAATGGATATTCCGGTTTTCCACGATGATCAGCATGGTACGGCAATCATTGTTGCTGCGGCGATCCTTAATGGTCTTGAATTATCTGGCAAAAAACTTGACGACATCAAAATTGTCGCTTCCGGTGCAGGTGCCGCTTCACTTGCTTGTTTGAATTTGCTGGTCGAACTAGGTGCAAAGCGCGAGAATATTTTGGTCAACGACCGTGAAGGCACAGTCTATACTGGCCGTAATCCGGACACGATGGACCCGTGGAAAGCGGTCTATGCACAAGATACCGATTGCCGCAATCTGGCTGACTGCATACCAGGTGCTGATGTATTTTTGGGGCTCTCCGCTCCTAATGTGTTAAGCCCGGACATGGTGAAAGCCATGGCTGACAAACCAATGATCTTGGCGCTTGCCAATCCTGATCCTGAAATTTTGCCTGAAGATGCAAGTGCTGCCCGTCCAGATGCAATGATCTGCACCGGGCGCTCGGACTATCCAAATCAGGTAAACAATGTTTTGTGTTTCCCGTTCTTGTTCCGTGGCGCGTTGGATGTGGGCGCATCAGCCATCAATGAAGAAATGAAAATGGCTGCTGTTCGAGCCATTGCAGAACTTGCCCGCGAAGAAAGTTCGGATGTGGTGGCGCAGGCTTATGGCGGCGAAGCACCAACCTTTGGACTGGACTATCTCATTCCTTCGCCATTTGATCCGCGCCTAATCTTGCGCATTGCACCAGCTGTTGCTCAGGCTGCCATGGATAGCGGCGTTGCCAGACGTCCGATTGAAGATATGGATGCCTATCATGAGCGTTTGAACCGCTTCGTGTACCGCTCCGGCATCGTTATGAAACCTTTGTTTGCCGCAGCAAAAGCCGGCCCTGAAACAAGAGTAATTTTCTCCGAAGGCGAAGACGAACGTGTCATGCGTGCAGCTCAGGTTCTTCTCGAAGACGGCATCGCCAAACCAATCCTGATCGGTCGCCCACAAATTATCGAGCACCGCTTGGAGCAATATGGTTTGAAAATCAAACCGGGTAAGGATTTTGAATGTATCAATCCTGAGCAAGATGACCGCTATCGTGATTACGTTGAGACTTATGCTGAACTTGCTTGCCGCGCAGGTGTGAGCACAGAAGCTGCACGTACAATTGTTCGCACCGATAACACCGTGATTGCATGCGTCGCTCTTAAACGCGGCGACGCGGATGCCGTAATCTGCGGTCTGGAAGGGCGTTACACCAAGCATTTGCGCCACGTCTCAACCATCATCGGCAAGGCCGAAGGAGTGCACGATTTCTCTGCCATGAGCCTGCTCATCAATCAGAAATTCGCAACCTTCTTTGCAGACACATATGTCAACGAAGACCACACAGCAGAAGAATTGGCGGAAATGAGTATTCTTTGCGCTCGCGAAATCGAGCGATTCGGCATCAAACCAAGCGTTGCATTGGTATCCCATTCCAATTTCGGTTCAAGGGATTCAGCAAGTGCCTTGAAAATGCGTGAGGCCCTGGCGCTCATCAAGGCAGCCGATCCCGATTTGGAAGTGGATGGCGAAATGCATGCAGATTCCGCACTGTCTCGGGCGCATCGCGAGAATATAATGCCAAATTCAGATTTAAAAACGGTGGCAAATCTTCTGATTTTCCCAAATCTCGATTCAGCAAACAGTTCACTTAATGTGGCCAAGGTTATGACAGGGGGCTTGCACATTGGTCCAATCCTGTTGGGTGCTGCTGCACCGGTACATATATTGGCACCATTCGTTACCACTCGTGGCGTTGTGAATGTGACAGCATTGGCGGTAGTAGAAGCACAAACCGCGGCGCGTCAGGAAAGCTAATCAGCTTCCCTGTTTATCTTTTTCGCCATGCCTGAGTTTTTGTGTACAGGCCTTTTGACACGAAATGATGTATTATACGAGCTAGCGAATTGGCGTAAAAAATCATCATGCCCATGGCTGCTGCAGGCGCGATGTCGCCCGCATCATCCATGTTAAGCATGGCAACGGATGCAAGTGTCGTGTCCGGGCTATAGATGAATATCAATGCGGAGACCGTGGTCATCGCATTGACGAACAGGTAGATCGAGATGTCCAATATCGCGGGCAAGCAAACGGGTACGGTCACCCGCGAGAACAGTTTGTAAAACGGTTGCTTGAGGGAAGCTGAAACAGATTCAAACTCCTTATCCATTTGCTTAAGTGCCGTCAGAGCAGTGAGGTGGGAGACCGTATAAAAGTGAGTCACCGTGCAAATGACCAAAATGGTCAAAGTGCCATAAATAAAGTTGAACGGGTTATCCGGATTGTTGAAAAAGAAGATATAGGCAAGGCCCAACACCATGCCGGGAATGGCCATGGGGAGCATCGCCAAAAATTGAAATATGCCGCGCCCTAACCCAAAACCGGGTGCTTTTTCTACCATATAGGCCCCGGTGAAAACCACGACTGTGCCGATGATCGCAACCATTATCGCAAGCTTGATCGAATTATAAAATGAGCCCCAACCGCCCCCATCCATCACATCAAAATCATAATTGACGAGTGATAAAGTGAGATCATAAGGCCAGAATTTTATCAACGCAGCAAATTGGCAAACGGCTAAAGTACCAACAATCAAACCACCGATTAGCAGCGTATAGGAAAACATAATCCTGTCGAAATTTTTGTTCACCTTCGGCTCATAGGGCACAGAGCGAGAAGATAATAGTGCCACCTGTTTCTTCTGTACGATACGGTCGACCGCGAATGCCAGCAACGCAGGTATCAAAAGCACGACCGAAACTACGGCCCCCATTTCAAAATTTTGTTGGCCGATCACTTGTTTATAGATATCCACAGCCAACACATTGAACTGGCCGCCAATCACCTTGGGCAAGCCAAAATCGGTGATCACCAGATTAAAAACCACAAAACTTGCCGAGATCAGGCCGTAACGTGCACCGGGCAGGGTCACCGTGAAAAATGTTTTGGTTTTGCTGGCCCCCAGCACATCGGAGGCTTCATAAAGCCGTGCATCAGATATTGAAAGTGCGGTTTGAATGATAATCATCGCATGGGGAAACGTAAAAAATACAGACCCGGCAATGATGCCTATGGGGCCATAGATCGATTGATCCCCCATCAAATCATGCAACATGCCTTGCCTGCCAAACAGATAAACCAGCGCAATACCGGGCAATAGTGAAGGCACCAAAATTGGTGCCATGGCGATAACCCGAAACAGGCCTTTATAGCGCATGCGGCTTCTCGCCAGCGCGTAGGCAAAGGTGAAGGCCAGCGTGATGGTGATAATTGTGGTGGTGATGGCAATGAACAACGAATTGAAAATCGAATTGAACAAAGACGGATTGGAAAAATACTGAACGAAGTTATCAAGCCCCGTTGCCCTGACCGGCTTCAGCACCACACGGCGAAATTCGTTGCTGCTATATTCGTGCCATTCACTATCCGTTATGCGTTCGCTACCAGAAAGAAACGCGCCGTTTTCATCGATATTGCGCAACCGATAGAGAGTTTTGGCTCGAAAACTGAAACCTTCAATCATGCTAACAACCGATAACCGGCCATCAGATGATGTTTTCAAATCCTCAGCTTTGTATTTTCCAGACGTTTCATTGAGCGTTTGGACCGTAATTGTATCACTCCAGCCGTCGCCCTTATCAATCTGAACTTCAAAGCGGGCCAAATCAAAAGAATAGGTGTTGAAGGATTTGGAAAGCATCGCATAAAGCGGAAAGGCCAGCGTGACCACGAGATAAAGCCCGATGATCAAAATGAACGTCCGCATGATCCAGTCATCACGCCCGACTTTCGGCGTTACTTTGGGGGCGGATAGGGTATTTCTATCAGCCATCTCTAAACGCCATCTTCATAAAAACGAAGAGCATCCCGGGTTAATTCTATCCTGATGGCCGCCCCCTCAACAAGCGATAAACGGCGCGCAGCATTGGCAGAAAAGTCAGCAATAAGCGATGTTCCGCCCAGTTTTTTACTATCCAATGTGGCGCGCCAGAACGAACCCAGAAACTCCGTTTCTGAAATAGTCACATCCAAAGTATTTTTGCCTTTTGTGGCAGTCGTTATTTCCACCGGGACAATATCTTCCGGCCGAATAGTAACGATGCCGGATTGCCCTTTCTTCGCATTATTAGAGCCGCATTGAAGAGAAACACCGTTAATATTTACTGTACCCTTTGCGCTGGATACAGCAGGTATCTTGTTCATTTCACCAACAAAATCAGCAACAAATAAAGTAGCCGGTTCCCGGTAAATTTCTAACGGCGTTCCCACTTGTTCGATTGTGCCATGGTTCATGACCACGATCTTATCGGCCATGGTCAACGCTTCTTCCTGATCATGGGTCACCATAATGGTTGTGATGCCAAGGTCTTCCTGCAGGGTTTTAATTTCACGGCGCAAATGGGTGCGTACCCGGGCATCGAGCGCGGACAGTGGTTCGTCCAGCAATAATAGCCCTGGCGAAGTGGCAAGTGCACGGGCAAGTGCGATACGTTGTTGCTGGCCGCCGGATAATTGCGCTGGATATTTGTCGCTTTGGTCAGGCAACCCGACCAGCGCCAATAGTTCGTTCACCCGGGTATCTATGGCATCTTTCCCTCCGCCAGCGCTTTCAAGTCCGTAAGCTACGTTGCGGTAAACGGTAAGATTGGGAAACAGCGCATAGGATTGAAACACAATTCCAAAATCACGTTCCGCCGGTGGCAGGTTGGAAATGTCTCTGCCAGCTTGTTTAATGGTGCCTGCCGTCTGAATATCAAGACCGGCAATAGCACGTAAGAAAGTTGTCTTGCCGCAACCCGATGGCCCTAGAAAGCAAATGAATTCTTTTTCTGTAACATCAAGCGAAATGTCTTTGAGGGCTGTAAATGACCCGAACATTTTTGTCAGGTTTCGCACCTGCAAGAACGCTTGATTGCGGTCTGATTTTTCACCCATTTCCCCACTACCCGATTTTGTTCTTATTGATTATTAAAAAAAGGGGCAAGTAATTGCCCCTTTTCATATTCCTCAAACGTCGATTAGCCTTTTGGCTCAGACTTGCCATCATAGCGTTTCTGCCATTCCGTAAGCACTTTTTTGCGGTTATTGGCAGCTGATTCAAAATCATTATCGATCATTTTTTCCAACAGGTTTTCTGGGAAATGTTCAACTGGCTTTGCGACACCCGGATAGGCAACCACCGCATAGCCGGCGTTGTACATCTCATTGGCTTTCTTGGTTACAGTCCAATTAACCAGTGTTTTGGCGTCAGCTAGATTGTCGGTACCAGCAATAATCGCTGTTGCTTCCATTTCCCAACCAACACCTTCTTCAGGCACAATGATTTCAATCGGAGCGCCCTTGGCTTTGGATTTGGCGCCACGGAAAGCAAAGGAAATGCCGATTGGAATTTCACCAGCCGCGGCCAGCTTACAAGGCTTGGAACCCGAATGGGTATAGCGTGCAATGTTAGCGTGCAGGCCATCCATGAACTTCCAAGCTTCATCTTCGCCAAATATCTGTATCCAGCTGGAAACGTCTAGGAAGCCAGTACCTGATGAATTCGGGTTTGGCATGATCACGTGACCCTTATACATAGGATCAAGTAGGTCTTTCCAGCTCTTTGGCTGGGCCAAGCCCACTTTCGCGGCTTCCACAGTGTTAAAGCAAACGGCAGCAACCCATGCGTCCATGCCTACCCAGCTTGGAGGGTTTGATGAATCGACGAATTTTTTGTCGAGCTTATCAAGCCCTGCCGGAGCATAGGCTTCAAGCATGCCTTCACTCTTCATCAAGAGCAGCGAAGTGCCGGCTAATCCCCAGATCACATCCGCCTGTGGGTTGTCTTTTTCTGCCAGCAATTTGGCGGTAACAATACCAGTTGAATCGCGAACCCATTTGATGGTGATATCTGGATGGTCTTCGTTGAATTTTGCAGCGTATTTTTTGAGATCTTCTGCCTCAATTGCCGTATAAACGGTTAATTCGCCTGCGAGTGTCGCCGGGCTTGCAGCCATCATTAACGTGGCGCCAAGTCCCAGACTTAACAGTAATTTTTTCATTAGTTATTCCTCCCTAGAATGCTGAAAAACCTATCTTAACTCTTTGTCATGGCTATTCAACAGTTGTGTGACAGTTTTATTATGATTGAGGCGGTTCTATTTTGATTGCGACAATTTTAATTGTAATTACGCATGGTTTCAACTGGTGGCCAACATGATTACCCCTGCAACGACTACCAAAGCGGCAACAACTCTTGGTTTCCACGGGCGCTCTTTGAACCAAATCACTCCGATCAAGGCAGCGATGAGTACGCTCGATTCCCGTATTGCCGATACCGCACCCAGAGGTGCCAGATTTTGTGCATACATCGCCAAGCCATAAGCAAATGCAGAAACCAGACCACCGATTAGTCCAATGGCGTAAACTTTGAACGATATTCCAGAAAGTGAACGCCAGCGATAGGAGAGAATTCCAATGCTGGAAAGAAATTCCAGTACAAACAGCCAACCAATATAACCAAGTGGGCTGCCCGAAGCACGAATGCCCAATCCATCCACCACGGTATATGAGGCAATTGTCACACCGGTAAACAGCGCTGCCGTAATTGCTTTCCAGTTGGAGTGCCCCTTCAGTCGCGCAAAGAATATTATGGCGATACCTCCGGTAATCAGGATTAATCCAATCCATGCATCAAGTGACAATATTTCCCCGGCAAAATACCAAGCACCAGTAGCAACAATCACCGGCGATATACCGCGCGATATAGGATAGACTTGACTGAGATCGCCGAAACGGTAGGACGTTACTAAAAACCAATAATAGAACAAATGAATAATTGTTGAGCCGACTAAAAATGCCCAACTATCCTGCGCAGGTGGCAGATAGAAAAACACCAGAACCAACCCAACAACCAGATGTCCCACATTGACCATTGCCATGGTGATGGCACGGTCAGCCGCCCCCTTTATTAGCGCGTTCCAGAACGCATGAAGAAAGGCTGCGCCGAGCACCAAAACAAGAACCAGTTCAGCATGTGGCCCCATAGCCAAGTTCCTTATCGCTTTTTATCGCTTTCAAATAGTTGGCACTATCCGGTTGGGAACAATGCCACTGCGTTCAACATATTCACCCGCAAGCCTCTCTTCGACGATATCAAACACCGATGCAAATGGCTTTTCATGAAAAACTGTTTGCGCCGCATAATTTTCGATTATGCGATGGCCGAGATATCCTGGTTCGATACCGAAATAATTTTCGCGCGGCGAAACAATATCCGGACTGACAACAATGATTGGACGAGGGTTTTCCGCAAAAGACTGCTCCAGCATTTTTGTCGCTCAATATTCCAATCCAGTGCCGACAAGAACAGGAAACCGGTCACCCCGTCATACATGGAAGCATCATCGGCAAGTTTTATGGTTGGTTGTGAAATTTCATCCGGTACGTAATCGGCCTTGGCCATCGCGCGCCACACGATGTTATCGTCAAAATCAGCCAATGCACGCTCGG
Organism: Rhizobiaceae bacterium; assembly: GCA_045047085.1. GTDB lineage: Bacteria > Pseudomonadota > Alphaproteobacteria > Rhizobiales > Rhizobiaceae. Next base: position 61,126 of record JASFYT010000072.1, on the reverse strand, counting down.
CTGCATTGCGGTTCGATACAATTTCCGGCGCACTAAAATCAAATCCAAGACCCCCGAACTTTATCACATTGGCTGGGCCATCATAGCTGGCGCCATTGGAAAGCACGAAGACCCGTTTACCAATTGCGCGGAGTGCCGCGATGCAATCAGGCGCACCGTTAATGGGTGTCGCTCCCACATTCAATACCCCGTAGGCATCGAATATAAATGCGTCAAACTCATCAGCAATTTCTAGCAATCCCGATGCGGATTGAAATTCATCAGGGAATTTTGCTGATGGCAAACGTTCGCGAGCATGGTCATAATGTTGGAATGCCTGTTCGCCGGTCAGTTGGGGATAGATGTCCCTGAAACACTTAGATAATGGCACCACGTACCTTTGCAGAAACCCACTCAGAGACGATTACGGTTACCAGAATAACCAAAAGGATCGTTGAAACTTGCGTCCATGCCAGAGTGTTTATCGAACCGTTCAATTCCAGCCCGATACCGCCTGCGCCGACAAGGCCTAGAATGGTTGATTCACGAATATTGATATCCCAGCGAAAAATTCCAACACCGGCAAAAGTGGGCAATACTTGCGGCACGATACCATAGAGCATTTGCTGAATCCGGCTCGCGCCTGTTGCCTCAATTGCTTCCACTTGCGTGTGATCGATTTCTTCGATCCCCTCGTAAAGCAGTTTGGCACAGAACCCGATGGAGCGAAGCCCAATGGCGATGGTTCCAGCCAGAACACCGGGGCCAAGAATGAGCACCAGTATCAGCGCCCAAACCAATGAGTTTACTGAACGCGAAGCCACAATTATGAAGATAGCAACAGCGCGAACCGCAGGGTGCGGCGTGGTGTTTCTCGCCGCCGCAAACGCCACGGGAATTGCGATGAAAAGGGCAATTACTGTTCCAAGGGTTGCGATATTCAGAGTATCCCATACCGGGCGCCATAATTTACTCATATAGGAAATTTTCGGTGGTATCATTCGCGAACCAATATCCATCGCCTGTTGCGGCGCATCGGTAACGAAAAACCAGATGGTTTTATCCGAGATCAGTTGCCAAGCATAGGTGACAATGGCTAGGCCAATCAGCCAGCCGAGCCAGATCAAAAGTGATTTTTTCGTCGTGCGACGTTTCCACATCGGGCCGTCGTTGGTTTCAATCAAAGGCATTTATTGCACCCACTTTCTTAAATAGCCGGATGCATATTCAAGCACCATCACAATTCCAATGATGATTAGTAAAATGGCCGCTGCTGTATCAAATTCATAGCGGTCAAAAGCTGTATTCAGCGTTGCGCCAATGCCGCCACCGCCAACAATGCCGACAACTGCACTTTCGCGAAAATTGATGTCCAAACGATAAACTGAAAGTCCGATCATACGAGGCATCACTTGTGGTTGGATGGCATAATTGATCCATTGAAACCACGACGAACCGGTAGCCTTGACCGCCTCGGCTTGCGACTTGCTCATATTCTCAATATCTTCTGCCAGCAATTTCGCAAAAAAGCCGATCGTGCCGATAGAGAGCGCAATGAAGCCGGCAAAGGGGCCAAAACCAAACAGCTTTACCGCAAAGATCGCCAAAATGATTTCAGGGAATGTCCGCGAACCGGCAACGATAGATCGGCAAGTAAGGTAAATCCATCTGGGTGCCAGATTGTTCGCAGCCCCCAAACCAACCGGTATCGAGATCAATATTCCTGCAACCGTTGCGATGATCGCCATCCAGACGCTTTCCAGAATTCCATCCCAAACCACGTTTCGGCTGTCAGAAAAATCAGGTGGAAAAAACGCCATGATAAAGCGCTTGCCTCTGGGAAGCCCTTCCCATGCGCGCAGCCAATCCACATCCATTGTGCCCAGTGCAACAGCCAGATAAATCGCAAACCCGACGATCAAGCCCCACCGAAGGGTATGGTTCCTGATCAGAGGTGGTTTTTTCCAGCTGCTGGGATAGCTGATGAGAGATTCACTCATTGCCATTCCCGTTTTCGTCTTCAACGTTCTCGATTGTCGCCTCCCAATCTTCCTCGCCATAAATACGGGTCAGAACTTCCGGCGTGAGCCCGTCGGGTGGCCCGTCATAAACGATGCTCCCCATCTCCAGCCCAACAACACGCTGGGAATACATCTGCGCCAGCAACACATCATGGATATTGATGATTGCCATCAACCCACGCTCTTGGCAAAGTTCATTGATAAGACGCATGATCTGGCGTGAGGTTTTGGGATCGAGACTGGCGGTGGGTTCATCAACCAGCAACAGTTCGGGATCCTGAATCAACGCCCGACAAATACCAACCCGTTGGCGCTGTCCGCCGGAAAGTTCATCGGCCCGTTTATCTGCCATATGCATCAGCCCGACACGGTCAAGCAGGCGATAAGCATCCTGAATGTCTTTTTTGGAAAATCTGCGCGTCCAGCTTGTCCAAAAACTCACATAACCCAGGCGGCCAGAGAGCACATTTTCCATGACGCTCAAGCGTTCAACAAGGGCATATTCCTGAAAAATCATACCCATTTTGCGCCGCGCTTTACGCAATGCGCCAGAGGATAATTTGGTTAGCTCCAAGTCACCCAGATAGACTTTGCCGCGAGTGGGTTCTACCAGCCGGTTGATGCATCTAATTAGGGTCGATTTCCCGGCACCCGAAGGGCCAATTAACGCAATTACCTGGCCATCTGGAATTTCCAGATCAACGCTCTTCAGCGCATCATCCCCAGTCTTATACCGTTTGCCCAATCCCTCAAGACGCAGCATGAACCTACCACCCAAATTCTTTTTGATTTTTGTTATTAAGTATTATCAAAGTCAGCCGACTTACGAGTCCCCCAAGCCGGCTGATTTATTTTTATCCAGTCGGCTTACTTGCAGTCGTAGCTTACGCCGTTTGCAGCATCGATCTGACGGATAACTGCCCAGTCATTCTTATGGGTGATACCAATAAAACGATCTGCCTTTTTGAACTCTTTCTTGAAGTTTTCATCCCAATTATAAGTCCAAAAAGCAGTTTTCACCTTGGCAGCCAGCTCAGGATGCAAATTATGGGCGTGGCCATATCCGGTGGTCGGGAAAGTTTGTGACTTATAGATGGTGCGAATTTTTCCGTCATCAATCACACCGCGGCGGATCATGCGCGACATAACGGAGTTGGCAATTGCTGCCACTTCATAGTCACCATTGTAAACACCGAGAATGGAGTTGTCGTGTTTACCAGAAAATGTTGGCGTGAAGTCTGCTTCTGCAATCAGCGAGAACTCGCCTTTGAGAATGGCAGACGGTGCCTTAAAACCGGAGTTGGAAGTAGGCGACGTAAACGCCATGGTCTTACCTTTGATGTCGGAAGGAGACTGCATCGCACTATCAGCTGGAACAATAATCTCCATCTCATAGCCAAATGAACCATCATTCTTCGCCATCATACCGAAAGGCACAAATCCGGCACAACTCACCGCAATTGGATTGGAGCCGGTATTAAAGCCTGCCACATGCAAACGGCCGGAGCGCATGGCTTCCAGTTGTGCTGCATTGGATTGAACTGGAAAGAACACAACTTTTTTGCCAGTAACGTCCGACATGTGTTTCACAAACCCATCCCAAATGCTGGCATAAACCGCAGGATCTTCAACCGGTGTGTAGGTGAAGATGATTGTGTCCGGGTTCGCCCAGTTTTTTGGATCGTTCGGTAGATCAGCAGTTTGGTCAAAATTGCGGTCGCAATAAGCCTCGTCCAATGTGCCGCGATTACAGTCTTCAGCAGCAAGGCTCGCGCCTGCGCCCATCACAGTGAAGGCGATTGCAGCAGCTGCTCCCAGTAGCAAGTTTTTCAATGACATTTTTCTCTCCCTGAATATTTTTTTGCCAGATGATTGTTTTTATTTCGTGGCAACAAATTTTGATGTTACATTAATTGCACATTGAACCCTTAGTTTCACACTCTCGTCAACCCATTCGCTGACCGGACATCTTAATTTTCTGATGATTCTCAAAAACTGAACAATAGCTTCAAATTTTAACCAATAATTTCAATATATTAGAGTGATGTTGGTTTCGAACCGAAGTAAGGTAGCTGGTGGATAAACATGTAGTAAGGGACTCGGATTTTCCCATTTGTTCGGATAAGCAGTGCTTCAAATATCCAATTCAATTCGATGTTGTTACGAAACTGACGATTGTGTTGATTTGAAGAACTGCAATGAACCAAAAACAATTCACCTCAGAAGCTGAAACCTACGTCAAAAATCTGGATTGCTGGAATGGCCTCCTGACCTTGAGCCGCATCGATGGCGGGCTTTCTAATGACAACTTTCTGGCTGAAAATAACGACAAGAAATACGTTGTTCGTATCAATGGTGATGTGCCGGAGCATGGGGTGTTACGCAGCAATGATAATGTTTGTAACACTGCCGCTGCAGCAGTAGGAATTGCACCCGCAGTTTTTCACTATGATGCCAGGGCTCTGGTTGTCGATTATGTGGAAAGCCAGACACTGAACGAAGAAAATGTTCGAAACGATGCCATGCTTGAGCGAATTCTCGACCTCATGCTTCGCACCCACAAGGATGCGTTTCGTCAAATTCGCGGCCCGGTCTGTGCTTTCTGGCCGTTCCGTATTTGTCGCGATTATGCATCTTTTCTTGAAGGGCATAACAGCTGGATGATCCCAAAGTTAGAAACAATTCGTAACCGAAACGATCGCTGGAAACAGCCATAGGCTGCATTGATATGGTTCTGGGGCACAATGATTTCATGGCCGCAAATCTACTTGATGATGGCAATCGTCTATGGTTGATCGATTGGGAACACGCAGGTTTTGGCAGCCCACTTTTCGATTTGGCAAATCTGTCATCCAATAACAAGCTGTGTGAGTGGCATCAGGATTGGTTGTTGGAAGCTTATTTCGATAAACCGGTTACCGACGAGTTACGAAGAAAATTTCGCGCGATGTCAGCAGCATCCATGTTGCGTGAAGCCATGTGGAGCATGGTGTCAGAAATTACCTCATCTCTTGATCTTAATTATGTCGCCTATTCCGATGATTGCTTCGATCAGTTCAACATAGCTTTTGATGTTTTTGAAGAAACCTGATGATAAATAGAAATCCCTATAATGCCTGCATGGGGCAGGCCAAACCATCCTGTATTACGTAATCAGATGAAGAAAACCAAAGTCTGAAATTAACGACATTCTTTCTTTTTCATTGACTTACCCGCCGAAAACTGGTTGTGCAGGTGCAGCAATTTTGATTTTGGCTGTGAAGCCATGCGGTTCCCATAACTAATCCTGTTGGAAAACCGAAGATCAGAATGCAGCGACGGATTCCGCGACCCAACCGAAAACGGTGGCGCGTGAGCTTGTCGCATCCCGACAAGCAATCAATTGCGGGCGCATAGATGCGCCGCGCATTTTACATTTATGAAAGAATTTACAACGTGACATTTGAAAAACTCGGCTTGATTAAGCCGATTCTAAAAACCCTTGCCTCCCAAGGGTACGAAACCCCGACACCTATTCAGGTTCAGGGTATCCCGATCATTTTGCAGGGTAGGGATGTGGTAGGTCTGGCACAGACCGGCACCGGTAAAACTGCTGCCTTTACTCTGCCAATTCTGCAACGCCTCTCCGAGGCTGGCGCACCCAAGGGCGAATATCGCCCCGTGCGTGTGCTGGTCCTCTCGCCCACCCGCGAGCTGGCAGCCCAGATTGAAAAAAACGTTAAAGCCTATGGCGAAGGCCTGCCTTTACGCTCTACTTGTGTTGTTGGCGGTGTGCCGATCAAGCGCCAAATTAATGCGCTAAGACGTGGCGTTGATATATTAGTTGCAACTCCCGGCCGTCTGGAAGATCTAGTCAAGCAAAAGGCTGTTCGCCTGAACCAGATTGAAACCATTGTGCTTGATGAAGCAGACCAGATGCTGGATATCGGCTTTATGCCGGCGATCCGACGCATCCTGAAAATGCTTCCAAAACAGCGTCAGACTTTGCTGTTTTCAGCAACCATGCCGAAGGAAATTCGTTCGCTCTCGAATGATTACCTCAAAGACCCGGCCGAAGTTTCTGTGGCCGTTCTTTCAACGACTGCCGACCGGATCGAACAAAGCGTCATTCACATGAATGCAGGCGATAAAGTCGTGCAACTGGTCAAGCTGGCAAAAGCCCATCCCGGCGATCGCATCATCGTTTTCACCCGCACCAAACACGGTGCCGATAAGGTGGTACGCAAACTGAAGGCGGATAACCTTGGCGCTGCTGCCATTCATGGCAACAAATCCCAAGGCCAGCGCCAGCGCGCATTGGCAGCATTTCGTGAAGGCGGTACACCAATCCTGATTGCCACAGATATCGCCGCCCGTGGCATTGATATCCCCGGCGTTGAAGTGGTGGTGAATTACGAACTTCCCGAAGTACCGGAAGCCTACGTTCACCGCATCGGCAGAACAGCACGTGCCGGAGCCTCCGGTCTTGCTGTCTCGTTCGTTGCTGGCGATGAAGTCAAACGCCTTCGCGCGGTGGAAAGGCTGATCAAAAAATCCATTACAGCTACAACGGCTGATGGTTCTGCGGTTCCAACCGGAACGCCAAAATCATCCGGCGATCCGGCTCCGCGTAACAACAACAATAGAAATAAACGCAAACGCCCGCAAAACGGCAAGCGTCGCTGGCATGCAGCTAGACCAAAACAAGGCAAAGCTGCTTAAGGTTCTTGCTTAGCAAAAAATGACCTCAGGCAATTTGCCTGAGGTTTATCCAACGACCTCGCGCTTCAAGCGTGCAAGTGCTGCATCCAGTATTGGCCGTGGGCAGGCGAGGTTGATGCGCTCAAAGCCTTCGCCCTCAGCGCCAAAAATATAACCCTCATCAAACAACACTTTTGCCTTTAGCTGGGTGAGTTCTTCCAATTGCGGACGATCAAGGCCGAGGCCGCGAAAATCCATCCAATTCAGATACGTACCTTGCAAATCATAGACTTTAATCGCGGGAATATTTTCCGCCATAAAACTTTTGAGATGTTCGTGGTTCGCCCAGATATAGTCAAGCACCTGCTCAAGCCATTCTTCGCCGTGATTATAGGCTGCTTCAAATGCGGTTACGGAAATTGGATTAATGCCATAACCTACTCCGATTTTTATCATGTAATCCTGATAGGCTTTGCGCAATTGCTCATTGGGTATGATGATATTGGAAAAGTGCATTCCCGCCAGATTAAAAGTTTTTGAGGGCGCCGAGCAGATTAAGACATTGTCGGTGAATTCGTCACCCAACAATCCGTAGCCGTGAAATTTTACACCCGGCCTAACCAGATCGCAGTGAATTTCATCAGCAATCACCAGCACATCGTGGCGCTTACATATCTCTGCGTAGCGACGCAATTCTTCCTCGGTCCATACGCGACCCACAGGGTTATGCGGACTGCACAGGATTGCCAGCGTCACCTTGGGATCAGCAGCCTTGGTTTCCAGATCGTCAAAATCCATTTCATAATGGCCATTATTATCAATCAGCGAACTGGTAATGATTTCGCAGCCGCTATTGGTGATTGAATGGAAGAACGGATAATAGACAGGCGTTTGCAAAAGTACCTTGTCACCCGGTTTGCAATAGGTGCTCACCGCAAAATGGCAGGCCGGAACGATGCCGGGAGAAGTGGTAATCCACTCCTTCTTAATCTCCCAATTGTGCCGTCGGGAAAACCAGTTAAGGATCGAATCATAGAAACTGTCGGTAAGCGCAGTATAGCCATAAAACCCGTGGCGAACCCGCTCGGTAATCGCATCAATCACCGGCTGCGGCGAAGGAAAATCCATATCCGCCACCCACATGGGGATAGGACCATCATCATCAAGGTTCGGGCCGATTGCCTTAATCGGGCCAGCATGAACGCCACCGCGATAAAAATCCCATTTGGAACTGCCCGTATTGGATCGGTCGATGACCCGGTCAAAATCATATTGCATACAAATTTCCCTAAAAAGTTTCGTGTCGATGCTAACGAAACTAAGCCGTCAAAGAAAGACTTTCTTTAGGGGTAATATTGCCTAGAGGCGGAGTGATTTGGGCTTTTAAGTTACCATCTGTTTGCGGAGCTGGATTCAAGTGCAAAAATACACAATTTGGAGCGATCCTACGATCCTAAAAGGCAGGTACGTTGACCAATTTTCGGTATATTCTTGTTATCTGTGCGGTAACCCAAGGAAGTTCACAGGCGACCTTACTCATTAGAAGCAAAGGGTCTTTCAACAATCCTCGCAATGGCGGAAACAGTTTAGATTAACCGCCTCAAACGATAACAGGCACCAACCCCATTAACGGGCTCGCGTGACTACCTCTCACAATAACTTTCTGAGCACTCACCGTTTGCGAGCAATCGCCAGAGTTATCCCGGATTTGATTGGGTTAAAGCCGGGATGGCTCTGGTAAATTAGCAGCAATCCCCGCCTTGCATTTGTTCCGTACTGCAGTTTGGCGAGCAGATGACTATTTTCTGGCATTCTTCACTGCTTTCGATATTGCAATCAATGGTCGCTGGTGCCTTTGAATTACCGCCGCGACGCGGAGTAAGGGAATTTTTCTTAAGCAAGCGTCGAATGGCGCGCCGTGATGTGTTGGCTTTGATTTTACCCGAAACAATCAGTTTTCGGGCAATGGCTTTATTGCTGCTGGAATTGCCACCACCGGCTGTGCTGATGGTTTTTACGATATGATCTATGCAGTCTTGGGTGTAGTTCGGCCATTTTTGACCCGCGCAGGGATCTTTATTCGCAGCTTGCGCGTTAGGGATGATTGTGAAACTGGAAACGGCTGTTACGCCGACGGGAACGGCCAAAATGCTCATCGACATTGCAGCTGCGGTGAAAGTTGAAATTATCTTAAGGCTCATTTTACCACTCCATTTAGGATCTTGTTGGTCAGGCGTTATGCCCTTCCTATGATCTAAAGATGGTTGTTGGAAACATCAGCCGGAGTGTAATGCGACACGAAGTGGGGAAACAGCTATCAAATGATGGGATGTTGTGGATTCAACTTCTACCTTTGGCACCATTTATTCGCCAATAGAATAGCAAAACAGTTTGATGGCAGGCACTTTCTGTGAACGCAACCGTGATCACTGTGGTTATAGAGGGTTAGACACCGTCAATTCAATTGACCTAGCGGCGCTGTAATGGTGGATTTAATGAGTCCTGACCCTAGGTAGATTTACCCACATCTGGGCCTCCTATAGTTTGTATTACAGGTCAGGCTTTATTATCAAATTCCACATGTTTTCAGCGTAGGAAAAAGGCCTCGGTTATATCGAGTGGGTTCGCGACTGGTATGGCATGGCCTCATATCACCCAATGCGCCCATACAAACTCTCAGCCCGTTCATTGTCATTTATCCTGAAACGGTGATCTGCCGGGGGGTGGGCGCGTTGTTCGCATTCCATTCTTGGGCAGATGCGACAGCCAACGCCAATTGGTACGATCTGCGTGGTGTTGGTGAGTTCCATGCCATCGGAATAAATCATCTTGTTGGCGTGGGTAATGTTGCAGCCCAGCCCTATGGAAAAATGTCTGCTTGGGGCGTTGTGGCGATAGCCGCCTTTTTCAAAACTGCGCGCAATGCAGAAATAAACGTCCCCGTCGGGCATCTGGCTAAGCTGCACATTAATACGCCCCGGCGAAAGGAAAGCCGAATAAACGTTCCAGCGCGGACAAGCCCCTGAATGGCGCGGAATGTGAATGCCCGAAAGTGAAAAGCGCTTGGAAATATTGCCGGCAATATCGGTACGCACCAAATGTAACGGAATGCCCGAAGCGCCGGGCCGTTGCATGGTAGTCATGCGGTGGCAAACCTGCTCAAAACTGGCATTAAAACGCCGCGCAATCCGCTCCACATCATAGCGGTAGTCCTGACACGCTTTTAGGAAAGGCGCGTAGGGCATGGTGAGTGCAGCGGCAAAATAAGAAACCAGCACATTGCGCGCTAAGGCCGGTGCGTCGCCTTCGGGCAGAGTGCTTTTATCGATGATCTCGCCAACTTCACGCTCCGCTGCCAACAGCCCAATGTGATGGGCAATGGCAAAACTCGCGGTCTCCGGTGGCAGAATATCGGAAATCTGCAAATTGCGCCCGTCTCTGCTCACGCGCCGCGCAATACCGCCGGGAAGGGACATAAAACGGGTCTGGGTGCCTGCAATATTGGTGAGCCAAGTTTTAAGCCCGATCTCGAATTCATCACCGCCATTATCAATATCGCTGCGCACCCGCTCGGCTGCTTCTTCAAGGGTCGGGAAGTAATTGGCATTTTCCTGCAAAAAATCAGAAATCGCATCGGTCGCCCCATGAAAGGGTTTGCTCTCACCATCACCGGTTTGAGCCGAACCGGATTTTGAAATATCCTTATATTTGTCAAACAGTCGCAATACGGCCCGTGCGGCCACCGGATTTGAAACAGCCAGATCACGTATGTCCTGATTGGTGAGATCAGAATCGGCAAAGAGATCATCGCCAAACGTCTCCATCAGATCGCCGATCAGTTGCGAATCGTCGCTTTCCGCGAGTTCTCCAGGCTCTATTCCGAAATATCCGGAGATCTTAAAAAGCAGCGGAACAGTGATTTTTCGACGGTTATGCTCAAGCAGATTGAGATAGCTGGCGGAGATGCCAATGCTTTGAGCCAAATCACCCTGCGTAATATGGCGCTGGCGTCGAAGGCGACGGATTTTTCCACCAATCTGGGGATCGCTGTTTTGAGCCATTTTAGTGCTATTTCTTTACAAGATTTACAATTATTACAAATTAACTTTACCAGACTTTACAGCTTAACTCGCCGATATGTCGTATTATCTTGCATTTTCCGGCAGTTTGTCAATAATTTACACAAGCGAAAACCAAACATCCTTAAAGGAGAAGAAAATGCATACTCCAACGCTCTCTCTATCAAACACGACTCCTGGTGAAGAGGAGTTCATCACAATTGTTGCGCCTACCATCGACGATGTCATGCAGGAGTTTCATACAAGTGATTTGGCGTCCAAGGGGTATTCAATCGCCGGGCGCGTGGGACGGCACAAATTCTCCTATGCCGAGGCTGCCAATAAATCCGAATTGTTTGAAGGCGTCCGCATGTTCGCGGCAACTTTCAAACGGACACTGGCCTCCGCCTAATAACCTCCAGCATTAGTTAGGCCAACCTCGGTTAGATTTGGGCAGGCAATCAGGCATCAATGCCTGATCCTCCCAAGGTGCCCAAGATAATTGCCCCGCCTTTTTCTCACCTCACTCAAATTTTTCGCCGCCAAATCTGGCGGCGGCATTTTTACACTCGACCCAAAACAGGAATACAAAATGTTAGATAAATCCAAAAACGAGCGCTCATTCGCCGATTTCCCAACGCCTGAATGGGCACCAGACCGCTGGAACAATATTTCGCGTAATTATACGCCGCAAGATGTTCAGCAATTAGCGGGTTCGCTACCAATTCAATACACACTGGCTGAAAACGGCACCAAAAAATTATGGGAATTGCTTCATCGGGAAGATTTTGTCCCGACACTTGGCACTTTCACCGGCAATCAGGCGGTTCAGCAGATCAAGGCTGGCCTGAAAGCAATCTACCTCTCCGGTTGGCAGGTTGCAGCCGACGCTAATACCAGCGGCAACATGTATCCTGACCAAAGCCTTTATCCGGTCGATAGTGTTCCAAAGATTGTAAGAACCATCAACAAAGCGCTGCAGCGGGCCGATCAAATCCAGACCATGGAGCGCCATCAGGGCAAGGAAACCACCAATCTCGATTTCTTCGCACCGATCATAGCTGATGCCGAAGCTGGTTTTGGTGGTGCGCTAAACGTGTTTGAACTGATGAAATCAATGATTGAATCAGGCGCTGCTGCGGTTCACTTCGAAGATCAACTGGCATCCGAGAAAAAATGCGGACATCTGGGCGGCAAGGTTTTGGTACCAACCAGAACTTTCATCAAAACTCTCAATTCAGCTCGCCTCGCGGCAGATGTTTTGGGCGTACCAACCCTGATCATGGCCAGAACCGATGCAGAAGCAGCAATGCTGATCACATCCGACGTGGACGAATATGATGCGCCATTCATCACCGGTGAACGCACAGAAGAAGGCTTCTATCGCATGAAAGGTGGCTTCGAATGCGCCATTGCACGCGGCCTTGCCTATGCGCCTTACGCTGATTTGATCTGGTGCGAGACATCAACACCAAGCCTCGATGATGCAAGACGCTTTGCAGAAGCCATCAAGAAAAAATACCCCGACCAGATGCTGGCATATAATTGTTCACCATCCTTCAACTGGGCAAGCCATATGGGTGAAGCTGATATGGCGAAATTCCAGAGTGAATTAGGTGCCATGGGTTATAAATACCAGTTCATCACATTGGCCGGTTACCATAATCTGTCACTCACAACCTTCAATCTGGCCAAAGGCTATGCGGAAGACGGCATGAAATCCTACAGCGCCCTGCAACAGGCAGAGTTCGCCGCAGAAAAAGACGGTTTCAGCGCCACACGCCACCAGCGCGAAGTAGGCACCAGCTATTTCGATGCCGTCAGCATGGCGGTAAGCGGAGGCAAGTCGTCAACCGTTGCTATGGCCGAATCTACGGAAACAGCACAGTTCTAAACAACGCGTACCATCCCCGCTTAATCAATTGCGCGGGGATGGTTCAATTTTGAAATGGCGGCCCCACCTAGAATTTGGGGCTCCAGATAATATCTCATCGACAAATCAATTCTTTCATGGAAAGTTGCCCCAAATGAAAACCCCTTAACCGGGATGGAGGCGGCCACCGATGAGCGGTGTCAAATCAAGTAACAAGAAGAAAATTGCTATCATTGGCGCCGGCATCGTTGGTGTTTCAACCGCCATCTGGCTTCAGCGCGATGGTCATGACGTGGTCCTGATCGACAAGGAAGGACCGGCTGCAGGAGCGTCCTACGGCAACGGCGGCGTTTTGGCTTCAAGTGCGGTAATCCCGGTCAATGCACCGGGGTTGGTCAAAAGCGCACCCGGCATGTTGATGCGGGCAGACAGCCCCTTGTTTATGCGCTGGTCTTATCTGATAAAATTATTGCCGTGGTTGTTGCCTTATGTATCTCGTGCAAACGTCAGCGACGCCCGCAAAGCAGCCCATGCCCTGACCCAGATTCTCTACGACAGCATTGATCAGCATCAGGCTCTGGCAAAAGGGACCGGAGCAGAAAAATGGCTCAAACCTTCGGATTATATGTTCGTTTATGATGACCGTGCAGGATTTGAAAAAGAACGCTTCAACTGGGATTTACGCAAAGAACTAGGATATAGCTGGGATGAATTCGATGCGGAGGCTCTACATGCTTATGATCCGGTATTTGCAGGCAAAAAGAAATTTGCTATCCGGCTGAAAAACCACGGCCACATCACTGATCCCGAAAAATATAATTGTGCCCTCGCCGATCACATTGTGAAAGAGGGCGGCGAAATTATCATTGCATCAGCCGATGATGTTGAGATGCATGGTGATAATGTGATCGGTGTTCAAACCTCCGACGGCTTGATAAAATGCGATACCATAGTACTTGCAGCTGGCGCATGGTCCGGCCCGTTAGCCAAAAAATTTGGCACAGCAACATCCTTGGAAACCGAGCGCGGTTATCATATCGAGCTGATCAACCCTTCCGTCATGCCGAGGGCACCGCTTATGTTGGTTTCAGGAAAGTTTGTAGTCACTCCCATGGAGGGGCGAATCCGTTGTGCCGGTATTGTTGAATTCGGTGGGCTGGATGCGCCGCCAAGCAGGGCTCCGTTTGCATTGTTAAAAAAGCAAATCCATCAAGCCATTCCGGGCCTTAAATATGATGAGATCAAAGAGTGGATGGGCCATCGTCCGGCATCAGTCGATTCAGTTCCTTTTATCGGGCCCTTTAATAAAGAAAACACTCTTTTTGCAGCATTCGGCCATCAGCATATTGGCCTAACGGGTGGGCCAAAGACCGGTCGGATGATTGCAGATATGATTGGATTGAGAAAAAGTAACATAGATGTTACCCCATACAGGGTTTCACGGTTTGCTAGTTGATCAGATATTATTCGGCTGCCCTTCCGACCGCTAAAGACCAAGAAATTTCAGCTAAAGCAGCCCCGCTGCCTGCTGATTGGTGCATTCGGAACCTGTAAGATTCACCACAAAATAGGCTGTATCCCCATGGCAAGATGCGAAAAAAAGGACTTTTTTTAAAGATATCTAAGATTTGAACGACTAATTGACTATACGCCATGTCTATCTAATGTTAGGTACTCCACTTAATTGAACTGATATTGCATAATATAACTTGTATCGAGGGCCGTTGTACTATGAATTCCGAAGCAAGTACGGCGACAACAATGATTCCACCAAAAACACAAACAAACCGCCGCCCATTCGCAATGATGCTTATGGTTGTTGGTTCAGTGGTGATAAGTTTCGGTGGCTTGATCGTGCGCAACATTGAAATGGCCGACGCCTGGCAAATCAATATCTACCGTTCGATTGCATTCGTCAGTGCAATATTGATTGTTATTGCATTTGAGCATCGGGAACGGACTATATCGCGGATTCGCGCCGTTGGGTTTCCAGGCATTTGGGCTGGCGTAATATTAGGCATCGCTGGTGTCGCCTTCATGCAGGCCCTTACCACTACAACGGTCGCCAATACAACCTTCACCATGTGCGCCATTCCTTTCATCACTGCAGGTCTTGCTCGTCTTTTCCTTAAAGAACGGCTGACCAATCTTACTCTAATTGCAATGGTTTTAGCTGCCAGCGGTGTTGTCATCATGGTGGTGGATGGCTTTATGAATATGAATGTTGTTGGAGATGGTTCAGTCTACGGTAATTTCATGGCCATCATTACCGCAATCGGTTTTGCAATCTTCGCCATTATGGTGAGGGCTAACCGTCACATTGATATGCTGCCATCATTATTGGTTGGTGGGATATTTGTCATTGTAGTCAGTCTTGTTGTCAGTTTTGATGATCTCGCCATTTCTTGGCGGGACATGTTATTGTGTTTTCTGCTGGGTGGAGTTGTATCGGGATTTGGGCATTGGGTTTTTGTCATCGCCTCGCGTTATCTGCTGGCTGCTGAATTGACATTGTTCATGCTTTTCGAATTTGCCCTGGGTCCGCTATGGGTGTGGTATTTTATCGGGGAAACGCCAACAGTCTTGGCGTTGACTGGCGGGATCATCGTGATTGTTTCGGTCGTCGCCCGAACACTGCTTGAACCGAAGGAAAAGGCAGGCAAAAATTCTGGCGCCTGACCCAAATTTGAATAGCACGCTGTCTCTAATTATTGAGGGATGAAAAATCGTTCAGCAGAGCTTGCAAAGATCGTTTTTGGTAGTTGGCCAAGTCGGTGTCCGCTAAAATCTCTTCAATAAAAAACTGTGCTTTCACCAATGCGCTGGTCAGGTTTTCCGGTTGCTTGGCAAGCAAAGCTGAAAACGATTTCTCTACCTCTTTTTCCAAGCTCCGAATGTCTAAATAATTCTGATCGGTAGGTAAATCTACCATTGTAGTTACCAGCTCGAAGAGGTTTTTTTTAGCCTGTAAATATCTTTCGACCAGATCTCCAATTTCTTCTTGGCAAAATTCACTCATCTAGTCCTCGACGCACTCTCCCAAATGATTGTCAATTGGATCAAACAATCATATCTCTTCATATTTTGGCGAAATTAGAATTGGCCAAACTTCTTGAACGCCAAACAGTATCTGCGGTAATTCTCAAATATATTTTTATTAAAGTAAAATCATTCCCTGTTCGGATATTTGTTACTATTACGAGAACGAGTAATAGAAACAACTGGTTGAATATATAACTAAATAGCACTAATTTGTTCGATTGCAGTATATAAATCATGCATTAAAGTTAAATATAATTGCCAGCCGGGCTGGCGTTAGGTGTATAGAATCATTAAAGTGCCCTGATGTGGAAAGCAATGGCTGAGGGGGTCCTATGATATCTATTGTGAGGAAATTGACATGGCAGAGAACTCAATTCCGCCAGTATTATTCGAAATTCTAAAGTCGTTTACAACGCTTGCGAGAACTCTAAACTTGTCGCACTCTGTTGAGGAATTAGGAGTTACCCGCCAAACGATTCGTCGGCATATTGACACGCTTGAACATTTGCGCGGTGAGAAAGTATTTGAAGTAAAAGGTCGGCAGTACAGCCTTACCGAAGCCGGACACCATTTGCTTCCCGAAGCCAATGCTCTTTTGGCCAGGGCGGGCACGTGGCTGTTTGGGCAGCTATCAAGTGTAAACGGGCTTGCAAGTACAAAATCCAGAATGAGCAGTGGAAACTGGTTTTATGCCCAACGTCATCCAATTAACAGCGTTTGGGCCATCGCTCCCCCGCTTCTGAAAAAGGGTTTGCAGAGCTGGAGCATGGCGCAGTCTCAGCTTGAACATCGCGAGATGAAAAGCATTCGTCCCTATATGGTTGTTTACCGCAAGCATGACGATGATTGGTTGTGCGTTAATGTGGGTGAAAAGTCATCCTACGCTACTTGGCTGGGTCAGGTTTGGGCCAAAAGTGCCATTGGTCGCAAGTATATGGAAGATCCGGTAAACTCACAGGCAGATCAATTCATGGTGCAGGCCTATGATACGGCATTTCAGGATGGTGGGGTCTGGTACGATCACATTTCAACCCAATTTCCTCGTGAAAAAGATGGGGTGCCATGTCCAATCAGCTACCAACGCGTTGTATTTGCCTGCGTATTTCCGGATGGGGAGCCAGCCGTGGCAGCACTGGTGGCAAGAACCAATCATATTATTATTGAAGGATTGGATGCCAAAGATATTCCCGATATCAGCAGCGATGATTTGATGGAGTACGATATTTAGTATTCATTAGCTATATGTTTGCAAATTATTAATATTGGAGAATTAATACTAATCCTTGTTGTGCGTCCCGTATTTCGCCTTCAACAGGAACGTATACAATGGCCGATGTCGAGCGATTCTCACCTATTAAATATATCGATGCCTTCACTGATATCGCTGAGTCTCTTGGTATGCATCTGCGCAGCGGTACTGATTTTCAGGAATTTAGCGAGCTATCGGAAAAACAACCGCTAAAGCCACACGTTAATCCAGCTTTTGACCCCCAATGTACTGATATTTCATCAAAAAACGGTTTTTGGATTGTTGGACATGATGAAACTGGCGAAATCATCCATTCGCAAGCCATAAAATTATTGGATATGGCTGGCGGTGATCTTGAGGAGCATTTTCAAGATCATCTCGCCGATTTTCGCTCACATGGTCACAATTTTGATTTCGAAAACTGCCATGCATATCTAACCCCTGCAGCGTCAAAGATATCAGGCCGGGTAAGTTATCACGGTGAATTATGGATCAAAGGTGGCCCCAACGGTTATCGTGGTGGTTGTCTTGCAACGATATTGACAAGGTTGATGATGATCATGTCTCTACACCGCTGGTCACCTGACTTTATGATCGGGCTTCAATCGCCGATGACTTCATGCCGGGGGCTTGCTGTGCGCGAAGGTTATATGCATGTGGAACAGCGCAGCCTCGTTTGGCAAAAATCAGATTCTCCGGAAGCCCTTGAGGATTGGTTGGTCTGGATGTCGAAAGAGGAGGCAAAATTTAATCTGCGGATGCCTCCTGAAATGTTCTACGAGATGTTTGAAACCCTAGAAGACCGCCCAGCACGTGTGGTAAAACAGAAACAAAAAATCGCCTAATCTGGTAAAATGCCCTCAAAATTAACGGGATCGTTGATAAAACGGCACCCACTGTGCTTGCGCAATTGCACCGAAAACAAAGAGGGCCGTGGTCGAGTTTCAAAATCAGGAATACCGAGCGGTTTTTTGCGGCTTGAGGTATATTTTCAAGCCTCATACTTGTTGGTGGACGTCATAATCGCTGCGCAATTTGATGCCGGGTTAGTGGGGTTCGATACCTGAAATTTGCCCCAAATGAATACACTTAGCTAGTTAAGCTTGATAATTGACTCGTACTCCCCCTAACGATAGCATCGCCTGGAGGAACCAGCCAATTTCTTTTTATTTGGCTCAATTGTTAAGGGAGAAGGAAATGAAAAATAACATCAAGAACTTCGGCCGTGCGCTTGTGGGTGCCGTGGTAGGCTTTGCTGGAGTGCTCGTTATGGGCCTACCCGCGCAAGCTCAATATGAAGGGGTGACGGTCAATATTCTAACGCGCCCTGGTCCTGTTATTGCGCAACGCTTAGTAGAGCGCGGCAAGGAATTTACCGCGGCAACTGGCGCAACCATCAAGGTCAACGAATTGCCATTTGCCGAGCTATTTCAAAAAACTCTGACAGATTGGGCCACCGGTACCAATTCAATTGATGTGGCTGTTATCGCATCTGGTTGGGGTGTGGAACTGGTTGATGGTGGCCTGCTTGAAAATCTCGATCCATACGTTGCCAAAGACACCAAAATTAACATGGACGATATCGCGCCATTTTTTCGCGAGTACAACCAGAAAATCGCCGGCCATACTTATTTGATCACCATCGATGGTGATTTCCAAATGCTGTATTATCGCACCGATGTGCTGGAAAAAGTGGGTCTCAAACCACCGAAAAACTGGGCCGAATACATGGCCGTTGCCAAAGCAACCAACGGCATGGACATGAACGGAGACGGCACGCCTGATTATGGTTCGTGCATCTTTAAAAAGCGTAATGCACAGTCATTCTTTGCAGTGCAATCTATCGCCGCGGGTTTCGTGCAGACCAAAGGTACTGGCGAAGGCATCTATTTCGATGCGGACACCATGAAGCCAAAAATCAACAATGAGGCGTGGATCGAAGCACTAAATGTCTATAAGGACACGGGTAAATATGGACCTGCTGAGGAGTTGAACCACGATATTGGTGATACACGTGCGCTTGTAACGGGTGGTCGTTGCGCTTTGATGATTGACTGGGGCGATATTGGTCCGCTTTCAATCGACAAAGACGGCGCTGCCATTAAAGGTAAAATCGGTGCAATTATCATGCCGGGGTCAGATCGGGTTCTTGATACTAAAACCGGTAAACTGGTTTCCTGTACTGCTGAAATTTGCCCTCATGCAATCGATGGCATTAACTATGCGCCATTTGCAGCATTTGGTGGCTGGTCAGGCATGATCAACGCAAAATCAGACGGCAAGGTCAAACAGGCAGCCTATGACTTCCTGTCCTATATGAACCAGGCAGCCCAATCTAATGTCGACGTGACCATTGGCTGGACGGGTTATAACCCATACCGCAACTCACAACTCAACAGCACTGACAATTGGGTAAAAGCGGGCTTTTCTAAAGCGTTTGCCGAAAATTATCTTGGTGCGATCAAGGACAGCCTGAATAATCCTAACATGGCGTCAGACATCGCAATTCCAGGCGCCTCTCAATATACAAGTGTTGTGCTCGACCGAGAGGTTGCACGCTTCCTTGCTAATGAGATTACGGCAGTAGAAGCTGTTGCAAACATTGAAGCTGGCTGGGAAGAAATCACTGAAGATTTCGGCCGCGACAGCCAGAAAAATATGTACAAATTGTCTCTTGGCATAACCAACTAATTCAGTTGTAAATGATCAAAGACAACCAAAGTAATGCAAACCGGCCGGGGCTAGCCTCGGCCGGAATTGCGGCAAGTTCTACGCCGCACCGTGTCTCTATGAGTGAATGGATCGACCAGCGTGCGGGTACTTTTTTCATCACACCAGCTGTGGTTTTGATCCTGATTTTTTCTATATTTCCGCTCGTTGCGTCTCTCATTCTTGCTTTTTCGCGCGTGCGCTTGCGGGCCGGTGGATATAATGTTCGTTTCGTTGGTTTCAAAAACTTTGAAAAACAATTCTTCGGTTCAGAGCAGTATCACTTTCTGGGTAAGTTCACCGAAATCAGTCTGATAGGATGGGTGTTGATCCTTGTGGCAGGTGCTGGAATATTATGGTGGCTCTACAGATTTTGTACCACGCGTTTTAATCTGATTGGCCTTGTTGGTCGCACAATTACCGCTTCGGTTGCGTTCGGATTGATTCTTGTATTGGCCGCAACCTTACTTAGCGGAAACCGCTTCGGCACTCTTGGGGTTACACTGTTTTACGTATTCGTAGGTTGCGCCATACAGTTTGGCATCGGGCTTGGACTGGCGCTGCTTTGCTCGCAACAAATTCGGGGCAAAACCTTCTTCCGCATCGTCTTTTTCATCCCTCTGATGATCACCCCCATTGGCATCGGCTATGCCTTTAGAATGCTGGCGGACACCACCAAGGGTCCATTTTCGCCAGTCTGGCAATGGGTTGGTCTTGGTGATTTTTCTTGGGCAACCAGTGCATGGGCGGCCCGCTCCTTTATCGTCATCGCCGATTCGTGGCAGTGGATACCTTTCATCTTTGTCATCTTGTTGGCTGCTTGCGAAAACGTGCCGCGCGATTTTTCAGAAGCGGCTGAAGTCGATGGCGCGTCCGATTGGCAGATATTCCGTGAGATCACATGGCCGCAAATCATGCCGGTTGCAGCATCCGTCATGCTGATACGCATGATTGAAGCCTTTAAAATTATTGACCTGCCGAACATCATGACCTCTGGCGGCCCGGGCATTGCAACAGAATCCATGAGCCTCCATTCACTTTATGCGTGGCGCACCTTGGACCTTGGCCAATCATCAGCGATTGCCTATCTGCTGTTGTTCGTCACCGTTGTGATTTGCGTATCCTTCTTCAACTTGGTTGTTTTGCAGTATGTGAGGAAATCATGAGTAACATTGCTAAACCATCTTTGTATGCGCGCATGTTCCAGCCTCTGGTTTTGGGCAGAATGCCGCCGGGAAAGCAGTTCCTTGTTTATCTGGCATTGATCTTATGGTCGCTATTTGTACTCTTCCCGATTTACTGGATAGTAATCACCTCATTAAAGGAAGCGATCGACGTCAATACCGGTCCGTTCTATTTGCCATGGGTGGATTTCCAGCCGAGCCTGCATGCATGGAGAGAACTCTTCATCTATGATTACGAAGACACGCTTTTTGCCTATCTCAACTCAATAATCATCGCCATTTGCTCCACTCTTCTATGCGTCCTGATCGGCTCGATGGCAGCATACGCGCTGGCACGCATTGAATATAAACCGAAATTTGGCAGTATATTGATTTTCGTCATTTCCATGGTTGTAGCCTTTTATATTGTTGGGGCTTATGGAGTCGACTGGCGTTTGGCAATTGCGGTGGCGCTCGCAATATTTGCAATATTGGTGCGCGCATTATCAGCAAAGTTCACACGCCATCTCGGCAATGGCGATATATTATTTTGGATGATTTCTCAGCGTATTTTGGCACCAATTGTTGTTGTAGTTCCCATCTATATGATGTTCCAGAAATTACATTTACTGGACACCCATCTGGCATTAATCCTCACCTATTGCGTGGTCAATCTGCCGATTGTGGTTTGGTTGATGTATGATTTCTTCGTCTCAATTCCGAAAGATCTGGAAGAAAGTGCCCAACTAGACGGAGCAACAAAGTTCCGGACATTTTGGGAAATTGTTCTACCAATGTCAAAGCCCGGCCTTGCAGCTACCACTTTGTTGGTGATGATTTTGGCATGGAACGAATACCTTTTTGCAGTCTTCATCTCCACCTCAAAAGCGCAAACCATGCCCATTCTTGTGGCGGCTATGAATGCCGGTGAACGCGGAATTTTATGGTGGAGCATGTCGGTGGTGATTGTCGTGATGATCATTCCTGTGGTTGCAATGGCGATTGTCCTGCAACGATTTATTTCAAAAGGCATTTTGCTTGGAGCAGTCAAAGGATGAGTACAGTGACAAACAAAGATACTGCAATTAAAGCCAAGCGCCTTGTGGTCAAAAATCTGAACAAATCCTTTGGTGATGTTCATGTGGTCAAGGATTTAAATCTTGATGTGGAGCCGGGTGAATTTCTTGTCTTGCTAGGCCCTTCCGGCTGTGGAAAAACCACTGCATTGCGGATGATTGCAGGTCTGGAAGAAGCCGATAGCGGAATCATCACACTTGGCGACAGGGACGTAACAACCACGCCGCCAAAATACCGTGATGTGGCGATGGTGTTTCAATCCTATGCCCTATATCCCCACAAAACCGTGGCGGAAAATATCGGCTTCCCTCTGAAAATGCAGGGCCTCGAAAAAGAAAAAATTGATAATGCAGTTCATGATGCCGCGGCTCAGGTTCAAATGGAAACCTTGCTTGCGCGTTTCCCGCGCCAGCTCTCGGGCGGACAGCGCCAGCGGGTGGCACTGGCACGCGCTATCATTCGCCGCCCGGCAGCATTTTTGATGGATGAGCCGCTGTCCAACCTCGATGCGAGATTACGCGGCTTTATGCGCACAGAGTTAAAACACATGCAGCATGAACTGGGTGTGACAACCCTTTATGTGACCCATGATCAGATTGAGGCCATGACGCTGGCCCACCGCGTTGCGATTATTTCTGATGGAGTGTTGCAGCAATTGGGCACCCCTCACGAGGTCTATAATGATCCAGCCAATTTATTCGTAGCAAGTTTCATGGGGTCGCCACCGATGAATTTTATCAAGGGGCAGGTAACCGGTAAAAAGTTTCAAAGTGACGGCGTTGACCTACCGGTCTCGGGCACAAAGAACATCAAAAATATTACTATCGGCTTCAGGCCGGAAGATACAAAAGTTGTTGCAGTAGGCAAGGGTCTGTTTAACGCAAAAATCTACGCAGTGGAAATGACAGGGGACCAAACGCTGGTTACCATTCAGATGAATAAAACAACTCTCATCGTCAAAATGCCTAAGAGTTTTGAAGCGGATATTGGCAAGGAAATTGGTGTATCCTTCGCACCGGTACAAGGTTATTTTTTCGCCACAGATACCGGTGAACGTTTGCGTTCATGCGCCATCATCAAGAAGACAAAACACAAAGAAAAATAGCACCTTTACTCCGCCTATCGACACTCACCTCGCCAAAGGCGGGAGCGAAGAGCGTCCGGTGCGAATGCGCCGCCCCTGCGGAGGCCCGAACGAAGTGAGGATACGCCGAGAGCGCAAACTAACCGACGACATCAGCCGTCAGGCCCGACAACACCTTTGCGAAGCGCGATGCATCCGTAAGGACGCCTTTCACCGGTTTGAATTATGCAATAAGCATCCTTTGCACGCTCATAAAAAGCAAAGCGTTCGATGGCCAGTAATTCTGTCTTATCGTCATCTGCAGCATTAATCTCATCCTGAACTTCCTGCTGTACCAGCGGAATTTCATCGGCTGCGTGAACCATCTGCATACGCCCTGCGGCATCGTCAACAAAAGTATCCAGCGGCATAACGGAAAGAATGGCTTTGACAATCTTAGCCGTCGAAACGCAATCGGTGCGGATCACTTGGCCAAAAGTTGTTTCTCGCGCAATCGCATCTCCCGGAAAATTCGCATCCCCGATGATAATATCATCTCCATGCCCCATTGAACGAAGGGCAAACAACAAGTCTGCACTCAAAAGTGGGTCCAATTTTTTTAACATTCTTCCTCCATGGGCCGTGTCTATTTTTCATCCGATAAACAGCAAACAGCTATCTCATTTCTCGGTTGAACTCAAGTTTAGTACGAAAAGTAGGCGCCAATATTTCACCCGAGCTAATCACATATCAGGCTTGAATAAGCGGAGGCAGGGGTTTAAAAGTCACGTAATAATTCCCAGGGAGAGAATCATGAACGCCGCAGACACCGCTTGGATATTAACATCCACTGCACTCGTTTTATTAATGACATTACCGGGGCTTGCCTTGTTTTATGGCGGACTGGTCCAGTCGCGAAATCTACTTTCTGTGCTGATGCATTGCTGCGCCATTTGCTGTGTTGCATCGATCCTTTGGTTTGCTGTTGGATATTCACTTGCCTTCACCGAGGGCAATAGTTGGTTGGGCGGTTTTTCAAGATTATTCTTGTTGGGGATTAATCGCGATACTCTCATTGGTACTCTACCTGAATCTTTATTTGCCATGTTCCAGATGACTTTTGCAATCATCACGCCAGCTTTGATGGTTGGCGCATTTGTGGAGCGGATAAAATTTGGTGCGGTGATGATGATTACGTCTCTTTGGTTGCTGATTGTCTACGTTCCTGTTGTTCACTGGGTGTGGGGTGGTGGCTGGCTCGCTGAAATGGGTATTATCGATTTTGCCGGTGGCATTGTGGTGCATGTCACGGCTGGTGTTTCCGCGTTGGTAATCGCTATTATGCTTGGTGCCAGAATTGGCCATCCAGAAAGAATTCCGCCCCCTCATGCCCCTTGGATGGTGATGATTGGTGCTGGCCTATTGTGGGTTGGCTGGTTCGGTTTTAACGCCGGTTCTGCTGTCGCGGCCAATCAGGATGCAGGCATGGCAATGTTGGTAACCCATCTTTCAGCTGCAACCGCATCCATCGTCTGGCTGGTAATTGAAAAAATCAGATATGGAAAATCAAGCCTTGTTGGCGTGGTAACCGGAACAATTGGGGGACTGGCAACCATCACACCAGCATCTGGAACAGTTGGTCCTTTGGGCGGCGTTCTTCTCGGGTTAGCCGGTGGTATCGTTTGTTACTACGCCGTGCAACTGATCAAAATTCGTCTCAAAGTAGACGATTCCCTCGATGTTCTCGCCGTTCACGGCGTAGGAGGTGCGCTTGGTACTATTCTTTTGGTCTTTCTAGCGTCCGTTGGAACCGGGGGAACGGGTCTTGCCGATGGCGTGACCATATCGGACCAGTTGCAAACCCAAATCATTGGCGTTGTTGCTGTTGCTGCTTGGTCAATTATTGCAACCGTGATCATTGTAAAAATCACCAAGGCAGTGGTTGGCTTTAGAGCGACCAGAGAAGATGAAACCGAGGGCCTTGATCTCGCTCATCACGGTGAAACAGCCTACAACAGGTAAGCATCGATGGTCGACTTCTGGTCGATCATTCCGCCCCTGGCTGATCTGTGTGCTAATCAATTAATTGATGGTTTTTGATGCAATTCACCAGGGAAACGCTTTACTGCACTCGCTCAGCCAGTCAACGAACAGGCGAACCTTGACTGAAAGATGCCGGTTTTGCGGGAAGGTGGCATAGAGGCCGCGTTCAGGATAGCTGCGAACATCAGGAAAAATCTCGACCAGTTGGCCAGATTTAATATGCGTCGCAACGGAAAATATCGGGAGAACCGCCATTCCCAATCCTTGCAAACATCCTTCCAACATCATCTCGGCATTATTCGCCGCAAAGCTTTGTTTGAGCGCTACGGCGCCGATCTTGCCATTGCTTTCCTGATAACGCCATCGGTTCTGATAGCCATGTCTGGTATAAATAATTGAAGGATAATCGGATAAGTCTTTCGGTGTTTCCGGTCTGCCATATTGCTCAAGAAATGAGGTCGAAGCGCATAAAATGATTGGGCAGGATGCAAGCTTGCGCGCAATGAGAGATGAATCTTCCATCGCTCCGATGCGTATCACCACGTCATAACCTTCACCGATGACATCAACAAGGCGGTCATCAAAATCCACCTCCATTTGCAAATCGGGATACAGCTTTGCAAAAGCGGCGATGGGCTGGGTCAGGTATTGCCTGCCAAATGCCATCGGTGCATTGACTTTCAGCGGCCCGGTTGGGTTGGCCTTACGCTCCTGAATTTGTTGCTCCGCCTCAGCCAAATCCTCAAGAGCCTTTCGCGCCCGCTCGCTATAAATCGCCCCTTCTTCAGTTAGTGTTACCTGCCGTGTCGTGCGGTGAAGCAAGCGTACACCCAACTGATCTTCCAGCGATTGTACCTGCTTGCTCAGCGCTGGTCCGGTAAGACCAAGGCTGCGGGCAGCAGCAGCAAAGCTTTGATGCTTTACCACTTCTAGAAACATTCCAATGCGAGAGATATGATCCATAATTAATAACCAAACAGAACTAATCAAATAACAGATTAGGGCATTATAATATTATATGGAACTATTAAGTTTGATTCATCGAAACAAATAAACCGGAGAATCCCGATGAACCCTACACAACAACATGGCGCATTTTTGTTGCGCATTGCACTAGGCATAATCCTGCTGGCTCATGCCCTTCTTAAAATAATGGTATTCACAATTCCAGGAACAGTAGCCTTTTTTGAAAGCATCGGCCTTCCCGCATTCACTGCTTATTTGACTATATTCGGCGAACTGGTTGGCGGCATCGCCTTGCTGATTGGTGCGTATACACGTCTTGCAGCCTTATTGAGTGTTCCCATTCTGCTTGGTGCCACATGGGTCCATCTAGCCAATGGTTGGGTCTTTAATAGTGAAGGTGGCGGTTGGGAGTTTCCGGCATTGCTCACAGTGTTGGCGCTTGTTATTGCGCTTCAGGGTGCCGGTAGTTTTGCCATTCGTAAACTGCCCGTGATCGACGGCCTTATTCCAAATTTATTCAAGGCTTAAAAGAGGCCTTCAAAAGGAGAAAGATTATGATTGTCATTTACCCTTACGAACAACTTGGCCATGCAGATCATGGTTGGCTCAATGCGCGTCACCACTTTAGCTTTGCCAGCTATCGCAACCCGGCACGTACAGGCTTTGGTTCATTACTAGTTATCAATGATGATATTATTCAGGCCGGAACCGGCTTTGATACACACCCGCATCAGGACATGGAAATCATAACCTATGTGCGCAAGGGGGCGATCACCCATCGGGATAATAAAGGCAATGAGGGACGTACTGTGGTTGGGGATATTCAGGTAATGAGTGCCGGAACCGGCATTTTTCACTCTGAATATAATCTGGAGAGCGAAGATACAAATATCTATCAAATCTGGATTGAACCAAACAAGCTTGGTGTTGATCCGGTTTGGGATGCTCGTGAATTCCCCAAAGAAGCAACGAAAGGCGCACTATCCCTTCTGGTATCTGGCGATGGCAAGGCACCGCTCTCGATCAACCAGAACGCCTATATCTATGCGGGAAAATTGCCAAAGGGTAGCGAGCTTGTTCATCCCGTTCACCAGCAGGCCTATCTGTTGGTTTCGGAAGGTGAACTGGAACTTGACGGCAAGCGTATGAAAAAAGGCGATGGTGCAGAAATCACCGGCGAACATTCTTTTCGTCTCAAAGCGCTCAGTGATGCTGATGTGCTGGTGATCGACGTTCCGAAATAAGTGAAAAGTCGGGCAATAGTTTCCTGCTGCCCGACTTGTTAGAGGTATTGGCGACAATTATGTTTGCCAAAAATAACCTAACCGTGTTTGAATCTATAAATCGAGGGCTTTTCAACTATAGAAGGGTGAATTCAAAAACCGACTTGCTTCCTCTGTAATATCAGCATCAAAAATTCGCGTATAAAATGCGGCGTTCATTTTTGCGGCGGTCTGAGGGAAGGAATCAATCGCAAAGGCGGTTGCATTTTCGATGGTATCGAAAGCATCAAGCCCGCCTAGCGTATTGGTATGAAGCCCGCTCAGCCATGTCTTGGAAATAAGGCCTTTCTGTTGTTTTAGAACCGGGTTCCTTTCTTTCCAAGGAGCGTTTTCAAACGGCACATTAACCTGCACCTCCGTATAAACAAATGCGCCGGGTTTTTGTCCTTGTTTGCCACCAAAATGGGCGGAATTTAAACCTTCGCTGGCTTCCCTTACGAGCATTGCATCAAATATCCGCGTGTTATGCGCGACACCAAATTTTTTCGCTTCGTCTGGAAAATAACCCGTGACGAACTCCTGTGCATGTTCAATGCTATCGAAGGAATATATCCCACCAACGGAATTGTTGCCGACGCCTGAAAGCCATGTTTTGGATACAAAACCGGGTTGCTGTTGAATGGCATCACTGATCGGTTTCCATGGTGCATCAGTAAAGGGAACTGAGAGTTGAAGTTCTGTATAGACAAATGCTTTTGGTGACATTGGTTTTTCCCCAGTGTTTAAATTTGTGTTTGCGTTGCTTGGATAAATGCCGAGACCGGTTGCCAAAATGGCACTGGCAGATGCAGCGGCAAACCCCATGACCTCTCGCCGTTTCAGCAGGCTTTGGGTGCCCGAATACATTGATTTTCCCTTGTTCATTTTCCTTGTCTCCGTTGGAGTCTGTGTTGCTTCTGGATCGCTTTGTTTGTTTGACTTTAATAACTTGCTTTTTACAAGTGAATGTTATTTAGGTAAATAACTTTCAAAATGCAAGTTATTTTTTGGGAGGACTCTGAAAATCATTCCATCCGAAATAAAACTTTTAAATCGCAAGTTGTTTTAGTAAGATATCAAAATGAGAAATGATGAAAAAAAACGACAAACAGGTTGCCCCATCGCATTTGGCCTCGATACTTTCGGAGATCGCTGGACCTTGCTTGTCATTCGCGAAATCATGCTGAAGGGAAAAAAAACCTATAGTGATTTCCTTGAGGCAGATGAGGGCGTATCTACAAATATCCTCGCAGACCGGCTCAAACATCTCGAAACCGAGGGCGTAATTGAAAAAACCCGCGATCCGGAAAATGGTCGCAGTTTCACCTATTCCCTGACAGAAAAGGGGTTTGATTTGGCACCCATCGTGCTGGAAATTGTTAATTGGAGCGGCAAGTACGACAAAAGACCGGTCGCCTTGAAGAATGTACTTGGCGAGATTCAAAAAGACCGCGCAGGTTATGAAGCCAGAATCAGAACTGGAAATCCCAACTAGCATCAGGTCCCACTATTTATCAACGAGGCAAAATAGTCCTCCCCAAGGTCATAAGCCGATGTGCGATCATCGCATCGATGATGGTGAACAGGCCAAGCGCCGCTATCTTCACCGGACGGTCCGTGAGCATTGCGCAATTCTAATGTCCCTGTCTAGGAAGTGTTGTGCCATGAGTCTAGTATTCCCTTAATGGTTTGAAACTCCATCGTATAAGTACAAGTTATGTCCGAGAGTCATTGGATAAATAATGTAACATGTTAATAAAAATACCCGTGAAGCACAGAAGATATTTCTCTACAAATTAATATTAGTTCTAAATATCATCACAATTGTGTTGCAAGTCTTGCATCGCAGGGTTGACGTAGGAAATTACATATGCGTCACTTCCTGTCTTGAATAAAAAGAGAAAACTCGGAGGATTATATGATGAGAAAATTAGGTATTGCTGCTTTGGCGGCAATTTCGCTGGGCGCTGTGTCGTTGCCAGCTAGTGCAGAGACATTCGTAACAATTGGAACCGGCGGTCAAACCGGTGTGTACTATCAGGTTGGCGGTGCGATTTGCCGTTTGGTAAATCGTGGCACTAAAGACCATGATATCAAATGCACACATACAACCGGCGGCTCTATCGCTAATATCAACGGCATTCGCGCAGGCGATCTTGATTTGGGCGTTGCTCAGTCAGATTGGCAGTTCCATGCCTATAACGGTACGGCACCTGACAAATTTCCAGATGGAAAATTTGAGGACTTGCGGGCAGTCTTCTCTGTTCACCCGGAGCCTTTCACTGTGGTTGCGCGGATGGATTCAGGCATCAACAAATTTTCCGATCTAAAAGGAAAACGCGTTAACCTGGGTAACCCGGGTTCTGGCGCTCGTGGTACATTTGAAGTTGTGATGAAAAAACTTGGCTGGAAAGTTGGCGATTTTGCCCTTGCTGCTGAACTCAAATCATCAGAACAGGCCGCGGCCCTTTGCGACAATAAAATCGATGCGATCGTATTCACCGTGGGTCACCCTGCCGGTACGATCAAGGAAGCAACGACCTCTTGCGAAGCAAAGCTGATCAACGTTAATTCTGACGCAATCAAAGAGCTTGCTGGTGCAGCTGATTATTATGCAATGACCACCATTCCCGGCGGAATGTATACTGGCACACCGAACGACACCGAAACATTCGGCGTTGGCGCAACCTTTGTTGCATCTGCAAAAACCTCTCCTGAGGTTGTGTATCAGATCGTAAAAGCTGTTTTTGAAAACTTCAAACGCTTCAAGAAAATGCATCCTGCATTTGCTAATCTTGAGCAAAAAAATATGATCAAGAACAATCTTTCTGCGCCTCTGCATGATGGTGCTGTGAAGTATTATAAAGAACAAGGCTGGATGTAATTTTCAGCTAAGCAAAAGGGCGCGGATGATTTCTGCGCCCTTTCAGCTACTTGCAAACCGCCACCATCGAAATGGCGGTTTGCAAGTGTCTGGGAGGATGCTTCAAAAATAGAACGGGCAAGTTACGGGGAGATAGACATGGCCGATTCCAGTACTCAGACAACTCTGAGCAATGAGGAACTAGAAGATCTGGTGGCATCCAGTGATACGGGCGGGCGGGCTCCGGTCAATCGACAGGTTGCATTACTGATCGCGGGAACAGCCCTTCTTTGGGCCATTTTCCAGGTTTGGATTGCTTCACCCTTGCCATATTCATTTGGTATAGGCGTGTTTTCCAGCCGCGAAGCGCGGCCCATTCATCTGGCCTTTGCCATTTTCCTTGCCTATCTGGTTTACCCGGCATTCAAGAATTCACCGCGCAAACACATTCCAACGATCGACTGGATATTGGCAGTCTGTGCGGCTTTTACGGCACTTTATCTGTTCTTATTTGATACCAGCTTTATCAAGGCACTGACCGGATCGCAGCTTGCTGACCGGCCAAACAATCCAAATTCTCTGGATGTATTTATGGCTGTTGTCGGCATCCTGTTTCTGTTAGAAGCCACACGTCGCGCATTGGGACCGCCTCTGGCAGTCGTTGCTGCAGTGTTCCTCGGTTATACTTTCCTCGGGCCATATGCGCCGGGAATTCTAGCATGGAAAGGCGCAAGCTTTAACGCGGTCGCTTATCACCAGTGGCTTTCATCCGAAGGTGTGTTCGGTATCGCGCTCGGCGTTTCCACCGATCTGGTTTTCCTCTTTGTGTTGTTCGGTGCCTTGCTCGATAAAGCTGGTGCCGGCAATTATTTCATTAAAGTTGCCTTCTCGCTCATGGGCCATATGAGCGGCGGTCCGGCAAAAGCCGCCGTTGTTGCTTCGGGCATGACAGGGCTGATTTCCGGTTCATCGATTGCAAACGTAGTGACCACCGGTACCTTCACCATTCCGATGATGAGGCGAGTGGGCTTCACCGCAGAAAAAGCGGGCGCTGTTGAAGTGGCATCCTCTGTGAACGGACAAATCATGCCACCGGTTATGGGTGCTGCTGCATTCCTGATGGTCGAATATATCGGCATTTCATATTTTGAAGTGGTGAAACATGCCTTTGTTCCAGCCATTATTTCTTATATTGCACTCGTTTATATCGTGCATTTGGAAGCTGCCAAGCTAGGCATGGTTGGCCTCAAACGCGCTAAAGAAGGTAAGCCTGCAAAATGGGCGTTGATCTCTTTCGGTGTCACCATGGCCGTCATTATGGGTCTGGCAAGTGGGGTCTATTATCTCTACGAATTATTCCAGCTTATGGGTTCAACGCCAATGAAACTGGTTGGCGCACTTGTCGCTTTGGTCGTTGCTATTTTCGTCATGAAAATGTTAGCCAAAAGCAGTGAATCAAATGCCCTGAGATTTGTTTCAACTTCCGGTACGGTTCTTGGTTATGCTGTTGTTGGCGCTTTTGGCCTGTTCTTCCTGTCTGATATGATTGGAACAAATGCAGGTGGCTATACCATCTGGGTGGTCGGAGCATTGCTAATCGCGGCCTATGTATATCTGGCAAAATTCTGCGCCTCCTATCCGGAACTTGAATTGGATGATCCCAACGAGCCTGTTATCAGCCTGCCTGACCCTGAGATGACCATTAAATCCGGCCTGCATTTTCTATTGCCGGTTGGCGTCTTGATTTGGTGCCTGATGGTGGAGCGCCTGTCGCCTTCACTCTCGGCTTTTTGGGCAACTGCATTGATGATTTTCATTCTTCTTACACAACGCAAAGTCTTTGCGGTGTTCAGGGGAGGTGATCAAACTGGAACTTGGGCACGAGGCTTTAACGAGTTGGTCGACGGATTGATTACCGGCGCCCGCAACATGATCGGCATCGGCATTGCAACCGCAGCTGCCGGTATCATTGTGGGTGCGGTTTCTCAAACCGGCGTTGGTGCTGTATTGGCTGCATTGGTGGAATTCCTCTCTCAAGGTAATATCCTGTTGATCTTGATATTCACTGCAATTCTCAGCCTGATCCTCGGCATGGGGCTTCCAACAACTGCCAACTATATCGTGGTATCGTCTTTGCTGGCACCAGTGATTGTGGCGCTTGGTCAACAAAACGGATTGATCGTGCCGTTGATTGCGGTCCATCTGTTCGTGTTCTATTTCGGCATCATGGCGGATGTGACGCCGCCCGTGGGGCTGGCCTCATTTGCAGCCGCCGCCATTTCCGGTGGGGACCCGATCAGAACTGGCTTCACAGCGTTTTTCTATTCTTTAAGAACGGCTTTGCTACCATTCCTGTTCATCTTCAACACCGATATTTTATTGATCAACGTAACGCCGCTCGAAGGAATATTTGTCTTCATAATTGCGACGGCAGCGATACTGATATTTACCGCCGGGTCGCAAGGCTGGTTCATCGCTAAATCAAGAATATGGGAATCCTTGGCGCTGATTCTAATCGCCTTCACCCTGTTCCGACCCGGCTTTTGGATGGATATAATGTCCCCGCCATATATTGAAACCGCACCAGCACAACTGGTTGAGGTCGTTGGCAAAGCAGCTCCTGGCAGCCAGATGCGTGCAATCGTTGACGGGGTCGATGATGTGGGTGATCCTGTAACTCTGACGATGGTCATCGACATAGGTGATGAAGCAACCGGCGAAGAGCGTCTCGAAGCTTATGGTCTTGAAATACTTGAGCAGGATGGCAAGATCATTGTCGACGGCACAACCTTCGATTCCAAGGCCGCAACCGCAGGATTTGATTTTGATCAGGTGATCAAAATAGTTCTGGTTCCGGCCAATCAAGCGCCCAAGCAATTGCTCTATATTCCGGCATTATTATTGCTTGGCTTTATCTACATGCTGCAACGTCGCAGACGCCAACCACTGGACACCAGTCCTGCCGCAGAAGGAGAAACAGCATGAGCAGCTTCTTTAACAATATCCTAGCAACCATAGATTTGGGCGATCCTGAAACATCACACCGGGTGATTCAGGGCGCGCTCGAATTGCTTGATGATGGTGATACATTGAACGTCATGTGTGTGGTGCCAAATTTTGGCACTGGCGTCGTCGGCTCGTTTTTTCCTCAGGGCTATGAAGATGAGGCAATGAACAAAGCGAGAGAGGCGCTGCATGAATTCACTGAAAAATATGTACCAAAAGACACAAAGCTGCAACACATCATCGATCATGGAAATGTCTATGAAGAGATTATTGAGACAGCAGACAAGATCAAAGCCGATGTGATTGTGATTGGTTCACACACGCCCAAATTACGCGATTATTTGCTGGGTCCAAATGCTGCAAGAGTGGTACGTCACGCGAAGCAATCTGTCGTTGTTGTGCGGAGTGGTGCCTAGACAAATATGTCCAATAGCCACGTCTTCCCTCGCCATACGCGTTCTGAATTGCCCGTCGCAGTTGGCGGTAAAGGTTGTTACATAAAAGACAGCAATGGCAAACAATATTTCGACGGCTCCGGTGGAGCCGCCGTATCCTGCCTTGGCCATGGTGACCCGGAAATTACCGAAGCGATCAAACTGCAACTTGATAAGCTTGAATTTGCCCATACCGGTTTTTTTACATCTGAACCTGCTGAAGCGCTGGCCGACCTTCTGATCGACAACGCACCCGATGGCATCGATCGCGTTTTTCTGGTTTCTGGTGGCTCGGAAGCCATGGAAGCTACGATCAAACTCGCGCGGCAATATTTTCTTGAGATTGGAAAACCGAAAAAGAACCGCATAATTGCGCGAATGCAAAGCTTTCACGGCAATACGCTTGGTGTGCTCGCTACCGGGGGTAATCAATGGCGCAAAAAGCCTTTCGCACCGCTGATGATTGAAACCAGCCATATCTCTCCCTGCTATGAATATCGCGGCAGGGAAGAAGGCGAAACATCATTCGAATTTGGACAACGCGTTGCCAATGAACTGGAAACCGAAATTCACCGTCTAGGTTCAGAAAATGTTATGGCCTTCGTGGCAGAACCGGTCGTCGGCGCAACCCTCGGAGCAGTAGCTCCGGTCGAGGGTTATTTCAAACGCATCAGGGAAATCTGCGATGCCCATGATGTGCTTCTGATTCTCGACGAGGTCATGTGCGGCATGGGACGCACCGGATCATTGTTTGCCTCCGAACAGGAAGATGTGGTCCCTGACATTATCGCGATAGCCAAGGGATTGGGCGCTGGATATCAACCACTCGGTGCTATGCTTTGTTCAGCAAAAATCTATTCTGCGATTAGAGAAGGTACCGGCTTTTTCCAGCACAGCCACACCTATCTCGGCCACCCCACAGCAAGTGCAGCAGGGTTAGCTGTATTAAGCGCCATTTTGGATCGCAAGTTAGTTCCCCGGGTGGTCGAAATGGGCGACAAGCTGCAACAGGCATTGGAAAGCGCCTTCGCTCAACATCCCCACATCGGCGATATCAGAGGGCGAGGCTTGTTTCGTGGCATTGAGATCGTGGAGGATAGGACAACCAAAGCAGCCTTTGATCCAGCACTTGGTATCAACAAGAAAATCAAGAAGGCTGCTTTCGAGGCGGGTCTAATATGCTACCCGATGGGGGGCACGATTGACGGCCAAAACGGTGATCATGTATTGCTTGCCCCGCCATTTATTTTGCAGGATAATCACATTGATGAAATTGTCACAAAATTGGATATTGCGTTCAGGGCCACCATCTAAATGCCGCTAGCACCTCTGCCCGAAATAATGGTCGCGCCCAATGGTGCTCGCAGAAAAAAGTCTGACCATCCCGTACTGCCGGTTACTATCAATGAAACGGTGGAAACCGCGAAGACATGTTTTGCGGCCGGTGCAACAGGCCTCCACGCGCACGTTCGCGATAAAAATCAGAACCATATTCTTGATACCGGTCTCTACAAAGAACTGATCGCAGAGATGCACATCGTCGTGCCGAAAATGCAGGTGCAAATCACCACCGAGGCCGTTGGCATTTACACGCCGGCAGAGCAGCGCGCAGTGGTTAGAGGGGTGATGCCAAAATCAGTCTCAATCTCGCTGAAAGAAATGCTGGCAGATGATGAGCAGAACGAACCATCAAAATTCTACCATTGGGCCAACGAGAGTGAAATTGCGGTTCAGCATATTCTCTATGGGTCAGCTGAACTAAGCCAGCTAATAAACCTTGTACACAGTAATTTTTTGCCGGCTAAAGAACTGCAACTACTATTTGTCCTCGGACGTTATTCCGTAAATCAGGAAAGTACACCGGATGATCTCGTGCCATTCCTTGAGATATTTAACCAGAGAAATTTAAAAGCTGACTGGGCGATCTGCGCGTTTGGCAAGGGCGAAACGACATGCCTTGCAGAGGCAATCAGCAAAGGCGGAAAGGCACGTGTCGGATTTGAAAACAGCCTCTGGAATGAAGATGGTACGCTAGCAAAAGATAACGCCGAGCGCGTAAATGAAATAGCGCAACTCGTGTGATTTTCCGGAAGTGGGGAAAAGCGTACAAATGAAAATTACACCAATTGCCTCAAAAAGGCGCAATCAAGATTCTGCATTGTGGCAGGCTGTTGGGAAGAACTTTGCAGATACCTCTCAGCGCATGGGTTATTCCCCTGAAAACCTCACCATCTCAATCTCCAACACCCTTGGCATACACAAACACGATGTTCGCGAAGCAAAAACGT
Source organism: Rhizobiaceae bacterium (assembly GCA_045047085.1). GTDB lineage: Bacteria > Pseudomonadota > Alphaproteobacteria > Rhizobiales > Rhizobiaceae. The sequence continues at coordinate 25,350 of JASFYT010000072.1, read as the reverse complement.
CTATTGGCAGGTTTCTCGGGTTAATCACCAAGCCTGTTGATCCTGATAGTATTAGGATGGACGGCACACGCCTGATGCAACTATTCGATCTGGCGCAATCCACACCGCCGTTGAGACTTGCTGCCGGTGGTGAATACAATGTCGATTTGGCGTCTTTTGTGGAACTTTTATCAAAAGCCAAAGAGCACCTGCAGGAGACTGGGCAGTAATCTTTTGCAATATAATTATTTTGCTCTATGTATGTGATCAAATCTCCAAATTTCTATTGAATCGGACCAACTCCCGTGATTAAGCCAACGCTCGCAGCATTTGCTGAACGAATTTCTTTTGCTGACTGGAAAGAAAACACAGCCATCCACTTCACTCCTATGCGCATCAAAACGGAGGTGCTCTCTGGTTTTACCGTGGCTTTGGCGTTGGTTCCGGAAGCCGTTGCGTTTTCTTTTGTCGCCGGTGTTCACCCGCTTGTCGGGCTTTATGCAGCCTTTATCGTCGGCCTGATTACCGCGATTTTTGGCGGTCGTCCGGGAATGATTTCCGGCGCCACGGGCGCGCTCGCCGTTGTGATGGTGGCATTGGTCGCCCAGCACGGCATTGAATATCTGTTTGCAACCGTTGTTCTAATGGGTGTAATGCAAATTCTGGCTGGCATATTCCATCTGGGAAAATTCATTCGTCTCGTTCCCCATCCCGTGATGCTGGGTTTTGTAAATGGGCTGGCAATCGTGATTTTTCTGGCTCAGCTCACCCAGTTTCAAGTGGCTGGCCCCGGTGACGCAAAAGTATGGATGAGCGGCCCGTCACTTGCCATGATGCTTGGCCTTGTGGCGCTGACCATGACCATCATCTGGACCATGCCAAAAATCACCAACATTATTCCGGCCCCTCTTGCAGGCATCGGCATTGTTGCCGCCATTGTTATTTTCTTCGGTATCGATGTGCCACGTGTTGGTGATCTGGCATCGATCAAGGGTGGTCTGCCGCTGTTTCATATTCCAATGGTTCCGCTAAATTTCGAAACGTTGAAAATCATTTTCCCGTTTGCGCTAATCCTTTCGGCGATTGGCTTGATTGAGAGCCTTTTGACTCTCAATCTCGTGGGCGAATTGACCGGCAAAGGCGGCGGCGCATCCAAAGAATGCATCGCTCAGGGCGTGGCCAATACCGTCACCGGATTTTTTGGCGGAATGGGTGGTTGCGCCATGATTGGCCAGTCGATGATCAATGTAAAATCTGGCGGGCGCACCCGTCTTTCCGGGATTTCGGCGGCCCTATTTTTGTTGGCATTTATTCTGGTCGCATCCTCGATGATTGAACAAATCCCGTTAGCTGCACTTGTTGGTGTGATGTTCATGGTGGTTATCGGCACTTTTGCATGGCAGAGCCTGCGAATTTTACGTATCATTCCTCTGACCGATGCGCTTGTAATGATACTGGTTACAATCGTTACGGTGATGAGCGATTTGGCGATCGCTGTTGTGGTTGGTGTGATTGTGTCTGCCCTTGCCTATGCTTGGAGTAATGCTACCCGTATTCATGCAAATATAGACGTTACCGACGATGGTAATAAGGTCTACCAGATTGAAGGTCCGTTATTTTTTGGGTCCGTTGAAGGCTTCGGGCAGATATTTGATCCAGCCAATGACTCGGATGTGGTGATCGTTGATTTTATGAACTCGCGGGTGGTTGATCAATCTGCATTGCAGGCGATTGAGGCGCTTGCTTCGAAATATGAGACGGTGGGTAAAACACTGCAACTTCGTCATCTGTCCCATGATTGCCACCAGCTTCTCAACCGTGCCGGCCAACTGATGGTGGATTCCGATGATGATCCTCATTATGGCCTCGCTGTAGACTATTCGATCAAAACCGGCATTTTAAGCGTTGGGCATTAGGTCGCATTCGGCGTGAAGGTCCTGACTGTCAAGGTCAGATGAAGCCTCGGTAAAAATCAACTGTTTGGCTCTGTGTTCGGTATTTAATTCGAATTGGTCTGATGAAAAGATTTGTCAGTAACGATTGCGGAGATTGCGCGGGTTAATTAACAAAAACAAGGCATGATATCCGACTTTCTGTTCCAGTTTAGTTTCAGGCACTCCGACCGCGCCAACAGTTTTTTAATATCCGCCTGAATGACTTGCAGAGCCTCACCGGTTGTCTTTGTTTAGGTGCCGAATGGCAGAGTAAAGTTCAGGCTTGCTCCACGCACACCGCCAGGCGGCTTAGGACATGAGACTGGCCCGAGACTATGCCAAAAGCGGCGAGGGAGTCATCGCTGTGATGCACGATCTCAACCTCACTGCAATGTTTGCCGACAATGTACACATCGTGAGGGAGGGCAAGATCGTTGTTGCAGGCCCGCCACAAAAAGCTTTGAACACGAAAGCCTTATCGGAAGTTTTCAGTTGCAATCTAAAAGTCAGCGCAACCCCACCAAGGACGTGGTATTTGTGCTGCCGTAATCTACGTTGGACGCGTAGGGTTAAATTTTAAAGCCCCGCCTTAGTGCACAGAACTCTTCCAAATTGTCGATATTCACATAATCCATCTGCAGTTCCAGCGCTTTCTGAAATCGCTGCATATCGGGCCTGTCCGTATAAAACATCACTTCGAGCCCGGCCTTTTGGCACGCTTTTATGCGAACTGGATCAAAGTCATGTTCATGAAATTCCACAATAGACGCATTGTGGTTTTCCAAGGCTGCTTGCGGCGACCCTGCTGTTGTCCAGTGGATCATACGGCGTATTTTTGGAGCTTCGGACAACATCCCGTCACGCATTATTGGGTCGAATGAAAATGTAAAACAGCGATCTTCAATGCCAAGGGTTTCAACCAATTTGCCAATAGCTTCGCAGTCAGCCAATTTGATTTCCAGATAGAATCCAGCTCGATCAGCAAACTTTGCCAAATAGTCCTTCAGCCTTGGGACAACCTCTCCGGTGAAGTTTTTATGAAACCAGCCACCAGCATCAAGCCTGTCAATTTGCAAACTACTCATTTCAGAAATTTTGCCGGTGCCGTTTGTCGTCCGGTCCACAGTATCGTCATGCATCACATACAAAACGCCATCATTTGATTGGCGAATATCCAATTCAATGATCGAGCCACCCTGCTTCAGGGCAGTTTCCGCAGAAGCAAACGTGTTTTCCGGAGCGCTCAGGCGCGCGCCGCGATGGCAGACAATGCGAGTTTTATGCATGGCAGTAGATATACCCCCAGAATTACCCCAGCAAATTCACCAGTGTTTCACCGAGCTTCGCAGGGGATGGTGATACTGCGATACCAGCGCTTTTCAGCGCTTCGATCTTGTCTTCGGCACCACCCTTGCCGCCGGAAATTACGGCACCGGCGTGACCCATGGTGCGGCCCGGAGGTGCGGTGCGTCCTGCGATGAAGCTGACGGTTGGTTTGGAGCGGCCTTTTTTGGCTTCGTCTGCCAAAAACTGTGCCGCGTCTTCTTCTGCGGAGCCACCGATTTCACCGATCATGATGATTGATTTGGTTTCTTCATCAGCAAGGAACATTTCCAGAATATCGATGAACTCTGTTCCCTTAACCGGATCACCACCAATGCCCACAGCTGTAGTCTGGCCAAGGCCAGCCTGCGTGGTCTGGAATACAGCCTCATAGGTCAAAGTGCCGGAACGTGAAACGACGCCCACAGAACCTTTTTTGAAAATCGAACCGGGCATAATACCAATTTTGCATTCGTCCGGTGTCAAAATACCGGGGCAGTTCGGGCCAACGAGACGCGAGTTGGATTTAACCAGATGCGCTTTCACTTTCACCATGTCTGAGACAGGAATGCCTTCAGTGATGCAGATAATCAACGGGATATTCGCGTCAATCGCTTCAATGATTGCTGCACCGGCACCACCCGGTGGCACGTATATTACGGATGCGTCGGCACCCGTAACTTCCTTGCCTTCGGCAACACTTGAAAAAATGGGTAGATCAACAGAGCCATCGCCTACATTACCGGTCCAAGTCTCGCCACCTTTTTTGGGGTGGATACCGCCAACCATATGAGTGCCGTGATAAGCAAGTGCTTGTTCTGTATGGAATGTACCTGTCTTACCAGTCATGCCTTGAACGAGAATTTTCGTATTTTTATCAATTAGAATGGACATGGGTTCAGCCTTTCACCGCTTTAACGATTTTCTGGGCTGCATCATCAAGATCGTCTGCGGCGATAACATTCAATCCGCTGTCATTGATGATTTTCTTACCCTCTTCAACTTTCGTGCCTTCAAGACGCACAACCAACGGCACTTTCAGACCAACTTCTTTAACGGCCTCAACCACCCCTTGCGCGATCACATCGCAGCGCATGATGCCACCAAAGATATTCACCAAAATACCTTTAACACTCGGGTCCGAGGTAATGATTTTAAATGCCGCCGTAACTTTCTCCGTCGTTGCCCCACCGCCCACATCAAGGAAGTTGGCAGGAGAAGAGCCGTAAAGCTTAATGATATCCATTGTAGCCATCGCAAGGCCAGCGCCGTTGACCATGCAGCCAATTTCGCCATCAAGGGCGATATAGGCGAGGTCATATTTGGACGCTTCAATCTCGCGTGCATCTTCTTCTGTCTCGTCGCGCAATTCCATAATATCCGGGTGGCGGAAAAGAGCATTCCCATCAAATGAGATTTTTGCGTCCAGCACTTGAATATGATCATCTTTGGTAACGATCAACGGGTTGATTTCAAGCAGGCTCATGTCCTTGGCTGTGAATGCTTCATAGAGTTGCTTGAACAATGGAATTGCTTCGCTCCGGGCATTGCCGGACAGTTCAAACGCATCAGCAATTTTTTCCGCATCCCCGTCAGTACAACCAGCCAGCGGATCAATGCCAATGGTGTGGATTTTCTCAGGCGTGTCTTCGGCTACAGCTTCAATGTCCATGCCGCCTTCGGTAGAGGCAACGAACGATACCAAACTTGTTTCACGATCAACCAGAATGGAGAGATAAAGTTCGCTCTCGATATCAGCGCCGTCTTCCACATAGATGCGATTGACTTGTTTGCCGTCAGGGCCGGTTTGTTTGGTTACCAGCGTATTGCCAAGCATGTCTTCGATATTTGCTTTGGCCTCTTCAGCGGAAAATGAAACGCGCACACCGCCTTTGGCATCTTCGCCAAGTTCTTTAAATTTACCCTTACCGCGACCACCGGCATGGATCTGGCTTTTCACCACCCACACCGGGCCGGGAAGGGCTGCGATTGCCGCATCCGCATCAGCTAATGTGAGAACGGGAACGCCATTTGCAATGGGCGCGCCGAACCCTTTTAAAACCTGTTTCGCCTGATATTCATGAATATTCATTGGGTTTTGCTTTCCTCTTTGAGCATCATATAAAATGCACAGATAAAGTTGTTTTTCCCTACCAGTCGATTAAGCTAGTGTCCAGAACTGGAGACCTAATCCACTCCCCCTAAAGGCATTTTCCACTTTTAAACCGATTTATGCGGTGCGAACCTTACTCCGAAAGCATTATTCATGAACACATTACCCCAAAATATGACGGTTATTGCGATAACCGAGCCAGGCCTTCCGGAAGTTTTGGTTCCCCAAATACGCGAACTTCCCCTGCCGAGCGACAACGAAGTTCTGATTAAGGTACATACAGCAGGCATTAATCGCCCGGATGTTTTTCAGCGTCAGGGTAATTACGCACCGCCCAAAAATGCTTCCGATCTGCCGGGCCTAGAAGTTTCGGGAACAATTGTTGCTCTGGGCAGCGCAGTCACCTGCCATAAAATGGGCGATAAAGTAATGGCCCTTACCGCTGGCGGTGGCTACGCCCAATATTGCGTCGCCCATGAGGGGCATGCCCTACCCATACCTTCGCCCTTTGATATGGTTGAAGCAGCAGGCATTCCTGAAAACTATTTTACCGTCTGGAGCAATGTATTTGATCGTGGTGGATTGCAAGCTGGCGAGCATTTTTTAATCCACGGCGGCACCTCAGGCATTGGCACCACAGCCATCCAAATGGCAAAGGCCATGGGCGCGAAAGTTTACGCAACTGCAGGCTCTGATGAAAAATGCGACTTTTGCCGCGAATTAGGGGCCGATGTGGCAATAAATTATAAAACCCATGATTTCGTAAAAGAAGTCCGCTCAGCAAGCGATGGCCACGGCATCGATGTCACCCTCGATATGGTAGGCGGAGATTACGTTTCTAAAAACTGGCAAGTCGCCGCCGTCGAAGGTCGCATCGTACAAATCGCCACACTAAATGGTGTAAGCGAAAACGTGAATTTTGCCATGCTGATGGTGAAACGCCTCACCCATACCGGCTCCACCTTGCGCCCGCGCTCTGATGAGTTTAAAACGGCCATCGGCGAAAGTCTGGTGAGTAAAATCTGGCCGCTATTGGAAGCTGGAACCATAAAACCGATCATCCATACGACTTTCCCGCTGGAAGAAGCCGCCAAGGCCCACGCACTAATGGAAACCAATGCGCATATCGGAAAGATTATGCTGAAAGTGGAATAGTTTATGAGCACCATTGTTTTTGTCGCCGTCATAGCCGCAGCCGCTTTGCATGCTGTATGGAATGCGTTGTTAAAAAATGGTGCGGACAAACACCTGACCATGGCTGCAGTCATTTTAGGTCATATACCAATTGCAATTTTGATATTGCCTTTTGTACCGCTGCCCGCGCCGGAAAGTTGGCCTTATATCATTGCAGGCATCGCCCTGCATGTGGGGTATCAAATATTCTTGCTCAACTCCTATCGCCTCGGTGATTTGACGCAGGTCTATCCGATAGCGCGTGGAACGGCACCCCTGCTGGTTGCAGGCATATCCGTGGCGTTCCTGGGTGTTCATCTGCAATCGATGGAAATGCTGGCGATTTTGGTCATTGGCGCGGGCATTTTGAGCCTAAGCCTCGTGCGCCAGAAGAATGGACGCCGAAATGGCAAGGCAGCCGGTCTGGCATTCATCACAGGTTGCTTTATCGCTTCTTATTCACTGGTCGATGGTACGGGTGCGCGTCTGGCCGGAACCGCTTTGGGCTTTTATAGCTGGCTGGCAATTGGCACAACCATTGTATTTTGCTCCTTCATCGCCGTCACCAAACCGGGGCTATTGAGAAAAATACCACAGCAGGCAAAGTTCGCATGCCTTTTCGGCGGCAGTGCGTCCTTTACTGCCTATGCCCTCGTAATGTGGGCTTTCACACAAGCGCCCATTCCAATCGTTACAGCACTGCGCGAAACCAGCATCGTATTCGCGCTGCTGATCGGTGTTTTTTTCCTGAAAGAAAAACTGGATTTGGCCAAAGTATTTTCAACCATGGTCACCCTGTTGGGTGCTGCGTTATTGCGCTTCTCCAAACAGCAATAGCCGGAGGTCTTTCATGAAAATTTTGGCGTTTAGCGATCTCCACAGAGATGTTGAGGCAACCAAAAAAATTGTCGAATTATCAAAAGACGCCGATATTCTTGTTGGGGCAGGAGACTTTGCAACCCGAGGGCAAGGTACTGCGGAAACAATTGAAATTCTAAAAACTGCTAACTTGCCGACAGTCATCGTATCTGGAAACCATGACAATTCTGAGGAGCTTCTCCAGCTCTGCTCGAGCTGGCAAAACGGCCACCATCTTCACGGTCAGGAAGTTACATTTGCTGGTGTTTCGTTTTACGGGCTGGGAGGCGAAATACCTCTCCGAAACACGGCGGAATGGAATGAGGCACTGAGTGAAGATGAAGCTTCAATGATGCTTTCTACCTGCCCAAAAAATTCAATACTGGTGACGCACACACCGCCCTTCGGCCACGCGGATTTACAGCGCGATGGTGGTCATGAAGGCAGCACGTCAATCCTAACAGTAATCGAGGAAAAGCAACCGATCCTTAACCTCTGCGGCCACATTCATTTTTCATGGGGTGCCTCAGGAATGATTGGAAAAACATCAATCCATAATTTGGGACCAACCGTAAACTGGTTTGAAGTCTAGGCCGTAGCTAATCAGTTTAAAAAGAAAATCCAGTAGGCTCCAAGTCCGGCGATAACCCATAGCGCCAGATGGCCCAAGCGGGAATGGTGGGCTTCTGCTCGGCCTATGGCTTCGATGGTTTCTTCATCGAGTCGGAAACCATGCTCGGCAGTATTGTTCATTTCTTCTGATAAAACCTCAGCGCGCCGTGCTAGGTCCGGCAATTGCTTGCTCAATCCATGTATGGCGTGCAGCCCGTCACGGGCATCGGATAAAACCCCAACGGGACCGAGGTTCTTGGCAATCCAGTCGCCCACCACAGGTTCAGCCGTCTTCCACATATTGAAAGCTGGATCGAGGGTTCTTGCCACTCCTTCCACAACCACCATGGTTTTTTGCAGAAGCAACAATTCAGGTCGCGTTTCCATGTCAAACAATTCTGTGATTTCAAACAACAGCGTCAGCAGGGTCGCCATGGATATGGTTTCAGCTGGCTGGCCGTGAATGGGTTCGCCGATGGCTCGAATGGCCTGCGCAAAACTGTGTACATCATGATGTTTGGGAACATAACCGGCTTCAAAATGCACTTCAGCTACCCGCAAATAATTGCTGGTGATGAAGCCATATAATATCTCGGCAAGGAAGCGCCGTTCCTTTTTGCCCAACCGTCCGGCAATGCCCATGTCAACGGCGACAATCGTGCCATCCTTTGCAACAAACAAATTGCCCGGATGCATATCCGCATGGAAAAATCCGTCGCGCAATGTATGGCGCAGGAAGGATTGAACAAGGGTCGCGGCCAGGGCTTCCAGATCAATGCCCGCTTCTTTAATGGCCTCCACATCGGACAGCTTGAAGCCATCGACCCAATCCATGGTCAGGCAATCGCGACCGGTTAAGACCCAGTCCACGCTGGGCACACGAAATCCCGGATCATTGGCAATGTTCTCGCCCATCTCGGAAAATGCGGCAGCTTCTAACCGCAAATCCATCTCAATTTTTGCAGATTGCGCTAGCATATCGGTAATTGCAGTTGGGCGCAGGCGGCGGATCGAAGGGAAATGACGTTCCAGCAAACTGGACAGTGCGTAGAAGGTCCGAAGGTCTTTATCAAAGCGATGCCGAACGCCGGGGCGAATAACCTTCACTGCCACCTGTTGTCCGTCGCTTTTACGAACAGCTTTATGAACCTGCGCAACGGAAGCCGCCGCAATCGAATCGCTGAATTCGCTGTAAATTTCATCGATTTTACGGCCAAGTGAAGCTTCAATCAGAGCTTTAGCAGTTGGTGTATCAAACGGCTCCATCTTATCTTGCAACAATTCTAGGTCACGCGCGATATCGGAACCAACCACATCTTTGCGTGTAGCAAGAAACTGCCCAAGCTTGACCCAGCTGGGCCCGAGACGGTTGAGCGCAATCGACAGTCGTTCCGAACGCTTACGATCTTTCGAGTGCCGCCGCGCGATCAAGTTAGAGATTGACTGCGCAAATTTCAGCGGCGGCGGCATGCCCTCTGAAGGAAGTGCGGAAACCACTCCCTCGCGGGCCAATACATAACCGGCTCTTGCCAGCGCAAAAAAGGATGAAACTGTGCCCATTAATTTACAATTTCCAACCTGAGTGAAGGGCCGCGACGCCGCCCGTATAATTGCGATAGTCAACCCGGGCAAATCCGGCCTCACGGATCATCGAAGCGAACAATTCCTGATTGGGGAATTTGCGTACGGATTCCACCAAATATTGATAGGGTTCGCCATCGCCCGTGATCATCTGCCCCACACGCGGGATACCGTGCATCGACCATTGATCATAGACTTTATCAAGGATCGGCATATCGACTTCCGAAAATTCAAGGCACAAAAAGCGCCCGCCAAATTTTAAAACCCGAAAGGCTTCTTCAAGTGCCGTTTGAATTTTAGGCACATTACGAATGCCAAAGGCGATGGTGTAGGCATCGAATGAATTATCTTCAAAAGGCAGCTTTTCCGCATTGCCCTCAATGAAATCCACCTGTTCCGAAAGCTTGCGTTTTTCAGCCCGTTCCCGGCCCACATCCAGCATGGAAGAATTGATATCGAGGACGGTAGTATGAATAAGCTTATTGCCCGCTTCAACAATTCTGAAAGCGACATCACCTGTACCACCAGCCACATCAATTGAGCGCCAGTCCGGGCGATTCTTGCGCGGCGGAGCAAGGGACGCCACCATCGCATCCTTCCACAAACGGTGCATACCGGCGGACATGACATCATTCATTATGTCATAGCGTTTTGCGACCTTATGAAAGACGTCATTGACCAGAGGTTGCTTGTCGCCGTCCTGAACAGATTCAAACCCGTAGGAAGTGGCCATATCTTCGGCTTTTGTGGCGCGATTGTTTGACATAGATGTTTCCGTATAAAAAGTGCCTGATTGGCAAACAGCATATGCCAACCATTATTGCAATATGGTAGCATCGCGCAGCAGTTACAGTACACCAAAGCCGAGAAGGAAATTGAAGAAATGGATAACAATGCCAGAGTTACCTGAAGTTGAAACCGTCAAGCGTGGCCTTGCCCCGATTATGGAGGGTGCAAAGATTGCCCGCATCGAGCAAAGACGGCCAAATCTGCGTTTTCCATTTCCCGATGATTTTGTCGCGCGCCTTGAAGGCGCTCGGATAAATAACCTGTCGCGACGGGCTAAATATGTGCTGGTTGAATTGGATAGCGGTGCCACATTGATCATGCATTTAGGCATGTCCGGTTCATTTCACATAGAGGTCGGTGAGAGTTTCACCATGCCAGGACAATTCCACCATGACCGCAACAAGAAAGCGGCCCACGATCATGTGGTGTTTCATCTGGATACGCCCCATGGCGATGCGACAGTTACCTATAATGACCCGCGCCGCTTTGGCTATATGGATTTGATCGAAACTTCAGAGCTGCATCATCACCCATTCTTTGCAAAGCTCGGCATTGAACCTACGGGCAATCAGCTAAGTGGTGAGGCTGTTGCTGAATTATTCCATGGCAAGGCTACACCTTTGAAATCGGCATTACTCGATCAAAGCCTGATTGCGGGCCTCGGCAATATATATGTCTGCGAAGCCCTGTGGCGCAGCAAGCTTTTGCCCATTCGCAAAGCAGGCTCAATCACCAGCAAAACCGGCAAGGCAACGGCAAAGACAAGAGAACTTGCGGGCCATATTCGCGATATTATCTCTGAGGCCATTGAAGCTGGCGGTTCATCTTTGCGTGACCACCGCCAGACTGATGGCAGTCTTGGATATTTCCAACACTCATTTGACGTTTATGATCGGGAGGGTGAGCCTTGCAAACGCGATGGTTGCAGCAGTAAGATCAAACGGATGACGCAATCCGGCCGCTCCACATTCTATTGTGCCAAATGCCAAAGATAGTGTTTAACTAATGCCTAATTTGCAAAGTGTCCTTGATCAGGCAAAATACTGCAAATTAGAGCGGTTGAATCCATGGTTTTATATTGACGTACGGGGCTACCCGCTGTATAAGCCGCGAGACTTGGGTGCCATGTTCCAAAAAAAATTGGAACACCTTGGTTCTTCTGACAGAGATATAAGCACAAATTGGCTCGATTTGGCCATTGTGATTTATGCTTTAAAGTGGGAAATTGTAGCGGCATCTGCATTGAATTTTGAGAATGGAAAGTATTCCTATGGCCAATACCTCATCGGCAAAAAAAGCAGTTCGCAAAATCGCGGCACGTACCGAAGTAAACAAAGCCCGCCGCTCTCGCATGCGCACTTTCATGCGCAAGGTTGAAGAAGCCGTTGAAAGCGGCGACAAAGCTGCCGCTAATGAAGCATTGAAAGCAGCACAGCCTGAGATCATGCGTGCGGTTACTAAAGGCATCATGAAAAAGAACACGGCTGCCAGAACCATTTCCCGTATGTCTGCCCGCATCAAAAAAGTCGGCGCATAATACTAAAAGCTTCTGGCTTAAAGAAGATTTCCGCCGGGAATAACCCGCGAAATCTTCTGACATCTGATTATAAAAGGCTGGACATTGTGTCTGGCCTTTTTATTTCCGCTTTGATGAGGGCATTTCATCCATCGTGGTGATGACTGATAATTACAGTCATCAAACCCCTCCCTAAAAACCTCCCCAACGCACCGCCAAATATTTTCATAGCAATTTTCCGCCTGGCAGTGGAGGCTTGCTAACTTTTTGGACATTGCGGATACTCAATTTTACTACCAAAAAATGCTTATCCGGCTCAATAAAGAGTTGACTCCAAAATACCGTTTTCACTGAGTGAAAAGTCTAGGGTGGCATTCTTCATTTTGATCGTCGCGTTAACCTTTATTAATGAGCCGGCTATCCAATTATGTTCAAAAAATGTCTGAATCTGCAGATTTAATAACCTGTGGATGAAATATATTCCTATCGTAATTTATTGTTTAAATTCAATTGGTTATGAATATGTCCAATTCAAGACAGGGGACCTTGGTGGGTGGAACGTGAGTCAAGTACCTCTCCGGCAAAAATAAACTTGCGGGTTAAAGATTTAACAAAATTTTAACCAAACACGTTGATTCTTAATGGATTCTACGAGCAAAAAAAAATCAAAAAAAATTCGTTCCTGCGGACCTGATTTTGAATCTCGTTTCGGCCTATTGCGCCCCACCAATAGGCATGCAAATTTACTGACACGAGAGACATCGGGGGCTACCCAGCGACATGTGACAGTCGGGTCTTTTGGAAGTGAATTTCACGATGTGCGAATTCACATTCCAACAGATCAAAAATAAAGCCAGTATAGCTTTGTCGCGTGGATATGTTGTTGGTAAGATTATTGTTTTTACATAACGGTACGTCTCAGTGCCGGGTTTAAATTTCCTTCCATAGGAAAAAACCGGAGCATTGGGGCACATAAATTTAACAGCATGCCAAGCGCCTCTTGTGAGGGCTATTTGGTGTGATCGGAGACGTGTGGATGGACTATACTGGTGATGTGAGCTGCAAGGAGGCGTATTCAGTATTGGCTGAAAATGCGGCAGCTCAGCTTGTTGATGTTAGAAGCGCCGCTGAGTGGGGTTTCGTCGGCATTCCGGATTTGCAACAGGTGGGCAAGCAGCCATTGCTGGTGGAGTGGCAAGTCTTTCCAGCAATGGAGATCGATCCGGAATTTTCCAACAAAACCATCGCACAATTGGATGCGCTTGGCGTTTCGAAAGATACGCCAATTTATTTCCTGTGCCGTTCAGGCGTTCGCAGTCAGTCGGCTGCCTCCGCGTTGATCGCATCGGGGTATACCAAGGCCTACAATATTTTAGGCGGATTTGAAGGCGCTCCGGATAGCGGTAGACATCGGGGCAATGTTAACGGCTGGAAATTTGATGGCCTGCCATGGGAGCAACGTTAGACTGACAATAAAGCAGGGAACTGGAAACAATAAAGGCTGGCGTTCAATCGCTATCCGACAAACGGGGAATTGAATAAATTATGAAAAATCGGGGAAGCGAGCAGGGACCCAGCACTGGGAAAACTGAATTAGAAGCTGAAAACAACAAACAATTGAAGGCGAAACAGGTGACCAGCGATAATAATTCTAAAAAGAAAAAATCTCAAGACAAATGGCTGCGTGTGCGGGCCCAGTTAGAGGCACGTCTGGGTGCTGATGTTTTTAACAGCTGGTTCGGTCGCCTCAAACTAATTTCCACCGATGGTGGCGTAGCCCTCCATTCAGTGCCAACAGTATTTTTGAAAAGCTGGATTAATTCCCATTACCGTGATCTTCTTCTTGAAGTCTGGCAAAAGGAAGACACAAGGCTTTTGCGGGTCGATATTTCCGTGCGCACCGCCGTTCGCCGGACCATGGTCGAGAAAAAACCAGAAGTGGATGCCAGCGCCAAATCCAAAGACAAGAATGTTTTTGCCAAAGCCAGTGATGGATTCCTCGCTAGAGATAGCCAATTCCACAGCAAGGCGATGCGGGATCAAACTCAGGGGTTTTCTGGTTCACCGCTTGATCCGAGTCACACATTTGCAACCTTCATTGAAGGTCAGTCCAATCGCATGGTTCACGCTGCAGCACGCACAGTGGCAGACAGCATGAACAACAATGTCAGCTTTAACCCATTGATAATTCATGCAAATGTTGGTCGGGGCAAAACCCATTTGCTCCAGGCTATTGCTTGGCAGGCCAGGTCGCGTGATCCAAAAACCAAGGTGCTTTATCTCACCGCAGAATATTTCATGTGGCGCTTTGCATCGGCCATTCGTGACAAAACAGCACTCACTTTGAAAGAATCTCTGCGTGATATTGATATCCTGTTGATTGATGATATGCAGTTTTTGCAGGGTAAATCTATTCAGGCCGAGTTCTGCCATCTGTTGAATGATCTAATCGACAGCGCCAAACAAGTTGTGGTCGCGGCAGACCGTGCGCCATCGGAGCTTGAAAGCCTCGATGATCGTGTGCGCTCACGTCTGAAAGGTGGCGTAACGCTAGAGATCGACGCGCCGGACTATGAGTTGCGTAAGGAGCTTTTGAACGCCCGCTATACAGCCGCGCAAAAGGAACAGCCAAGCCTCGATATTCCGGAAGATATTCTCCATTATGTTGCTCGCAAGGTAACTACCAGCGGTCGCGATGTGGAAGGTGCTTTCAACCAGTTATTGGTACGTCATCGTTTTTCTGAAGGTCCAATGAGCATGGAGGAGCTGGATAAAATTCTCAGCCACCTCATTCGCTCGGCAGATTCCAGACGTGTGCGTATTGAAGACATTCAGCGCATTGTTGCGCGGCAGTTTAACGTTTCGAAAAATGACCTCCTGTCAAACCGTCGAACCCGCATGATTGTGCGCCCAAGGCAGATCGCCATGTACCTGGCAAAGGTCATGACACCGCGCTCTTTGCCTGAGATCGGCCGCCGCTTCGGTGGACGCGATCATACTACCGTGCTGCACGCGGTAAGAAAGATCGAAGAACTGGCTTCTCAGGATCAAAATCTGGCCCATGAAGTCGAGCTACTCAAACGTCTGATCATGGATTAAAAGGCAACCATTTGGCCCGGATTTTTGCCGGGCCAAACCATCCTTCTGACCTCAACGTCGTGGAATTGCTCTAATCTCCCGTTTTACAGGCCTTTTCGGGGGAAAGTGATTGTTTCAACGGAATCAGGACTTGCAAAAACACACCATTTTTTCCAATTTAGATGACTGGTCTAATTGTCCCATTGTTTGTCACGATGATTTTTAATGGCAATGGTAACTTACCCGAGGTTTGGGCAAAGGTTTTACCAAAAATTAGAATGTGGACCAGTAAGTTTTGAAAATGTCCAGAAGGCAGGATAAAAATATGCGTGTTACCCTTGAAAGATCTGTTCTGCTGAGTTCGCTTAGCCATGTGCACCGGGTTGTGGAGCGGCGCAATACCATTCCGATCCTGTCCAACATCCTGTTGGTCGCCGAAAATGATGAGCTGCATTTGAAGGCAACTGATCTCGATCTGGAAATATTTGAAAAAATTCCGGCAGCCGTTGAGCAGTCTGGCTCCACAACGGTCCCCGCTCACATGCTTTATGAGATCGTCCGCAAATTGCAGGATGGTTCCGAAGTGATGTTGTCGATTGATGGGGATGAGACAATTCTGAACCTTAGCTCCGGCCGCTCGCAATTTACTTTGCAAATGTTACCGGCCAGCGATTTTCCTGATATTACCGCAGGTGAGTTCACTCATTCCTTTTCAATGCCCGCCAATGATATAAGAAGCCTGATTGAGCATACACAGTTTGCGATCTCCACCGAAGAAACCCGCTATTATCTCAACGGTATCTACGTGCATACGGTTGAAGACGAAGGTGATCTGGTGATCCGTGCCGTAGCCACCGACGGTCACCGGTTGGCTCGTGCACAACTCACCGCACCAAATGGTTCCGAGGGCATGCCGGGCATCATAATTCCGCGCAAGGCAGTCGGAGAAATTTTAAAACTGGTGGAAAATCCGGATGCCAATGTGGCGGTTGAACTGTCCGATTCCAAAATTCGCCTCAGCGTCGGCGAGGTCATTCTGACTTCCAAGCTTATTGACGGTACTTTCCCGGATTATAACCGGGTTATTCCTGAAGGTAATGACCGCAAGCTTGTGATGGACCGTCAGTCTTTCTCACGCGCAGTCGATAGGGTGTCTACTATTTCCTCGGATCGGGGCAGGGCTGTGAAGCTTCAACTGGAAGAGGGGCAATTGACTTTGTCCGTCAGCAATCCAGAATCTGGCACAGCTGAAGAGCAAGTGGCGGTTGGTTATGAATCTGAAGCCATGGAAATCGGGTTTAACTCCAAATATCTGTTGGATATCACCAACCAGTTGAGCGGTGAGGAAGCTACCTTCATGTTGGCAGATTCTGGTTCTCCTACGCTGATCCATGATTCTACAGATAATGGTGCGATATTCGTGCTGATGCCAATGCGCGTATAATCGGGCGCAATTGATGGCGACAAACCGTGTTTTCTTGAAGCAGGTAAAGCTGGATAAATTTCGCAATTATGATGCGTTGTCGCTGGATTTGGATCAACGCCATGTGGTTCTGAGTGGTGCCAATGGGGCGGGGAAGACCAATCTTCTGGAAGCCATATCATTTTTGTCTCCGGGGCGAGGAATGCGCCGCGCGGTTTCAGATACCATAGCCAATACTCATGGTGATGGCTCCTGGTCGGTTTTTGCGCAGATGGAGGGTATGGAAGGCGATGTGCGTATTGGTACAGGATTGCAGAAAACCGCCATCGGTTTGGAATCCAATCGTCGTATCCATATTGATGGGGTGCAGGTACGGGCCAATGAGCACTTATTGGATCATTCACGCATCCTATGGCTAACTCCGGCAATGGATGGTCTCTTTACCGGGCCTGCTGGCGATCGCCGGCGATTTCTTGACCGTCTGGTATTGGCGATTGACCCGGCTCATGGCAAGCGGGTTTCAAATTATGAACGTACGATGCGAAACCGCAACAAATTGCTGCGCGAAGAAATGCCCGATGCTACATGGCTTGATGCGCTCGAGATACAATTTGCAGAACTGGCAATTGCGATTGCCTTTGCCCGGTTTGAACTCATTTCCTTACTTTCAAGAGTGATCGTCGAAAATGACGATCCCCATTCCCCGTTCCCTGATGCGCTGATTTCTTGCGAAGGCATGTTGGAAAACCTCGCCGGAGAAATTTCTGCCAGTGATTTGGAGGAGCAGTTTTTACAACAATTACGCACTTCGCGTAGGATTGATGCCGCTGCCGGTCGCACCCTTCAGGGGCCGCATCGCTCCGATCTGGTCGTGCATCACCGGCCAAAAGCCATGCCCGCCGCCCTGTGTTCTACCGGCGAACAAAAGGCCTTGCTGATTGGCCTGCTGTTGGCCCATGCTAAACTGGTGGGGGAACTTCATGGAGCTGCTCCCATCCTTCTGCTTGATGAAGTTGCGGCCCATCTTGATATTGAACGCCGCGCCGCTCTCTATGATATGATCGATAAACTGGCTTGTCAGGCGTGGATGACGGGGACCGACCAAAGTCTCTTTGAGGCTCTGGAAGATCGTGCCCAATGCTTTAATGTTGCTAATGGCGATGTTCATCCGATATGAAGCGGGTAACACTCATTGTAAGAGCATAACATGTCATTGTCGCCGGAAGAACTGGAACGCTACGCCCGCCACATCGTATTAAGCGATGTGGGTGGACCGGGACAACAATTGCTGAAAAAAGCAAAGGTGTTGGTGATTGGTGCCGGTGGTCTTGGGACGCCAGTACTACAATATCTTGCTGCTGCCGGTGTCGGCACCCTTGGTGTCGTCGACGATGATGTGGTTTCCCTCTCCAACCTTCAGCGCCAGATCATTCATGACACATCGCGTGTGGGTGATAAAAAGGTTGAGAGCGCAAGTGAAGCCGTGGCGCGCATCAATCCAAATGTGAATATGGAAATTTTTGATTGTCGATTGATTGAAGAAAACGCCGCTGGCCTTATTGGCAAGTTCGATATCATTGCCGATGGCAGCGATAATTTTGATACCCGTTTTTTGGTGGCAGACACCTGCAAAGCCTTGGAAAAAACGCTCGTTACAGGCGCAGTTGGCCGATTTGATGGTTCTCTCACCACTATAAAACCCCACCAAAGTGATGAAAATGGTCAAAAATATCCGGAATTTCGCGATATTTTCCCCAATAAACCACCTGATGGTCTGCTGCCTACCTGCGCAGAAGCCGGTGTTATTGGCGCACTTACAGGCGTAATTGGTTCCATGCAGGCATTAGAGATCATAAAGGAGATAACCGGCGCAGGCGTTGGTCTGGCTGGGCGCTTGGTCCTTTATGATTCACTTTATTCCCGGTTTGAAGAAATAAAATACAGCCCAAAATAATAAAACGAACGCTTGGTGCAAGAATGCACACTTGCCAGAATTCATAGCCCCTATCTCTAGTTCATCGGAAGGACAGCCTTTCGAACTTAAAAAAGGAGAATGGTTATGACAAATAAAACAATCAAAAGCACGATTGCTGCCTTGGCCCTTGTGGTTCTGGCGACAAGCGGTACCACCGCATCAGCCGGTGTTGCATCAATCACACTTGGAAATATGAGCACCGCTGCCATCCAGGCCGGTGAATCAGAAATTGCACCAACCAAAGTCGGAAATCGCCGCCATCGCGGACATCGTAGGCATCGCGGACATCGTCGTAATCACGGTGGTCATTGGGGTCACGGTCATGGCGGTGGCTACGGTTACAACTGCCGTATTAAGAAGCGTTTTTGGGATGGTTACGGTTACTACTACCGTTATGTAAATGTTTGCCGTTACTAATATCAGCATTTAAAGTCTGATAGTTCTCCAATTGCCTCGATGTTTTCATCGGGGCTTTTGGTGTTTTAGGGGTATTAATGCTGGCATAGAGGCCGTTTGGTGCCTAATATGAATCTACATTGGAGAAAATATATTGACCATCAGACAACATAAGGGCGATTTGCCCGATCTTTCGAACTATTATGACAGCGTTGCTATCGATACCGAAACATTGGGGCTTAACCCGCTGAGGGACAGGCTGTGCGTGATACAACTATCACCCGGTGATGGTACGGCGGATGTGGTCCAGATTGAAAAAGGGCAAAAAAGCGCCCCCAATATCGAAAAATTGTTGGCAGACCCTGCAGTGACGAAGATTTTCCACTTTGCCCGATTTGATCTGGCCGTGCTTTACCACGCATTCGGAGTGATGGCAGAGCCGACTTACTGCACAAAAATTGCTTCAAAACTCACCCGCACCTATACAGACCGCCACGGACTAAAAGACCTCGTGCGCGAATTGACCGGATCGGATATTTCCAAGCAACAGCAAAGTTCAGACTGGGCAGCGGAAGAGCTAACAAAAGCACAAATGGACTATGCCGCATCTGATGTGCTCTATTTACATGAATTGCGCGCCAAGTTGGACCAAAGACTTGAGCGTGAAGAACGAATTGAGTTGGCAGCAGCAGCTTTTAAATTCTTACCCACAAGGGCAAAACTTGATTTGGCCGGTTGGTCAGAAACGGATATTTTCGCTCATAGTTAACAGTTTGTTACGTTGATTGCGCTATGGGCTTGGTGTGAGATTTTGCGGCTTTTGCCGTAAAATGACCAAGAATTTTAGTCAAACTTCCCAGCTGATGCAGGGAAATCTGAGTACAAGCGATATCGATGAACACACATGTACCTAACATTCTCAATTCTGAGCAAGTGCCCGAGCAAGTGGACGTGCAGCAAATTCGCGCCAACACAGGCTTGGCGAATGAGTCAGGTATGAGCAGCAACGGGCACATTGGGCGGAACGGTCTTGAATTTGTTTCTGCCGGGCGTGAAACTGTTGAATTTGAAAAGGCATCGCGTCATTCAGGCAGAGTGCGGTGGTTAAAAATAATTTTGCCAGCTATTGCTGCTGTTGTGGTTGTTGGTTTCATTGGGGCAATAGTGCTTCGAAATATTGGCCTTCCTTCTATAAATATTGGCGCCCTCAATCTTGATGATGGCAAATTGGTAATGGAACATCCGAAGCTTAATGGCACGGACAGTAACCAGCGACCTTTTAGTCTGACAGCCGAAAAGGCAATTCAGGACCTTTCAACACCCAAGAGCATAGAACTTGATGTTATCACTGCAAAACTACCCATGGAAAATGATGTTTATGCAGATGTAACCGCAGATAATGGCGTTTACGATTCAGAGAAAAAAACACTGGTGTTGGACGGAAAAGTTACGCTGAAGACCGATGGCGGCATGGAAATCAATCTGACTGATGTGGATGTGGATATAGGTGCCGGCAGCCTTCAGACGTCCAACCCCGTCAGGCTGAAAACAGAAAATGCTACAATCAAGGCGGATAGTCTCAAGGTGGAAAATAATGGTGAGCGCATTATATTTGAAACGCGCGTGCGAATGACGCTCTATCCTTCCAGTGCGAAAGAACCCTCAGTAAATGGGCAATAGTGGAAAAACGGTGAAACCTATGGCAATTGCCAGCATGATAAAAATGCAGATAGCTTCAAAATCCCTCGACTCCCCGGTGATTTGGTGGGTGCTTGCTGCCGTTGCGGTAATTCTGCTTGGAGCTGCTACCCCAGTTTCAGCGCAGAATTTTGGCGGCGCATTTGAAGGCATGCAGGATAATAAACAGCCAATACAAATTGAAGCTGACCGTCTTGAAGTCGAAGATAAAAAAGGCACCGCCTATTTCAAAGGAAACGTGAATGTGGTGCAGGGTTCTACCATCCTGAAAGCGGGTTCCTTGCGTGTATATTATTTCAGCGGCAAAAATGGTGCCAGCCCAAATAATAAAATTAAAAAAATTGAGGCTGGTGGCGGCGTGGCCGTGCGTTCAAATGATCAAAATGCTACTGCAGACAGTGCGGTGTTTAATATGCAGGCCGAAACCGTTGTCATGAAGGGTCATGTTGTCATAAGCCAGGGACCCAATATTGCTACTGGATGCGTCTTACGAGTGGATATGAAAACGGGCGCAGGTAAGCTGGAACCCTGTAAAAAGGGTGGCGGACGTGTAAAAATACTGCTTAATCCCGGCTCAGCCCCTAAATAACATCCGATCACTGGACAACGCGTTGAATTTCTTGAAAAAAACTACTGATTTGCTCAATCGCCTTTCCGGCGGAACATTGAATAATGTCGGCTGGGCTGGTGGAAATTCCAAGATCCCGGCCGGCGTCGCAAATAATTCGCCGAAATTGGCGGGTGCTCCCCCTCAGTCGTCGGAACAATTACAAGCCTTGCAAACCCCCTCTGCGGTCGGTGAATTACGGGTTTCCGACATTGTAAAGGCCTATAAGGGCCGCAAAGTCGTAGATGGTGTCAGCTTGAGCGTCAGGCGCGGTGAGGCCGTTGGCCTACTCGGGCCAAATGGTGCCGGTAAAACCACCAGTTTTTACATGATTACCGGGTTGATCCAGCCCGATTCCGGTAAAATTGAACTGGATGGCCATGATATCACCGCCATGCCCATGTATCGTCGCGCAAGGTTGGGCATCGGGTATTTGCCCCAGGAAGCTTCGATTTTCAGAGGTTTAAGCGTTGAAAACAACATTCGCGCTGTGCTCGAAGTTGTGGAGCCGAACAAACAAAAGCGCGAACAACAGCTAGATGCGCTGCTGGATGAGTTCTCGATCACCCATTTGCGCAAATCCCCCTCAATTGCCCTTTCCGGTGGTGAGCGCCGCCGTTGCGAGATCGCGCGTGCGCTGGCTACAAGGCCCACATTCATCCTGCTTGATGAACCCTTTGCTGGTATTGACCCGATTGCGGTGGGCGATATTCAAAATCTGGTGCGCCATTTGACCAAGCGCGGGATTGGCGTTTTGATCACCGATCACAATGTCCGCGAAACCCTTGGATTGATCGATCGGGCCTATATTCTTCATGCGGGCAGCGTGCTGACACACGGTTTGCCGGACCAGATCGTGCGCAATGATGATGTGCGCCGATTATACCTTGGAGAGCAGTTTACTCTTTAGGAACCTGAATGTGCTACAAATAACCACATAACAATTGAGCCAGAGCCGAAATAATCGGCCATCAAGCGTATGACAGGGTAAAAAATCATGGCGATGTCCGCCAAATTGCAATTAAAACAGTCACAGTCCCTTGTGATGACGCCGCAATTGCTTCAGTCGATAAAACTGTTGCAGTATAGCAATGTGGAATTGCAGGAATTTGTCCAGGGCGAGCTTGAAAAAAATCCGATTCTGGAGATGGAACAGGCCAATAACGAGCATTCGCCCCGTGAAAATGATGAGCCGTCCCGTGAGCAGGTTGATAAAGACGCGCCTGTTGAGGATATCAGCAAGTTGGTGAGCGAAGAACTGCCAGTGGAGCAGGCAAACCCAGAATCACGGCTTGATGCCTCCATGGAAAATGTGTTTGACGCCGGTACAAGTGGGGCTGACGCAAATAAAAGCAGCGAAGCTGATAATTCAGATTGGAAACCGGATTCCACCTCCGTTGGGTCAGGAAATACCCTTGGAGCAACTTCAAGCTACAATATCGAAGCTTTTATCGCGGAAAAAGTCGATCTCCGCCAGTCCCTGATTGAGCAGACAAATCTGTTGTTTATAGGCAATAGTGAACGAGGAATTGCCGAAGAAATCATCGGGTCCATGGATGATGACGGGTTCATGCGCCGGGATTTGCTCGAAATTGCCGAAGCAAGGTCCGCGACGCTGGCTGAAGCAAATGCCGTATTGCAATCCATCCATTCCTTCGACCCTCCGGGTATTTGTGCACGCGATTTGAAAGAATCCCTGGCGATCCAGTTGCGGCTTAAAAATCGGCTCGACCCGATGATGGAAAAACTGTTGGCAAACCTGGATTTATTAGCAAAGCACGATTTTTCCGGTTTGCAGAAAGTTTGCGAGGCAAGTCGCAGCGATTTGTTGGAAATGATCTCAGAAATCAGAGCCCTCAACCCGCGTCCCGCCAGCCAGCTTGACGTTGAGCCGGTGAGTGAATTGATCCCCGATGTATTTGTTAAACTGCGCAATGATGGCGGCTGGGCAATTGAATTAAACAGCGATGCCCTGCCAAAAGTGTTGGTGAACCGCACCTATCACGCAGAAATTTCAAAATCCGTAGTCTCCGATCAGGATAAGGAATTTATGGTCGACTGCCTGCATTCGGCAAACTGGCTCGTACGAAGTTTGGATCAGCGTGCGCAAACAATTTTGAAGGTGGCAACGGAGATCGTGAAGCAACAGGATATGTTCTTTGCCGAGGGCGTGGAACATCTAAAGCCGCTTAATCTGAAAACCGTGGCAGAAAACATCAAAATGCACGAATCGACGGTTTCCCGCGTCACTTCAAATAAATATATTATGACTGAGCGCGGCATATTTGAGATGAAATATTTTTTCAATTCTGCCATTTCCGCGACTGATGGCGGTGACCTTCATTCAGCCGTCACTGTTCGCCATAAAATAAAAGCCCTGATTGAGGCAGAAACTATCGATAAAATTCTTTCTGACGATACCATCGTTGATCTCTTGAAGGATGAGGGCGTGGAAATTGCCCGTCGTACGGTTGCTAAGTATCGAGAATTTATGAAAATTCCTTCGTCTGTCCAGCGTCGACGTGAAAAAAAGAGCCTTGAACTGGCCAGTTGAAAATCCCACTTTACTCTATGAAGCAATTGCTGCTAGCCTTTGTTTATTGCAAGCTGCGTCGAATCTGATGGCACTATAATCGGCTGGCAAAGCTGCAATCGTTCAAGGCAATAACACTCAAGAAAGTGAGGATCCTATGAACCTGCAAATTTCAGGAAAACATATGAATGTTGGCGAAGCGTTGTCTGCTCGTATAGAGGACCGCATTGATGATGCGGTAACCAAGTATTTTTCAGGCGGCTATACTGGAAACATAACACTGGAGAAAACGGGCAACCGTTTCACTTGTGATTGTATGGTTCATCTGAATTCTGGCACTAATTTGCAGGCTACCGGTTCTGAAATGGATGCAACCGCGGCATTTGACGCGGCAGCGGCGCGTATTGAAAAGCGTTTGCGGCGTTATAAACGGCGGCTGAAAGACCACCACGCCCATGCCAGTCCCAAAGCAATGGGAGAAGCTGCCTATGCTGTTATGCAAGCCCCAGCCGAAGAAGAAGAGGTTCTTGAGGACTATAGCCCTACCATCATTGCCGAAAGCCTGACAAAGATCGCAACTCAAAGCGTAGCGCAAGCCGTAATGCAGTTGGATATGTCCGATCAGCCGGTAATTGTCTTTACAAATGCCAGCAATGGACAAACCAATGTGGTTTACCGCCGGAGCGATGGAAATATTGGTTGGGTTGATCCCGCCCTCGCAAAGTGATAAATCCGTGCCTCATGTTGGAAAATTAACTTTCTAATTGGGGCACTACATGGATCTTGGCGATCTCGTTTTACCGGAGCGTATTATCGCATCTCTCAATCCGGGCTCAAAAAAGCAACTCCTGCAGGAGTTAGCTGAACTTGCATCTGAAATGACGGGTGCGCCGGTGCGGCGCATCTTCGATAAACTACTGGAGCGTGAGCGCCTAGGGCCTACAGGAGTGGGTAAAGGCATTGCCATTCCTCATGCAACGTTACCAGAGCTGGATCAGATTTTTTGCCAGTATGTACGCCTAGAGACACCGATAGATTTTGACGCTGCTGATAATGAGGACGTTGATATCATCTTTTTGCTACTCGCTCCCGAAGGAGCGGGGGCTGAACATCTTAAGGTGCTAGCGCGAATCGCCAGAGTATTACGGGATGAAAAAATCGTCGATAAATTGCGTTGTTCCAACGAAATTTCGGCTATCCACACCATTTTATGCGCGCCACAGGCTGCGCGGGCAATGTAGCCATCATCGGGGATATTCCTCATGCCGATCATAAGCTTCAATTCCGCAAACCCGCTGCAAGACGGCAGGCAATCATTGCGGGCATTGGAAATACGCCGGGGTGTGGTACGCCAATTTCAAAATATGGGCCTAGCGTTGATATCTGAACTTACCCTTGCCAACAACAGGCGTGCCGATCTGATCGGCATTGACCGCAAGGGGCAAGTCGTAATCATCGAAATCAAATCCTCGGTTGAGGATTTCAAAGTTGATAAAAAATGGCCGGAATATCAACAATTCTGCGACATGTTCTATTTCGCTACTCTGGCCGATGTGCCAGCCGATATTTTCCCGGAAAGCGAAGGCTTGATCGTTGCCGATAATTATGGTTGCGAAATTATTCGTGAAGCAGAAACCCAAAAACTTGCCGGTGCCACAAGAAAAGCTCTGACCATGCGTTTTGCCAGAGCCTCCGCCCAGCGTCTGGAACGCGTCCTTGATTATTGTGAAGGAAGCGGCACGGAAATACCCGATGGCCTTAA
>JASFYT010000071.1:0-9094 GCA_045047085.1 Rhizobiaceae bacterium | reverse complement strand
CGCCCCACAGAATTCACCACATGATAAATGCAAGTCTGGTCATCGTATTAATCACCGTCATGATCAACATGATGGGCGTTGGGCTGTCTTGGCCTATCTTGCCTGCCCTGATCAAAGAGCTTTCCGGCGGCACGGTTTCTGAGACTGCCGCCATTTACGGCGTCATGGCGGTTGTTTATTCCTTGATGCAGTTTGTTTTTGCTCCTCTTTTAGGTGGGTTGTCAGATAAATTTGGGCGCAAGCCCGTTATGTTGATAGCGCTGACGGCGCTCGGCCTCGACAACATTCTGTTAGCACTTGCCCCTAGTGTTGAATGGGTAATTTTTGGCCGCATGGTTGGCGGTGCACTAGCCTCATCCATGTCGATTGCAAATGCATATGTGGCTGATGTAACCACCAGGGAGAACCGCGCCGCAGGATTTGGCCTGATTGGTGCAGCCTTCGGAGTTGGATTCATTATTGGGCCGATCGCTGGCGGCTTGTTAGGTGAGATGGATTTACGCCTACCCTTTTATTGCGCGGCAGGCCTATCTCTTCTCAATGTTGTCTTTGGCATATTCATGCTGCGCGAAACCCATCCGCTGGAAAAACGCAGCAAAAAGAGCCTCGCCCTCTCCAACCCCTTGTCCTCCATTTCCTGGTTGGCCAAGAACAACATCCTGTTAATGCTTGGCCTTGCACTCTTCTTTGCAACCACCATGGAGCGGGGCATGGAATCAATCTGGGTGATGTTCACTCAGGAGCAATATGGCTGGGGCATGAAGGAAGCTGGATATTCACTGGCACTGGTCGGCATATGCTTCGTCTTTGTGCAGGGATTTTTGGTCTCAAGAGTAGTGAAGCGATTCGGCGAAATGAATGTCATGGTTTTTGGCATGATTTCCAGCGCATTTCTCTATTCAATATTGTCGTTTAACACCATTGGCGCCGTGGGTTTTTGGGGCATTGTCCCTCACATCATTGGCTGGGGCTGCGCCACCCCTGCCCTGCAGGCCATGGCTTCACACCAGATCGACGATTCTGAACAAGGGTATCTACAAGGCGCTTTAACCGGCGTAACGGGCCTTTCTGCAATCATTGGCCCGGCAATTGCTGCTGCCATGTTCTCGTTTTTCACCAGCAATGCGGCACCAGTTTATTTCCCCGGTGCCTTTTTCTTGTTTGGTTCATTTTTCTTTCTGCTTGCAGCAAGATTTGGCAGCCGGGCCAAAGCAAAAAAATAACAGACAAATTCTTGGGGCGATTCGAGGTATTGGTTTGACGATTCTTCTACCAAATGAATTCGTATGCGGAACGATTCTCGCTAATTTCACGCCAAATCCCTTTAAAACTGCTCCTTTGCCAGCGCATTTTACAATCAACCCGAATTTCGACGTTTGAGACTCATATTTTTTGACAACGCAATAGGTTATTTTCCCCTAAAACCCCCGATATAGGCCTAATTATCTGATTTATTTACTTAATATTTTTTTTTGAGTTTTCCTCGTAATTCACACAAAAAACACAAGATGTGGTTTTTTTGAATTAAATCGAAACAATATCTTGACGCTCAAAAGCAGATTGGACTACCACTACAAACATAAAATAGCGTCATGGAGTTTCAATGGCGTTAGGTTGATAGCTTGCACTGGGTAGTCGGGGTTTTTAGTGAATTAGAGACTATTTGCGTGCAAACGGGGAATTTTCCCATCAACCTTTTCATATAGTTCGTAACGAGTATGCAACTGATTGTTTGTGCAAATCTGTTGAAGGCGTTGTTGTGCCGAAATTTATATTGAGTAGGGTTTTGGGGTGAATTCAGTAGGTAAAATGTTGAGTTAGGGAAATTTTCCACAAGCAAATTTTTTTGGTAAATTTTTCGGTTAATAGTCAGGTTAACACAATATTTAGTGTTTACGATGATGTTAACAACAAGATATAGATTTCGTCTGGTGTTTGTTTTATACTAAAATTAGGGAAAAAATGGCTTATTCCATTTCTCCGACAAGCAAACATCAAAACGGGGCGTATGGCACGTTTAACGTGCTCTCGGGGTAATGGAACAAACAAGCAGGTCTGTAGGGCCGGTCAGTCGATGGCCGCATTTGGCAGATTATTGTCTAATTTGTGTTGTACTGTGATGTACATTTCAAATTTGACAAATAGATGAAATTTGAAAGGGACTAACCATGCGCATAGAGCGGCGCTATACCAAAGAAAACCAGTCAGCATACGAAGCTATCGAGTTTCGTCAGGCGACAAGTGAGATCCGTAATCCGGACGGGTCCATCGTATTTAGGCTGGAAAACATCCAGGTTCCTCGCGCATTCTCCCAGGTCGCGAGTGATATTTTGGCCCAGAAATACTTCCGCAAAGCTGGCGTACCCAAAATTCTCAAAAAAGTTGAAGAAAACAGCATTCCTTCTTGGCTGTGGCGTTCCGAGCCCGATGAAAAGGCCATGGCAAAATTGCCAAAAGATGAGCGTACAGGCCCAGAAATGGACGCAAAGCAGGTTTTCAGCCGTCTGGCAGGCACATGGACCTATTGGGGTTGGAAAGGCGGCTACTTCGACAGCGAAGAAGACGCTCGCGCATTCTTTGACGAGCTATGCTATATGCTCGCCACCCAAAAGGTCGCTCCCAACTCCCCACAATGGTTCAATACCGGCCTTCATTGGGCATATGGCATTGATGGCCCCGCTCAGGGACACCATTATGTGGACCATAAATCCGGCAAACTGGTCAAATCCAAATCATCTTACAAGCACCCTCAGCCTCACGCCTGTTTTATCCAGTCCGTGGATGATGATCTGGTCAATGAGAACGGCATCATGGATCTTTGGGTGCGTGAAGCCCGCCTCTTTAAATACGGCTCCGGTACTGGTTCAAACTTCTCTTACATTCGTGGCTCAAATGAGGCGCTTTCCGGCGGCGGAAAATCCTCCGGCCTGATGAGCTTCTTGAAAATCGGTGACCGCGCCGCAGGTGCCATTAAATCCGGAGGCACCACAAGACGCGCAGCCAAAATGGTAGTGGTCGATATCGATCATCCAGATATCGAAGAGTACATCGACTGGAAGGTCAAAGAAGAGCAAAAAGTGGCAGCAATCGTCACTGGTTCCAAGGTCATTTCCAAACACATGGCCGCCATAATGAAGGCTTGCGTCAATTGCGAAGGTTCCGGCGGTGATTGTTTCGATCCGGCTAAAAATCCAGCCCTGAAACGCGAAGTACGTGCAGCAAAGCGCGCTTCCGTTCCTGAAAATTACACCAGCCGCGTCATCCAGTTGGCACGTCAGGGATATGTGGATATCAAATTCCCGGTCTATAACACCGACTGGGATTCCGAAGCCTATCTCACTGTATCAGGTCAGAACTCAAACAACTCCGTTTCAATCAAGGACGAGTTCCTCAGAGCCGTTGAAGAAGACGGCGACTGGAACCTCACCGCACGCAGTGATGGCTCCATTGTTAAAACCTTGAAGGCAAAAGAGCTTTGGGAACAAATCGGCAATGCCGCTTGGGCATCCGCTGATCCGGGCCTGCACTTCAACACCACAATGAACGATTGGCACACTTGCCCGGAAGGCGGACCTATCCGTGCTTCTAATCCATGTTCAGAATACATGTTCCTGGACGATACTGCCTGTAACCTTGCTTCATTGAACCTGTTGCAATTCCGCCAGGAAGACAAAAACTTCGATATCGATAGCTTCGAGCATGCCACAAGATTGTGGATGATCGTTCTGGAAATCTCTGTGATGATGGCTCAGTTCCCGTCAAAACAGATTGCCAAACTTTCCTACGAATACCGCACAACCGGCCTTGGTTTTGCTAATATCGGCGGGTTGTTGATGACTGCGGGCATCCCTTATGATTCAGATGAAGGCCGCGCAATTTGCGGTGCCATCAGCGCGATTATGACAGGGGTTTGTTATTCAACCTCTGCCGAAATGGCAGGCGAACTCGGTCCCTTCCCGGCTTATAAGCCAAACAAGGATCACATGGCACGGGTAATCAAAAACCATCGCAATGCAGCCCACGGCAATGAAAGCGGCTACAATGCCCTTTCCATCCTGCCAGTGCCACTGGATCACGCATCGCTAAAAGACCCACGCTTAGTTACTCACGCAAAAGCAGCTTGGGATAAGGCGGTTGACCTTGGTGAGAAGCACGGTTTCCGCAACGCCCAATCTACCGTGATTGCGCCTACAGGCACCATCGGTCTGGTAATGGATTGCGATACCACAGGCATTGAACCAGATTTTGCTCTGGTAAAATTCAAGAAGCTCGCCGGTGGCGGTTATTTCAAAATCATCAACCAGGCAGTACCTGAAGCTCTCAATACATTGGGTTATGATGAAGGCGAAACATCTGAAATTATCAATTACGCGGTTGGCAGAGGCACACTCAAAGGTACCAATGCCATCAGCCACGGCGCATTAAAAGACAAAGGCTTCACCGACGAGAAGATCGAAGCCATTGAAGCAGGCCTAGGTTCCGCCTTCGATATTAAGTTTGTCTTCAACCAGTTCACTCTTGGCGCTGACTTCTGTACAGATGTTCTAGGCTTCACAGCCGAACAACTGGAAGATTTCAGCTTCGACATGCTGGCGGGCTTAGGCTTTTCCAAGGATGAAGTAGAAGCTGCCAATTTGTGGTGCTGTGGTGCCATGACACTGGAAAGCGCACCCGGTCTGAAGGAAGAGCATTACGCAGTCTTCGATTGTGCCAATCCGTGTGGCCGCATCGGCAAACGCTATTTGTCAGTCGATTCACATATTCGCATGATGGCTGCAGCCCAGCCCTTCATCTCCGGCGCAATATCTAAAACCATCAACATGCCTAATTCGGCAAGCGTAGAGGATTGCAAAGAAGCCTATATGCTTTCGTGGAAACTGGGTGTCAAAGCCAATGCGCTCTATCGTGACGGTTCAAAACTTTCACAGCCTCTCAACGCTTCATTGGTTGAAGATGAAGACGATGAAGATGCATTGGAAGATTTGATTGAAGCACCCAAGACTGCGCAGGTTCCAATAATCGCTGAAAAAATCGTTGAACGCATTATCGAAAAAGTAGTCCGTAGTCGCGAAAAAATGCCTGATCGACGCAAAGGCTACACTCAAAAAGCCAATGTGGGTGGCCATAAAGTATACGTGCGAACTGGTGAATATGACGATGGTCGCCTTGGTGAAATCTTCATCGACATGCACAAAGAAGGCGCTGCCTTCCGTGCCATGATAAACAATTTCGCCATCTCGATTTCTCTGGGGCTCCAATATGGTGTTCCGCTGGAAAAATATGTGGAGGCTTTCACATTCACTAAATTCGAACCGGCAGGCATGGTCATCGGCAATGATGCCATTAAAAATGCCACTTCCATTCTGGACTATATATTCCGCGAACTGGCTATATCCTATCTGGGCCGCAACGATTTGGCCCATGTCGATACTTCCAACTTCTCAAATACGTCTCTGGGAAAAGGTGTCGAAGAAGGTAAGGCCGAAGTGGTCTCCGCAGGACTTACCCGAGGACATAAACTCTCGGTCGTAAAAGTACCAACGGACGAACCAGCAGGCAGTGGCATAACACCCTCATCTCCGGGAACACCAGTGACAGCCATCGGTTCAAGTGCCCGTGGTTTGAGTGGACGGGTGGAAGCAATCGCTGCCAATCTTAACACCGACCCGGTAGCAGGACTGGAAGAAGGTTCAGTAGCTTTCAAACGGGATTTATCACCGGAATTGACCCCTGTTGTTCAAGTTGAAGAACAGGTTGTAGAATCCATCGTGAAGAAAGTCGCCCAACCAAGCGTTAAACATCAGCGGGCGAGATCTTTGATGCAGGGCTACACAGGAAACTCCTGTGGCGAATGCCAGAATTTCACCATGGTAAGAAACGGCACATGCGAAAAATGTGACACATGCGGTGCCACAAGCGGTTGTAGCTAGAAGCTATGGCAATTCACTTAAATGTTTTA
The DNA here is from genome assembly GCA_045047085.1 of Rhizobiaceae bacterium. Taxonomy (GTDB): domain Bacteria; phylum Pseudomonadota; class Alphaproteobacteria; order Rhizobiales; family Rhizobiaceae. Next base: position 3,135 of record JASFYT010000071.1, on the reverse strand, counting down.
AGGGGCCGCTTTCGCGGCCCTTTTCTTTTGCCTAGAGTTACTTGATGAAGTTTAAATCCATCACCTTGCTCTTATTGGCTGAAGTCATGGCAATGAGCCTATGGTTCGTATCCGCAGCCATCCTGCCTGACATGGTGCGTGAGGCAAACCTTTCCCCGTTTCGACAAGCCGCACTATCAAGTGGTGTTCAGGCAGGCTTTGTTATTGGTGCATTGGCATCGGCAATTCTTGGCCTCGCTGATCGTTTTGACCCACGCCGTGTATTCGCTATTTCTGCAATTGGCGCAGGCTTGATCAATGCCGTTTTACTGATCACTGAACCGGGCAGCACACTTGCAATAACAGCCCGAATTGCTACCGGAGCATTATTGGCAGGCGTATATCCCGTTGGAATGAAGATTGCCGTTGGATGGGGCGACAAGGATCGCGGTTTTCTCGTCGGCGCACTGGTTGGCGCGCTCACCCTTGGCTCTGCAGCACCCCATCTGATTGCTCTTGGTGGAGGTTCTGATTGGCACCTAACCGTCATCGTCGCCTCATCCGCCGCAATCCTTGCTGGTTTCCTATGTCTGATGATATCGCTTGGCCCTCACCATACCATCGCACCAAAATTCTCCCCAAAGGTGATCACCATCGCCTGGACAAACAAACGAGTGCGCCTTGCTTATGCGGGATATCTCGGCCATATGTGGGAATTATACGCCATGTGGGCATGGATCGCTGCCGCCACCGCTGTATCTTATTCCGCAACATTACCGACCTCTGATGCCGAATGGCTCTCAAAACTGACAGCCTTCATTGCAATTGGCGCCGGCGGATTTGCTTGTCTCTTTGCCGGAAAAATTGCCGACAAAATCGGCAAAGCGGAAGTCACCATCATTGCCATGGTTCTGAGCGGAACGGCAGCCCTTGCAACGGCAGCGACTTTCGGCGGCCCCGTATGGCTAACATTTATCATCGTCGTCATCTGGGGAATAACCATCATTCCAGATTCTGCACAATTCTCTGCCATTGTCGCCGATGCATCCCCACCAGATCAAGTTGGTAGTTTGATGACATTTCAAACCGCACTGGGTTTCGCTCTTACATTTGTTACCGTACAAATAACACCAGACCTCGCTGCAATTTTCGGCTGGCCAGCAGTCCTGGCTGGTCTGGCAATCGGCCCAGCGTTTGGAATTTTGGCCATGATAAGACTGCGTTCAATGGAGCAAAAATGACTTCCAATATCCACGCTACATCCATCAAGCTGGGAAATACCGGATGTATCATTCGCGGCCCATCGGGCAGCGGAAAGTCCTTGCTGGCATTGGAATTACTCAACCGAGCGGGAAAAGATGCAGCTTTAATTGCCGATGATCAAACCACCCTCAAAGTTGAAAACAAAAGGCTGATTGCATCTTGCCCACCTGCGCTAAAAGGAAAAATTGAATTATACGGACGCGGTATCATCGAATGGCCAACCATTGAGCATCATCAAATTGATCTGGTAATTGATTTGGTGGATGAAATAGAACGAATGCCGCCAAAAACCGCATTCACCTGTGTAATCAACGCGGTAACTCTACAACGAATTCCCGTTCCCAACCACGCTCTCACCGACCTCGCTCACCAGCACATGCTGGTTCGGGCAGGGTTATTATACAAGTAGCAACAAAAGTAATTTCATGATTCAAAAAATTTCGATTGCAAATTCATAAAAATTTGCAAATGTCGAATAGGCGCAAAAGTGCATCCATGAAAGTTGCTATCATGTATAATAAATCTGAGTGTTCAGTCGTATTTTATCTAGTACCAGATTTTTCGATGATCGCATTCGCAACGGCAATTGAGCCGATGAGAATCGCAAACAGAATGCTGGGATATGAATATTATCGATGGAGATTGGCGTCGCTTGACGGCAACTCCGTACGCGCATCAAATGGCATCAAGGTATCCGTCACCAGGAATTTGAAAGAAGAACGACAGGCGTTATCTACCTCCATGCGCCCGGCAATCACATTTCTATGCTCTGGCATAGACGTTGAAAAAGTGGACAACAAGTCTCTCTATGCCTATTTGCGCGAGAATAAAAACAGCGGTGTAACAGTCGCAGGCCTGTGTACTGGCGCTTATCTTCTGGCCATGGCAGGCCTGTTAAACGGAAAACGCTGTGCCATCCACTGGGAGAATTTGCCCGGTTTTGCCGAAAAATTCCCAACCGCCGAAGTTTATGCCGATTTGTATGAAATCGACGGAAATATTTGGACTTGCGCGGGCGGCACGGCCTCTCTCGATATGATGCTCGCTATGATCGCGCGTGATCATGGCGATGAAATCGTCAACAGTGTATGCGAACAGGCTCTTACTGATAGGGTTCGCAGTCCAACGGACCGACAGCGTCTGCCATTGCGCGCTCGGTTGGGTGTTCAAAATTCCAAAGTGCTGTCGATTATTGAATTCATGGAAGCCAATATTTCTGAACCTCTTCAACTGTTAGAAATCGCCGGTTATGTAGGTCTATCCCGCCGCCAGATCGAGCGATTATTTCATCAGCATATGGGACGTTCACCTGCACGCTATTATCTGGAAGTAAGGCTGGATCGCGCCCGCCACTTGCTCATTCAATCCACCCTGCCCGTAGTTGATGTGGCCATCGCCTGCGGTTTTATATCGGCGTCGCATTTTTCAAAGTGTTACCGCGAAATGTACGGAAAACCACCTTTGCAAGAGAGATGATTATTTTCGCTGCATAATCAGAAAATTATGTACCGGCGAAATCCCGCGATAAGAAAGTTCCGGGTGGCCGGTCACCCAGGTTTGGGTCGATCCGCCACCATCCATAGCGATCGCAGAATCACAATTGAAATACCCACCATCCTTTGGTGAACGCAATAACCATCCAGCCTCATAAAGGCTCAACCCTGCACCCGTAACCAGCGAGATAATAATTTTACCATCTCTTTGCAGGCAAAAAAGGCTGCGTTTTTTCCGGATATTTGAATTGGTATTCATCGCCCATCGCCCGCCAGGCTCAATCAGCACAGGCTTTGATTGCACGAATTCTCCTGAAAAAAGCGGGATGCCTTTATCAGATGGTCGAATAAGTGTTCTGTCCCCAAAAATCAGATATCCGCCTGAGGTACGCCATGCTTT
>JASFYT010000070.1:0-20282 GCA_045047085.1 Rhizobiaceae bacterium | reverse complement strand
AATCCTGATCATGTCGCGACAATATTTCATGGGGCCTCCCTTTCCTTTAGAGAGCTAAATGACCATGTAGAAAAATTGGCTGGTTACCTCCAAAACCGCACAGGCGTCAAAAAGGGCGACCGGGTACTGCTTTACATGCAAAATAGCCCACAATTCATCATTGGGTATTATGCCATCCTTCGCGCAAACGCCATTGTTGTTCCGGTTAACCCAATGAACCGGCAGGATGAACTGGAATATCTGGCAAAGGACACCGGGGCAAAAATTGCTCTTGCGGGAAGTGAACTTCTTCCTTTCATTCAACCTCTTTGCGAATCTGGAAAACTGGAACTGGTTATTGCCGCAGCCTATGCCGATATGGTGGAACCATCCTATGATCTGCCCCTCCCGGATTCCTTGGCGAAACTTACCGATGATGGCCTTGCAGGAACGGGTATATTGCCTTGGAGAGAAGTTATTGCCGCCAACGAATCTCCCAGCCCAATCACATGCGGACCTGATGATCTTGCTGTAATCCCATATAGTTCCGGCACCACCGGACAGCCGAAGGGATGTATGCATACCCACCGCAGCGTGATGGTAACTTTAATTGGCGGTGTTGTATGGCGTCCACCGGACAACGAAGATACGTCGCTCGCAAATTTACCGATGTTTCATGTTACGGGCATGCAGGCCGTGATGAACGCACCCATATATTGCGGTACAACAGTTATAATTATGACACGGTGGAACCGAGAACTCGCAGCCGAGCTGATCAAACGTTACAAGGTGACGCGTTGGACATCCATTACAACCATGGCAATTGATCTGATAAACGATCCAAAATTGGATAGCTACGACTTGTCGAGCCTCACCTTAATCGGTGGCGGCGGCGCTGCTATGCCCGAAGCGATTGCTACCCGATTAAAGGAAATGACCGGACTTGATTACATTGAAGGCTACGGCCTATCGGAAACACTGGCAGCAACCCATATTAATCCTCTCACCGCTCCCAAAAAACAATGTTTAGGCATACCGGTTTTTGACGTAGACGCGCGCATTCTAAGTCTGGATGACGACCGAGAGTTAGGCCCCAATGAACCTGGCGAGATAGTCATGAACGCCCCGCAAGTATTTCAGGGTTATTGGAACAACGAAGAAGCAACAAAGGCGGCATTCACTGAAATTGATGGCAAGCCGTTTTTCCGAACTGGCGACATCGCCTATTATGACGAAAATGGCTATTTCTTCATGGTCGACCGGTTAAAGCGCATGATCAACGCTTCAGGATTTAAAGTCTGGCCAGCAGAAGTGGAGGCTTTGATGCATAATAACCCGGATATCGCTGATGTCTGCATTATTGGTGTCACCAGTCTTCGTCGGGGAGAAACAGTCAAGGCAGTGATTGTACCGCAGGCTGCTACAAGAAATGATGTCACCAAAGATTCAATAATCGTTTGGTGCAAAGAGCATATGGCAGCATATAAATGCCCAACAGAAGTTTCGTTTGTTGAGCAACTGCCAAAGTCAGGTGCAGGAAAAATTCTTTGGCGCGTACTTACTGAGCAGGAAACAGCCAAAACTGCGAAAATGGAAACATAGACCGGAACTGATTGGCTAAAACTTGACCGGCTAGATACCGTAAAGTAGATGTGCCTTTTTGTAGGGAAACCCAATTATCAGGATAATACTGTGAGAAAACGAACGATTGAGGCCAAATTGCAACCGGCAGAGCTGGAAACAGAAAACGACCGTCAATTTGTAACGGCATTGCATCGCGGTCTGGAAATCCTTCGCGCGTTTCGCCCAACTGATCACTCAGGATTAGGTAATCGGGAGTTGGCAGAACGTACCGGACTTCCAAACTCCACGGTATCGCGTTTAACTTTCACTCTATGGAAACTGAATTACATCATTTATGACGAAAATACAGGCCGCTACAGAATGGGGGTTCCGGTATTGAGCCTGGGCTACGCTTGCCTTGCAGGCATGCAGATACGCGAAACGGCGCAAATCCACATGCAGGAACTGGCAGACAAGTGCGGCGATGGCGTTTTGGTCGCTTTAGGAGGGCGCGACGACATGACAATGACCTATCTCGCATGCGCTCGATCAACTGGAATCATCTCGCTACAACTAAGTGTCGGATCTAGAATATCCTTATCCCGTTCAGCCATGGGACGCGCCTATATTGCCAGTACATCCGAGGATGAACGCAATGAAATCCTAACAAAAATCGATGAACGTAGCGATGCCGATCACGCGAAACTCATGCGGGATTCCATCGATGAAGCCCGCAAGCAGATTGCAGACCGAGGCTTCTACATAAATGTTGGAGGTTGGCAGCCGGATGTAAATTCAGTAGCGGTCCCCTTTCGTTCGCCAGATGGAAACACCCCGATGATGTCCTTCAATCTAGGTGGTCATGCCTATAATTTACCGAAAGAAAAACTAGAATCGGAACTCGGCCCAAAATTGGTTGAGCTGGTAAACAAAGTTGGGCGCGTTCGTTAGCGTCTGGATCCTAGATCGAGAACCAACTAGATAGTCCTGATCCTAAAAATTAAAATAGATAAATTCAGTCAACTCATCGAGCCTGTAAATCTGCACAATGCCCATGAGTCCAATCGCTAACATCGTAGCAGACCATCTGGGTGAAGGCCGCCAGATGAACAATTGTTGCCATTGAGCAGAAATTCCGACTGCCTTTCTCAAGAACTTTTTTACGCCAATAACAGGACGATAGTTTTTGACGATTTCCATGGAGTTGGGCAACCAGACCACGATCATGGTGAGCACAACTGCCTGCATCCAGAATACATCACTGCCTTGGTACACATCAGACCACAGTTTTTCATCTGGATAGGCAGAAAAACCAAACATTCCGCTCAATACAGCGCCAGCTCCCGAAAGCGTTTCCGCCCGAAAAAGTACCCATGCCACGATCACCGATAATAATGTCAGAGACTGTGCAAGAAAACGACTAACAAATGGCGGCAGAATAGTTCCCTTCAAATTGCCAACAACAAATATTGACCAGAAATTATTAGCAGCAAGAAAGAGGCCATGCAGCAGGCCCCACAAAACAAAGTTCCAGCTCGCCCCATGCCAAAGTCCTCCAAGCAACATCGTCGCGCCGAGGTTAACATAGCGCCGAACCGGGCCCTTGCGATTTCCTCCCATCGGAATATATAAAAAATTACGTAGGAAGGTGGAAAGTGTGATGTGCCAGCGTCGCCAAAAATCGACGATATTCAACGCCTTATATGGAGAATTAAAATTCAAGGGCAAACGTATTCCAAACATCCGTGCCAACCCCAGTGCCATGTCACAATAACCGGAAAAATCAAAATATATCTGAAAACTATAAGCTATCGCTCCCATCCAAGCTGCTTCAAACGGAACCACCAGTCCAGTTTCTGCAAGGCCATAAACCGAGTTTGCTATAGGCGCAACACCGTCCGCCAACACAATTTTTTTGAACAGTCCTATCATAAATAGAGTGCTACCGACGGAAAGGTTCACCAATGCCCGTTGACGAAATACTGGCAGGATAAATTGCGGAATTGTGTGTTTCTGCAATACAATCGGTCCGGCAATCAACTGCGGGAAAAATACGACAAACAAGCAGTATTTTGCGAAATCACATTCAGCGATTTCTCCCACATACGTATCGTACAAAAAGGAGATCTGCTGGAACGTGAAAAACGAAATAGCCAGTGGTAAAACAACATTCAAAAGTGACGTTTCTGCCCCGGTAATTGCATTGAAATTACCAATCAGGAAATCCGCGTACTTAAAATAGGCCAGCGTAGACAGATTGGCGGCGATGCCGAATGCTAAAATACGCTTGCTTCCTGATATCAAGATTAAGCGGTGCAAACCATAATTTACGCCAACAGAACCCAATAATAAAATGAGATGCAACGGGCTCCACCAAGCGTAAAACGCCAGCGAAGAGGCAATCAGCCACCAAATAATTCCTTTTTCCCACTGCATGTGACGTAGTATAAAAAACACCGCCAAAACCGGTGGCAGAAACAAATAAATGAATTCCAACGAACTAAAGACCATAATTTTCTCCTTTGCCCCTTTCCAAGGGGTTCTTGATGTTCGAAGGAACATTCAGCAGCTTTCTCAATAATTTTCGTGATCCAGAGTGCCCAAATTTGGTACCTTTTTTGGCAAGGCGAACTGCCTCCGAGTGATTTCTTTCAACCAGCAGTCCCAGCTCATAAAGACGGGCCAACTCTTCCATCGCCCCGCCGTGTTTTGCGGCCACTCCCATTTCAAACCAACGAACCGAGCCTATTTTCAACAACTTGTATTTTTCTCTTAAGTGATAGCGCCCGAGAGCCGTCATTGCTCCACCATGCCCCTGTCTTGCAGCAATTCTCAACCAAGCCAACGCTTCATCATGTTCGGAATCATGCCCAGGTTTGGAAAGCATCAACCGAGCAAGATCATGCATTCCGCCAGTGCTGCCCAGCCTTGCAGAACGAAGCAGCCATTTGTATGCTTGCTCCAAATCAGCAGGCACCAGTTTACCATCGCGATAAATGCGCCCCAATTGTTTGGCAGCGCTGCCTGAGCCCCCACGAGCCTTGCTACCAAGAGAACTAATGGCCTGTTCGCTCAACGCCTGAGCGCGCGATAAATCGGGTGTCACCCCATAGCGTCCATCTACCAAAAGACGCGCATATTTTATCATTGCTTGTTCATTGCCGGCACGTACCGCTATTTCATAATAGGCTCTCGCTTGTTTGGTGTTTTGTTCTACACCGAGGCCTCGCTCATAATGAACAGCCAATTGCAAGGAGGCTTTCTTGTAATTCCATTGCAATGCCTTTTTAAACCATTCAACAGCAACGCTGTTACAGTCAGGCCCATGAGAACGTTGAAACAGCCGGCCGAGCCCATAAGCGGTTTCGCCGCGATATGAAAATCCATATTGGACAGCTTCTAAAGAAATTTTTCGAGCTTTTTTAAGATCCGGCTGCACTCCCCAACCGCGAGAATATGCTTTTGCCGTGTAAAACATCGCATCAGGATAACCTTCCTCTGCATATCGTTCAAAAATCACAAAAGCTTCACTCAATTTCCCTAGTTTTTGCAATGCGCGCGCTTGACCGATGGCCTCATTGACTATGGGGTTTATTGGAGCATTCTTGGATTGAATATCTATGCGGTTAATGCGAGCAACAAGAACAACAACCAACACAATCAATACTAAAGTTGTTACTATGATTGTTTTCCAAATATTATCCATTACGTACTCTCCAGATTCGACAAGACTGCCCTTCGATCACTTCCATGAAGTCATCAGCAATCTTGTCGGAAATATCTTTTGAGGAGATAGGACAAATAATGTCTTTGCGTCGCTTCCGTGCCTTGGCAACAGCCTTTTTATCGTTACTTACAAGTTGTAATATCTCACCAACAATCAGCCTAGAGGCCTTATAGTTGAAATGATATGCATCCGTGAATCGTGTAAGGTCGCGGGTAAAGGGGCTGTCAAAATCAAAATCGACCACATCACCCAAACCCGAAAGGCGTTTGCGGAAATCATGATTCAACTCGCCATAGCCAAATTCCACAACCCGGTTTTGCATTTCTGAAATCGTGGGAGGTATCACAAAAATCAATTGAATATTATTCAACTTCGACCATCTGGAAATTTCCACCAGATAACCCCAGTTTTTCTCGGAAAACTTGAATGCACGCCAATCAGATTTTGCATTCCGAGAAATCTGTCGCTGGAATTTCCCCGTCAATACCCGGTCTATTTTGATTGGCAACCAAAGCCTGCTCCATATTCCCAGATCAACCCCAAAATAAGTATCTTGAGCAACCGCTAATGCAGGATGAACAGATGCTGCTACGTTCTCAGGCAACATGCAGCTTTCACAGAATTCCGGATTGAGCAATTCGGAAAGCAGAGCTCTTTTTTTTATTGAGGCACTCTTTGCGTGCGCTGAGGAAACAACACCCAGTTTAACCAACTTTGAAAGTCTCGGCCCCAACTCCTTTTGTAAAAGCTCAACTCCTACGCGTGAAACAAACCAGTTAGAATAATATTTCAAAGGATTTTTGCCTAGTCTGATTGCTTCTGGAACTCGGTTTAATCCACCTCTGTCGTCCTGACGCAAACTTCTAAGCTGTATTCCGATGACCAAAGACTTGAGGTCTTTATTTTCTTTTACAAATTCAAAAGTGTCGTACACTTCACGTATTGTGGCTCCGCCATAGGCAAAATTATAAGCATTGAAATATCCAAACCCTTGCCAATATTGATCACGCAGCGAGCGTGCACGACTATCTCCTAAAACAATAACCTCAGGTGGCTTCGCGGGATAATGAGTAACTTTCCAAAGTGGATAGTGAGCCTTTTCGCTGATCTTTTTCTTGTCAAAGCCAGTATCGACAGCTCCCTTCATTTCATAAGGGTCAACCACATAATTAAACATGAACGGGAGCAGCCCCATAAAAAAGGTGAGCAGTATCATAAAGCAATAAGAACGAGCTTCTTCTGAATATTTGCTTTTAATTGATCCGGTCATTCATCTATCTCCATGTTTCTTAAACATAAGAAATGCAAGAATCAGGCCACTTACCCACGATGAATACTTGTTCAATTACAAACAGTTACAGAAGTTTTTAGAATCGATTACTAAGCTTATCGCAGTTTGATTGTCATATTGAAAATGGTGTCATTCCAGACCTAAAGCATGGACGACCAATGTCATTGAGGGAAAACCAACCAAACCTGAATAATGCAAGGTCGTGAGCACAAGGAGAAAAACAGCAATCACAGTACACCAATTCGCCATTCCGTTACGCGCTGCTTCCACGATAGCATTAGCATCAGATGACGAACTTTGATTTCCCCGGTTGGACCATTTCTGCTTGGAAAGCCTAAAAATACAATAGACCTTCACCGCCGCGTTGATCAGTTGGTTGAGGTAGAGAATCCATGGATACGCCATCTCAATTTTTCTTGAATATCGAAATAGAAACAACGAGAGCAGCATCCGACTTAGCGCGATAAAAATTAGGTAGGAGAGCAAATAGGCTGGCCCGACAATCAACGTCCCGAATATCGCCAGGACGGGACTAAACAGCATCGTCCACATGGATAATCGCTGATCGATCAGACACCACCAGATGAAAAACGGCATTTTCTTCGGCCCAAGCGCGATCGCCCTTGCACCATTGCGCAGCATGTTGCCGGACCAACGCCGAAAATTTTGCACCATACGGTCCATGCCAGATCCATCGATCACTTCTACTGTGTAACCTAGCGCATCAGGTATATAGAGCATTTTGACATTATTTTTGAGCATGTAGTACCATGTGCTTTTATCATCCCCGGAGAGAAAACGAAAATCTCCCCAGAGCCAGTGGTTCAAATGGTCGGCTTCCAAAAGACGGATAAACTCAAGCTTACGCAGATGCGAAGCGCGAAATACGGACATACGCCCGGTAAGTGTCAAAACTCGACCAGACAGCGCGTGAGATTGCATAGCAAGCCGGCGTTGGGAGAACCGCATTTTCAACCAAATCTCTATCCAGCGCGGCCCGATACAGATAACCTCTTCGTCCGTCGTGCAGGCTTGCAATTCAGGATATAGTTTGAACAAAGGCATGCAACGGCCAACTGCACCCTCAGCAAAAATAAAGTCCCCATCCATAAAAACAACAAGGTCGTCCTTGCCGATCCCTGCACGGCACATGGCACGCAGAACTAACCCGATCGCGGCACGTTTGCCATCGACATTTTGTCGAACGATCCGCAATGTGACATCGAGATTAGAGGCCTCTCGGCGGATAAAATCAGAAGCAATATCTTCGTCAAATCGGTCCGCTGAGCCGAGCCAAATGGTGCCGGGGACACCAGCATTGCGAATTTCCAAAAGGATTGATCGGATTACTTTTTCTGTGATATCACGATGCTCTTTATAGGTTGTCATCATGAAATGCATATGCGGAGGACGCCACCCTTCGTCCCATATTTTCTGTCCCTTTACGCGCAGGGATGGATAAACAAAATGCCCGTAGATAAATGCACGTACTGCGTGGGTAAACCACCAGCCATAACGCCAAATTCCCAACGAGCCGATGACAATTGTAATCTCCCTAACGCCCGGGTCCCACAAACGGTTCGGCAAAAACATAATCGCCAGATAACAACTACAAAAATAGAAACTGATCTTCAGAAGCGCCCATGGATTCCATTTCTCAAACCCTCTCGGCCAGACACTCGGGTCGTCTACAAAGGAACGACGATCATATTGTTTTATCTGTTTCAATACCCGTTCCCTCCTTTTCACCAATGAACCCTCTGCCGACAAACCCTTTAATTACCGACCAGATATCATTGGTCTCGCGCCGATCAAAAATAACTACCACGGGAAGCCCTGCCCTGATTTGAGCAGCCTCGACATCACTAACCAACAAGTCCAGTATCACTGCCGCTGTACGGTCTTTTTCGTTGCGCCAGATAAATTGAGTTGAGTTTTTATTTAGATACAAAGACGAGCGGTCTATTTTTGTGACCATCGCTGATATATGCCTATCCAAAGCAGGAATAAAAACCTTGGCCTCATCATTCAAACCAACTTCCAATATCTCACTTTGGTTTAGATAGGCAGTGACTGTGGTCGAATTTTCACGCTCCAACAGCAGTAACGGTTCATTGCGAAACACATTAGAAAGCGAAGTTTTGTACAAAGAGATAATACGCCCGTCAAAAGGAGCCCGAACGACATTTCGAGCTTTGACCTCATCGAGAAATTGAAGTTTTTGAACTTCCACCTTCAACGCGCTATAGGCTACTTCCAATTCAACCGCTAGCATATCGAGATCAGTAATGAATACCTTGTGGTTGTAATGGCGCCGACTGGAAGCTTCGCTCATTGCAGTATCTCTCTCCAACAAAAGCTCGGCCTCTTTCACTTCCGCTGCAGCAGATACTTGCAACTTCTTTGCTTCCTCAACCTTGTTTATCGTCGTAACATCTGCCCGTCGTAGCTTGACCATACGTAAATAATGCGCGTCCGCTGATTTCAATGCTTCACGCAAGGCTGAGAGACGCGCTTTTGCAATATTTTTTTCCGTCCGGCTGACAATTTGGTAGAGTTTTAGGCGTTCAGTTTCAATTTCGTGCTTTTGGGTTACTTGCCAAACTATGCTTTTGGCCTCTTCTATACGAAGTTTCGCTGCATTGATTTGCCTATTCAGTTTTAAATCATCAATTTGAAAAATTTTGTCCCCGGCCTTTACCCGTTCACCCTCACTAAAATTGATTATTCGGATAATACCGTCCATGGGCATTTTCAATGTCTGCAATTGTGTAGATACAACGGAGCTTGGAATCTCCAACCGCATAAAATTTGAATAGATTAAAATGGCTGTATGGGAAAAAACCAACAACCCGATAATAATGTAAAGCGTCGACATCATTATCGTTCTGATCGGTAAACGATGAATTGGTGTTTCGGAAATATGGTCTGCAGAGGGTTTCGTAGAAATCGGTGTCACAGGAACATCAATCCGACAAATGCTGTCGTCAATCGTTCCCATTTGGCCGCGTATTAGATCTTCGCTGAAATAGCTTAGCAGATCATAAGAACGTTGGGGCAACTCCACATACCGAAACCCGATCAACGCTTCTTTCTTATCCGTACGAACCACCTCCACATCTACATCGAATGAGATGTCATAACCTTGAAATGGTAGCATCATTTGAAGATTGAATTTACGATCGACTTTTGGCAACCGCCCTTTAACACCGGCAAGGCCAATGCCACCAAGGCTCCAATCTTTGGCTCGTAATTTTTGCCCCTCATAAGTCACAAAGAGAGGCGCCGTCAGACGAAGGTGTCGTCGTTGACAAGGACGTTCTCTCTCAATTTTCATGGTTCCCTCCTATCGCAAACCACCGTTTGTTCCACTATTTGCTAAGGAAGGTGCAATTTATATGCCGGAATTTGGATTTTGAGAATTTCTGCCAAAAGCGGTGTTTTTCAACGTTACGGCTAGGAACTTGGAAATATTTTTTATGTTTTTAACGGCGACATTCGCAATTTGCGAAAGTTTAGCAGATTGAAACTTCGATCAATCATTCATGAAAATCAGTGCTGGTGTTTCCAGCAGGGCTTTTAACTTCTGTACAAAGACCGCGGCTTCCCAGCCATCAATCACCCGGTGATCAAAGCTGCATGAGAGGTTCATCATCTTGCGTGGTACGAATTCCGTTCCATTCCACATGGGGCGCATGACCATTTTGTTCACGCCGATAATTGCTACTTCAGGGTGGTTGATAATAGGCGTCGTGGCCAAAGCCCCCAACGGACCGAGCGAAGTGACGGTTATTGTTGAACCGGTAAGTTCCTCTCGCTTAGCATTCCCCCTACGCGCAGCGTCCGACAAGCGGAAAATTTCTGCCGCGATATCCCAAACGCTCCGAGCCTCCACATGGCGAACTACCGGTACAATCAGCCCCTTATCTGTTGCAGTGGCAATTCCGACTTGCACGCCACCAAATTGAGTAACCACACCTTCCTCATCATCGAAAATCGCATTCATTTCCGGATGCTTACGCACTGCACCAGCAAGCGCAGAAAGAACAAACGGCAGTACTGTTAATTTCATCCTTTCACCGCGATTATCATTGAGTTTTGCACGCAGCGCTTCAACTTCCGTAACATCGACTTCTTCAATGATGGTGATATGTGGAATACGGGTGTTTGCTGTAGCCATGTGGTCCGCAATTTTACGGCGGAGGCCGACAATTTTTATGTCGTTGACTGACGTGTTTTTTGCACGCCCTGAGCCACCACTGACAAGTAATGCATCAAGATCAGCATGGGTGATTTGTCCGTCCTGTCCAGAGCCTGAAACCGTTTGTAAATCTAGGCCAGCTTCCCTCGCACGCTCCCGAACGGCAGGCGCTGCCAGTGATTTTTCGTTATTAGTGAGTGACTCTGAAGTTTGTACTTTTTCCGGTTTGATAACCGGTGTTTTAGCTACTTTCTCAACTTCAACTTTCTTCTTAACTTCAACTTGTTTTGCAGGCTCAGGCGGCTTTTCCTTGAGTTTTTCATTGGGCTCTTCGACGACACTAGCTTCCGCACTTTCGATCTTCACCAATTCCGAACCAACAGCCAGAGTGTCGCCTACTTCGCCGCCAATCCAAGTGATTTTTCCATCGCAAATTGATGGTATCTCGACGGTAGCCTTGTCGGTCATTACGTCGGCAAGCACATCATCTTCACGTACCAAATCACCGATTTTGACATACCATTCAACCAATTCAGCCTCGGTGACGCCCTCGCCAATATCGGGAAGTTTTACTGATACCGTCTTCATTCAAGCCTCCAGAGTTTGTTGTAATGCCTTGGCCACGCGCTCAGGACCGGGAAAATAATCCCATTCCTGTGCATGGGGATAAGGCGCATCCCAACCGGTAATACGCATAATTGGTGCTTCAAGATGGTAGAAACACGCCTCCTGAACCTCGGCAATCAATTCCGCTCCAAAGCCAGATGTGCGCGTTGCCTCATGCAACACAACGCAACGCCCGGTCTTTTTCACAGAGGTGACAATAGTTTCCAAATCAAGTGGCAATAAAGTCCGTAAATCAATAATTTCCGCATCGACGTCACAAGCCTTTGTTGCAGCCTCTGCAACATGAATCATGGTTCCATAAGCCAGAACCGTCACATCATTCCCGGATCTAGAAATATTGGCTTTGCCCAAGGGTACGCGGTAATGACCAGCTGGCGCTTTTCCCATCGGATGTTGTTTCCAGCCAATCGCCTTGCCTGAATGATCCCCACCAAACGGCCCATTATATAACCGCTTGGGCTCAAGAAAAATTACGGGATCCGTATCTTCCATCGCCGAGATCAACAGTCCTTTCGCGTCATAAGGATTAGAGGGTTGCACCACCTTCAACCCAGCCACATGTGTAAACAACGCTTCTGGAGATTGACTGTGGGTTTGGCCACCAAAGATACCACCACCGGTCGGCATACGAATTACAATTGGGCAGGTAAAATCTCCATTGGAACGATGTCGTATACGCGCCACCTCCTGCGAAATCTGGTCATAGGCTGGAAACATATAGTCTGCAAACTGTAATTCTACGCAAGGGCGCATACCATGAGCTGCCATGCCAATGGCCATGCCGACAATTGCGCTTTCATTAATCGGCGTATCAAACACCCGCTCCTGTCCATATTTTTCCTGAAGGCCCGCAGTACAGCGAAAAACACCGCCGAAATAACCCACGTCCTCGCCATAAATTACTGTGCGGTCATCACGTTCCAACATGATATCCATGGCACTGCGAATGGCTTCGATCATCGTCATTGAAGGCATATCATGATCCCATTTGCTGGCGTTGACGACGTAGATGTTCCGGCATCTCTGCATAAACATCACGCAGAATATCCGCTGGTGACATAGGCTGCGGATCGACAAAAGTACCGTGAGTTTCAACTTCTTTTTGAACAGTACGAACTTCGTCCAGAACTTCTGCCTCCGCCTGCACATGACGTTCCTGCGACCATGCACTTTTAGAAATTAGGTGAGCTTTTAATCGCTCAACCGGATCACCAAGGGGCCATGCTGCTGCTTCACGTTTAGAGCGATAAGCAGTGGGGTCGTCTGATGACGAATGAGCCGCGACCCGGTAGGTCAACCATTCTATCAAAACAGGGCCATCCCCTCCCCGAGCTCGATCAATCGCCCATTTAGAGGCCGCAAGAACCGCCAGATAATCGTTACCATCAACACGGATTGAAGGAATACCATAACCAAGCGCACGCTCAGCATATGTAGCTTTCCCACCGCCCGCAAACCCCGTACAACTGGAAATCGCCCATTGATTATTGACCACATTTAATACAACCGGTGGCTTATAAACCGAAGCAGACAACAATGCTCCGTGAAAATCGTTTGAGGCGGTGGCGCCATCACCGATCCACCCGGCAGCAATGCCATCATCCTTCATCAGTGCCGACGCCATTGCCCAACCCACAGCCTGTACGTATTGCGTTCCAAGATTACCAGAAACACTGAAATAACCATACTCACGCGACGAATGCATGATTGGTAATTGACGGCCTTTGAGGGGGTCCATCGAGTTGGAATAAACCTGCCCGATCATGAGTTCGAGCGGATAATCAGATCCTACAAGCAACGATTGCTGGCGATATGTCGGAAAATTCATATCTCCCTTACGCAGCATTCGTGCGAAGCCACAGCCTATTGCTTCTTCGCCTGTACACTGCATGTAAAAAGATGTTTTGCCCTGACGTTGCGCAATCTGCAATCGCTGATCGATGGCCCGCATCATCAACATATCGCGCAACCCCCGCCGCAAAATTTCAGCGCTACCTATATCACCAAGATATTTTGCCCAAGGGCCGACGGCTTTTGCTTTGTCATCCAACACCCGGACTAGCCCATGCGCGTATGGAGCAGCATCTTCCACTGATAATTTGGCGTCCGGCAGAGGCAATGCGCCAGCTTCAGGGATTTTCAAATAAGAGAAATCCGGTGATTTTCCAGGACGCGATGGAGGGTGAGGAAAGCTAAGCTTGGCTGTCTGTGTCATACTTAGATTGTAGATTATATGATGCAAAAATACCTTCTAAAATCAACGAAAAATACCTCTTTCATGAAATTTATTCCTGTGATATCATGTTTATCCAAAATTAAATTTTGCGAGAGGTTAATATGAAGATACTGGATGATATAGATCGAAAAATCCTCCGGGAGCTTGAACTGGATGGGCGAAAATCCAACAACCAGCTTGCAGAAGCAGTCGGATTGTCCTCAAGTCCATGTTGGCAACGCGTTCGCAGGTTGGAAAAGGACGGCATAATAAAAGGTTACAGCACGGTCATTGACCAGCTACAACTGGGATATCCAGAAACCGTACTGGTTGAAATAACGCTGGAACGAAATGGCGATTATCTGTTGGAAGACATATGCCATAAACTGGCCGATATCCCTGAGGTATTAGAGGTTCACATCACCTCAGGCGCATTTGATTGTTTCATAAAAGTCGCAGTCAGTGGCACACAAGGTTATGAGGAATTCCTTCGCACAAAACTTTATAATATCCCTGGAATAAAACATTCCCACTCAGTTTTTTCGTTGCGCTGCTTCAAAAACAATCTTTCATTTGTTCCTTAAGAAGGCATTCAACGCTTCTGCCGCCGTTTCACCTTCAACAGAAATCCGTGTGGCATTTTTAGAAATGAAGTTTTCATCGCCGTTTCTTGAGGCAAGCTCCAAATCATTGGCCAGCAGATGGAGCCGCACTGTACCGAAAGTCATCGCGCTTCCCTTTAGCGCATGCGCCTCATTTTCCAATTGTTTCAAATCCATTTTTTCCGCAGCAGCAATGATTTTTTGAAACCGGTCACGCGCATGAATTATAAAAGTATCAATCAATTCTGGCAGCATTTCCTCACTCGTATCTTCAGCCATTTGATTGAGCGCCGCATAATCCAGAATTGTATCTTCAACTAAGGTTATGTCCTCATCGACGACTGAGCCAGTAATAACGCTGCCGGTCCATTTCTTTACCATATTCAATAATTGCGGTTTTGAGACGGGCTTGGGCAAATAATCGTCCATGCCTTTAGACAAAAGGCTCTCTCGGTCACCTCGCATCACATGGGCTGTCATCGCGACGATTGGGACATTGGCGTGTACGCCTTCAATTTTACGGACCTCTTCGGTTGCTTCAACGCCGCCCATTTCCGGCATTCCCACATCCATCAACACTAAATCATACTGCCGTCGTCGAACAGCGGCCACCGCTTCAATGCCATTAGCCACCACATCAACTTTAAGCCCTGCATTTTCCAATACTGTTCGTGCGATCATCAAGTTTGCAGGGTTATCTTCAGCCAGAAGAATGTTACCAGACAATTTTCCTTCGAAAGCGGCTTGTTTATCCCTGCCGTTTTCCTTGTAATTATCAATTTCTGCGGCTCGAAGTTTTGGCAAAGTCACCTCAAACCAGAACGTACTGCCTTCTCCAATTTTACTAAAAAATTCGATCTCCCCTCCCATCATCTCCACCAGCATTCTGGATATCGCCAACCCAAGACCGGTACCACCAAATTTTTGGGTATGGGCGGGTGTCAGCGTCATGAATTTGGTGAAAAGTCGGTCACGATGCGCCGCATCTATACCTATTCCGGTATCAACCACCTCGAAACGTAAGGTGCCTTTATTGGCAGGCTCCGCCTTCTCCGATACCAGAATTTTTATACTACCATTATCGGTAAACTTGACCGCGTTACCGGCAAGATTGAGGAGGATTTGACGCAACCGCCCGGCATCGCCATTGAAAAATTGCGCAGAATCTGCTTCCAACTCCCCGCAAATAGTAATTCCTTTCCCCGCAGCTCTAGGTTCAAGCACGTCAACCACACTCTCCACCAGTTCTTTGAGGTCAAAGGGGGCATTTTCAAAATCAAGTTTGCCCGCTTCCATCTTGGAAAAGTCAAGAATGTCATTGATGATTTCCAATAAAGCTTCGCCCGACCGCCTGCCTGTATCTGAGTATAGCTGCTGCTCTTTATTAAGCTGCGTATCATCAAGAAGTCCGAATACGCCAAGCACTCCATTCAGAGGGGTGCGTATCTCATGACTCATCATTGCAAGGAATTGTGATTTTGCCTGATTAGCAATTTCAGCTTTTTCCCTTGCTTCACTAAGTTCCTTCTGACGTTGTTTTATCTCTGTAATATCGACCCTGTAGCCAACAATACCTCCATGGCTGGTCTTGCGCTCCTCTACCCGAAGCCATCTACCATCAAGTAGTTCCTGTTCCACTGGTCCTGTGGGATCAAGATGTTGTTTCATACGCTGGGTCACCCATTCATCCACGTTCATATCACCGGTATTGAGTTGCCCCCTCTTCAATCCCTGACGAATAATCTCTTCAAAGCTTGCACCAGGCACCAAAAATTCTGCGCTCCTATGGTAAAACTCCTTGTATTTCTCATTACAAATGACCAACCGGTCATCAGCGTCATAAATTACAAATCCATCAGCAAGAGATTCAATAGCATCCACCAACAGTTCTCGTGCTGCACTCAAATGGTTCTGAAAATCCCTACGCTCAGAATAAAGCTCTGCCAGACGTTGAGCTGCAATCCCGACGCTCACCAATTCCCGGGCAGTATGGCCGGGTAATGGTGCCATATTAATTTCGCGGCCTTCTGCAGCTGCAAGCATGCGGTTGTGTACTTCTCGTAATGGACGGCCAATCAACCACTGCATGGTTGCTGTGATTATTGCAGCAAGCAGCAAAACACCCGCGGCCACATAAATCTGCATTGTAAAAACATGCTCTTCAATGTGATGACGAGCATTTTTCAAATTCCATTGAATTTTTATCGAACCGAACTGTTCTCCCTCAAAAACAATATCCTTCTCGAGAATTAAAAGATCGACGGGTTTGGCCATATTGGCCCTCACCCAGCGGGCTAAGCTTTGCCCTTGCTCATTGAAAACTTCTGTTTCACTGATATCTGGGAGAACGCTAGCACTTCGCGATATTATAGTTTCTATCAGGGTGCGATCTTCGGTGACAATCGGATCTACAATTACGGCCGACATCAACGAAACCATCTGCTCACTGCTTTGGTGCAATTCTTCCTGAAGCTGATGCGTCTCAAACCAGCGCACGGCCTCTCCAACCACAAAAGCACAAAGCAAGGTGGCAACAGCAAGCACAAGGAGAATTTGGTGTGATAACCGCCAGTATCCTTTGCCGGTCATGCGTCCATCATTCTTAGGAGTCGTTTCTTCAACGTCCATCTTAAACTCCGCAAACATTATAGGTCTAAGTTATACGAATCATTTCATCTAAGCTTACTTGTATATATTTCAATTCTGAAACCGGTCACCTTCATTTAACAAAAAACAACTTGTTCTTTGCAATCGACATTCGCACGCCATCGTAATCGCTGTCATTTCCAGGTAGAAAACAGTCTTTCTTGATCAGATCTAAAACCTTGACCCCGCGAAGTGAAATCAACGCCTCCCGAATTGCAGATTTCATTTCCTCCGATAGTCCACTTCTCGCGACCCATGGTTTTGTGACGTTGGCAAAAGACGCAATCGGACGAATTTTTGCACCACGCTTTTTCAAATCTAAATAAACCCATTTGCTCACAGCACCTGCATCATAGCTACCATCGGACACCGACCAACCAACCCGGTCATGCCGCCGAAGATAGGAGTATCGAGACAGATTGCGACCAGTAATGCCGCGGCTCGTTAAAAAGCTTTGAGGAAAATACCGCCCAGTTGTCGAGTATACGCTGCCAAATGCAAAACTCTTTCCAGCCAGATCACCCAGTGAATTTATTTGGGAATTATTATGGACGACAATTACACTTTGAAATGTCTTTTTTTTGTTATCCCCCTCCACGGCCAAAATATCCAGATCAGAATTCTCATCCTTGGCAAGCACATAAGCTGCTTGACCGTAACGGCCAAAATCAACTCGCCCCTGCACCAAACCCTGAATTGCTTCGTGATAATTTCGCGCAATTTGCAGCCGAATTTTGACCGGTTTTCCTAGCTGTTCTTGTAATCGGGTTTCCAACGCATCCAGTATCGGGCGCATTTTCTGCACGGTCGTCGTTGGTTTTTCAAAGACATAGGTTCCAAAAACCAACGTTTCGTTTGCCATTACAGTCATCGCACTGGCGGCAAAAAAACAGCCGGCCAATAAATATTTCACCGTATTTTTAAAATGTCTTCCCATCTCTTTTCTCCATCGTAATATTTTTCATTTGATGAAGACAACGCAAAGAGTGTACCAGTTGGTTTTTATCGGAAATTGAGGCCAGCCTTCAGTTTGAACGACCCCCTGCGTTCAAAATGCCGATTGAGCGAGTCAAATTGTCAAATTGACATGCTGAATGACATGAACTGGGGAGGTTTTGGTTTTCATATGGCGTTTCAACACATATGGAAACTCGAAGCAGCACCTTAAAAACCTCCCAGCCCACCCCTAGCTACTCAAGGTTTTAGTTGAAGATGAACTATGCCCGATAACACAAAAATTCTCGTATCCCACAATTTGGCACACCGATTGCAGCATGAATAGCAATAGCAAACGAACAAGGAGGCTACTATGAAACAGTATATCAAAACAAAAACCATTATTGGCACCGTGTTTTTGGCCACGTCTCTGGCCATGTCGCTTGCAACAACCACACGAACTTTTGCGGCTCCTAAATGCAGCACACACGACCTCATCGCATCCACACTCGCCGAAAAGTACAATGAAACTCCACGCCATCGTGGCCTGACACAAGCGGGCACCATGGTTGAGATATTCTCATCAAAAACTGGAACTTTTACGGTGGTTATCACTATGCCAACCGGCATGAGTTGCCTCATGGCAGCGGGAACCCATTGGCAGAAAACCACCGCGGTTAATCAGGGCTTAGACAAAGACACCAGCGGAGGTGTTGATCGAGAGTTTTAGAAATACAAATACTAACTCCACTCCCGGCAGCCAGCGATCTTCGAACATCCTCCCCTTAGTGTTCGTCCCAAAGATCGCTGGCAAGCTGTGAAATGTTACGTTGAGGACACCGTATTTAAAAGTGAGGGTTTACCGAATCACTGTTAAATGTGATGTAGTGGTCATGTCACAAAAACATAATGTACTTTTGGTTGAAGATGATCTGCCCATTGCGCGGGTCTATCAAGAATATTTAAAAAAAGAGCCCTATGCTCTCACCCACGTAGATTGTGGTAAAGATGCTCTCGATTTCATCGATCAAAATGCCCCGGATGTAATCATTCTAGATCTCAAGCTCCCCGACATGGATGGCATTGAAATTCTCAAACATATCCAGCAACGCGCTATTGCGACAACTGTAGTTGTGATTACTGCTCATGGTTCAATAAATTCTGCCGTGGAAGCCATGCGCGAAGGTGCGGCTGATTTTATGCTAAAACCCTTCAATGCGGACAGATTGATCTTTACCCTGCGCCACGCGTTGGAACGCCAGAAACTGACCCAAATTGTCCGCACTTTAAGCGTGGATAATTCACGAACGGAATATTGCAAATTCATTGGTTCTTCCGCGGCCATGCAGTCAATTTATCGTACAATCGATAATGCCGCTCCAAGCACTGCAACGGTTTTTATCACCGGAGAATCAGGAACAGGCAAGGAACTTTGCGCCGAAGCTATTCATCAGCAAAGCCCACGAAGCAGTAAGCCGTTTGTCACACTTAACTGCGGCGCCATCCCCGAAAATCTGATGGAAAGTGAAATCTTTGGGCATGTAAAAGGTGCCTTTACCGGCGCCATTGCAAACCGAGATGGCTTGGCAAAACAAGCCAATGGCGGCACACTATTTCTCGATGAAATTTGCGAAATGAGTCTTACTCTTCAGGTGAAGCTACTGAGGTTTATTCAAACCAAAACATTCCAGAAAGTAGGCGGAACCGAGCAGGAAAAAGTTGACGTTCGATTTGTCTGCGCCACCAACAAAAGTCCATGGAGTGAAGTCAGTTCTGGGAATTTCCGTGAAGATCTCTATTACCGTCTTCATGTAATCCCTATTCACTTACCGCCACTGCGTGATCGTGGCGATGACTTGATAAAGATTTGCGAACAATTTCTAGCGGTATTCAGCAAAGAGGAGATGAAGAAATTCACTACTCTTAGTGATGATGCGCTTGAAACGATTATCAATTATGATTGGCCGGGAAATGTCAGGCAACTTCAAAATGCCATAAGAAACGCGGTAGTGCTCCATGATGGCGAAGAACTCACTGCAACAATGTTGCCACCGCTTGCCGGTGGAATTGATATCGCTTCCACTGGAGCGACTTCTAACACTCTAACTGCGATAGCGCCGGCAGCAACATCTAGCAACGTGCTGAGGCCCATGTGGCAAGTCGAGCGTGAAATGATTGAGGCAGCAATGGCCGAATGCAATGACAACGTACACAGGGCCGCAGCTTTGCTGGAAATCAGTCCTTCAACAATTTATCGCCGTATTCGCGATGAAGAAAACGACGAAGGTCAATCATAGACATATTCGGGGTCTCTATTACCTGAACCATTTGTTGGCCGCCCCAAAAAAAACGTGGGACGGCGATAATAGAGTTTTTATCGATAGGTTCGATTAAGAGTGTTCGTCCGAGGAACCCCACCTAACGCGATTGCTCTGTGAGCGAGATTAAGGCGAAAACTTTAGATGTCAGTCGGTTCACAGCGCGGTGGCAAAGCA
>JASFYT010000069.1:0-18557 GCA_045047085.1 Rhizobiaceae bacterium | reverse complement strand
GTTTTGGTCCCATCATTGCGAAAATCTCCCAAATCACTCTGGAAATTGAATCAGCAGACAACGGCGTTTTTATGACGAGTTTTTCAACGGAATAGGCTCAAACCGGTCATTACCCTGACATCGGAAAGACGCTTCTACCCGACGAACAAATCCACCTTCTTAAACTGCGTCACGTCAATAATACCAATATCAGAAATCCGCAATTCAGGAATAACCACCAGTGCCAACAAGGAATGCTGCATATAGGCGTTGTTGAGATCGCAGCCCATGGCTTGCATTGCTGCCACCATTTTATCGGCCTTGGCAGCTACCAGTTCTGCGGGTTCTTCGGACATCAATCCTGCAACCGGCAATTCAACCAGCGCTAATTCCTTGCCCTCATGAAAAACACAAATTCCGCCGCCGACTTCACGCAGGCGGTTGGCAGCTTTCGCCATATCGTCATGGTCGGTGCCAACAACAATCATATGATGGCTGTCATGGGCAACGGTCGACGCCATGGCGCAAGGCTTGTTGTAACCAAAGCCCGAGACAAACCCGTTGATCACACCACCGGTTGCTCGGTGACGTTCTACCAGTGCGATCTGGCAGACATCATTGGCGATATCCATCTGCACCTGTCCGTCAACCACTTGCAGTTCGCGCTCCAGCGCTTTCGTCGGTGCTTGATTTTCAACAACACCAATCACCCGGGCACGAACTTCACTCGCACCCTCAGGTGCTGCAATTTCAAACTGATTGCCCACAAGGTCGGCTTTCATATTCATGGTATTGCAGGCTTTGTCGGAATATTTGAATTCCGGCATTGTAACTTTAATTCCATCCTTATCCGAAAGCAGTTTTCCCCGCCCATAAACAACCTCAACCGCCATGGTCGGAAGATCGGAAACCAGAAGGAAATCCGCTCTCCTTCCCGGAGTAATGGAACCCAAATCCCGCTCAAGACCAAAATGTTCCGCCGTATTCAATGTAGCCATCTGAATGGCTTCAACAGGTTTCAAACCTTGCTCAATCGCATGGCGCACAACGCGGTTCATATGGCCATCATTGACCAGAGTACCCGAATGGCTGTCATCGGTACACAAAATGAAATTGCGTGAATCAAGTCCCATCTCGGTTATGGCTTTAATTTGCTCCGCCACATCATACCATGCAGAACCAAGCCTCAGCATGGCCTTCATGCCTTGACGTACACGAGTTGCCGCATCAATGGCGCGGGTTCCCTCGTGATCGTCCGCAGGACCACCGGCAACATAGGCATGGAACGGGACACCCAAATCAGGTGAAGCATAATGCCCGCCGACGGTTTTTCCGGCATTCATGGTTGCAGCAATTTCACCCATCATTTTCTCATCAGCACCGGCAACGCCGGGAAAGTTCATCACTTCCCCAAGGCCAATAATATTGGGCCAGTTCATGGCTTCAGCAACATCGGCAGCGCCCAATTCGGCACCCGCATTTTCAAGTCCCGGAGCAGAGGGAACGCAGGATGGCATTTGCACAAACACATTGATCGGCATGCCCATGGCCTCATCATGCATCGCGCGCACGCCATCAAGCCCAAGCACATTGGCAATCTCGTGCGGGTCCACAAACATCGAAGTCGTACCGTGAGGAATAACGGCGCGTGAAAATTGCGTCACGTTCAACATGCCGCTTTCAATATGCATATGCGCATCACAAAGCCCGGGAACCAGATACCTGCCCTCGGCGTCAATAACTTCTGTATTATCGCCAATACAATGGCTGGCATCGGGTCCGCAATAGGCGAAGCGCCCGCCTGAAATGGCGATATCCGTATCGGGGATAATCTCACCCGAATGAACATTTACCCACTTACCGTTTTTCACCACCAGATCAGCCGCCGCACGACCCGCAGCAACATTTACCAATTGGGGAGCAAGCTCCGCCCAGCTTTTTATATCAGTCATTTGTCTGCCTTAGTTAAATTCATTCAGGTTTCAGTGTCCATGTGCCCATTGCACCCTCTGCGTAATCCTCACGCCTTGTGCTCATCTGGATAAATTTCATATCCGCCCAACGCTCCGAGAATGTACGATAATTTTTCGACAAAAAATGTCCGCTCTGCCCTGTGGATTGCATAAACATTGATTTATTCAAATCACCAAAATCATAAACTGCACGATAAGCGCTGCCATGGCGACTGTAAAAAGGTTTGTCTTCACCAAAATCTGTTTGCCCCCGACGCAAAGTATAAGGCCCACCAGCACTTTCTATCGATACATTAAACAGGTCGGCCAATAGTCCAACTTTTGCAAAAGGGCGATGCGCACCAAGAGCAATATGCGCATTACCCCAGCGCCATTTCTGCCAATCATCGCCTTGAGCCTTGGCAATCTCTTTCAGAGCAGCCGCAAGTGAGCCAGCCAAAATTTCAGAACAAGTCTCCTTTACCAGCGTATCAGTCCTGTCACACCAGTCCCTAGTTCCTCTGTTTTCCAACAATCGGAGCAATGGTGTGATTTTGCCTTTTTTAAACAACTCATACTCATCACCCAGATCATCAGCAAGGATATCTTTATGCAGGTTTTTAAACCATGCCATCATAATCAACGCTTCCGACGAAGATTT
Organism: Rhizobiaceae bacterium; assembly: GCA_045047085.1. GTDB lineage: Bacteria > Pseudomonadota > Alphaproteobacteria > Rhizobiales > Rhizobiaceae. The sequence continues at coordinate 15,965 of JASFYT010000069.1, read as the reverse complement.
ATCCATACGGCCATCCCAGCTTTTCAGAGCAGCCATCATACCGATATCAAAACGCACACCGCCCGGCACGAGATCAAGCGCAATATCACGCAGGCGCAACATGGCCTCGGATCGAGTATCGCCCATTATTGAGATAGATTTGGCAATATCGTGGATTTCGTTCGTCTGGATGATTTTTTCTTCAACCCGTGCCTGACGAAAATGTTCCGCCCAGTCATAGGTAATATGCTGACCGTAAGTGCTCGGTAGGAAATTTGCATTCGCCGTAGCAATCGCGCCGGAGGCTGGATTCACAATTTTCGGCAAGTCATCAAATGGAATTTCACCAACCCAATCATATTTCGCCAGCCAACCGGGCACAGGCGCGCGACCCTGAATGACGTTCTCGTCATTTCGAATTGGCACACGCCCCGGCGCAATCAAGCCAATATTACCCTCGATATCAGCGACTACAATCGACTGCATAGGAGAGACAGATGTCCGCTGACTTTCGATAAAATCATCGACGGTTTTTGTCAGCGTCATCTCAAGTACACTATCAAGAGTAACATCATCATGGTCCAGCGCCGTCCAGCGCAAAGCAGCCACATGGTTTTTAGGCAGAATATTTTCAAGGTTTTTGTATTCACCCGGCAATATCGGGCCATGGCGGGAATTACGAACTACAATTTCCACTTGCGTGCCCTTGGAGGTTTTTAAAATTTCAGTCCGCACTTCGAAAGCTTTTGGCCCATCAGGCGTCAGATATTTCATATTGTCACCGGGGTCGAGCCGTTCGACAAAAATATCTTGAGAATCCACACCAGTAGTCGTTAGCCCCCATGCCAAACTGTCGTTACGACCGACAAGTATAAGAGGCGTTCCAGGCAGACTGCCACCAATGATATTCTGCAAACCGTCCTCATTGGTAAAAGATAAATGCGTCAGATAAAACATTGATGGTGCAGTCAATCCCAGATGGGGATCATTAGCCAAAATAGGCTTGCCGGATTGGGTGCGGCTCCCTGATATCACCCAGTTGTTGGAAGCACGTTTTCCAGTCTCCACCACAATGTCGGTGTATTTTGCCGGAGAGTTTGAAGCTTGTTTCGCCGAAAACTCATAGATATTGCGCAAATCAGGCAGCGGCGCAGGATTGTCACGAGGCCCATAACCAACCAGAGATTCAATTTCCTTCGGTGAAAAACCCTTTGAAGCCATAGCTAATCGTTTGATTTCATGGCCCATATTTTGATCAAGCGTGAGTGCCATAACCTTGACTATCAGTCCTGAATGCCAGGGTTCCCAAGGCTCAGGCGTCACACCCAAAATCAAAAATTCTGGAGGAAATTTAGTAGAAAACTTTCCGATGTCACGATTGATATATGCGTTTACACCGGCCACATAGCTCTCAATAATATTCTTGGTTTGAGGCTTCAACAATTCGTAGGAATCCCGTGCAGCACTCGCCATGTCCAAAGTACGTAAGAACGTGTCACTGGAAATTGTGGCTTCGCCAAACAGTTCAGAAAGCCGCCCCTGCCCCGCCATGCGCAGCACTTCCATTTGCCAAAGTCGATCTTGTGCATGAGCGAAGCCAAGCCCCATGGCAGCATCCGCATGACTTTGCGCTTCGATGTGAGGAACGCCTTCCTTATCACGCAGAATTGAGACCTCTTGTTCCAAACCGGTGAGAGTGAACGTCCCGTTATCATCAGGAATGGTATTGGTAAAAACGAGATAAACCATACCTCCACCGATAATTACACATAACACAAGCACACCAAGAATACCGGAAAGCCATTTGAATAATCTACGCATTGTTCTACCTCTAAAAATACGCCATATAATCGACGGAGAAGAATCCAAATTTAATTATATGGCAGATATGGTTTTGCAGAAAGGGTTTTAACATGGCAAAAATTGCATTCATCGGATTAGGCGTAATGGGGTATCCAATGGCAGGCTATATAGCCAAAGCCGGACACGACGTTACCGTATATAACCGCACTGCCGCCAAGGCAGATGCATGGGTGAAAGAACATGGTGGAGCAATGTCTCCAACGCCTGCTGGCGCCGCAGCAGATTGTGACTTTGTATTTTGCTGTGTTGGCAATGACAATGATTTGCGCGCGGTGACAATTGGCGAGGACGGTGCATTTGGCGCAATGAAGTCAGGCGCCATATTCGTTGATAACACCACAGCATCAGCAGAAGTTGCTCGCGAATTATCAGAAGCAGCAAAAAACGGTGGCTTCGAGTTTCTCGATGCGCCTGTATCAGGCGGGCAAGCAGGTGCCGAAAACGGTGCTCTAACAGTTATGGTAGGTGGTGACCAAGCGGCCTTCGATAATGCCCAGCCAGTCATCGATTGCTATTCAAAAATGATTGGCCTTATGGGCCCTGCAGGCGCGGGTCAATTGACTAAAATGGTCAATCAGATTTGTATTGCAGGCCTTGTACAAGGTCTTTCAGAAGGCATCCATTTCGCTCAGAATGCTGGCCTTGATGTTGAAGCTGTCATCGATGTTATTTCCAAGGGTGCTGCACAATCATGGCAGATGGAAAATCGTTGGGAGACCATGAACAAAGGCGAATATGAACACGGTTTCGCAGTCGACTGGATGCGCAAGGATTTGGGAATTTGCCTTAACGAAGCAAATAACAACACCACCAATTTGCCGGGCACAGCGCTGATCGATCAGTTCTACAAAGAAATCCAGAAAATGGGTGGCAGCCGTTGGGATACTTCTTCTCTGCTGGCACGTTTAAAGCACCACTAGAGCACAATCTGAAAAGAACCCTAGTCAGTCCAGGATCCAAGTTTTTCCGACAGGCAATACCGGCCATAGACGAAAACAAATAAAACAAACCCTCCGGCCCAAAGCGTGCCGGAGGCTGTTACCACCGACAGATAGTCGAAGGGTAGTGTTTCAGCAAAAACCCGCAAAAATGCACCACAGAAAATTAAGGCATATATCAATTGAGTTGCGCGATCCGCAGTGAGTTTGCGTCCACTATGGCCCAAAATCGCCCGCGTCATGATAGCAAGGGGCATCATGCCAATAGTGCCAGCCGTCAGCGCATGCAATGCACTTGAAGTTGAGAACATATCCGGTGCCAAAATCGCTAACCCGGTCAGTCCAAACCATATGGGCAACCACATATATCCCACATGAAGAATGAGTACCAAGGGTTCACGAAATGTTTGCCACCCGCGCCATCTGAACATCCGCACACAATGCACCACAAAAAGCATAGAGAATAGATAGCCGGTAAATTCCACGTCAGGCGTCACAACCCAAACAACGATCGTGATAAGGGTGACAAGCAGCGCCATTTTATCGAACAGGGAAAACGGTATTGAAAGCGGTGAAATTTTATTTTGCTTCATCCAGTTACTGCTGAAATTGGGAATCACCCGTCCACCAACGAGCGCGATAAGCAAAGTGATGACACCGAGAGCCATCCGCTCGACCCATGCCGTATCTGCCCCACTCAGTTGAACAATATAATAGGTGACATTGGCCAAGGCGACCAAGCTGACCATCAGGCAAATCGGAACATTGCGAATACTGCCACCGGCCAGTACTTCACGCCATACGACAGCTGCAACCACCAACAAAAATGAGGCATCAATCATAGCTGCCGCCATCGGCCATGAAGCGGATGTAATGACGGCAACGCGGCCACACACCCACAAGGCGGAAAGAAACGCCAATCGCCAACCATCAATTGCCGGTCGGCCTGTCCAATTAGGCAATGCGGTGAATAAAAATCCGGCAATCACCGCGCTCAAATAACCAAAAACCATTTCATGAATATGATAATCACGGGCGGAAAAATTGGTTGGAATTTCCATACCCGTTTTTAAGGCGACAATCCAAAGAGGAATAGCAAACCCTGCGAATATTCCGGCACCCAGAAAGAACGTTCGATATCCGCGCTCAAGCAGTATCGGTCCGGCATATTGTTTTTCAGTAACTGCCATTGTTGGAACTAACTTCTTGCTTTAGCTGGTTTTTCCAATTTTACAAATTCAAGTGGCAATTGCGGAGTGTCCTTAATCCGCTCCATGGCGAACGCAGAAGATACATCCTGAATATCCACATCTGATACGAGCTTTTTATAAAATACGTCATAGGCCGCAATATCAGGCACCACGACTTTTAACAGATAGTCCACCTGCCCACTCATCCGGTAAAATCCAACTACTTCTGGGTATTTTGTTATAACCTCGGCAAAACGCTTCAACCATTCGGAATTGTGTTGATCCGTTTTTATAGAAACAAAAACTGTAACCCCAACATTGACCAATTCTGGGTTAAGCACAGCGACGCGGCGCTCAATAATCCGGTCTTCTTCCATTTTTTGGATACGGCGCCAGCACGGCGTAGTTGATAATCCAACTCTTCGCGCAATATCAGCGACCGGTAAAGTCGAGTCTTCCTGTAAAATTGACAGGATCATTTTATCCATACGGTCCATCAAACTGCTCCAGCTAGGGCACTTTTTGCGATATTTGAATCGCAAAAAATGCCTATCGGTTTATTTTAACGCACAATTTATCTGAAAACCGGTTACCACTCTTCAGATTGTGCTCTGCTATGCGTTACCTTATTCCATATAGTGATAAATATTAGAATTCAATTCTACAAATTTAAAAAAAAAGCAAAATTTGTAGAAAATATTGCCACATCACGCCTTATTGCTAGGGCGAGCACTTACTTCATCAAACCAACGCAGCACATTCGTTAAATCTTCTGGAATCTCAATACGAGCAGGTTTCAGGAACTGCAGAGCAATAATGGCCGTAATATCCGCGATGCTAAAGCGTTCGCCTGCAACAAATTCCCGCGATGCAAGTTCATCATCAAGAATCCTCATACATTCAATAGCCCGTGGTTTATTTGCCTCCCCCCATTCTGCAACCTGAGGATGTTCAAGACGGGCGGCGCCCGGATGAAGATGGCGAAAAGCCTGCGCAATTGGCATCAACAGGTTTAGCTCCATACGTCGCTGCCACATTTCAACGATCGCTTTATCGCGCGCATCTACGCCCATTAATGGCGGATCTGGCTGCATCTCTTCAAAGTACCGGCAAATCGCCACGGATTCTGAAAGTGCCAGCCCATCATCAAATACAAGAATTGGTAGACGCTGCATCGGATTTAGTTTCGTAACTTTATCAGATTTCTGCTCCAAGGCATTGATATCCACATTGACCATCTCAACGTCAATGCCTTTCTCCGCCAAAAAGATACGTACTCGCCTAGGGTTTGGCGCCATTCCCCCATCATAAAGCAACATGAAGTGTCTCCTTTTTTTCCGGTGCTCGCCTATTTTGACCAGCGATCAATGGAGCGTTCATGCCGCCGCCAATCCTGTGGGATGTCAAAATCACCTGCCCATATTCCTTTGTTTGCAGCCTTAGCTATTGCCTCTTCACGCTCATAGTCACCAAAGCCAACAGCCCAACCATCTCTCACCATCGTTAGACCAAGTTCAAGCCCACCTGCATAACATTTCGCCAGCAATCGACCGTATCTATCGTGGTTACTACCATTGCAATTGACTTTCTTGCGTGAAACCAATTGCCGTAAATGCCGGGAAGCTTCGCGTCCACAGGGCCATTGTTGCCCGCGTATTACACAAAGTTGTTGGCTTTCCGGTGCGTCTAGTCCTCTCAGGCGAACCTCTTCACCGTTTACAAAAAGACTGTCCCCATCGACTATTTTCACCCCACCTGAAATTTCGCGTTCCGTTTTGGCAGTCAAAAACAGAACCAAAGCACCAACAGCCCCAAGAAACGAAAATGCCACAATAAAATCAAACACTTTATGGGTTTCCAGAAAGGGTCGTTTGCCTGCCAAAAGAATTCATCCAAAAAATAGTTACGTTGAATTCCTAATAGGAAATTAACCAATTTAACGCAAATTGGCGTAACAATTACAACCATAGGAATTCGGCCAAGTGTCCGTGAATATCCGAAATTCCCAAACGACCGACAAAACAATTGTCGACCGCACCCGTACGCTGAACGAAACTTCGCGGACGGTTAAAGACATGCGTGGCCGCCTAACCTCGACCATCAGCATGCCGGTAGCCTATGAATTCGAGTTACTCACAAGTTTTGCCAGAAATTTCGTAAACGCCAGCCTGGTCCTCCCCATGCTGGTGACTGTCATCGCAGTAGTATCATCTGCCTGGATTGGTTATTTCGTTGCAAGCCTTTGGGCTGGCACCATCGGCCTTTCCTATATTTTGCTATCATTATTTTGCAAACGTTTTTTAGAACAGGCAAAATGCGATGACGACTTGCCAGGATGGCGATTACGTTTTGTAGTCATCCAATTACTGATTTCCTTATGTTGGATGTTTTTTGCTGGCTATGGCTGCATAACCTGCGGTGGCAACGAATATGGCATCATCCAATTTTCCTCCATATTGGTTGTACAGGCAGCAACCGGAATGCTTGCCTATTCTTTTGGCAGTGGTTTGTTGGTTTTGGCAGCTCCCGCCAGCATTGTTCTAGCTACCCGGTTCTTTCTAACCTACGAACCGGTATTCGTAGTGATGGGCAGCATCTGCTGTATCTCAATGATCTTTTTCTATCTGATCGCAAACCGATTCAAAATATCGGTTCTTTCTATGTTAGAAGGGAACGCAGAACGCGAAAGTCTGATTGGCGAACTGGAAACTGCTAGATCGTATTCAGAAGAAGCCCGAAGACGCGCAGAAGAGGCAAACCTTGCCAAATCCCGTTTTCTGGCAACCATGAGCCATGAATTGCGCACTCCACTCAACGCGATTTTAGGGTTTTCGGAAGTTATTAAAAACGAAGTTCTTGGCCCAGTTGGCAGCGATACATACAAAGAATATGCTGGAGACATCCATGAATCTGGCACCCATTTGCTCCATTTAATCAATGAGATTCTCGATATTTCACGTATCGAAGCTGGCAAACATGATCTCCACGAAGAAGCGGTACGGCTTGTTCATGTCGTGGAAAATGCCTGTCACATGATTGATATCAAAGCCAAGAGTAAAGGGGTTACGATCACCACCAGATTTGAATTTGATCTTCCACAGCTATGGGCCGATGAACGAGCATTGCGCCAGATAACGCTGAACCTGCTCTCCAACGCTCTTAAATTCACTCCAAGCGGTGGTAGTATCGATATTAAGGTTGGCTGGACCCGTTTGGGCAGCCAATACCTGTCCATCAAAGATACGGGGCCAGGAATTCCGGAAGATGAAATTCCGATAGTACTTTCATCATTTGGCCAAGGTTCCATTGCCATAAAAAGTGCGGAACAGGGCACCGGACTTGGCTTGCCTATTGTTCAGGCATTGGTGGATATGCACGGAGGCAAGTTCGAATTAAAATCGAAACTGCGCGAAGGCACAGAAGTTATCGCTACCTTTCCCAAATCCCGGGTTTTGGAAGTCATGGAGCCGATCAAAGACGAGAACCATGCCGTCAATCACCCCCGCGAGAACAGAAAAATCGGCGCCTAAAGTTAAAAATTAGGTAGATATCTCGGTGCCACTGTGTATTTGCGCGGCTGATTTTACAATTCCAGTCGCAATGGCCGCTCCACAGGCATTCCCGGCAGAAACACCCAAATCCAGTAGCTGGGGCAATTCCAAATTTCTGATAAGCCTGCTCATCGCTTTGCCCTCTACCCCCTGCCCGATAATACAATGATCAATGGCATCACTTGAAAGAGCTTTCAATATCCCTGCGGATGTCAACGCCGTATACCCATCAAGAATAACAGGAATATGCTGTACCCGTGCAGCCAATATGGCGCCACAAAGTGCAGCCATCTCGCGCCCACCAAGCAGACGCAAAATTTCTAATGGATCTTCCAAATGTCCATGGTGATGCGTAAGAGCAGCCTCAATTTTTGTTAATTTAGAAATTGTCAGATCACCTGATTCACCAGGTTCGATAAAAATACAGTTTTCTGCCTTCTCCCCAAACAATCCTGAACACACGGCAGACGCGGAAATCGAATTATCAACTTCAACGGCTCCAAGGCACAAAAGGTCAGTGCCGCCAGCAATAGCTTCCATCCCAAAGGCAATAGTCGCTGCACAATCACGTTCTTCAAGTGCCGCTGCACTTGTTATGTCACCAATGGGAATTTGCAGAGCAAGATCAAAGACCTTCAATCCCAAATCATTTCCAGCGCAAATTTGATTTATTACCCCGCCGCCAGCTGAAATATTTGAAACCTCATCCGCAACCACCCGCAAACCATTCTGCACGGCAAAGCTGTGACTTCCGGCAAATATTGCCACCAAGGGTCGGTTAATCTCCGGGCTATGGCCACTCCATGTCGCCAGCCACTCGCAGATGGTCTCAAGTTGCCCCATTGAACCTGCGGAACAACCAACGCTCAAGTTACGTGCTTGAGCCTGCAAAAGAGCTTCCTCATCAGGCCCCGGTAGAGATTTTACCAATGCCCGAACATCGTCAAAAGGCAGTCCAGAACCGCTCATTGCCTAAATATCTCCTGTATATTGAAAAAACCAATCAGTAATTTTTCCTTGTGATTTCTGTGATAATGCTTACGTCTTTACGCAAGAAGTAAGCAAGAGGAAACCCGTTGGACCGTCCGGAAACCGATATCAGTGCTAAAATAGAGTCCCCATGCAATTTGGTCTGCGTCATTGATGCAGACACTGGTTATTGCTTTGGCTGTGGCCGCACGGACGGCGAAGTTGAAGGTTGGATTAGTTATTCAGCACCAATGCGCAAGCAAATCATGGACAGTCTTCCCGACCGAATGAAAATCATAAAAATTGACCCAAAGCGTGAAGCAAGAGCAATACGCAGAGCAAAGAGATTAGCCCAGAGGGACAATCCAGACAACGCCTCAGCCAGCATATAGCATGTTAAAAATTGTGCTTGGCATAATAGGCATTGGCGCGATTGCCTTGATAATAAATCACGACAAGGGCAGCATACTTGGCATCGAAAATGATCGTTTCGTCAGTCTAATTTTCTTTGGTGCATGGGCAGCAGTTTTAGGTGTCGCAATCTTGCCGCGCAAAGGCGAGTTCAAACGGGTAGCCAGCAATTTACTAACGTGGCTCGCAATCATATTGGTCCTGATGACCACGCATGTTTATCGCTATGAACTGCAGGATATCGGCTACAGACTATCGGGTGGCCTGATGCCAGGAAGCCCGATTTCCACTCAAACAGTGGACGGTCGAAATCAAATCATGATTGTGCGCTCAAACAACGGACATTACGAGATAAACGGTGCTGTTAACGGCAAATCAGTACGTTTTTTGGTCGATACGGGTGCAAGTTCTGTCGTCCTTAATGCAAGGGATGCCAAAAGCGCGGGAATCGATGTAAACAATCTGCGCTATAACACCCCTGTTTCCACCGCCAATGGCATGACACATGCGGCAAAAATCAGAGTAAATGAAATATCCATAGGCACAATCGCCCGTTACAATTTATCGATCATGGTCTCAAAACCCGGAGAATTGAGAGAAAGCCTTCTAGGTATGAATTTCATCGAGACATTATGGGGTTTTGAAATCCAGGGCGACCGCCTAACCTTCACCGACAAATAGCATTTACAACTGACTGAAACGCATCTTGTGGGCAAGGGTCACACCAGTTAGTTTTCCTGCAATTCCGGATTATGCACAGGAGTAGAATTTGTTGTACTCAAATCGGGATTAACACTCATTACAGCTGCGAAGGCCTCTTCAAGCACTTCCGGCCCTGCTCCATCTTGCACCCCCATTGTGCTCAATATCCGGCGATAGCGCCGCGCACCGGGAAACCCGTGAAATAAACCAATCATATGCCGCGTAATGTGATGCAGCCGCCCACCGGCAACGAGGTGTCGTTCACAATAACCAACCATCTGCTGCAAAATGGCATCATAGCCAATGGGTGGATTAACATCGCCAAATATATCACCATCCACATGGCGCAATAGTTCAGGAGTCTGATAAGCAGCCCTCCCAATCATCACGCCGTCAGTACGCTCTAGATGCAACCGGGCCTGTTCCAATGTATTGATACCGCCATTAATCCCGATAAATCGCTCCGAATTATCGGCCTTCAAACGACAGACAAGATCATAATCCAGAGGAGGAACATCACGATTTTCCTTTGGGCTCAAGCCTTCAAGCCAAGCCTTGCGAGCATGAACCCAAAGTGCATCACACCCACTCTCCCAAACTGTGTGGGCCAGGCTTTCCAGCGCCACCTCGCTATCCTGATCATCGACACCGATCCGGCATTTCACGGTAACAGGAATTGAAACCCGTTCCTTCATCGCACCAACACAACTCCCAACCAGGTCAGGCTCTCGCATTAAACACGCACCAAATGTACCAGATTGAACCCGGTCCGAAGGACACCCCACATTTAGATTTATCTCGGAATAACCAAACTCTTCCCCAATACGCGCAGCCTTGGCGAGTTTTTCAGGGTCACTCCCCCCAAGCTGCAAAGCAAGCGGCTGCTCCACCCCATCAAATCCAAGCAAGTGCTCCAAATTCCCAAACAATATAGCATCAGCAACAACCATCTCAGTATAAAGCAACGCTTTCTGAGACAGCACCCGATGAAACACCCGACAATGTCGGTCCGTCCAATCCATCATTGGCGCAATTGATAATATTTTATCTTTATTTTTCAGTGATTTATGATACATTACAGATAAATAACATTAAAAGTTTTAGGTGCAAAATTGGACCAAATTATATGGTCTTTTACCACGTTTGATCTCTTTGTGCACGGTTTTTGCACGGATTGAAAGGACTGCACGGCGCATGGCTACAATAGTTCGTACAAAGGTTGGAAACTGGAGAGCGCAAGTGCGCCGAAAAGGCAAATACGCCTCCCAAACATTTTGACTAAAGACACACGCATCAAAATGGATTGTCGAAACAGAGCGACTCATTGATATCGGCAGCGATCCGGTTTCTCACAAAATTGGAAACCCTCGTACAATTGCAGGCCTTATCGAACTGCATATCGCCGACTGATAATCGACGACAACAAGTGCAGTCGATTCAGATGAGAGCAGAATTTGAAGATGTTCATAAGGAGCTCGGTATTCGGTGTAATCATTAGAGTCCCACTTCAGGCTTTATCGTAGTCTGCTTGCATAGTTGTATTTCCCGTCAGATCTTCGCACCAAACATCTCCACCATTTATAGAGTTGTTTATTTGTAATCGAAACGATGTTTGACCAAAGAGTGGTGCAATTCCGCGATATGAAAAACGCGCCGGAACGCCGTTACACTGATGTGCGGCGTAATTCATCAAAAGCGTTGCCTGAAGTGGTCCATGCACCACAATTCCGGGATATCCTTCTACATTGCGCGCGTAATCTCGATCATAATGAATACGATGCCCGTTAAATGTCAGCGCGGAATATCTAAAAAGCGTTACCTCGTCCACCCTGATGGCATCTGGATCAGATGGCATATCCATTGTTTCCGATTGTGAGGCTGAATATTTTGGTGAAGCCTGCTTGTAGACGATGTCCTGACGTTCAGAAATGGCAAGGCGACCACCCACTCCGCATTCGTGTTCGACGGTTACAAAAACAAGAGGTCCACTCTTGCCATTTTTAAGTGCTACATTGGCGATACGGGAATTCCTGGTAACATTATCCCCTTCTCTCAACACCGAATGAAACCTCAGCTCGCCACCCGCCCACATCCGCGATGGCAATGGTACAGGAGGCAGGAACCCTCCTCTTTTGGGATGGCCGTCGTCACCCAGGTCATTTCCGGATATGGCGATAGGCGCCAGACACCAATGCAGACCAAGTGGTACACCGCCCTCAACCTGCCAAAGACTGTCAAAAAATATTGCCTTGAACCGATCAACCAATGAGCTGGTAATGATATCACTGACTGTTTCAGTGTGCCCGATCCATTGTTGCAAATGATCCAGATCGATATCATTCATGTCAGCGCTTCCTTTCTATCCAGTATAGCGCGCGCGCGAACAAGCACAGGTCCATCCACCATGAGACCGTCTATGGAAACTGCTCCAGCATCAGCCCCGGAATTCATCACCTGTTGGGCCCAAAGAATTTCGCTTTTTGAAGGAACAAACCCTTCACGCGCAGGAGAGATTTGCGCCGGGTGAATCAACAACTTTCCCGTAAAACCAAGTTCTGAACTGTGTGATGCATCTGCCTTAATAACTGGAATGTTGCTAACTGCCGTTGTGACCCCATCCAATGGGCCGACAAGCCCCGCAAGGCGTGAAGCCAGCACTATTTCCGAGCGGGCATGAAGAAGTGCTGTTTGGGTATGTTGAATTCCCAAATCTGCGCAATAATCAATTGAACCAAAAGCAATGCGATCACATTCGGGGGCTATCGAGCGCACGTTCGCCAATCCCTTTGCGCTTTCGATCAACGCAATGATTTTTTTGTACGGATGCAACTTTGATCGTAATGATTGCAAAGTGCCCACAGTCTCCGCCTTCGGTAAAACTACTCCATCAAAATCAAGTGTTGTGAATAACTTCAAGTCGTCGTCATACCATTCTGTCTCAACAGAATTTATACGCAAATAGGTTTTTACATCCGGGCGCCCAACCATGGCAGCGCCGATTCCGCTGCGTGCCTTATCTTTATCTGCAGCAGCAACTGCATCTTCAAGATCGATGATAATGGCATCGGCACCCGATGCCCATGCTTTAGGAATGCGCTCAGGTCGATCTCCCGGAACAAAAAGAGGAAATGAAAATTCCGGCAAGGGGGTTGAATCGGTTTGTGACATGTCAATCAAAATGACCTTGGCAATTCAAGGATATGTTCAGCTACATAGGAAAGGATCAAATTGGTCGAGATCGGAGCGACCTGATACAGTTTGGTTTCACGAAATTTTCGTTCAATATCATATTCTTCAGCGAAACCAAAGCCACCGTGAGTTTGCAAACATTCATTGGCTGCGGCCCATGATGCATCAGCCGCCAGCAACTTTGCCATATTCGCTTGTGCCCCGCATTCCTCATGAGTATCGAAACGACGACACGCCTCAAAACGCATCAGGTTTGCAGCTTCGATATTCACATAGGCGCGGGCAAGAGGAAACTGGATACCCTGATTTTGGCCAATTGGTCTATCAAACACCACACGTTCCTTCGCGTAATTGGTTGCTTTATCAATGAACCAATAACCATCACCGATACACTCAGCTGCAATCAGTGTCCGCTCCGCATTGAGACCGTCCAAGATGTAGCGAAAGCCCAAACCTTCTTCACCGATCAGGTTTTCAACCGGGATTTTGAGATTGTCAAAAAACAACTCATTGGTTTCATGACCAACCATATTGGCAATGGGGTTGACCGTCATGCCATTACCAATCGCGTCTTTTATGTCGACAATAAAGACGGATAGTCCCAGAGACTTGCGTTTCACTTCTGCCAACGGCGTGGTGCGTGCAAGAAGGATCATCAAATCAGAATGTTGTATCCGACTGATCCAAACTTTTTGACCATTCACCACATAATGATCGCCTTTTCGCACAGCCGTTGTCTTGAGCTTAGTGGTATCTGTTCCTGTTGTGGGCTCTGTAACCGCCATAGACTGCAGTCGTAATTCGCCAGTTGCAATCTTTGGCAAGTAATGCGCTTTCTGCTCATCAGAACCATGGCGCATAAGAGTGCTCATATTGTACATTTGACCGTGACAATGGCCCGCATTCCCGCCGGAACGATTGATCTCTTCCATCACAATCGATGCCTCAGTCAACCCTAATCCGGAACCACCAAATTCTTCTGGTATCATCGCGGATAACCAGCCTGCCTTGGTAAGTGCGTCAATGAATTCTTCGGGATAGCTTCGGTCTGTACCATGTTTACGGTGATATTCAGCGGGAAACTCTGCGCATAATGCTCGTAGAGCATCGCGCAAATCGTTGTGGTCTTCCGGGGCACTGGTTTTCAATTTATATTCTCCTTCGAAGAGGTAGCCGATTGGCCGTCTGAAATTTCATCTATTTCCTGTAAGATTTTTTGGGTATGCTCACCAAGAGCCGGAACAGGATCCATACGAGGTTCCCAACTCTGACCGCTTACAGGCCGGAGCGAGGGAACCCTCCCCGCAGATGTTTCAACTTCCCTCCAACAGCCGCGCGCCACCAATTGTGGATGAGACCAAAGGCCAGCCATATCGCGAACTTCCGCGGTGCCAATGCTGGCATCCTCAAGCAAATCCATTGCCCGCTCTTTGGTCAGATCTGCCAAACGGGCACAAATGACGGTTTCAATTTCGTCACGATATTTCGCGCGGCCGGCATTACCTTTGAAGCGTTCATCATTGGCCATGTCCGGGCGATCCAGAACCATATTGCAGAATGAAACCCATTCACGATCATTTTGAAGACCAAATAATACAGTGCCATCTGATGTTGGAAACGGGCCATAAGGATAGATTGTTGCATGTCCAGCACCTGAACGAACAGGCGGCTCTGCGCCATCCATACTGTAATACATCGGATATCCCATCCAGTCGGCCATTGCTTCCAACATAGACACATCAATATGATCGCCCTGCCCGGTTCTGCCCCGCTTCAAAAGCGCAGCAAGGATCGACTGATGCGCCGTCACTCCTGCACAAATGTCTGCAACCGAAATACCAGCCTTGACGGGAGTATCTGGCGTGCCAGTGATCGAAAGAAACCCGGATTCCGCCTGAATCAGCAGATCATAAGCTTTCCGCTTACCGTATGGGCCACTGTCTCCAAACCCTGAAATAGAACAGGTAACCAGCCTTGGGTTTGATTCACGCAAATCCTGTGGCGCAAGGCCCAGTTTATCAATCGCGCCAGGAGCCAGATTTTGGACGAACACATCTGCTTTCAAAAGAAGCTTCCGCAATTGTTCAATCGACTTAGGATCTTTCAAATCCAGAGCAAGGCTTTCTTTCGATCGATTACACCATACAAAATGGCTGGCCTCCCCGTTTACCCTTGTATCGTAAGCTCGGGCAAAATCTCCCCCATCGGGACGTTCAACCTTGATGACACGAGCACCCTGATCAGCCAGCAAACGGGTGCAATAAGGTGCAGCGATGGCTTGTTCGATACTGACTACCAAATAGCCTGACAGAGGAAGTATGTCGTCAATATCTGCCACCGAAGATGCATGCTTTGTAGAGGTCATTTTCTGCCTGTTTACGGTCAAATCGCCTAGTTTGTATTCAAAGAAAGAACAAGTTCCATCTTGTGCTGATAGCGCTCCTGCGGATGGATGCTCCAGGACACCTCATAAACCTGATTATCTGCCGAGATATATTCCCGAAGAATTCCCAAGGCGGGTGTGCCTGCTTCTATCCCCAAATGAATTGCAGCATCCTTTGGTGTTGCAATCGCCGCGATGCTCTGACGCAATTTTTCAGTGCGAATGCCATATTTTTTTTCAATCAGAGAATAGACCAACACATTATCTGTCACATGCTCCAGCACGTCACCATATTTTGGTAAGACAAACACTTGTGTCCAAGCAATGACAAGGTCCGTATTGGTCATGTAACGAACCGCTTCAAACATTTTCCACGGTGTATCTTTTTCTCCGGGCAACTCGACCTGCACATCGCTCGCGAGGCGTGTCTCCGTTAACAAAACTCTGCGTTTTGTTTCGCTCACATAATCTGTAAGGTCCGAAATTTCCTTGAGCGTTTGTACATAGCTGCCAATTTTTCGCGATATAACCTTAGTGCCAACACCCGGTTGAGCATCCACCAAGCCTAATCCTGCAAGTGCCCGAATCGCTTCTCGCACAGTGTGACGACTGACCCCATATTCTGTGCAAAGCTGCGCTTCTGAAGGCAGCAGGTCACCAACCGCAACATTGCCCTGTTCGATCTTCTCAATCAAACTTTCTGCAATCACCTGATAAAGTGGCCGCTTGGTCTCAAATACAGATAAGCTCGCCATCTATTTCATCCTCGAGAACACGTTGGAAAATCCCG
>JASFYT010000068.1:0-22696 GCA_045047085.1 Rhizobiaceae bacterium | reverse complement strand
TGCCCCGGTGGAAACGGGTCTACCGAGACACTGATTTATTGTCCGAGCCGCATGATGATGTTTCTCAGGAATTGGCCCGTTTGCGTAAGGAGAATGCAATTCTTCGCCAAGAAGGGCAGCCAATATTGTTCCTACGATTATCGCGCATGGCATGCATTTCTCGATGAGCGGCAAGGGAAATTGTTATGATAATCCCATGGTGGAAACCGTATTCAAGACACTTAAATCAGAGCTGGTTTGGAGGACCAGTTTCCAATCAAGACAACAGGCAACAAATGCGATTGCCCGATACATCGACGGATTCTACAATCCAATCAGACGGCTTTCAGCGATAGGATATATATCGCCGATCAAATTCGAGGCCAAAATGGCCGAGATAGAGTGAAAACCTCCCTACTTTTACCGGGCAAGTCCAGTAGGGCATCAATGGTTTTGGGTGTCAGGCGCTTTAACATACTACCCAATTTAAGATGGTAATGTCCCCGTGTCAGGGTATGGTTTGGAGTGGAATGGACGAATTGGAAGCCAACTGCATGGCTCTGCTCGCAGATGTAAGCTCAGACTCGGATCAGGTTTTTTAACTCACCGCAAATTATCCCAAACGGTCCCTCACGCGCCTGCACATTTACGGCAGCGGTGCGGACCCTTGAGACACTATGGTTATTTTCCAAGATTAATTTTGCGCATGCAAAAAAATGGCGAGTGTGCTGATTATCGCAAGGTAATTCTTTAAGTTCAAACCTTAACTGTGCCTTTGGCACGGAACCGATTTGCGGTTTATGCGGTCCCAAAATGCCTAGGCCTCAATCCCGATTGAAACCAGACAACCAAGTCATATATAGAAAAAGTTGGCAAGCCGGTGGCAGCTGTGATGTCTTGTGCATAGGGGCACATGTTCGTGCATTCTAGGACAATTGCACCCATATCAGGATTTTGATCTTTCAGTTGTAGTGCTGCCTGAACGTTGTCTTTGCGTGCTAGTTCCACGTTCAATTCAATTTCATTTCCTAGTATTGCTCGTGTAAATTCTTGACCACCTTCTGTTGTTCCTATTGGGGTGCCCGCTGGAACGTGCGCCTTTTTCAAATGTTCTTCAGTCAATGTTGACGCTGATACCGTCAATATGCCCGCACGTTTTCCCCTTGGTAGAAACCTGTTCACCATCTCAACCTGCATTAAAGAAGACGTCAATATCGGAACAGAAACAGCCGAGCTCAACTCATTCTGGAACAGCGACAAAAATCCGCAATTGGTGGTAATTCCGTCAACCCCATCTTCAACGAGTTCTTTTGCTGCATCAATAAAATGCTGCAACAGTCCTTCGGCCTTTTTTCGTACAACGCGATCCGGAGTTGCCCCACGCACTATCTTATAATGAACAGGGAATGGCCATGTTGTTGCGTTGCCCATATCGCCCGGTATGCGAGGAAAGCGTGCTTCCAGCAATAAGATGCCGATTGAGTTGCCATAAATTGCTTTTCCACCGCGCACGATCATGCGTAAATCTCCTCTATTACCCGATCCGTTACCTCACTGGTGGTATCCAGATAAATACTGGATATTCCCAATCGCACAGAGTCAGTTATCTGATCCATTCGTTTGGCTATATGATTTGACATTGTATCCGACGCCAGTTCGACATTGCGATCAATCATGGCTTGCATGATCAGCTTGTGTTCATTTTTCGTGTTTTTGGCCTTGCCGGACGACATGCTGACCCATCGAATATAACGAATTTGCTCATTGATTGCCAAAAGTTGAGCTGTCAGCACGGCGTTTCCGCTTAACTTTGCGATGTCTTGATGGAAGGCTTCGTCGCGGGCACAGGCTTCTGCAACAGTTAATCCGCTAATCTCGAGTCCGCTTGCATAAAGTCTGGCGCGCATCTCGGCCAGTTCCATGTCGCTTGCACGCTCACAGGCCAGTTCCACTGCTGCACATTCAATAATTTTTCGCAGCTCAAATAAATCGAAAATTGTTTTCGGGTCAAGTTGCCTACAGAAAAATCCTTCCCGTGGGCGGAACGTAAAAAACTTTTCCGCTGTTAACCTGTTTAAGGCTTCACGTAGTGGTGTGCGGCTCGCTCCTAATTTTTTCGACAAGGCCATTTCATTTATCCTGTCACCAGGTCTCATTTGAAATGTCACCGCCATATGTTTCAGCTGATCATAAATGTCTTCTACGCGACCTTCTGTCATGGGAGGCACCTTTCATTTTAAATAACTTGCCATACGGTGACATTAAACGCAATATACAAACCTGTATACAGAATTGAATTCAAAACAATATACAACGTTACATCGGTTTGGATATCAAAATGGAAAAGAACTCAACCAACAATACCAACGGTGCTGAAGCGATGGTACGGATGCTTGAAGCGCACGGAGTTAGCCATATTTTTGGCCTTTGCGGGGATACAACACTCCCGTTCTATGATGCTATGCTGCGCCTTGACCATAATATCACCCATGTTTTGACCCGGGACGAAAGAAGCGCCGCGTACATGGCAGACGGATATTCCCGCGTTTCAGGACGAGTTGGTGTGTGTGAAGGGCCCTCCGGCGGGGGAGCAACCTATATTCTTCCCGGTCTAGTTGAGGCTAATGAGAGTTCCAGTGCTATTTTGGCAATCACCACGGATATATCGGTGGGATCTTATGGCAAATACCCTTTAACGGAATTGGACCAAGAAGCCTTGATGCGGCCGCTGACAAAATTTAACACAGTCATCAAAAGCGCCGAACACATACCTCGCATGGTGAGAAAAGCTTTCAGGGCCATGACGACAGGCAGATCAGGTTCTGCTCATCTTGGGCTTCCCTATGATATTCAATATCACTCCGTCGACAGTTCAGATATTTGGGCCGATAAAAACCATGGCGACTATCCGGCATATCCAGTTGCTCCCAATCAGGATTCTGTCATTTGGGCTGTGGACGCAATTATGTCAGCAGAGTGCCCGCTAATTGTCTGTGGCGGGGGCGTTGTTATATCAGGTGCTACCACAGCGCTTGAAAAATTTGCCTCCCGGTTAAATATTGCGATTGCCACTTCGGTTTCCGGCAAGGGATCTATTGAGGATACACATCCATTGTCATTAGGGGTTGTGGGTTCAAACGGGGGAACCGAAGAAACCTGGGAAATGATGCAGGATGCAGATCTTGTTGTTTTCATGGGTTGTCGGGCCGGGTCGACCACGACGTCCAGATGGGAAGCTCCAAAACCGGGTGCCAGGATTATTCACTTTGATAGTGATCCAATGGTTATCGGGGCAAACTATCCTACGGAAGTAGGCGTTGTTGGAGATCTTCGTTTGGCTCTGGAGTTGGTGAATGACACTCTTCACGAACGAGATGATGTGAAGGTTTTTGACGGAGCATCCAAAATTGCTGATATCCAAAAGAGAAAATTTGCAAAATTTGATAAACTAGCAAGTGAAAAATGTAATCCTATAAAACCGGAACGCATCATTGATGCCTTAAATCGACACCTTCCAGATGATGCGGTGGTTGTCAGTGACCCGGGCACTACATGCCCCTATTACAACGCATATTCCAAACAAAAAAAACCGGGCAGATACTACATTACCAACCGTGCCCATGGCGCATTAGGCTACTCTCTGGGCGCTTCACTGGGTGCGTGGTACGGACGACCAAATTCAAAAATTGTTGCTCTGATGGGGGATGGTTCCTTTGCTTTTAGTTGCGGTGATCTTGAAACAGTGGTCCGCAATCGTGCACCTATCACATTCATTGTACTATCAAATTCAAATTTCGGGTGGATAAAGGCCAGTCAATTCGCGGATAAAGGTGGACGCTATTATAACGTTGATTTCAACCGTACAGATCAAGCCAAGGTTGCAGAAGGTTTTGGGGTAAAATCCTGGAGGGTAGAAGACTATACGCAATTGGATGAAATCATGGCTGAAGCACTGGCCTATGATGGGCCAACCCTGATTGATATTATTACCCAGCCTCTGGAGGAAAGTGCTGCACCAGTTAGACGATGGATGGGCTGATGTATTCAGTCCGCGTGCCTAAGGTCGGGTCCAGTACCTTAAATTGCGTAGGTTTCCAACTCAACCAGAAGCAATTCCAGAAACTCTTTTCCAAGAACTGAAATAGGTCGCGAACGTCGCGTGATAACTGCCATCTCCATGGTAATTTTTGGTTGGAATGGTCGTGTTACGAAGCCACCACCTTCATCAAATGCCAGTACGAATGGATCCAGTAGGGAAACCCCCATTCCCTCCTTCACAAAGCTCAACACGTTTTTAAACATATGGGTGTGAATTTGCGGCATCCACGCAATGCCAGCATTGTGGAAGGCCTCGCGGGCTCGGCGATGTGTCATGTGGTCAGGGCCCATAACTATCAGCGGTTCACCCGACAAAAGAACAGGCGTGAGAACATCATGTTTTGCAAGTGGGTTTTCGGCATGCATAGCAAGGCGAGTTTCGAAGCGAAAGTGATGCACATTAAAGGCATCATGCAATATTGGGAGTTCACACACCCCGATTTCAAAAAGACCTGCAAGAATCCATTCCTGCATTTTGGGCGAGTATTGTGACTGAAAACTGATTGATAGCTCCGGCTTGTTCTTTGCGAATTTTGCGATCAGCCTTGGCATGAACCCAAACGATATAGAGTGTTGCGACACAACTTGAAGTTGTCCTGCTTGACTGTTTTGGAGATCAGATACCGCTTGCGAAACATGGTCGAGGCCGCGCACCACAGTATCAACTTCTTGAAACAGAACACCGGCTTCAGGCGTTGCGACCAGCCTGCCTTTGGAGCGTTCGAAAAGTTTCAAGCGTGTTTGATGCTCAAGTTGGGAGATGAGATTTGAAATCCCGGGTTGGGAAATACCCAAGCGCTCTGCGGCACCGGTCATCGTGCCAAGTTCAATGACAGCGTGAAAGGCCTGCAATTGTCGAAACCGTAAATTCATCTCAAGTCTATATCATTTTTTGTTATGAACTATCTACTTTTTTATATTTGAAATGATGCCTGTTGATTGGCAAACTGATTGCCAGTGAGGAACATCGTCTACAGTGCCACAGCTTAGTCAAAAAATTTCAGGAATGGATTTGTGGCATCTTCAATTGCCAGTAAACTCGCGCCGCGACCATGGCATCGGTTCGGTTGAAGGTTTTTGTGAGGTTATCATTGTGAGGCTCCGGGCTGAGGGTGGGCAGGTAGGATTTGGTGAAGCGTCTCCCTGGTCAGTGTTCACCGGTAGCCCCGAAGCAACTTTTGCGGCACTAAATCGGTATATGCGTCCTTTGGTGGTTGGTCGCTCCTTGGGGGATCGATCAGCCATTATGTCAGACGCAGCCAAAGCAGTTGCTCATTGTACTGAAGCAAAAGCTGCCCTTGAGACAGCCCTTCTGGATCTGACTGGCAAGGTCTGCTCGCTTCCTGTTTGGGGATTGCTTGGTGGCATGTATCGAAAAAAAATCCCCCTGAGCTGCTCAATTGCAAATCCAGATTTCTCTGCAGATTTAGATTTATTGGAGCGTTTGCGAAACGACGGTATACGCATCATCAAACTGAAGACCGGCTTCAAAGACCACAAATTTGACATTGAACGATTGGAGCGTATCCGCTCAGATTATCCGGAACTCCAGGTCCGGGTTGACTACAATCAGGGATTGACAATTGAAGAGGCTGCTGAACGGTTGCGTGATGTAGATTGTTTCTCGCCAGACTTTATCGAACAACCAGTGAGAGCTCATCACTTTCAAATGATGAGGAAGCTGCGCAAAATGATAAAGTCTCCGCTTCTGGCAGATGAGAGCGTTTTCGGCCCGGAGGATATGGTGCGAGCAGCCCGTGAGAATATCTGTGATGGCGTATCAGTTAAGATTATGAAATCAGGAGGACTTGAGAGAGGGAAACAGGTGGCCCAAATTGCAGCGGCAAACGGACTAACGGCCTATGGTGGCGACATGTTCGAAGCGGGCTTGGCGCATCTTGCCGGAGCACATTTGATTGCTGCCACCCCAGAGATAGATTTAGGATGTGAATTTTATCAAGCAACCTATTTTCTAAAAGATGACATTCTGGAAGAGCCGTTTCCAGTGGAAGATGGTAATGTTATCGTGCCTTGCGGACCGGGGCTCGGTATCCAGCCAGACGTTGAGAAACTGGAGTTCTATGCCCATAATTCGGTGTTGGATTCATGACATCAAAACAAAAAACAATTGCAATAATTGGCGCTGGCATTGTCGGTGTTTCGACGGCGGTCTGGCTCGTAAGAAATGGACACGACGTTATACTAATCGACAAATCTGGCCCCGGCGAAGGCACAAGCTTTGGTAATGGCGGGGTTCTTGCCTCTTGTTCAATAGTTCCTGTGACCACCCCGGGTTTGCTTCATACTGCCCCTGGAATGCTGTTCAATCCAAATAAACCACTATTTCTGAAATGGGGTTATCTGCCAAAATTGACGCCATGGTTGCTGAAATATCTAGGGCATGCCAATGCAGCGGACGCCAGCAGAATTGCGGCGGCCCTTGCTCCCTTGGTTGGAGACAGTTTGGCCGACCATCAGGCGCTTTCCAGCGGCACTGGCGCAGAAAAATGGATATACCCCTCAGATTATTTGTACATCTACAATAACCGCTCGCATTTTGAAAGTGATAGCTTTGGATGGGGCTTGCGTCGTGACCATGGCTTCATCTGGGATGAACTGGAGGGTTCACAATTTACGGAATATGACCCAATCTTTGCCAAAGAACTGGGTTTAGCCGTGCGCTTGCGCAATCACGGGCGAATTGCAGACCCAGGCCAGTATGTAAAAGACCTTGCCCGATACGTAGAAAAATGTGGCGGAAGAATTATCAAAGGTACGGTGGATGATGTCGTTCTGGAAAACAACCAGGTAACCGGTGTTCGAGCAGACGGAAATACAATCAATTGTGATGCAGTTGTGTTAGCAACAGGCGTATGGTCAAAGCCACTTGCCAAAATCTTTGGATTGGAAATCCCGTTAGAAAGTGAACGTGGTTATCACCTAGATCTTTGGGAACCATCAGTGACACCACGTTCACCGGTAATGATTGCGTCCGGAAAATTTGTCGCGACTCCTATGGAAGGCCGACTGCGTTTGGCGGGCATTGTAGAATTTGGTGGTTTGGACGCGAATCCATCTCGAAAACCAATTGAACTTTTGAGAAGAAACGCCCGGGCAGCTCTACCGGGGTTAACCTGGAAAGAGGAAGTTGAGTGGATGGGGCACAGACCTGCAACCGCAGACTCGATCCCTGTAATTGGAGAATTGCCACACATTAAAGGTGCCTATATGGGATTTGGCCATCATCATGTTGGCTTGACAGGTGGTCCCAAAACAGGGTTCCTTCTTGCACAAATGATAGCTGGACGAAAACTAAATACCGATATGAGCGTGTATTCGCCATCGCGGTTTCTATCTAAGTAAGTAACGCCCTGAAGGATGGGGCACCAACATAAATGGGAGAAAATCATGTTGAAATCAATAACCAAATTACTTTTGGCAACTGCTGTGACAGCCGCTGCGGTCGCGCCAGCTTTGGCGGAAAAGTGGGACATGCCTATGGCATATTCTGCGTCAAATTTTCATTCAGCGACTGGGGCTGAATTCGCAAAATGCGTTACAACGGGAACTGGTGGCGACATTGAAATCGTTACCCACCCATCGGGATCCCTTTTTAAAGGCGGGGACATCAAACGTGCAATCCAGACCGGTCAGGCTCCGATAGGCGAGCGCCTTCTTTCAGGTCATCAGAATGAAAACGCTCTTTTTGGATTTGACAGCATTCCCTTTTTGGCTACTTCATTTGATGACAGTGCGAAATTATGGAAAGCAGCAAAACCTACAATTGAAAAAGTTCTTGCCGACCAGAATCTGACGCTTCTATACGCGGTTCCTTGGCCTCCTCAGGGTCTGTATTTCAAGAATGAGGTAAATTCGGTTGCGGAGATGAAAGGTATCAAGTTCCGTTCATATAACAACGCTACTTCCAGACTTGCAGAATTGACCGGAATGCTGCCGGTTACCATTGAGGCGGCGGAAATTAGCCAGGCATTTGCAACTGGAGTTGCCGATTCCATGGTGTCCTCCGGCTCTACTGGGTATGACCGCAAGGTGTGGGAGAGCCTCAGCTATTTCTACGAGGTGGATGCCTGGTTGCCACGCAACTATATTATGGTGAACTCAAAGATTTGGGCAGATGTATCGGATGGCAGTAAAAATGTAATCCGTGGTTGCGCGGAACTGGCTGAGTACGCCGGAAACTGGAGATCGAAAGAATATACCGGTTTCACTCTTCAAGGATTGCGGGACGGTGGAATGACCGTTGGACCGGCTTCAGACCAGATGACCAATGAGTTGAAGGAAATTGGTGTTACCATGACCAATGAGTGGCTTAGCGCTGCTGGTGACGAAGGTAAAGCTATTGTCGATGCTTTCAATGCAATGAAATAGACTTCAAAAAAAGTGAGCGACGGCAAGCCGTCGCTCACATTAAGCCAATGGACTTGGGAGAGGTCTCATGGAAGAAAAATCAATCGTTAGAAAATCGTTGGATTTCGTGTATCTTGCTTCCGGAGTTTTGGCTGCAATTTGCTTGGTAATCATTCTGTTGCTAATTGTTTTGCAGATGTTGGCACGTTGGACTGGTGAAGTTTTCCCCGGCGCTCCTGATTATGCAGGTTATGCAATGGCGGCAGCATCATTCTTCGCATTTGCAAGTGCACTCAACCATGGCAGCCATATTCGGGTTTCAATTGTGTTGAATTCCGTTGGACCATCTATGCGTCGCTGGATCGAAATCTGGTGCTTCGGGATGGGAAGCCTGGTTGCCTGGTATCTTGCCTATTACACTTGGCGGCTAATTGGATTTGCACTTGAATTCAACGACGTTTCACAGGGTCAGGATGCGACCCCACTTTGGATTCCTCAGTTATCCATGCTGATCGGGTCTATCATTTTAGCGGTTGCTCTGACGGACAATCTGATTTCGCTGATAAGAACCGGGGAACATCGCATACAGCGCAACCTCGAAGAACAAAGTCACGGGGAGTAGGTCATGGAACAGGTATCTATTATAATTCTTTTTCTGTTCGTGTTGTTTCTCCTGCTTGGTTCAGGATTATGGGTTGGCCTCGCCCTGATGGGAGTTGCCTTTGTTGGGATGGAACTATTCACATCGCGTCCGGTGGGTGACACAATGGCTACCACGATCTGGTCAGCTTCATCTTCCTGGACGCTGACCGCATTGCCGTTGTTTATCTGGATGGGTGAAATATTATATCGAACGCGGCTGTCTGAAGACATGTTCAAAGGGCTCGCGCCCTGGATGGCACGACTACCCGGCGGGTTAGTTCATACAAACATTGTTGGTTGCACGGTATTTGCGGCGGTCTCCGGTTCATCTGCCGCCACGCTAACGACAGTTGGTAAAATGTCCATCCCGGAGCTTCGCAAACGCAATTATCCGGAGCACATGATCATTGGCACACTTGCAGGAGCCGCGACACTGGGGCTGATGATACCTCCATCACTTACATTGATTGTATATGGCGTTACAATCAATGAGAGTATTACAAAACTGTTTTTTGCCGGAATTTTTCCCGGTCTGGTTCTGGCAGGCATGTTCATGGCCTACCTGGGCATTTATTCTAAAGTTTCGAAAAACTGGAATCCAGACCCAGAACCCAATATGTCCCTAAGCGAAAAAATTTCAAATTCGCGTTTTCTTTTGCCAGTAATCAGTTTGATTATCGTTGTTATCGGTTCAATGTATTTGGGCTATGCAACGGCAACTGAGGCTGCCGCATTTGGTGTGATTGGCGGGTTACTTCTTGCGGCGGCACAGGGTTCGCTGAGTTGGAAAACATTTGTGCAAAGCCTCATGGGCGCAACACGAACATCTGCCATGATTGCTTTGATCCTGGCCGGTGCGGCATTTCTCTCGCTGTCCATGGGTTTCACCGGGCTTCCCCGAGGATTGGCTGATCTGATTGCGGGTTGGGAGCTATCGCGATTTGAATTGTTGATGGTGTTGTTGGTATTCTACATCATCTTGGGGTGTTTTCTGGACGGTATATCTTCGGTTGTGCTTACCATGGCTGTTGTGGAGCCGATGGTGCGACAGGCAGGAATTGATCTTATTTGGTTTGGTATATTTATTGTCGTCGTCATTGAGATGGCACAGATCACGCCACCAATTGGATTTAACCTGTTCGTCCTTCAGGGCATGACAGACCATGAGATGAACTTCATTGCCCGGGCGGCAATCCCGATGTTCTTGATTATGGTTTTGATGGTGTTCCTCCTGATTATCTTTCCGGAATTGGCAACCTGGCTACCGGACAATCTGCGTCGACAACCCGGCTAATCCATGCCCCTGCTAACACTCGTTGCTCAAAGAGGCTCACAGGTTCTGATACTTGGCCTATTGATTGGTTTGTTCATTCCGCAAATTGCCAACCTGTTCAGACCTTGGCTATCGGAGATGGTGGCGGTTTTGCTTTTCCTTGCATTCTTGCGAATGCAACTGGGTGATTTGCGCAATTCGTTGATTGAGATTCCGAAAACCTTGATTTTGGTAATCTTGTTGCAGTTGATTCTTCCACTTTTCGTGTTGTTGATCGCATGGACTGGTGAATGGTTAGCAATGCCAGTGGTTGTTGCATTGGTTTTTATGTTATCCGCCCCCTCAATCGTCGGAAGTGCCAATATTTGTCTGTTGTTAGGTCACGACCCAAAACATGCCATATTGTTGATGGTTGCTGGAACGGCATTATTACCTTTAACCGTTCTACCTATATTTTGGATGCTTCCAGGTTTGGGCAATGTGGATGATGTTATCATCGCAGCTGGGCGGTTGTTTGTATTGATCTTGGTCAGCGCAGTCTTGGCGATTGCGGTAAGGAAGGTGTTTTTTCCCGCAGGATTGAGCAGGGTGTTCAGCAGTATCGACGGTCTGTCTGCTATCGCATTGGCACTGTTTGTTATCGCACTGATGCCAGCATTGGCTGATGCAGCAATTCGTGATCCTCAAACAGCGCTAAGTTGGCTGGCGTTTGCTGTAGTTGTGAATATTGGAATGCAGATAATGGCGTATTTCATGGCAAGGCAATTTGGCACTCATGAAAAGTCGGTTGCTATCGGGGTTGTAGCAGGTAACAGAAATATTGCCCTATTTCTCGCTTCCCTAGGCAACGATGTTATGGCGCCAATACTCGTCTTTATAGCGTGTTATCAAATTCCAATGTATCTTACACCGCTATTAATGAGAAGAATGTACACTCAAGTCACCAAAATTGATTGACTTTGTTTTACTGAAATTCATTGGAAAAACTGACAGAATGAATTGCCCCCAGAATTGTAGACGCCTTGTCCCTAAAAAAGAGGCAAGGAGACTATTATGGGTAATGCAAGATACAGTGACGATTTCAAACGTGATGCGGTTCAACAAATAACGGAACGCGGGTGTTCCACAGCGGATGTTTCGCGGCGTTTGGGCGTCAGTTGTCATTCACTTTATGCGTGGGTGGAGCGGTATTCCAAATCAACAAGTAATCCTACTGGTGAAGATCAATCAGCAGAGGTCAGTCGATTAAAACTTGAACTGGCGCGTGTCACCGAAGAGCGTGACATCTTAAAAAAGGCCACAGCGTACTTCGCCAAGGATGCAAGATGAGGTACGCATTTGTAGCAAAGCATCGTTCCATATTTTCTGTTCGTGTGTGCCGTTGTTTGCGCATCCATCCCAGTGGGTTTTATGCCTGGTTGAAGAAACCTTTCAGCAATCGGGCTATCGAAGATGAACGCCAGACTGATCTAATCAACGATGCGTGGGAAGAAAGCGGCAAAGTCTATGGGTATCGCAAACTCCACGACGATCTATGTGATCAGGGAGAAAGCAGTTGTCCTAACCGGGTAGCAAGACTGGTCAGGCTAGCTGGTATAAGGGCACCGATTAGTTATAAACGCCGTCTTGGCATGCATGGTGGCAAACCTTGTAGGCGAACCATTGTCTGTGTTGAATAAACAATCTATTCAGCAAAAAAAGTGGTGTAGTCTTGAACATTCAACTTTTCAGCTTGAAGTTGATTTTCTGGAGCGCGGGTATCTGCAAATCCAAGTGATAGACCGCATGCAAGTAGCTCAGAATCTTCAATAGGAAGTTCAGAGCGGATAACCTTATGATACCAGTTGAAGCATGCTTGTCCGCAAGTATCGAGTCCTTCACCTCGCGCTCCAATAAATATGTTTTCCAGGAACATTCCGATGTCCATGAATGTGCCAGTTGCCAACCTGCGATCAATGGTGACAAAAATTCCGACAGGTGCTCCAAAAAAAGTATAATTTTCGCGCATCTGTGCCTCTCTTGAGGCTTTGTCTGCCCGTTTTATTCCCAGAGAACCATACAGGTCGAAACCGACTTTGCGACGACGTGAAAGATACGGGTCTATCCATTCGGTTGGATAGTAGTCAAATTCAGGCGTGTGTTCTTCCGGTGGATCGTTATCCAATGCATGTAAAATGGCATCAGAGACTCTGTCCTTGGCCTTTCCCGTTAAAACATAGGCTTTCCAGGGCTGAATATTGTGACCGCTTGGTGCATGTCCAGCCCCTTTGAGGATTTTATGTAAACTCTCTTCGGGTACTGGATCAGGCAAGAAACGTCTGACAGACCTGCGAGTTAATATTGCATTATGTACGTCCATGTTTCGTCTTTCCGTAATTGTGTTAACGAATTAAGCTCGGCAACCAAATCGCTAGGTTCGGCCAGAACAACAAAAGGCCGAGAACAAACAATTCGATAAGGAGAAAAGGAAACGCCGCTCTATAAATTGTCCCAATACCTATAGAAGGAGGTGATACACCCTTCATGACATAGAGAAGTAACCCGAAAGGCGGCGACATGAGGCTGATCTCCATTGCAATCAGCATCATTACCAAAAGCCATAAAATATCTATTCCGGCAGCAGCAGCAAGTGGCAAAAAAAATGGCAATGTAAGTAGCATCATGGATATCTGGTCCATGAATGCCCCAAGGAATAACAAGACAAGCATCATGACGACCATGGTTTGCAGGGATGTCAATTCCCACCCTTGCAATTCTCTTAAGAATCCACTGGTTGCCCCAGAGACTTGCAGAACCTGGCTGAAGGTCAAAGAGCCAGCAATAATGAAGACAATGACTGTGTTGATTTTTGCTGTTTCTCGCAATGCCGTCATCAAATTCGAGAATGTCAGCTTTCGATAGAAAGCACAGGCTATTGTTGTTGTAATGCAACCAAGTGCGGCTGCTTCTTCTGGCGCAGCAATCCGCCCGACAATGCTACCGACCACGACGGCAAAAATTGCGAATAAAGGCAGTACGTCAAAAAGGAAACTTCTCCATCGATTTTCGATTGCGTCATTTTCGAGATCTTGATCCGAGACCGGTGCAAGGCTTGGGTTAAGCCAACAGCGTAAAGTGACATAACCAAAAAAAAGAGTTGCCATTAATAGTCCCGGCATTATTCCTGCAATCAGTAAATCCTTGATGGAGCCTTCCGCAAGGCTCGCCAATAATACGGCTAGAGCGGATGGTGGAATTAACATGGCAATTCCACCGACAGCCATTATTGGACCAATCGCGATTGTCGGGTGATAATTTCGTTTCAACATTTCTGGCAACATGACACTTCCCATGATGGCAGTATTTGAAATGGTTGAACCCGTAAGAGATGAGAAAATTGTGCCGCCCACAATGGATACAACAGACAAGCGACCAGGAACGCGTTTAATCAAGTGATCGATGGCATTGATTGCCCGATAGGCAACACCGGTTTGAAACAGTATTTCACCCATTAAAATGAATAGCGCCACCGGCACAAAAGCATACTTTGATACAGAATAAACAAATTCAATAGGCATAGCGGCCAAACCTAAATGACCGCGCATAAACACAAAAACGCCTACAATATTTGCAGCAAAAAAAGCAAATGCGATGTGAAAGCCGGAAAATAACAGAGAGACCACTAGGCCTATCATCATGGCCATTGCCCAATACCATTCAATCATGACCATTTGGCATTCTCCTTGGCATCGGTTGATCGATCTTCTTTTCGAAAAAGACGTAAAACGAATTCAATGGCGCACAGCTTCATTGCAGTCACAAAAACTGCAATCAACCACCACTCTTGAACGATAAAGAACTGCCTTTGCGCCGCACCGGAAGCATAGGCATCCAGCAAGTTCAACCAGCCATACGCAACCAGAATAAGGCAGATCATAATACCCAGTATGTTAAGGGCCACTTCAATTATTGCTCGAATTATTGGCGGAACTACTGCGATAATCAAATCTATGCGGATGTGGGCGTTCATACGAAGAACCCAAGGAGCCCCCAAAAACACAGAGGCAAACAGGGAGTATTCGATGATTTCCTGGAGACCAGAAAGGTTTGGCAAACCCAGTATCTTAAGTCCCAGATCCAGAGATATCAAAACCGCAAAGAGACCGATAGTCACTCCGATCACTGACCCGATAAAACCGTAAATTCGGTCGAATATATTGTCGATTGTTTGAAACATGACGATTGACTGCAAATACAACGGATGATGCAAAAACATCATCCGTCTTGCTATCTTATTTGGCCGAAAAAAGCTTACGAAGAGCTTTAGCGTGCTTCGGGCTGGTCTCAGCCATTCCCTCCCAGCCGGCATTGCGGGCTGCGGTGCTCCATTTTTCCGTCTCATCAGCATTGAAAGTAATAACTTCAAAGCCGAACTTAGCTTGGGCTACCTTAGATGCAGCAACGTCTTTTGCATCAATTTCTGCTGCCTCAGCTTCGGATTCAAGAGCGAGCTTGGTAAGTAGGACGCGTGCTTCTTCGGGTAACCCATCCCAAGATTTAGCATTCGCCATGATCTGAATATCAACATCATAAAACCCAGGATCAACACGGTATTTTGTCACTTTTTCCCAACCGGGCCGCAAACCACTAACAGGCCACCCATAGCCACCAATCGTGCCATTTTCCATCAGGATAAATATCTCAGTCATTGATGCCTGTTGTGTCGAAGCCCCCATTTTCTTAAAAAAATTTGTGTAAATAGGAACAACCCGAAGGTGCAATCCACTAAGATCTGGCTTCGTGATTTTGTGCTTTGATCCCAGATAAAGGTGAAACGGAGCTCCGAAGTGAGATCTGGCAAGTGGCAACAATTTTACCTTACGGTGCAACTTTTCCATATAGGCCCAACCGCCATTTTTTCGAATTTCTGCTGGTGTTTTTTCCAACATTTTCCAGGCATCAGCTTCAGGTAGAACGTTCTGGTAATATGCCCCACTACAACTCCCAATATCGTAGATGCCTTTTGACATCTTCTGGATAACAGTGAAAGGGTTTCCAATTGCAGGAGCCCCACCAAGATAGCGAATTTGGACAATTCCTTTTCCTTGTTTGTTCACCTTGCCGACAAACTTTTCAAATCTTTTTGAGAAATATGAACCCTCAGGAAGGCAACTTACTCCGGTCAAGGTAACTTCGGCCATCGCTTCGCTTGAAAGCAAGGCCGCTGCAGTTGCTAAGGCCGCCAATCCTGCAAATTTGGTAAATCTAGTTTTCATGTTCAGTTCCTCCATATTGAATTTCAGCTTTGCCGATTTTCTGGATCGGTTCTTACTGCTAGAAACCCTAAATGACAGAAACATTTATGTCAATACATTTACATAATATTAATTATCGAAATCTCGGCGACTTGACCAATGTTTACAGACCCAAATGTGCCATTTTTCACTTAGATTGAATTTTGTACATTTCAAAAAGACCTCGAACCCGGGCTAAACTACAAAAAATGTATTCTACAAAAAACACCCATTCAATAGGCTATCCTTTCTCCTTCAAACCAATCGTAGTTTATGAAAAAACCATCCTCGCACATTCAATCCTTTGCGTGAGGATACCGTCGCAAGAAATCTAATGCTCTTTCTATTGCTAATCTAACAGGAGAAATGTAAGTTTCTGGAAATTGGCAAATTCAATATTGAGGAAAGAACGGATGCACAAAGTTCTAAATGCCAATGACTATGAAACTTGAAAAGTTGAAATGAATATTAGATTTGGGTGGATATCCAATAAAGGGCGAAAAATCGTAACATGGCGATTATAAAGAACAATTTAGTATCCAATCGTCCAAAAGAGGATGAAAATTTTCATTTGAGCAACCGGTTGCTTTTCAGAATGTTCAAGACAACCAATGTTCTTCATACCGTTGGAACAAGTTGGACACAGGATGTTAACCTGACGACCCAGCAATGGTCGGTAATCGGAGCTTTATCAAGACCTGGTTTTGAGAAGGGTATGGGGGTCGGGGAACTGTCAAATTTCTTGCAGGTAACACGTCAAAACCTAACAGGACTTCTTGACCGATTGGAACGACAAAACATAACACAACGTGTCATTAATCCAAATGACGGAAGAGCAAAACTGGTACAACTAACCGAAGCAGGTTGGGATGTTTGGGATGTGTTAGCACCAAAGCTATCCAGTTTTTATCAATCCGCTTTGAATGATTTCACACCTGAGGAAATGACACACTTTCTGTTTTTCATAGACAAGCTGCAGGCAAATTTACGCAAGATTCAATCATAAAATTGATAAGCCGAGGTTTAAACAGTAAATTGAGATGCACAGTCTCTCAATTCAAATTTCTGTATTTTTCCAGTCACTGTCATTGGCATTTCATTTATCACTTCGAGCCTCTCTGGGTGATAAACTCTGGCAATCTGCATGTCTTTCAAGAATTGTGACATCTCCTCCATTGTGAATGTTGCTCCTTCTTTCAATACGACAAATGCACATGCGCGCTCACCTAAGCGGTCATCAGGCATGGCGACTATGGCAATCTGTGCAATTGCATCGTGGCGATAAAGGGCATTTTCGATTTCGACAACGGGAATATTTTCGCCGCCTCGAATAATGATATCCTTCGACCTACCGGTTATTCTAATATAACCGTCTTCATCCATTCGCGCTAAGTCGCCAGTGTCAAACCAAATTTCATCATTGATCGTGTACAGTTTGGGGCGCTTGAGATAACCAACACATATGCTTGCACCGCTCGCTTCCAGCCTTCCTTCTTTTCCCGCTGGTAGCTCCATACCATCTTCGTCGACGATCCGGACCGCAACGTGCTCAACAGCAACCCCATCTGTATTGAAAACTTTTTCTTCCGGGTCGCCGGGTTTAACTATTGTAACAACAAGAACTTCCGTCATTCCCCAGACAGAGATAATTTCGGCGCCGAGACTTGCCTTGGCGCGACGAACTAAGGCAGGCGGTATAGGTGCTCCACCAGAGACGAAGAGACGAAATCGCGGTAGGTCAAAATTCGCAATATTTTTTAAATCTGCTAGATCTGCCAGAAAAGGTGTTGCCCCCACACATAAGGTTGCATTTTCACTCTCAATTAATTCAGCCGCTTTGGTGGCTTCCCAAATATCCTGATACACCACTGTGGCGCCAGTATAAGCTGGGAGCGCCAAACCAAACAGGTAGCCCAATTGGTGAGCAAGGGGAGTTGGGCAAAAAATAACATCGTCTTGGCTCAGTTTTAGTCTTTTTGCGACCTGACCTATGTTGGCGAAAATGGTGTTTGCTGTATGCATTGCTCCTTTTGGCTCGCCTGTTGTGCCCGATGTAAACAGCAATTGCATTAGTTCGTCAGCCGAAGTTGAATGTGAAAACTGGCAGGACTTGTGCTCTTTTGTCAAACAACTAAAGCCGACATCTGGTTCATCATCATCCAACACGAATACATGTTCTAGGCAAGGTAGTGAATCGCGCAGTGTCAATGCCATCGATTTGAAATCAAACCGTCGAAATTCCTTGGGAACAATAAAGATTTTTGACTGAGAGAGTTCAAGCATATAGCTCAGTTCTTTTTCACGTAAAACGGGCATCAAAGGGTTGGTAACCGCACCAACTCTCACACACGCCAAAGCGATTGCAAATAACTCCCAGCGGTTATTCAGCTGAAATGAAACGATGTCACCTAACCCAATTCCCAGCCTGACAAAACTTGCCGCGATTGTTTTCGAAATACGCTCAAGTTCCCCAAAACTAACCGATACTTTTTCGTCGCTTTCACTAAAGTAGGAAACTATGGCATCTTTATCGGGTGTCTTTTTTGCCCATTCATCAAAGTAATCTGCGAGGTTTCTTTCTTCCCATGCTCCTGCAGCAACCATTTCGCTGATCCGGTTTGATGACAACACAACAGAGCGATCCTGATGA
This sequence comes from Rhizobiaceae bacterium, assembly GCA_045047085.1. GTDB lineage: Bacteria > Pseudomonadota > Alphaproteobacteria > Rhizobiales > Rhizobiaceae. The sequence continues at coordinate 4,413 of JASFYT010000068.1, read as the reverse complement.
GATTTCATGACAGTACCTCCATAGTTTTTTTAATTGCTTCGCGGGCAATGACCAGTTGCTGAATCTGGGTGGTCCCCTCATAGATCCTGAACAGTCTTACATCGCGGTAGAACCTCTCAATCCCGTACTCCGCCACATAACCGGCACCACCGAAAATCTGCACAGCCCTGTCTGCGACCCGACCAACCATTTCACTGGCAAACATTTTGCTTGACGCAGCTTCAATTTTGACCTGCTTGCCGTCATCGTGTCTGCGCGCCGTTTCTATCACCATGGTTTGCGCTGCATATTGTTCTGCAACACTGTCTGCGATCAGCGCTTGAATCAACTGATGCTCAGCTATTGGTTTTCCAAACTGGCGGCGCTCGGTTGCATATCGAATGCTGTCGTTGATCAATCGATTCGCGATGCCTACACAAACAGCCGCAATATGAATCCGTCCACGATCCAGGACCTTCATGGCTGTCTTGAAACCAACACCTTCCCGACCGCCAATGAGCGCATCACGCGGCACCTCGCAATCAGAAAAGATGACATCAGAGACGTAAGTTCCATGTTGTCCCATTTTCTTTTCGGGTTTTCCTATCGATATTCCTTTCAAATCAGCATCCACAATAAATGCTGAAACACCTCTGGCTCCTGGTTCATTTTCATTCGTGCGAGCCATCACGGTGAACAAATTTGCGCTGGGTGCGTTGGTGATAAATCGCTTGGTACCATTTATCAGATAACCACCTTCCACCAGTTTGGCAGTTGTTTTAACCGCCCCGGCATCAGATCCAACATCTGGTTCTGTTAAGGCAAATGATCCCACAAACTCACCGGTTGCCATCAAGGGCAGGTATTTTGTTTTTTGCGCCTCGGTCCCATCAATCACCAGGGCCTGCGAACCAATCCCCACATTGGTTCCAAAAACCGACCTAAATGCCGGTGAAGTCTTACCCAGCTCAATCGCAATCATCACTTCTTCTTCAAGAGTGAAGCCCATCCCACCATATTCTTCTGGGATCGAAATGCCAAATAGACCCATTTGGCGCATTTCTTCGATCAATTCATCTGGTACTTTGTCCTCATCTGCGACACATTCTTCACTTGGAACCAGACGTTCTTTAACAAATCGGCTGACTGTATCAACAAACAGGGTCAGCATTTCTTCATCTCGGATCATAGTTTTCCCTATCTAGATTTTCATTGCCAAACGAGTCGCTTCATCAATGGCCCGCATGGCGTCAAGTTCGTCTGCAGCTTTCGCACCGCCCACCAAATTGTACGAAATATTTGCTGCATCCAGCTCATTCGGTAAGCTGGTATTTGATATCTGGCCTGCGCAAATTACGATCGTATCAGCTTCGATCAATCGTGGAATGCTGCCAATTTCAACGTGTAAACCTTCATCGTCGATAGCAAGATACTCAACATTTGCCAGAGATATCACGCCGGCTCTATGGAGGCGTTTCAGCTTGATCCAGCGAGTGGTAACTGACAAGTTTTGACCAACTTTGCCCGAACCACGTTGTAGCAATGTGACTTTGCGCTTGGGTTCCGGGCAATACTGGGTGTCGGCAGTGAAACCGCCTGCGACACACGATTCTTGGGTAACGCCGAATTCTCGGGAGAATTCCTCAAGATTAGGAGTTCTGGGACCTCCATGGATAATAAATTCAGCAACATCAATTCCGACCCCACCACTCCCAACTATGGCAACACGCGAACCCGCCATTCGTTTTCCTGAAAGAATGTCATCATAAAAAGCAACATTTTGATGATCGATCCCTTCGATTTGAGGAACCCGCGGTTTTACTCCGGTTGCTATAATGATTTCATCAAATCCAGCCAGTTCAGCCACATCAGGAGCACTGTTAAGTTGCACTTCCACTTTTCCACGCTTAATGCGATTTTTCAAAAAGCGAAGCAATTCCTGAAACTCAGATTTGTCGGGTACCTGGCTCGCGAGGTTTAATAAACCACCCAAGTTCTGCTTCTGCTCGAATAAAACTACCGTATGCCCGCGCCTTGAAGCTTCCGAAGCGGCAGTCAGCCCAGCGGCACCACCCCCAACAACGGCAACCCTGCGGCTAACATCCGCAGTTGTGTCTGGAAATTCAATCTCTCGTAGCGCTCTGGGGTTGACGAGACAGGTCGGAACCTCTCCGACAAAAACTTTGTCGAGGCATGCCTGATTGCAAGCAATGCACGTGTTTATTTCTTCTGGCCGTCCTTCCAAACACTTGTTTGCAAAAGCAGGGTCCGCAAGCATTTGTCTTGCCATCGAAACCAGGTCAGCGTCCCCATTGGCAATGACCTGCTCAGCAATTTGGGGGTCATTGATCCGGTTGGAAGCAATTACAGGAACATCAACTACTTTTTTAATTGCTGCGGTATATTTGGAAAATGCTGCGCGCGGTGTCACAGAACTGACCGTTGGCACCCGGGATTCATGCCAACCGATTCCTGTATTGAAACAATCGATCCCCTCATTTTCCAACCATCGGGCCAGCTCCAATATTTCGAGCTGAGACATTCCGTCTTCAACCAGCTCTATTGCGCTAATTCTAAATATCAGAGGAAAATCGTTGCCCACCGCCTTTCTGATGGAACGAATAATTTCAACAGGAAAACGCATGCGCTTTTTTGCGCTACCGCCGAACACATCATCTCTATGGTTTGCTCTTTTTGCCAGGAACTGGTTTATCAGATAGCCCTCAGAGCCCATAACTTCTATACCGCTGTACCCGCAGGAACGGGCCAACTCTGCTGCACGAGCGAAATCATCTATTGTTGACCAGACTTGCTGCGTAGTCAGCGGCCTCGGCGTATAGGGATTGATTGGAGATTTAATTGCACTAGGGCCAACACAACCGTTAAACCTAGAATACCGCCCAGCATGAAGAAGTTGCGCGACAAAAGGGCTACCAGCTTCGACAACGGCAGCGCACAAGGACTTCTGATAACCAAGATCCAATTCGGCATCCATGGCCAAAGAGTCTTTTTCAAACAACCCTTCTTTGTTTGGTGAAAAGCCACCTGAAATAATGAGCCCAATTCCACCTTTTGCACGGGCAGCGTAAAAAGCTATTTCCCTGTCTAAAGGATTGTCCATGGTTTCAAGGCGGGTATGCATCGCACCCATAACCATTCTGTTTTTTAACTTCAAGTCGCCGATAATTATTGGCGAAAGCAGATGTGGAAAGGCAGCCGCACTGCTTCTCGCATTTGGCTCGTTAAGGCTACCTGTCTTGTCTAGATCTTTGCACACCTTGGAAAACAACCTTTCAATTTTCACTTGCGGATATAATTTAATGACAATATATTGATATAAATTTCAAGTCAAGGAGTAGCAGAATGAACAATGTTGTCATCGTCGAAAACCAGCACGATGTTTTGAGGCTCACTCTCAACCGACCAGAGAGGTTGAACGGTTTCACAAATGAAGTTGCATCCCTGTTGTTGGAAAACGTACTAAATGCCAGTTGTGACAACTCTATCAAAGTTGTGGTGATCACTGGAACTGGTACGACATTTTCATGTGGAATGGATCTGGATGATTTGTTGTCACAGGGGTTTTCAAATACGCAAATCGGGAAAATCCTTGATGATCTGTACAACCCCCTCATTCGGGCAATCATAGATTGCCCGAAACCTGTATTGTGTGGTCTGAACGGGGTGGCAGCCGGGGGAGCCGTATCATTGGCTTTGGCTTGTGATGTTATCATTGCGCATCATTCGGCCAGATTTATTTCTGCTTTTTCCCGGATCGGTCTGATGCCGGACTGCGGCGGTTCGTGGCTTTTCCCTCATGCATTTGGACTACATCGAGCCAAGACTTTTGCGATGATGGAACACGGTATTTCGGCTGAACAAGCCTACGTTATGGGCGTTGTATCAAAGATTGCCAAAGATGATGAGTTTGCCGAAGCAATTGCCGAAGCCTCTGGCTATTTAGCTTCGGCCTCGCCTCAGGCGATGCGCCTGATCAAACGGTCATTCCATTCTGCAATATCAAACTCTCTGGCAAGTCAACTGACCCTTGAGCGTAAATGGCAGGATGGTGCCTCTCGCGAAGCCGATTTCCGCGAAGGCGTAACCGCGTTTCAAGAAAAAAGAAAACCCTCCTTCAAAATCAATTTAGGCAAGCACAGTCAAAAATGACCGGTACTAAAGAAGCATACATTTGCGATGGCATTCGCACACCCATAGGTAGATATGCAGGCGTCCTCGCAAAAGTGAGGCCAGATGACCTGGCTGCATTGACAATCAAAACGCTGCTTGGCCGAAATGACAAACTTGATCCAGCCGCAATTGATGAGGTGATACTGGGCTGCGCCAATCAGGCCGGAGAGGACAATCGCAATGTAGCGCGTATGGCATCATTACTTGCCGGTGTGCCTTCATCGGTTCCAGCTCTGACTGTAA
>JASFYT010000067.1:0-12880 GCA_045047085.1 Rhizobiaceae bacterium | reverse complement strand
CCCGATAACGACCGTGTAAAATTGGTATATCACGGGTTGGACCTGTCACGATTCCCCCCGCCAATGGGCGATTCCTTGCTGGATGAAGAACGCGACGGTAGCGACATGGAAAATCCGGTGCGGTTAATAACCGTCGGCAGGGCAGTGGCCAAAAAAGGCATCGACAATTTGCTCAATGCATTGGCAAAATTGCCTGACGCCCTCCATTGGCAGTGGACCCATATTGGCGGTGGCGAGCTACACGATAGCCTTGTACAACAGGCAAAAGACCTTGAAATAATTAATCATTGTAACTTTCTAGGGTCCAAATCACAGCAAGAAGTGATCGCGCAATATAAAGCGTCTGATATTTTCGTTCTGCCGTGCAGAATTGACGAGACCGGCGATCGCGATGGCCTGCCAAACGTAATTGTCGAAGCTGAAAGCCAAAGACTTCCCGTCATTACTACGCCAATTTCAGGTATCCCGGAATTGATCCGCGACGATGGCAATGGCGTATTCGTACAACCGGATGATCCCGATGAACTATGTGCTGCAATCAAGTCTCTTGCCAAAGACCCCAAACGCCGCAAACGGTTGGGCCAAGAGGGCGAAAAGAACGTTCGAGAGGATTTTGATCACCTCTCTACCATTGGTCAATTGGTGGATTTATTAAACAACAGCCTTTCCAAATCGAGAACATCATGAACGAGCCAGCAAAGCCAACAGTCATGTTTTATGTCCAGCATTTGTTGGGCATCGGACATGTCTTTCGCGCAGTTCGCGTGGCTCAGGCGTTGGCAAGAGCTGGCTGTGAGACCCATGTGGTCTGGGGCGGCACAAAGATTGAAAGCCTGAACACAGACGGTTTGCAGATGACATACCTGGAAGCCGTACGGGTACAGAACGAAGATTTCAAAACCTTGTTAAAAACTGACGGAACACCGATATCCGAAGCGGAAAAAGAACAACGTGGTCGCAATTTGCTGGATCTATTCTACAAGGTGAAACCTGATATTGTCATCACCGAGGCCTATCCGTTCGGGCGGCGACAGATGCGATTTGAGCTGTTGCCATTGCTGCAAGCTGTAAAAAACGCCGGCTGGCACCCCATGATGGTGTCATCGATCCGGGACATCATGCAAGAGAATCGAGTGGAAAAACGGGTTCGTGAATCCATCGATCTCATCAAAAACTGGTTTGATTTAGTGATGGTCCATGGGGACGAATCGCTGATTTCTGTCGGCGAGACCCTGCAAAATACCGGCGAGATCGCTGATAAAATCGTCCATACCGGTTTGGTAACCCCAACCCCTGTTGATATGGATGTCGCACCGAGCATAAAGCCGGATGTACTGGTTTCAGCCGGCGGTGGGGCAGTGGGGTTGGGTTTGATGAAGGTCGCGATTGAAGCCATGAAGCACTGCAAAAAATTTCCGACCAATTGGGTTTTGGTGACCGGACCAGATTTGCCGCAGCAGGAGTTTGATCAATTATTGCATGACGCACCTTCAGGCATGAAGGTCATCCGGTTTATCCCTGATCTTGCCCGCGTTATGGCTGCAAGCATGGTGTCCGTTTCACGAGCAGGTTACAATACGGTCGGCGACATTTTGCGTGCTGGTACAAGGGCGGTGCTTGTTCCGTTTGCCGGGGGGATTGAAACCGAACAATTACGCCGGGCACAAATGATGGATGAACGAGGCGTTGCAACATTGCATCTGGAAGACGATCTCACACCGGAAAACCTCGCCAAAAGTATCGACATAGCCGCTGATAAGCCTGTTGCAGTATTCGATTTGGACCTCAATGGTGCAAATAATGCCGCCAAAATGCTTATTGAGACCCATAAAAATCATAGAACCAAATAACGGCTGATTCTTATTAGTATAACTTTCCGCATAACCCTAAAGGCTAATAGCGCGCGCCTCCCTTTTACTGCACTATTTTCAAAGCAGTCTCAATTGCATCTCAGCAATTTGAAATTGCATCTATTTCCAAGGGAGGAATTATTATGACAAAACTGATTAACGGCCTTTCTCGCCGTAGCGTCATCAAATCCGGTGCCGTTGGCGCTGGTGCTTTGGCGATGCCGCTTGTTTTCACTGGTTCTGCCGGTGCTTATACCAATGAACCTAAAGGTTCGGATGTAACATTCGGCTTTAACGTACCTCAAACCGGCGCATATGCCGATGAGGGTGCTGATGAGCTTCGCGCTTATGAGCTTGCTGTTGAACACATCAATGGCGGCGGTGACGGCGGCATGATCAATACCATGAAGCCACTTTCACTTAAAGGTAATGGCGTTAACGGTAAGAAAGTTGTTTTCGTTACCGGTGATACCCAAACCAAAGCTGATGCCGCTCGTGCCTCCGCTAAATCCATGATCGAAAAAGATGGCGCTGTAATGATTACCGGTGGTTCATCCTCTGGTGTGGCTATTGCTGTGCAAGGTCTTTGTCAGGATGCTGGCGTGATTTTCATGGCTGGTCTTACCCACTCAAATGACACGACTGGTAAAGATAAAAAAGCCAATGGCTTCCGTCACTTCTTTAACGCTTACATGTCTGCTGCTGCTTTGGCGCCTGTGCTTAAAAACGCATATGGCGACGGTCGCAACGTTTATCATCTGACTGCAGATTATACTTGGGGCTGGACACAAGAAAAATCCATTGTTGCAGCAACTGAAGGCATGGGTTGGAACACAGTCAAAACAGTTCTGACACCGCTGACCACCAAGGATTTCTCTTCCTACATTGCGCCAATCATCGCTTCTGGTGCTGATACTCTGGTTCTGAACCACTACGGCGGGAACATGATCAACTCACTCACAAGTGCTGTTGAATTTGGTCTTCGCGACAAACAGGTAAACGGCAAGGATTTCCAAATCATCGTGCCTCTTTACTCTCGTTTGATGGCTCAGGGTGCTGGCGCTAACGTTAAAGGCATCTTTGGTTCAACAAACTGGCATTGGTCTCTGCAGGATGCAGGTTCACAAGCCTTTGTTAAATCCTTCGGCCAAAAATACGGTCGTCCGCCTTCACAGGCTGCTCACACAACTTATGTGCAGTCACTGCTTTATGCGGATGCATGTGAGCGTGCTGGCACCTTCAACCCTTGCGGTGTGGGTGAGGCTCTTGAAGGTCACAAATTCGACGGCATGGGCAATGGCCCAACAGAATATCGTGCCGCCGATCACCAGTGCTTCAAAGACGTGCTGGTGGTGAAGGGTAAAGAGAACCCAACATCAGACTTCGATTTGCTCGAAGTTGTTGAAGTGACACCGCGTGCTCAGGTTGAATACGCACCTGATCACGAAATGTTTGCCGGTGGCAGCCTTGGAAAATGTAATTCAGGCGCATAAGCTAACCGAACAACAATAACCAATTGCCCCTGATTGGGGGCAATTGGACTTCTTGTGTATCGAATCAGTATTCAATTTTCCAATCGTTGATTTTAGCAATGATTGAGACTAATTTTGTGGCCAGAACCCAAATTTAGAAATGGACCCAAATTAAGCGGGGCATAAGCTTAATCGGGAACGGGGCATATAATGGACGCAGTCTTTCTGCAATTTTTAAATGGCTTGGACAAAGGCAGTGCTTATGCGCTTATCGCGCTTGGACTGACACTTATTTTCGGCACGCTGGGCGTGGTGAACTTTGCTCACGGCGCATTGTTCATGATTGGTGCATTCTGTGCTGTTGTAATGCGCAAGATTTTGACTCTGGAAAGTGTCGTTTTAAGCGCTACCGAAAAAACCCCATGGGGCACACCAAAAGAAATTAAAACCGCTTATGTAGAAACGTGGTTTGGCGACTTTGGTGCCACTATGATTGATTATTCGGTATTGTTTTCAATCGTGTTTGCCATTCCGGTAATGATGATTATTGGCGTTGTCATGGAGCGTGGCTTAATCAAACACTTCTACAAGCGCCCCCATGCAGACCAAATATTGGTGACCTTCGGGCTGGCAATTGTTTTGCAGGAAATTGTCAAAGCCTGGTTTGGGGCAAATCCAATACCCCAGCCTGCTCCAGCGTCTCTTACCGGGTCAATTGATATAGGTCTGTGGTTTGGTATGGCTGCCGACACATTGGTTTATCCGCTTTGGCGACTGATTTATTTTGTGTTTTCTGCGGTGATCATTGCCTGCACGTTCTCTTTCCTCCAGCTTACCACTTACGGCATGGTCGTGCGTGCCGGTATGGCAGATCGTGAAACTGTGGGATTGCTTGGGATCAATATCGACAAGCGCTTCACCTTTATGTTTGGAATGGCTGCCGTAATTACCGGCCTTGCCGGAGTGATGTACACGCCTATCCTTTCACCAAATTATACGTTGGGCATGGATTTTCTCGTACTTTGTTTTGTGGTTGTGGTGGTTGGCGGCATGGGCAGTTTGCCCGGTGCGGTCGTTGCTGGATTTCTGCTTGGCATCCTGCAAAGTTTTGCCGCAATGAACGAAGTCAAGGCGATCCTTCCGGGTATCGATCAAATCATAATATATTTGGTGGCCGTTATTGTTTTGATGACAAGACCTCGTGGGCTAATGGGCCGCAAGGGCGTGATGGAAGACTGATCCAATGTTTGCAAACTTAAAAAACAACGACAAACTGATAATGCTCGGCTTCACTATTATGGTGTTTGCCGGCCCCATCATATTGGCCCCATTTGGCGCAGGTTATCCTGATCTGCTCCAACGTTTCGCGATCTTCGGAATTTTTGCCATCGGGTTTAACATTCTTTTTGGCCTCACCGGTTATCTGTCTTTTGGCCATGCAGCCTTTTTGGGCGTCGGTTCATATTCTGCCATGTGGATGTTCAAACTGCTCACGATGAACGTGATACCCGCGCTGATATTGTCAGTCATTGTTTCCGGGCTGTTTTCTGTAGTGATTGGCTATATGAGCCTGAGAAGATCAGGGATTTATTTCTCGATCCTCACTCTGGCTTTTGCGCAGATGAGCTACAATCTGGCCTATTCCGTGTTTACCCCAATTACCAATGGCGAAACCGGCTTGCAGCTGCGCTTGCAGGACGCACGCATCCTTGATGCGGTCAACACGTCGGGTTCATTGCCCACTCCCGTGTTATTTGGACTGAAACTCAACGCCACCAGTGTGGTGGAAATGTTTGGGATGAGGCTTCAATTTAACTGGGGGTTCTATTTCTGCGGCATCATTTTGATTGCGATGTTTTATATATCACTTCGGATATTCCGCTCTCCTTTCGGGCTCATGCTGCGGGCGGTAAAAACCAATCAGAACCGGTTGAATTATACGGGAATTAACACACGCCCATACACGTTGGGAGCTTTCGTAATTTCTGGCATGTATGCAGGTCTTGCAGGTGCACTTCTTGTTTGTACCGATCCTCTCGCCGGTGCCGAACGTATGCAATGGACTGCTTCTGGTGAGGTGGTTTTGATGACCATCCTTGGCGGCGTTGGCACATTGATCGGGCCGGTCATTGGTGCAGGTGTCATTAAATATTCCGAGAATATTTTCTCGAAGATCAATGATACGGTTCTCGAGGGATATTTTGCGATCATGCCCGAGGCTATTTCAGATGTTCTCGTATTTATCGTAAGCCCGTTTGTCGGCAAGGGCTGGCATTTGACACTGGGCCTGATGTTCATGCTGGTCGTGACATTCCTGCCGGGTGGTCTGGTGGAAGGTGCCACACGAATTGCCGGGTGGATTGGCTCCATAGGTAAAAAATCAAAATCAGTCGCACCCGGTGGCAACACCGAAGCCGCAGAGTAGAGGGTAGACGCCATGGGTATTCTGGAAGTCCAGAACGTCAATAAACGATTTGGTGGCCTGCAGGCGCTGGACGACGTTAATCTAAGTGTGGAAGAGGGCACTATTCACGCCATCATCGGCCCCAATGGGGCAGGTAAATCTACCCTGCTCAACTGTTTTGTTGGCCGTCTATTGCCTGATAGCGGAACTGTTCTATTTCAGGGCGATTCTCTGCTTGGCAGAAAACCGCACGAGATCAATCAGATGGGCGTATCGCGGGTGTTTCAGACCCCTGAAATTTTCACTGATCTAACGATTTTGGAAAATGTAATGATCCCGACTTTCGCCAAGCGGGACGGGGCCTTCAAGCTCAATCCATTTGGTCGGGTGTTGAACGAGACCGAGATCAAAAGCCACGCGGAAAAATTGTTGCACGACGTAGGTTTGCAAGACAATCTGGAAATGCAGGCTTCATCCATGTCGAGGGGTGACAAGCGTCGCTTGGAATTGGCCATGTGCCTGTCCCAGGATCCCAAATTGCTGTTGCTCGATGAACCGACTGCCGGTATGGCGCGCGCTGACACCAATGCAACAATTGATTTGTTGAAGACAATTGGTGAAAGCCACAATGTCACATTGGTCATTATCGAACATGATATGCATGTTGTATTTTCACTTGCTGACAAGATTTCGGTTTTGGCTCAGGGAACGGTTATTGTTGAAGACTTGCCGGAGAATATTAAAGGCAATCCGAAGGTCAAAGAAGCCTATTTGGGAGAAACTGACTGATGGAAACAAAAGCCAATCTGGATGCAAATCAGGCATCAACTGCGCCAGCATTTTTCTCCGCATGGGATTTGCACGCCTATTATGGCGAAAGCTATATTGTACAAGGTGTGACCATTAATATTCACGAAGGTGAGATTTTGGCCCTACTGGGTCGTAACGGTGCCGGTAAAACGTCTACCTTGCGGGCAATTGCACGGGTAGATGATCCGCTATTGACCCACGGCGAAATCTGGCTCGATCATAAACCTCTGCACGAAATGGTGTCCCATCAGGCTGCTGTCGCTGGTGTTGCTTTGGTGCCGGAAGATCGCCGCATCATTGCCGGGTTAACCGTTGAGGAAAACCTCCAACTGGCCCAGATCGTGGAACCCCATGGCTGGTCGATCGAGCGTATCTATGAACTGTTTCCAAGACTTGGTGAACGACGCAAGCAGGAAGGGGTAACACTCTCCGGCGGCGAACAGCAAATGCTGGCTATTGGCCGCGCCCTTGCTCGCGATATCAAATTGCTATTGCTGGACGAGCCATATGAAGGCCTTGCCCCAATCATCGTTCAGGAAATTGAAAAGACCCTGAGGGAAATCAAATCCCTCGGCATCACCACCATCATTGTTGAACAAAATGCCGTCGCCGCACTCAAGCTTGCGGATCGTGCGGTCATCATGGATACCGGTGAAATTGTCTTTTCAGGCACGGCATCGGAAGTGCTGGACAACGAACAATTACGCCATGACTATCTGGCCATCTAGAGCATTTTTTGCGATATTTTAATCGCTAAAAATGCCTATCGGTTTGTTTTAACACACAATTTATCTGAAAACCGGTCACCACTTTTCAGATTGTGCTCTAGGTAATCTACAAAGAAGGCGCAACGTCACCCATGAGGTAACGTGGGCCGGAGCCGTGGATACTCGCGCGGTCATCGGGATTGTACAGCTTACATTTATCCAAAGACAAACAACCGCAACCGATACAGCCATCAAGTTTTTCGCGCAATTGTGTTAGTGAATCAATTTTTGCATCGAGTTCCACTCGAAAACTGGCGCTGATCTTTGCCCAGTCTCGCTTATTTGGCGCTCGTCCATCAGGAAGTAATTGTAGCTGGTCCCGAATTTGCCGGATAGTGAATCCAAATTGTTGCGCGATCAACACAAATGATAATTTTCTGATATCCGATCGCAAGAACCGCCTTTGTCCGCCAGCATTGCGGAATGGTTTGATCAAGTCTTTCGTCTCATAAAAGCGAATGGCAGAGATTGACAATCCCGTTCGCTCCGCCAACTGGCCTATGGATAGCATCGCGTTCAGCGTCATAAAACTTCCTCAAATAAACCCTTGACCTCAACTTAGGTTGAGGGATTACGTTAGGAAAATTAAAGTGTCAATGATTACTATAGAAAGAGGAAATTATCATGACAGCATCTTTTCTGGAACACGTGAACATCACCGTCGCCGATCCTGAGGCCATCTCAAAAACGCTCTGCCGTTTGTTTGACTGGCACATTCGCTGGCGGGGAGATGCAAAGGCTGGAGGGCATACAGTACATGTGGGCACCGATAGCTCCTATCTTGCCCTATATTCCGCTGGAGAGCCGCAGAAACGGGAAAGCAGCACCTATGAAACACAAGGCGGCCTCAATCATGTGGGCATTGTTGTTGATGATTTAGATGCCGCTGAAGCACGTATTCGCAAGGCCGGATTCGATACCCACTCCCACGCGGATTATGAGCCCGGAAAACGGTTTTATTTCGATGACAGCAATGGTATCGAATTTGAAGTGGTGAGCTATCAGAAACACTGATCTGTCTACTGATGATTTAGCACCCCATTGCGATGGTAAGGCACCTTCGTCTTGGGGGCAGCCTAACATCGCCATTCACTCGCTTCTTGTCTATTCTGCGAGCGAATGAAACCAAAGCAGAGGCAATCACCGATATCAAACTCGGCATTTCGCATCTATGCATCAGAAGTCATTTTGAACGAATATTGCCCTAAATACCCTTACGACAAAAAATTGAACAATTTTCGCTAAAAATTTCGATGTACTATACCTATTTCACCGTCATTGCTTAGTGTAGAAGCTATGGCTTGAACCCATTCATGGGGCTTTGACAGGAATAGTTTATTGAATTCGACCGATCATCATCTTACCCATTTGCAGCGGCTTGAGGCCGAAAGCATCCATATCATGCGCGAAGTGGCAGCAGAGGCGGAAAACCCCGTCATGCTCTATTCTGTCGGCAAGGACAGCGCCGTCATGTTGCATCTGGCGATGAAAGCGTTTTACCCCTCCAAGCCACCATTCCCACTTCTGCATGTGGATACCACTTGGAAATTCAAGGAGATGATTTCCTTCCGCAACGAGCATATAAAGAAGCTCGGTCTCGATCTGATTGTCCATATCAATCAGGAAGGCGTTGATATGGACATCTCCCCGTTCAAGCACGGCTCTTCAATGCACACCGATATCATGAAGACCCAAGGATTGAAGCAGGCGTTGGAGAAATATAAATTTGATGTGGCATTTGGCGGTGCTCGCCGTGACGAGGAAAAATCCCGCGCCAAGGAGCGCATTTTTTCCTTCCGCACAGTCGATCATCGCTGGGATCCAAAAAACCAGCGTCCGGAATTATGGAAAATCTATAATACCCGCAAGAATGAAGGTGAATCCATTCGCGTCTTTCCCCTGTCCAACTGGACCGAGCTGGATATCTGGCAATATATATACATGGAAAAAATCCCCATCGTGCCGCTCTATCTTTCCGCCGAACGACCGGTGGTCGAGCGCGATGGCACATTGATCATGGTCGATGATGATCGCATGTTAATGGAAGCGGGCGAAACGCCGACCATGCAAAACGTCCGTTTCCGCACGCTGGGCTGCTATCCGTTGACTGGCGCTGTCAAAAGCAACGCTACGACCCTGCCTGAAATCATTCAGGAGATGTTATTGACCACAACTTCTGAGCGAGCAGGAAGAACCATTGATCACGATCAGTCCGCCTCGATGGAGAAGAAAAAACAGGAAGGGTATTTCTAAAATGGCCGACCAGAACGCGCTCATTGAATCAGATATCAACGCCTATCTTGATCAGCACCAGACCAAATCCATGCTGCGCTTCATTACTTGTGGAAGTGTCGATGATGGAAAATCAACCCTGATCGGTCGTTTGCTGTATGAATCCAAACTGGTTTTTGAAGATCAGTTGGCTGCCCTTGAAGTGGATTCAAAAAAGCTTGGCACCCAGGGCAATAACCTTGATTTCGCCCTGCTGGTTGATGGCCTTGCCTCAGAGCGGGAACAGGGCATCACCATCGATGTGGCCTATCGATATTTCGCCACCGAGAAGCGGAAATTCATCGTTGCCGATACACCAGGACACGAACAATATACCCGCAACATGGCAACAGGCGCTTCAACCGCTGATCTTGCTATCATCCTGATTGATGCTCGTCACGGCGTGCAAACCCAGACCCGCCGCCATTCCTATATTGCCTCTTTGCTCGGTATCAAAAACATCGTGCTGGCCATCAACAAGATGGATTTGGTGGATTACAGCGAGGAAGTATTTGATGATATTATCAAAGATTATCAAGAATTTGCAGAAAATCTTGCGGCAAAAACCGGCAATAATTTCTCCATTAAACCGATTCCCCTATCAGCCCTTATCGGTGATAACGTCACCAGAAGCAGTAAGCATACGTCCTGGTATGATGGTCCAACGTTGATCGATCATCTTGAGACAGTTGAAGTTGAAGACGAAGATTTAGACCGCCCCTTCCGTATGCCCGTACAGTGGGTCAATCGACCCAATCTCAATTTTCGTGGATTTTCCGGACTTATTTCGTCGGGAAAAATCAAGCCGGGTGATGCTATTAAGGTGCTTCCATCGGCGAAAACCAGCACGGTCAAATCAATCGTTACTATGGACGGAGATTTGTCTGAAGCCATTGCCGGTCAATCGATCACGCTAACTCTGGAAGATGAAATCGATATTTCCAGGGGCGATTTAATCTGTGCAGCAAAAAACCCATCAGAATCTGCCAATCAGTTCGAAACCACCATTTTGTGGATGGCTGATGAAAGCATGTTAGCAGGCCGCTCATATATCTTAAAGAGTGGCGCGCAAACCGTTACTGCCACCATCACTGCGCCCAAACATAAGGTCAACGTCAATACGCTGGAGGAACTTGCGGCCCGAAAATTGGAACTCAATGAAATCGCCGTATGTAACATCGTGCTCGATAAAGCGATTGCCTTCGATCCATACGTGGATAACCGCGACACGGGCGGCTTCATCCTGATTGATCGCTACACCAACACAACAGTTGGTGTTGGCATGATCAACTTCGCCCTTCGCCGTGCTTCCAACATCCACTGGCAATCCGTCGATACTGACAAAAGCACACGCACCAAACTGATGGGTCAAAAGCCTGCAATCCTGTGGTTCACAGGATTATCTGGCTCCGGCAAATCAACAATCGCTAACTTTGTCGAGAAAAAGCTCACAGCCCTTGGCCGCCATACTTATCTGTTGGATGGTGATAATGTTCGTCACGGTCTGAACAAGGATTTGGGTTTCACCGATGCTGACAGGGTGGAAAACATTCGTCGGATCGCAGAGGTGTCAAAGCTGATGGTGGATGCTGGCCTGATCACATTGGTATCCTTCATATCGCCGTTCCGCTCCGAGCGCAGGCTCGCACGCGAACTGGTTGAGAAGGATGAGTTTTTCGAAATCTACGTGGATACTCCTTTAGAAGTTGCAGAAGCAAGGGACGTCAAAGGCCTCTATAAAAAGGCCCGTGCGGGTGATTTGAAAAATTTCACCGGAATTGATTCCCCTTATGAAGAACCAGAAAACCCTGAAATGCGTGTTCAAACAACGACCCTAAGCGCTGAAGAGGCCGCCGATTTCATTATTGAGCGCCTCAATAAATCGGGCATCATAGACGTCGATTGATTAAAGGCCGGGCGGTAATCAACGGTTTTTTTATGGTTAAGGTCACGTTAGTATTTTGCTGCTACAATGTTAGCCAACGGAAAAGCTATAGTTGCCTAATTTAAGCCTGTAGAATGTTGTGTTTGCTATAGGACTGTCTGGCGTAGACCGGTTCATGATGGGACCGCGCCCGCCTAGATTTCAGAGTTTTGTATCCATGGAAAATGTCTCGATTCAAATATTTCGTAGTGCGTCTGCGGGATTTAGTATTGGCGGCAGGTCGTTCGCAGCAAATGCAGCCTCACTGGTAAGAAGGCAACTGGCGGATTCAGCCAGTACCATCCCTTCGATCAGCGTGATGGGTGGAGAGGCTTCCAGATCCTCAGGAGCAATGAATAAGATTCTCGACATTGTCGGCAATATGGATAAATCCAAACACCACCACAGCAAGCATTCTGATGATCGAGGGAATGGCAGGTATTCTCAAGAAATTTCTGTTGCCAGAAATTCCGATGGCGTGACCACCGTTTCTGCAAGGGGCAGCCGTTACAACTTTGATGCAATCAAGGGTTCGGACAACAACGAAACCATTTCCTATGTAAATACATCTGACCGCAGGGTTTCAGCCTATATTGATGGCGGCGGCGGTGATGACGTAATTAGCCTTGCATCAACCGCACATGGCAGACAGCGTGTGTTTGGTGGTGATGGCAATGATACAATTGCTCTTTCGGGCCGTAATGCGCGCGCTTATGGTGGTAATGGAGACGACGTGATTGCGGTGGCAGGCCTCCGTGTAGGTGCTAGCGGAGGGGCAGGCGATGATGTGATTTCCGTCTCTGGTGCTCAGGTTCGCCGCGTAAGCGGCGGTGAGGGCGAAGACACCATCACTGTATCTGGAGATAATGTAGGCTTGGTCAGCGGCGGATCTGGAGATGACGTTATTACCGTCAGCACAGATAATGTCGCCAGCCGAGGATGGGGGCGACACGGGGATTTTGGCTTTGGCGGATTATCCAATCCGGCAACAATCATCGGTGGCGAGGGTGATGACATAATAAATATTGATGGTCAGGCGCGGGTGATACACCGTGCTGGCGACGGTCAAGATGTCATCACCGTCACCGATACAACCGAATTTGTCACCTTTGGCGAGGGTTGGTTCGATGATGTCATGCGGGCAGACGAGGCCACGTTCACCTATGAAGATGGTGAACTAACTGTTTCGTTTGAGGGCAGGGATGAAAAACTGACCATTAGGGCCGCTGAAGGAGAATTATCCTGGCAACTAACCAGCGACAGAACTTTCACCGTGACGATCAATAAAGCGGCTGAAACGCCAGTGAATGCAGAAGCTTCAGCAGGAGCTGAGGTTCAGGTTGAAGTTGAACAGGACGATGAGGTTAACGAGGCTAACGAGG
>JASFYT010000066.1:0-26614 GCA_045047085.1 Rhizobiaceae bacterium | reverse complement strand
CCCTAAAAATATCCTATGTTATCGGCTCTCTTTCAACGGGAGGAGCTGAGAGACATGTGGCGCTGGTTTCCATGGAACTGGCTCGCCGTGGACATGATGTCAGCATTTATTGCCTGTTGAGGGGCGCCCAATTGGAGCGTGAAGTGCTGGACAGTGGGGTCAATGTGCGAGGCCTTGCCCAACGCAATGACCCAAGCATGTTAAGTCGGCCAGTCAGAATTTTGGCTTTGATATTCTCCGCGCCCTTAATGTTTTTTAGCTTTCTCTTCAGGCGCCCGCCAATTGTGCATTTCTTTTTGCCGGAGGCTTATCTGGTTGGTGCAATGATGGCGCGAGCTGCTAACCTATCCAGACTGGTTATGAGCCGGCGCAGCTTGAACAATTATCAAGTAAAACGCCCAAGATTGACGGCGCTAGAACGCAAACTACATGGGTCGATGACGGCGATCCTTGGTAATTCTCGACGGGTTGTTGAACAACTTGAATGTGAAGGTGTTGAAAAAAACCGGTTGGGTCTGATCTATAACGGTGTTGATTTAGAAAAGTTCGATAGTGAAACGGTGGAAGGTCAAAATATCCGGCATTCACTTAATCTCGATGACAAAGCCCTCGTTATCACCATCATCGCAAATCTCATTCCTTATAAAGGCCATAGCGACCTTCTGGAAGCGCTGGCGCTGGTAGCCAATGAGATGCCTTTGAATTGGGCACTCATTGTGGTTGGCAGGGATGATGGTATCGGCAATGATTTGATGGCACAGGCGAAAGCTCTTGGAATTGCTGACAATGTACATTTTTTAGGACTGCGTCAGGATGTGGCAAGCATACTTCAGGCTTCCAATATTGGTGTTTTATGTTCCCATGAAGAAGGTTTTTCCAATGCTCTTTTGGAAGGCATGGCGGCAAAGCTACCCATGGTCGTGACTGATGCTGGTGGTAATGGAGAAGCCGTTATTGATGGTGTTACTGGTAAGGTCGTACCAATTAGCGATCCGGAAGCACTGGGTAGCGCAATATTGCAACTGGTAACCGATCCAAGCTTGGCCAAAAAAATGGGCATTGCAGGCCGCAAGCGTATCGAACAACAGTTTTCTCTGGGGTCTTGTGTGGACCGCTATGAGGAATTTTACAGATCGCTGATACAGGGAAAGAGTGTTGCAGAAATCTCTGGCGTTGGATTGAAGAAACAATCTTGAATATTTGGAAGGAAACCTGATGTGCGGGTTTGTCGGTGTTGTCTCACCATACTCTCAGGATCATGATGGCGATATGTTGCGGCGTATGGCGGATACCATCGCCCATCGTGGCCCGGATGATTCCGGTGTCTGGACCGATGCATCTGCGGGCGTCTCCCTTGCCCATCGGCGTCTTTCAATCGTTGATCTGTCGTCTGCAGGCCATCAACCCATGAAGTCTGCGGACGGGCGTTTCGTCATGTCCTACAATGGCGAGATCTACAACCACCTAAAGCTTCGCGAAGAGCTGGAGCAATCAGGACGAAACCCCGTCTGGAATGGCCGCTCGGATACCGAGACTTTGCTCATTGCCTGCGAAGTGTGGGGCATCGAACGAACTCTGGAAAAAATCACAGGCATGTTTGCGCTTGCCTTGTGGGACCGGCAGAAGAGAGCGCTTTATCTGGTGCGAGATCGTCTTGGAGAAAAACCGCTCTATTACGGCTGGCAGGGAAACAGCTTTCTTTTTGGTTCCGAACTAAAAGCGCTCAAGGGACACAGGGCCTTTGAGGGGAAGATAGATCGTGATGTGCTGGCTCTTCTCATGCGCCATAATTATATCCCTGCGCCATATTCGATTTATCAGGGCATAAGTAAGCTTCTGCCGGGGACGTTTATCAAGCTTGAGGCAGGGGATGGGCAATTATCACCCGGCAAATTGCCAGAACCAATTCCATACTGGTCACTTCATGATGTGGCAGAAGAAGGATTTAAAAATCCATTCTCAGGCAGCGATGGAGAAGCAATTGATAATCTGGACAACCTACTCAAAGAAGCAGTCCAGGGGCAGATGATGTCTGATGTGCCGCTCGGGGCGTTTCTGTCCGGGGGCGTAGATTCATCGACAATAGTAGCCATGATGCAAGCGCAGTCGGAACGTCAGGTAAAGACCTTCACCATCGGTTTCAATGAAAAACAGTATAATGAAGCCGAGCACGCCAAGGCCGTGGCCAAACATATAGGTACACAACACACAGAACTTTATGTGTCACCCAAGGATGCGATGGATGCCATTCCGCGCTTGCCTACTCTTTATGACGAACCATTTTCTGATGCATCACAAATACCCACATTCCTTGTATCGCAAATGACCAGAGAACATGTGACCGTCTCACTTTCCGGTGACGCCGGAGACGAACTTTTTGGCGGGTATAATCGCTATTCCTGGGTTGATAAGATCTGGAAGATTGTTCGGCTCCTTCCTCAACCTATCTGGCGGGGCGTTGCTGGTAGCATAAAATCTGTCCCAGTAAAAACTCTAAACACTGCCTTCGATTATGCGTCCAAAATTATGCCCCAACGTTTCAACGTCACATTGCCTGGAGACAAAGCGCATAAGCTAGCAGGTATTCTGGCGGCAGGTTCTCCCGATAAAATTTATTGGGGACTTGTTTCCAACTGGCGACAACCATCAGATTTGGTGATCGGTTCAAGTGAACCCCCAACAATTCTCACTGATCGCACCAATTGGCCGGAAACCCGTGATTTTGAACATTGCATGATGTATCTGGATGCCATGAGTTATATGCCCGATGATATTTTAACCAAAGTTGATCGGGCGGCCATGGGCGTGTCTCTTGAAACAAGAGTGCCATTTCTTGATCACAAGGTTGTGGAATTTGCCTGGCAATTGCCGCTTTCAATGAAAATCCGCGATGGTCAGGCAAAATGGGTTTTGCGGCAGGTGCTCGATAGATATGTGCCAAGAAAATTGATTGAACGACCCAAGATGGGGTTTGGCATTCCAATAGATGGGTGGCTTCGTGGCCCGCTAAAAGATTGGGCGGAAAACCTGCTGGACGAAAACCGGTTAAAACAGGAAGGTTATTTCGACCCGGCACCCATACGCCAGAAATGGCAGGAGCATCTTTCAGGTCAGCGTAACTGGCAATATCATCTTTGGAACGTACTGATGTTTCAGGCTTGGCTGGAGTTGGAAAAATGAGACCGCAGGCAATGACATGGCCAAAGTAGTTGTTTTTGGCAGTTATCCGGATTCGCTTATAAATTTTCGCGGTGCCATGCTGGAAGCGATGGTTAAGGCTGGCCATGATGTGCATGCATTTTCACCACCTGCGGAGCCAAAAATTGTTGCAAACCTCCGGGCGATGGGTGTCACCCATCATGCAGTATCGTTGGACCGTACAGGTCTTAATCCATTGCGAGATTTTTCCAGTTTGCTGACCCTCGTCAGGATGCTGCGTAAATTACAACCAGATTGCCTGTTGGCCTACACGATCAAACCCGTAGTTTATGGTGGCCTTGCTGCGCGGCTGGCTAGCGTGCGTTTTTTTGCCATGATTACCGGCCTTGGGTATGTTTTTTCAGGCGCTGGTTTTAAGGGGAAAATACTTAGTAGCGTCGTCGGTTTTCTCTATCGACTAGGATTACTACGCGCTGAACACGTGCTGTTTCAAAATCAGGATAACCTCCGCTTCTTTCAAAACCGTGGTCTCTTGAGTAATCCTCAACAAGCCGTTTTAATCAATGGTTCTGGCGTTGATCTCCATTACTTTTCCATGAAACCCTTGCCCAAGGCACCAAATTTTTTGATGATCGCCCGCCTTTTGCACGATAAGGGCGTCGTTGAATATATCGATGCTGCCCGACAAGTGTGCAAACAATATCCGCAAACTAAATTTCGATTGGCAGGCTGGATTGATGATAATCCCGCAGCAATTTCACAAAGTGAGCTGGATGGTTGGATTGATGAAGGAACAATCGAATATCTTGGGAATTTGGATGATGTGCGTCCCGCCCTCGCTGATTGTGCTATCTATGTGCTGCCTTCTCATCATGAGGGTTTGCCGCGAACCGTGATCGAAGCCATGTCTGTTGGACGTCCCATTGTTACCACAGATGCGCCCGGGTGCCGGGATACTGTGACAGAGGGTCAAAACGGCTTTCTAGTGCCTGTTAAAAATTCCAACGCATTGGCTAATGCGATGATGCAATTTCTTGACAAACCTGAATTGATATCCAGTATGGCAAAATCCAGCCGGGAAATGGCGGAAGAGCGCTTTGATGTACATAAGGTCAATCAGGTAATTCTTAAGACAATGGGGCTTATATGAAACGTCTATTCGATGTTGTCACTGTTCTCCTATTGGCGCCAATTTTGTTGCCAGTCACGCTGGTCGTCGCGGTTTTGATTAGAACAAAGCTGGGTGCACCCGTTCTATTCAGACAAACCCGTCCGGGTTTGCATGAAGAGCCGTTTGTAATCAATAAATTTCGCTCCATGACCGATGAATGCGACGAGGCAGGAGAATTGCTACCGGACAATCTTCGTTTGACCGGGTTTGGAAAATTTCTTCGTTCCACCAGCCTTGATGAATTGCCGGGACTATGGAACGTGCTTAAGGGCGATATGAGCCTTGTCGGCCCCCGGCCTTTGCTGGTTGAATATCTGCCACTTTACAGCTCTGATCAGGCTCGACGCCATACGGTCAGACCTGGTATAACTGGCTGGGCGCAGATCAATGGCCGAAACGCTATTACCTGGGATGAAAAATTCAAACTGGACATATGGTATGTTGAGAACCAGTCCATATGGCTGGACATAAAAGTTCTATTTTTGACGGCATTCAAGGTTTTTAACCGCGACGGGATTGCTGCATCTGGTGAAGCAACCATGCCAAAATTTACGGGTAATGAATCATGAAAAAACTCGCCCTATTGGGAGCTGGAGGTCACGCCAGAGTTATTGCCGATTTGGCACTGGTTTCGGGGTGGTCATCAGTATCATTCTTTGATGATGCATGGCCTGAGAAAAGCAAAAACGGCGATTGGGAAGTGGCCGGTACCGCATTGATGCTGATTGAAAATGCTTCGAGTTTTGATGGTGTTGTTGTTGCAATCGGCGATTGTGACACCCGTTGCAAAATGCAACAACAACTCAACAATGTAGATGCTCCGCTAGTAACAATCATTCATCCCAGTGCCTGTGTTTCACCGCGCGCAAATTTGGGGGTTGGTATCGTTGTCATGGCAAATGCAGTGATCAACGCCTTTGCCTCGCTTGGTGAAGGGTGTGTGGTAAATTCCGGCGCAATCATCGAGCATGATTGTAACATTGGCGATTTCGTACACATTGCACCCGGAGTTACTCTATCTGGAACAGTAACCGTGGGAAGCCGTACTTGGATAGGAGCTGGGTCTACTGTTCGTCAAGGTGAAACCATTGGCAAAAATGTAATGGTAGGTGCAGGCAGTGTTGTAGTTAAACCAGTGCCTGATGGATTGACTGTGGTTGGTTGCCCCGCAATGCCCTTGGTAAAAGGATAATTATAGAATGCTGAATACGCCATTCTCCCCATGGCCGTCATTTACTAATGATGAAGCCGATGCTGTCCGTGATGTACTTCTATCCAACAAGGTAAACTACTGGACTGGTGGCGAGGGACGAGAGTTCGAAAAAGAGTTTGCCAAGGGTTGCAATGCCCAATATGCAATTGCTTTGGCCAATGGCACTCTGGCGCTTGACGCTGCATTGATGGTCCTTGAAATTGGCGAGGGTGACGAAGTCATCGTCACACCTCGAACATTTATCGCGTCAATTTCTTGCGTGATCAATGCGGGCGCAACACCCGTATTCGCTGACATAGATCGCGACAGCGGTAATCTTTCTGCAGAAACAATTGTAAAGAAAATCACGTCTCGTACCAAGGCTGTAATCTGCGTTCATCTTGGCGGGTGGATATGCGATATGGATCCGATTATGGACCTTGCCAACGAACACGGTTTCAAGGTTATTGAAGATTGTGCACAGGCAAACGGTGCTCTTTACAAGGGGCGACACGTTGGATCAATCGGACACATTGGTACTTGGTCTTTTTGTCAGGACAAGATCATCACCACCGGCGGCGAAGGTGGCATGGTAACAACCAATGATGAGGAGGTATGGCGGCGAATTTGGGCCTACAAGGATCATGGCAAAAGCTATGAGGCAGTTTATGAGCGTGAGCATCCTCCAGGTTATCGGTGGCTGCATGATACCTTTGGAACCAATTGGCGTATGACGGAAATGCAATCGGCTATCGGTCGAATTCAGATCCAGCGATTACCGGATTGGCATGATGCTCGAATAAAAAATGCTGAAGCAATTCTCGATATCTGCGATCAGTTCCCCGAAATAGTCCGTGTGCCCAGAGTGCCGATTGCCGATGAACATGCTTTTTATAAATGCTATGTCTATGTTCGCCCTGAACGGCTGACAAAAAACTGGTCAAGAGACAAAATAATTGAGGAAATTGTTGCATGCGGCGTGCCGTGTTATTCCGGCTCGTGTTCTGAGGTCTATCGGGAAAAGGCATTTGACGACACAGAGTTTAGGCCAAGTGTGAACTTGCCTATAGCCCAAGAGCTCGGAGAAACCAGCCTGATGTTTCTTGTGCATCCCACATTGACACAACAGGAAATCGACCAGACCTGTTCAGCAATTCAGCAGGTATTTTCCCGGGTAGAGTTACAGCCTTAAGGCGCCTAATTCTTTTGGCAACAGGCCTTTTAGATCGTATAAAACCTTTGCAGATTTAATGTTTGCTGCAATCTCAGGGTTATGGGCCGGGTTAAACTCATCATGGGCAACTGCAAAGATTATGGTTTCATAATCTGCTAAATCCGGAGTTACTAGGTCAATTCCGTATTCGGCATGGGCGTCTTCTTTGTTGGCCCAAGGATCACTTACATCCACTTGGATGCCGTAATCCTCCAATTCCTGAATGACATCAACAACCCTTGTATTTCGCAAATCCGGGCAATTCTCCTTGAATGTCAGCCCGAGCACCAACACTTTTGCGTTCTTGACCGTAATATCTTTCTTGATCATTTCGCGGATAACACAATTGGCAACATAAGGTCCCATGCCGTCATTGATACGACGACCTGCGAGAACAACTTCGGGAAAATATCCGACGGCCTGAGCCTTATGGGTCAAATAATATGGATCAACGCCAATACAGTGGCCACCAACAAGCCCCGGACGAAATGGTAAAAAATTCCATTTAGTACCGGCAGCTTCCAGCACATCGCGAGTGTCGATATCAAGTTTGTTGAAGATTAGTGCCAGTTCATTGACCAAAGCAATGTTTACATCCCGCTGGGTATTTTCAATGACCTTGGCAGCTTCTGCCACTTTGATAGTTGGTGCCAAATGGGTGCCGGCGGTAATGATTGATTTATAAAGCTGATCGACAAATTCGGCGATTTCAGGCGTAGATCCAGAAGTCACTTTTTTAATGCTGGGCAGTCGGTGAGATTTGTCCCCCGGGTTAATCCTTTCGGGACTGTAGCCAGCAAAAAAATCCTTGTTGAAGGCGAGTCCTGAAACTCGTTCAACCACGGGAATACAATCATCTTCCGTGGCACCGGGATAAACCGTGCTTTCGTAGATCACCACATCACCAGCATTGACAACTTTGCCAACTGTCTCGGAAGCCTTGATCAATGGAGTGAGATCAGGGCGTTTATATTCATCAATCGGTGTTGGTACCGTAATGATATAAACATTACATTTTTTTAGATCGTCAATATTTGTTGTGTAGGTGAGGTTTTTTGCATCCCGCATTTCATCTGCTTCAACTTCCAATGTTGCATCAAAACCATCGCGCAAAGCGTCAATGCGCGATTGAATGATATCAAACCCAATGGTCGCCCGAAGCTTGCCAAATTCCACGGCTAGGGGCAGGCCTACATATCCCAGTCCGATTACAGCAATTTTTGCAGTTTCTAAATTTGCCATATTACCAATTTCTCATTTTCAAACGGAATAATATTCACGATACCAAGCCACAAAGCGCTTTATCCCTTCGCGAACATTAGTTTCAGGTTTGTATCCTGTGAGGGTTTGCAGCAGATCCGCATTCGCCCACGTTGCAGGTACATCACCGGTTTGCATATCCATAAAATTGCGGATAGCAGGTTTACCAACTTCTGCTTCAATCGCCTCAATAAAATCCATCAGGCGGACCTTGTCCGAATTGCCGATATTGACGACCCGGTATGGCGCAACCGGCGACAAGCTATCTCCCTCAGGTATATCTTCGCGGCTTTCAGGCCGTACCGGCACCGCATCGATCAATAGCCGTATGCCACGTACCAAATCATCAACATAAGTAAAGTCGCGATACATATCACCATGGTTATAGATATCAATCGGCGTGTTCTCCAAAATTCCTTTGGTAAATTTAAACAGAGCCATATCCGGCCGCCCCCAGGGACCGTAAACGGTGAAAAACCGAAACATCGTGGTCGGTAAATCCCAAAGGTGGGCATAAGAATGCCCCATGGACTCATTGGCCTTCTTGGTTGCTGCATATATTGTCAATGGCGTGTCAGTTTGCTCTGTTTCGGCAAAAGGCATTATTTCATTAGCACCATAAACGCTCGAAGTAGAAGCCATGAGCAAATGATCGACTTTAAGCTCTTTCGCGCACTCCATTACATTAAACGTGCCGATAATATTAGTGTCTATATAAGCGCGTGGGTTTTCCATAGAGTAACGCACGCCTGCTTGTGCTGCGAGGTGTACAATCACATCTGGTTTTTCAGCATCACACAGATTTTTGAGTGTCTCAAAATCTTCAAGTCGCCCGACGGTACAGGAAAAATGTTCATTTTGCAGGAGCATTTGGTGTCGGCGCTCCTTGATTCGAACATCATAATAATCAGTCATGCCGTCAAAACCGACTACACGAAAACCTTCCGTTAATAGCAATTTGGAGAGGTGAAACCCGATAAATCCAGCGGACCCGGTTACTAAAATTTTTTTCATCAACAATGACTCAATTTTTTCATAATTTCTTCTATACCTGTGCCCAACCTCAATCACAACTCATCAAACGGCCATTGCCCTTTGCAATTACTCCAACGGAGCGAATTTCAAACGCGTATACTGGGCCTGCTTGTGGCAAGCGCATTCAAAATTGCTATTGTGAATATATAAGAGAACACGGTCACATCGTGATAAAACCCCACATTGGTAAGGCCGTAGGAGAAAAAATAGACTGAATAGCCTATTCCCAATTGTCGGACGACCTCCGTTGAACGCCAAGTAATGAGCACCGGCAAAAGATACATTCCGATCAAGCCAATAACACCCAAAATACCGGATGCAACGGCTTCGGTTAAAAACGCATTATGCAGATGTGAAAAATTGATTTTCTGATACTCTGGATTGTCCTGCAGGCTATAAGTTGCAGCGGCTTTTGCGACGTTTTGGCGGCCGTGTCCCAGCAGCGGAGCCTGCTTGAATGCTTCCCAACTATCCCGATACATAATAAACCGTATATATATGCTGGCATCGGAGGTTTTAGTCTCCAGTGGAGCCGTAATATTTTCCACAAAATGGTCGAAACGAGCAGAGTTGATGACAGCTTGCCCTCTAATTGTAACGACAATTCCCAATACCATACCAACGCATATCGCTAGAATAGCAACTTTTCGAAAATGGTGTCTGATTGTCAAAGTAAAAATTGGCACAATTGCAACCATAACCGCCAGAGCCGGGCCACGGCGACTTGTTAAAATCAATACAAATATGCTGCAGATTGCACCCGTGAGACTAAGCCAGGAGAATTTTTTATGGCTTAGGAAAAAAACCAAACCAAATATTGCATTGAACCCCGCCAGATACGCCAGAATAAGGGAATTACCAGAAAGCAACTCCAAATTGTTGGGCTCAATTAACATTGAAAATTGTGAGACAATCGCCAAAATAATGCTGGAAATTGCTACAGCGATAACGATTTTATCCAACCATGTGTCATCGATATATTTTCTGAATACCGGCAGCAAAGGGAGGCCGGCCAATAAGCCCAGATTATTCGAAACAAGGAAGACATCGGAAAATTGTTCAGCCTTTATTGCCGAACAAAAAAGTGCTGAAAAAAAGTAATAGCAGATAATCGCCCGAGCCCAATTTTCAACCGGGGTTAAACCAGTTTGTTGTTCATCAATAATCCATACTTTCCATGCAACCACAGACATGATGAAAATAATAACACAACCCAGAGAACCAATAGGTGGCATCCAAATAAGTGTGGCAATGATGCCGAATGACCAAAAATTTAATGGTGTAATTACGTCAATCAATGAACCTAGATATTTCAAATTACTCTCTCGTCACCGAAAATAGACCCCAATTCTAACTCGATAAGGCACCTTATGTTCAATGTAAATAGAATGGGATTATTCTAGGTATCGGCATACCGTCGGCACAAACCAGTCTTGCCAGTCTTGCCAGTCTTGAAAGAGCCATTGGTAAATACAGCTGATTAAAAATTGAGGCTTTAACGAATCGTGTTTTTACCTACACTCAGTAGGCGGTGTGAACGGCTCATAAAAAGCGACGGGTCGTTCAATATGCCTTCGGCGGCCTTCTAAACCTTAATTGAGATCCGGAATGCTACTTCTCATCTTGTTTTAGCAGCATCAATCTGTCTAATGGTTTGACCAAACCGATGAGCCACTTGTGCTGCATCGCTCAACACCTTCGGCTGTTCGAGGGTTAAAGCTGATCCATTGCGTATGATCCATTCCCCATTGATCATGACATCGCCTATATCGGAGGCATTTGCGGAAAATACCAACGCAGCATAGATGTCGTAGACGGGGGTCATATGGGGCGCTCGTGTGGAAACACGGATCAGATCGGCGCATTTGTTCACTTCCAAAGAACCAATCGTTCTATCAAGGCCCAGCACTCTTGCACCTTCGAGTGTTGCCATTTTGACAATCTCGCGAGCTGGCAAACATCCGCGGCTTCCCCCAAGTAATTTCGCAAACATCGATGCAGGAGCCATTTGCGCAAGAATATCGAGTGTATTACCACTCATCGGACCATCGCTTGCCAACCCTACAGGAATGCCCTTTTCGCGCATCGCCTCAACCGGAGCGATGCCCCTTCCAGCTTTAGCGTTTGATCGTGCGTTATGGGCAACCGTAATTCCCCGCTCTGACAATATTTCGATCTCATCTGGGTTTAATTCAAGACAATGTGCCATAATCGCACCGGGCTGGAGTATGCCCGCTCTGTCCGCCAATTCGACAGGCCGGCAATTGTGGTTCTCCGCACACCATACCATTTCCGATTTCATCTCTGCTAAATGCATCTGAATACGTACATTTGAATTGTCAGACGCATATTGCGCAACGCGCTCCATAATCGCCGGGCCTGTTGAATATGGAGCATGGGGAGCGATTGATGCAATTATTCGATCATGATCCCGAAACTCGTCAAGCAACGCATCAACGAGTGCGAATCCTTCATCGAAGCTTTTATGGTCAGGCGGGTCAAAATCAGCAAGCGATTGTCCAACAACGCCCCTCATACCGGCAATATCCAGAACCCGTCCAACCTCCTGCTCAAAATAGTACATGTCAGCTGTGGTGGTTACCCCGCCCAGAAGCATCTCCAGCGCAGCAAGCTGCGCACCCACACGTACAACTTCCGGTGTGATGGCCTCACGCTCCAGAGGGAGAATGTATCGGAAAAGCCGATCATCAACATCTTCACCCAACCCACGAAATAGTGTCATCGACATGTGGCAATGGGTGTTGACCATTCCGGGCATTACCAAATCGCCATCGGCATCAATAACAGTGTCTACAGGCTTGGTCAGGTCCGAACAATCACCTTCTCCCAATTCCGAAATCAATTTGTCCTCCAAGATAATCCAACCCTGCTCATATTCATCGAGATCGGCGTTCATTGTGAGGATGTGGGCGTTCTTAATAAGAGTGCGCATCGTTTGGACCTTCCAGCTGCACCCGCAATAAGGGGTTTTGGCAAGAATTGCTATGGACTTGACATTCCGCCCACATTCTTGATTAATCGTTTAATCATCATAGGGGTATGAGTTTGGTAAATCAAAAGCAAATTGCGCGTGAGCTTGGAATATCTGTTGCAACGGTTTCCAATGCTCTAACAGGCAAGGGGCGCGTTTCTGCAGATGTGATCCGGCTTGTGACTACCCGTGCCGAAGAGCTCGAGTATTTTCCAAGTGCCGCAGGGCGTGCGCTCAAAACCGGTCGCAGCGGTATTCTTGGCCTTGTTATTCCTGATATCACCCATCCCGTATTTCCAGATTTTGCCCATGGTGTTGAAACGGAAGCTGAAAAATGCGGCTATGGTATTCTTATTTCCGACAGTCGTGGCACCGAAGCTGGACAAAAATCTGCTATCGAACAGCTCATCCAGCGCGGGGTCGACGGTATCATTATTGTCCCTACGCGCAGTAGTAATCCGAGTACATCCAAAGTGCCTACAGCTATTGTCAGCACGCCAAACGACCCTAAGAGTAATGTTGCTGCCAACCACCGACAAGGCGGCCGCTTGTCGGCGCAGGCCCTTTTTGATTTGGGCCATCGCAGTTTTCTTTTGGTCGGTGAGGACCCGATGTCTCCGGTTCAAAAAGAACGAATTGACGGAATGAAGGATATTCTAACCGGGGCTGCGAAGTTTGAAATCTGTTGGGCAAATGAGAAGTTTCCTGATCTGGTTCTCAAGCATCAAGAGGGCATAACGGCCTGTTTGGCAGTATCCGATATGTTAGCTCTTCGCATCATCACGGAAGCAGGCAGATCGGGTGTGCGATGCCCGGACGCACTGAGCGTCATTGGTTTTGATAATTTGCCTCTGGGGACAGCGGTACGTCCAACTTTATCAACTATTATACCCGATACAGCTGAGCTTGCTCGGCGCGCTGTTGGCCATTTGAACTCTGCCATTCAGCAGGATGGCGAGCAGCCTTCATCAAGCGTGGTGGAGATGGGAATAATTCTACGTGAATCAACGCAACAATTAACACAGTCAACACAATAAGGAGATTGATATGAAACAAATTTTAGCCTTAGGTACAGCGCTTGCCCTCATGGCCAGCGTAGCAAGTGCCGCCGATAAAAAACTGACAATATCTGTCTATTCGTTTGGAACCGATGCCATGACGGAAGCAGTCTTTGATCCCTTTGAAAAAATATGCGGATGCGAAGTCGTGGTTGAGACCGGAAGAAGCGTCGAGCGAATGGCCAAGATCGAGGCGAATGCCAGCAATCCAATAATCGATGTGGCGGTGATGTCATCACATGATGCGCTTGCTCTTGCTCGTAAAGGATTGCTTCAGTCCCTTGATATTTCAAAAATTCCAAGCCATGCCGATCTCTACGAATCTGCGAAAAACCCCATCGGTGATAACTTTGCTATTGGCTATGGATTTTATGCGACCTCCATCGTTTATCGTTCTGATTTGGTAGACATTAAAAGTTGGGCTGATCTGCTTTCAGATGATTTGAAAGGCCGTGTCGCTCTGCCAAATATTACAGGCACACAGGGACCGCTGACCTTGCACATGCTTGGCGAGGCATTGGGTGGCGATGACATCAAATTCACCAAAACAATTGATGCAGTCGGCAAGCACGCAAAAGACATTGTGACTTTCTACGGTCGTTCTTCAGCACTGGTCCAGCTAATGCTGCAAGAAGAAGTAATCGCGGCACCAATCGGACGCTTCGCATGGAGCCGTTTTTCTGGCGCTAAACTCCCTTTCAAATGGGCTGAACCAAAAGAAGGT
Organism: Rhizobiaceae bacterium; assembly: GCA_045047085.1. Lineage (GTDB taxonomy): Bacteria > Pseudomonadota > Alphaproteobacteria > Rhizobiales > Rhizobiaceae. Next base: position 12,810 of record JASFYT010000066.1, on the reverse strand, counting down.
CAGACCGGCGGCATGAACGTAATGCTCATGACCAAGGGCAATGGCAACGAAGAACTTGCCTATCAGTTCATGAATTACTGGCTTTCAACCGAAGTCCAAACCCGGGTAGCAGAAAAGAAACTGGATAGTCCGGCAAATGCCAAAGTTGTCGTCAGCGATGAGATTGCAGAAAGCCTGACCTATGGTGCAGACCTTATCAACTCACTGAAGATGCTTGATCCCGCTGCTATTATCGATAACCGCGATGCATGGCTTAAGCAATGGAACGAAAAAGTCGTCAATTAATATGCTATTTGCGGGCAGCGTTTTGTTGCGTTGCCCGCAATGAAGCTGGGAGTTTTTTATGTTTCAAAACAATAAGGAGGGATTGGCGCTCGTCTTACCTGCGGCCATTTTTACCACCCTTCTTTTCCTGCTCCCGGTGGGAATATTACTGTCCGAAGCCTTTAAGGTTGATGGCCAGTTTTCGATGCAAGGTTACATCGATTTTGCAACGAGCCCTCTCAATCAAACAGTCTTTCTGCGAACACTGAAACTTGGATTTCTGGTGGCGCTTGTCAGTGCAATAATTGGCTATGCCTGCGCCTTTTGCATCGTAAATCTTGATGGAAAAAACCGTGGCCGTGTATTCGGTCTTGTTATTTTACCCCTGATGATATCACCAGTTGCGCGAACCTATGCATGGATCGTAATTCTGGGCCGTACAGGCATTGTAAACGATACAATATTGGGGCTTGGCCTTAGCGATACCCCGATCCGTATTCTCTTTACAGAAACCGCTGTTTTTATCGGCCTGTTACAATTGTTCCTGCCGCTGATGATTATATCATTGGTTAGCGCCATGGAAAACCTGCCAAAAGATGTTATCCCCGCCGCGCGCGTTCTGGGCGCCAATTGGTTTCAGGTGTTCACCAAAATAATCCTTCCCCTGACCAAGGATGGGTTGGTCATAGGCGGCACCCTCGTATTCACCGGCTCGTTAACCGCCTATATCACCCCTGCGATTTTGGGCGGTTCAAAAGTTTTGATGCTGGAAACGCTCCTTTATCAACGCGTGAATGTAGCCAATGATTTTGTGTCAGCCGGTATTATAGCGACCATTCTAATGGTGATGAGTTTTGGAGCAAATTTGCTGCTAAAACGCATCGCTGCAGCGAGGTCATGAAATGACATCCAAATGGACCTCAAGACTGATTATCGGATTCACACTTACGTTTCTGATCGGCCCGTTTATCATCATCATTTTTGCCGGAATGTCCGCTGGTGACTTTTTAGCATTCCCTCCTGACGGCCTGTCATTGAAATGGTATTTCAAAGTCTTCACTGTCGAGAGCTTCAGGGCCAGTTTTGCCCTTTCGATGTTTCTGGCAATTTTTGGAACCATAACAGCACTTCTGCTGGGCATTCCGGCGGCTTATGCAATTAGCCGCTATGAGGTTCCCTATGGCGAAACGATCAAGACCATCGTTGCAGCTCCCATAATCGTACCGGGTATTATTGTAGGCCTTGCGCTATTGCGATATCTCGTTGTGCCGTTGAATTTTACCGTCACACTGGCCCTCTTTCTGGCGCATACCGCTCTTGTTTTGCCCTATGCAGTGCGCGTTGTTTCATCCAGTCTCGACAATTTGCGCAGTGATATGGAAGAGGCCGCTGTCCTTTTAGGATGTTCAAGGGTTGGTGCGTTTATGCGCGTTGTTTTGCCCAATATTCAAAACGGTGTATTGGCAGCATTTATTCTCGGCTTCGTAACCAGCTTCAATCAGGTGCCTGTATCGCTGTTTTTGTCCGGTCCCGGTGTACGCACATTGCCAATTGATATGCTCTCCTACATGGAGATTACATACGATCCGTCGGTCGCTGCCTTGTCAGCATTGCTGGCATTCCTTTCCGTGGCCATCGTATTTATTGCTGAAAAATTCTTGGGATTCTCTCGCTATGTCTAACGCATTCGTATCTTTGCAAAAGCTGTCCCTTGCCTATGGAGAAACCGTCGTTGTTCCCAACCTCGATCTCGATATCAAAAAGGGCGAATTGATCGCATTGCTCGGCCCGTCAGGTTGCGGAAAAACAACGACCATGCGTGCGATCGCTGGTCTAATGTCACCTCGTTCGGGAAAAATCTGGATTGACGGTTCTGACGTGACCAAAATCCCCGCAAACAAACGTGGTATTGGATTGGTTTTCCAATCTTATGCCCTTTTCCCGCACCTCTCAGCATTTGAGAATGTGGCGTTTGGATTGCGTTTGAAAAAAATGCCCAAAGAAGAAATCACATCCCGTGTAGAGCAGGGGTTGGAAACAGTTGGTCTTTCACATCTGGCTGGCCGAAAACCTGCCGAAATGTCGGGTGGGCAACAACAGCGCCTGTCGCTTACCCGTTCATTGGTTATGGAGCCGAAGGTTCTGTTGCTTGATGAGCCGCTATCAAATCTCGATGCGAGACTACGTTTGGATATGCGTACGGAATTGCAGCGTGTTCAGCGCGATACCGGTATTACCATGGTTTTTGTTACCCACGATCAGACGGAGGCACTGGCCTTGGCGGACCGAATTGTGTTGATGAATGATGGCATGATTGAGCAGCTTGGCACACCGGACGAACTCTACAATGCTCCAAAGACCAAGTTTGCTGCAAACTTTATTGGTTTTGAAAATATTTTTGAGGTGGAGGAGGCTAAGGTCCTCGGACCTGACGGTAGTCTACCTCTGTCATTTGAGGCACAACCGGGGCATCTGGCATGGCGTCCAGGCGCCGTAAATATCGGGACTGGTGACCATCAGGGAATTGTCAGCGGAGTAGCATTTGCTGGCGAGCAGCGCGAATACGTGCTCCAGACGCCGTTGGGTGAAATCAAGGCCTCAACTCTTGCAACCGACCCAGTTCACAAGCTTGGTGAAAAAATTGCCTTTGGGCTACCAAGCGAAGGCGTGTTGCATTTGCCAAAATAATTTCATTGAGAACGCGAAGAATAGGATTGAATTTTGGATGGTTTTCAACAGTCAACATTTGCATGTTTAAAAAATTGTTCTCATGTGAAATTGTTTTCTTGAATCAGCAACAAGGTGCTTGACAAGGCCCGGCGGTTTAGTAGCTTGAACTTTTGTATAATGCACATTGCTTTTGAAGTACTGTGAAAATTTTTAGGAGGAATAATAATGAATAAATTTATAAAGAGAGGTGTGGCAAAAATTGCGATTTTGGCAGCTCTTCCAGCAATATTGCTAACATCAAATGCCGCATTTGCCGGCAAATCAGATGATACCGTACGCATCGCTCTGCGTAAGGAAGTGGAAAATGTCGATGCGTATTTCAACTCAGCGCGCGAGGGAATATTGCTCCAACGCGCTATTTGGGACAGCCTTATTTATCGTGATCCTGAAGATGGAAAGTATCATGGCAATTTGGCCACCGAGTGGAAATGGGTCAACGATCTAACTCTCGAATTCAAATTGCGCGAAGGCGTAAAATTTCACAATGGCGAAGAATTCGACGCCGATGACGTGGTCTACACGATTAATTTCGTTTCCGATAAAGCAAATGGTGTTAAGACCCAGCGTAATGTTAACTGGATGAAAAGCGCTGAAAAAATTGATAAATTTACCGCTCGCATTCATCTGAAAAAAGCTTTTCCGGCTGCAATTGAGTTTCTTGCCGGTCCAATTTCTATCTATCCAAACGAATATTATGCAAAGGTTGGCCCAACAGGAATGGGGCTTAAACCAGTTGGAACTGGCCCGTATAGAGTAACAAAAGTTGATTCTGGCAAACAATATTTGATGGAAAAATACGATGGCTATCACGATGGACCAAAAAGCAAGGCGTCTATTGGAAAACTAGATATCCGTACCATTCCAGATGTAAACACACAGATTGCTGAACTTTTCAACGGCGTGTTGGATTTTATCTGGCAGGTGCCATCTGATCAGGCGGAAAAATTGACATCGATGGATAAATTCACCGTGTCCAATGAAAGCACCATGCGTATCGGATATATCTCAATGGATGCAGCCGGACGTACAGGGAAGGATAATCCTTTCACTGATATTCGTGTGCGTCAGGCCGTTGCCCACGCAATCGACCGCGAAACAATCGTTAAGGCATTGTTAAAAGGCCGTTCAAAAGTAGTCGATAGTGCTTGTTTCCCAAGCCAGTTCGGTTGCGAACAAGATGGTCTTGTCTCTTACAAATATGACCCCGAAAAAGCCAAGGCATTGTTGGCAGAAGCAGGCTACCCCAATGGTTTTAAAACTGAGTTTTATGCCTATCGCAACCGTGATTATGCAGAAGCCATGGCAAACTATTTGCGGGATGTTGGGATCGAAACAAATTTCAACATGTTGAAATATGCAGCCTTGCGCGATTTGCGTAAAAAATCAGGTACGCCAATTACGTTCCAAACCTGGGGTTCCTATTCAATCAATGATGTCTCAGCAATCACCAGCCAGTTCTTCAAGCATGGATCACTGGATGATGCACGCGATGAAGAAGTTAAGAAGCTACTGGATATTGCTGATTCATCAACGGACTCAGCCGTTCGTCGTGAGAACTACTCCAAGGCATTACAGAGGATTTCAGAGCAGGCATTCTGGGCACCGCTATTTTCGTACAACACCAATTACGTGTATACGAAAGGCCTTGAGTTTAAGCCAACTTCCGATGAGGTAGTTCGCTTCAATACGATGAAATGGAAATAGATAATTTGCCTCCGGGCGTCGTAATGGACGCCCGGAGGCAGTCTCTGTCTAATAATTCCATGCCGTGATATAAAAGGGGCGGAAGTGTTTAGTTATATTTTGAAGCGATTGGGACTGGCTGTCCTTGTTGCCCTGACTGTATCTGCGATCAGCTTCAGTCTTCTTTTTATTTCGGGTGATCCTGCCGCTGCCATTGCTGGTGAATCTGCCACAGATGCCGACGTTGCTGCCATTCGGGAATTCTACGGCTTCGACCGCCCGATGATTGTGCAATATGCGGATTGGCTTTTCAGTGCGATTCAAGGCGACCTTGGGAAAAGCTATTATTTTGGCATACCCGTCTCTGATTTAATTTGGAGCCGCCTGTCTGTCACGATGACATTGGGTATTTGCGGTATCAGCTTTGCTCTGCTCGTTGCTATCCCTCTTGGCGTCGTTGCAGCGCTTCGGCCAAACTCACTTGTTGACCGCTTATCGCTTTTTCTGTCCGTCGTCGGGCAGGCAATGCCAAGCTTCTGGTTTGGCCTCATTCTGATTGTAGTATTCTCGATCAACCTTGGCTGGCTGCCTGCTTCCGGCACAACATCATGGCGTCACTTCATTCTTCCAACAATTGTATTGGGCTATTATGCCATGCCAGCCATTATGCGTTTAACGCGTGCAGGTATGCTGGAGGTTTTATCGGCCGATTACATTCGTACAGCAAAAGCCAAAGGGCTTAGCCAACGCAAAGTTCTATTCAAACACGCATTGCGCAATGCCATCATTCCTGTTGTCTCGCTTGCCGCCGTGCAAATGGGGTTCATGTTGGGTGGATCGATTGTGGTTGAATCAATTTTTGCCCTGCATGGTGCAGGTTATTTAGCTTGGGAATCCATAGGTCGAAATGATCTGCCCACAATTCAGGCTCTGATCCTGGTGTTTTCAATGTTTTATATCATGTTCACTTTGTTGGCCGATATCGTCAACGCGTGGCTAGATCCGCGCATGAGGGTGGGATGATGACACAAACCCTCGATACCAACATCGCTCCCTCGGATAAGACAACAGGCAAGACACCCGCAATGTCTCCGCGCGAAGCTATGATGAATCGCGCCCGACACCACAAAGGCCTAATTTTTGGCGCTGGTGTTGTTCTACTCTTGATCTGTATCGCATTGGCTGCGCCTCTGCTTGCACCTCACGATCCTTTTGCTCAAAATCTTCTGGGGCGAATGAAGCCTCCGGTATTTTTGGGCGGCGGCTGGGATCATATTCTTGGCACTGATCATTTAGGACGTGATTTTCTTTCCCGCCTTATTTATGGCGCGCAAGTCTCCTTGCTGATTGGTTTCGTTGCAGCTGCAATCGCGGGTGTGATTGGCACAACCCTTGGTATAGCTGCCGGCTATTTCGGTGGCCGTGTGGATATGGTGGTAACCTTCCTTATCAATGTCCGTCTGGCACTTCCAGTTGTACTGGTGGCACTGGCTGTGGTTGCTCTATTTGGTGGCTCGCTATTTGTCGTTGTGACTGTATTAGGGCTCCTGCTGTGGGATCGTTTTGCGGTCGTCCTGCGCGCGGCTACCATGCAAGTCAGAACGATGGAATATGTTGCCGCAGGTGAAATTCTAGGTGCCAGCCTGCCGCGATTGCTTATCAAAGATATTTTGCCAAACGTTGCCAATCATTTGATCGTCGTGGTTACGCTCGAAATGGCGCATGCGATAATTCTTGAAGCGGCACTGTCTTTTCTCGGACTGGGCGTACAACCGCCCGTTCCCTCTTGGGGGCTGATGATTGCTGAGGGTAAGGATATGTTGTTGTTCGAGCCATGGATGATCACAATACCGGGCATAGCTCTGTTTTTGCTGGTGCTCGCTATCAATATGCTAGGCGATGGGCTGCGTGATGTTACAGCACCCGAAGGTCGAAATTAGGGGCGGATATGGCTAAGAAAAAAGAACCCGTTATTTCCATTCGAAACCTGTCCATTGGCTTGCCAAAGGGTGGCGACCGGCGTTTTGCAATCGAGAATCTAACGCTGGAAATTCGTCCCAGAGAAATTCTTTGCGTGGTGGGAGAATCTGGCTCCGGAAAATCCATTACCTCATTTGCCACCATGGGTCTGTTACCCAGTGTGCTGAAACCCGAAGCTGGTGAAATCTGGTTCGAGGGCCGCAACCTTTTAGACCTCAATGAGAAACAACGTAATGCCCTGCGTGGTGATCGTATGGCGATGATTTTTCAAGAGCCAATGACCGCACTTAACCCGTGTTACATCGTAGGGGATCAGATCGAAGAAGTATTTCAAGCACATCGCTCCATGAGCAAATCTGAGCGAAAAGAAAGAACGCTTGATCTGTTGCGCGAGGTGAAATTACCCGACCCCGAGCGGCTATATTTTTCATACCCGCATCAACTTTCCGGTGGCCAACGTCAGCGTGTCATGATTGCCATGGCCTTGGCACTGGAACCCAAATTGCTCATTGCCGATGAGCCGACGACAGCGCTCGACGTTACGACACAGGCTCAAATCCTGAATTTGATTAAACAGCTCAAAGATAAACACGATGCAGGTATCATGTTTGTAACGCACGACTTCGACGTGGTGGCTGAGATTGCTGATCGCGTGATTGTAATGCAACATGGCTTGATAGTGGAAGAGGGTACAGCCGATGATGTTCTTAATCGACCGAAACATCCTTACACCCGTTCCTTGATTGATGCGGTGCCTCGAAAACGCGATCAAGGCGAGAATGATCTAACCGATCGAAAAACTGTAATGTCGGTTAGTGGACTGGATAAAACCTTTCATACGAAGAGTACGTTTTTTAAACCTGAACGCACGGTTATGGCTGTTCAGGATGCAAATTTCGAAGTCCGTAAAGGTGAAACAATCGGGATTGTTGGAGAATCCGGATCAGGCAAAACAACGCTCGTACGCTGCCTCATACGTCTTCTTGATCCAGATTCTGGCAAGATTGATATGGACGGGTTTGACTTTGCCAAACTTAGCCGCGCTCAATTGCGGGCCCATCGCAAGAACATTCAAATTGTTTTTCAAGATCCTTATGGCTCTCTCAACCCCCGCCGCACTATTGGTGATTTGTTGATTGAAGGGCCGTGCAATTTTGGTATGAGCCGCGCTGATGCGTTGGAAAAAGCCAAGGCGTTATTGAAAATCGTTCGTATGGATGAAGATATCCTCAACCGATATCCTGCACAATTTTCCGGTGGCCAGCGTCAAAGAATTTGCATCGCGCGTGCGCTCGCAGTGGAACCAAAAATACTGATTGCAGATGAAGCCGTTTCGGCTCTTGATGTTTCTGTTCAAAAAGAAGTTCTCAACCTCCTGAAAGAGATCAGAGACGAGTTTGGCTTGACGATACTTTTCATCACCCACGATCTTAGGGTTGCTGCACAAATTTGCGATAATATTCTGGTGATGAAGGATGGCGAAATCGTCGAGCGAGGAACAGTTGATCAGGTGTTTGGCAACCCAAGCCACGAATATACCCGCACGCTTCTTTCAGCTCAACCCGGCCAACATTGGAAAGTCCCGACATTCACCGCAGAAGAACTGGAGGGTGCATCCCTTGAGCAATAATTTTTCCCGATCGCAATCGGTACGTAAATCAGTAACAATTACAAGCAATGGGGTTGTGGCTGCGCAACATGCAAAGGCTGCAAAGATCGGTGCGCAGGTTCTGGAAAATGGGGGCGATGCTGTGGACGCAGCCGTCGCAGTTTCATTTGCGCTTGGTGTCCTTGAACCTTGGATGAGTGGCCCAGCGGGTGGTGGTGCCATGATGGTATGGCGGGCTGATGAACAAAAAGCCCATGCCATTTGGTACGGAATGAAATCACCCAAATCCCTCGACGTGGCAGCTTTCCCTTTGAGCGATAGTGGAAGGTCCTCCGATCTGTTTCCATGGAAATCAGTAATCGATGACCGAAATGTTGAAGGCCCACTTTCTATTGCTGTTCCAGGTGTCGTCGCAGGAATTGAACTTGCACATAATACTTATGGCAAACTCCCATGGCGTGATTTGTTGCAACCAGCTGTGGCAGAAGCCCGCACTGGTTTGCAAGTGGATTGGTATGCAGCACTTATCATTGCTTCAGCAACCCGGGCATTGAGCAAGGATAAAGATGCCGCCGATCTATTTTTGGAAGATGGCAGCTGGCCGACAATTGCCGGGTGGACGGCACTTGCAGAAAAACGCCTCGACCAATCAAAATTGGCGAATACTTTATCGCAGTTGGCAGAAGCCGGACCGCGTGATTTCTACGAGGGTGAAATCGCTCGTGCAATGGTTGATGACGTGCAGGCCAAGGGCGGGTTTTTATCACTCGAGGATCTAGCGGCCTATAAAGCCTGCGCGCAAGACCCACTGGAAATTTCCTATCGCGATGCGACGCTTTTTGCGGTTCCTGATTTAACAGCCGGGCCAACCCTTGCCCATACGCTTAGGCAATTGGAAGATAATTATTCACCGGGTTCCCGGCCTGATGGTGAAGCATTTTCAAACTATGCCAATGCTCTACAAATCGCATATGCTGACAGATTAAAAACAATGGGCGATCAGGATGCCCCTCATTCGCCGTCATGTACCACCCATTTTTCAATTGTTGATCGCCATGGCAATATGGTTTCAATGACGCAAACATTGCTGTCGTTGTTTGGTTCGCGCGTTGTTTCGCCCTCAACCGGCTTCCTGATGAATAATGGCATCATGTGGTTTGACCCGGAACCTGGACACCCAAACTCCATTGCACCAGATAAAACCTGCTTGATGAATGTGTGCCCCATTCTGGGTGAGAAGAATGCCAGCATGTTTGCAATTGGTGCATCCGGCGGGCGGAAAATTATGCCCGCTGTTGCGCAACTTGCGTCCTTCATTACAGATTATGACATGAGTTTGGAGGAAGCATTTCACCACCCGCGCATTGACGCTTCCGGAGGAGATATCGTGGTGGCAGATGAGATGCTTTCTGCAGATATACTACAAACGCTTTCAGCGAACCATGAGGTCGTGACAACGAAACGAACCGTATTCCCTTATGCCTTTGCATGCCCGGCAGGTGTCATGCGGGTTGATGGCAAGAATATGGGTTGCACCGAAATAATGTCTCCGTGGGGAGATGCTGTCACTGAGGATAATACATAAAATGGCAACGCGTGAAGGTACAATTCAACGGGCCGAAGCCTATTTTGACAACGGTAATTTTTTAGCTGATCTAACTCGCTTGGTAGCGATTGAAACTGAAAGCCAAAACCCAGATCAAAAGCCGAAATTACGTCACTATCTCACCCGGGAAATGGAACCCCTTCTAACCGGTATGGGGTTTGAGTGCGAAATTTATGAAAACACAGATGACCGCGGCGGTCCCATCCTTGTCGGACAGCGGATAGAGAATCCTCAATTCGACACAGTTCTAACCTACGGACATGGCGATGTCATACGCGCACAAACTGACCAATGGCGCGAAGGTTTGCACCCGTTCAAGGTAGTGGTTGAAGGGGAGAAAATTTATGGGCGCGGTACCGCAGATAATAAATGTCAGCATCTTATCAATCTGCAAGCCCTGTCTTGCCTGATAAAGGAACGTGGCGCGCTCGGCTTTAATGTCAAAGTGGTAATCGAGACATCAGAAGAAACCGGCTCTGCCGGATTGAAAGCCTTTTTCGAAAGCCACAAAGAACTGCTCAGCGCAGATGTGCTGATTGCATCTGATGGCCCAAGATTACAACGCGATACGCCAACCCTGTTTATGGGCACGCGGGGTGGGTTAAATTTTGACCTGCAAGTTAACTTGCGCGAAGGTGCCCACCATTCGGGAAATTGGGGAGGATTGTTAGCCGATCCGGCGATAATCTTGGCGCAGGCAATTGCAACAATCACCGATGCTCGCGGTCAAATAAAGATTCCTGCATGGCGACCAACAAGCCTGACCCAAGATATTCGAGATGGGTTGAAAGGTTTGCCTGTCGGCGGCGAAGGGCCTGAGATTTCTGAAAATTGGGGAGAGGAAGGTCTGAACGCTGCCGAGCGGGCATTCGGTTGGAACTCTTTTGCGATTTTAGCGATGAAAAGCGGAGTGCCCGAGGCGCCTGTCAACGCAATTTCCGGCCATGCTTCTGCCCATTGCCAGTTGCGTTATGTGGTAGGAACCGATGTGAATGAAATTTTACCGGCCCTGCGACAACATTTGGACGAGGCCGGATTTTCCAACGTGGAAGTCGTGCCCGCTGATCGGGGATTTTTCGCAGCAACGCGCCTTGACCCAACCCATCCATGGGTGCAGTTTTCTGCACAATCCATCAAAAAGACGAGTGGTAAGGCACCCCATGTGCTGGCCAATCTTGCCGGATCGCTTCCCAATGACAGCTTTAGTGAAACGCTTGGTCTGCCAACCGTATGGGTGCCCCATTCCTATCCCGGTTGTTCCCAGCATGCCCCCAACGAGCACATTCTAAAATCCATATCACGCGATGCGTTGCGCAACATGGCCGGGTTATTCTGGGATATTTCGCAAAAGAACAATTAGGGTTTTATAGCTGCTCAGACACCGGGCTCATCGAGATTAAGCGTAATAGATTTACCGTTTTGCCAGACCTGTTGAATCTGCAAATCTTTTGCGAGGTGCACAAAGTTGGCGTGTGAACCTTGTTTCAAAGTACCGAATTCACCGGTTGCACCAATGCATTGGGCCGGATAGAGCGACGCCATTTTTAGGGCTTCATCTGCTGGCAATCCGATTTTTGAATGCATGAAACGTACCGCAGACGCCATATCCAGATCGGCACCTGCAAGGGTGCCATCTTCGAGCAGCAAACATCCATTCTCGCGACGGATATTCCGGCCATTCAAAGTGAGTGATGTCATGTCAGTTCCAATAGTCGACATGGCGTCGGTCACCAGAAATATTCTTCCGGGGTTGTTTTTTGCAGCCAGTGCGATTGAAATTGCGGCTGGATCGACATGATATCCATCGGCAATTAACCCGGCAAAAACATCACCCCGCACAAGCGCTGCGCCGACAAGTCCCGGATCCCTGTGGGTGAGGGGACTCATGGCATTATAAAGATGGGTTACACACCGCGCGCCTGCTTCAATTGCCGAGCTAGCCCTGACAAAACTTGTATCTGTATGGCCCAGACTAACATTAATTCCGGCACTGGAAAGCCGTGAAATCTGCTCATTGGAGATTGCTTCCGGTGCTACCGTCGTCATCAAATAGGGCAGGCTCTCCTTGGCCTGTATCAGGCGATTTAAATCATCATCCGTCATTGGCCTGATCAATTCGGGTGCATGGGCACCTTTTTTGGCAATCGATAGATGAGGCCCCTCCAGATGTAGTCCAATAAATCCCGGGACGGAATGCTTGTATGCTTCTATCCCTGCGGCAATCGCTCGCTCGGTAATATCCGGCCTGTCTGTGATTAATGTTGGCAACATAGCGGTGGTTCCGAACTGAGCATGGGCAGCACACATGGTGCGAATGCCGTCAACATCTGGTTGTTCGTTTAGAAGAACACCGCCGCCACCATTGACCTGCAAATCCAAATATCCCGGTGCGATCAGCCCCCCATCCAACCGGACAATTTCACAGTCATCTGGAAGTTTCTGCCCAGTAGTGATTTCCAATACATTGCCATCTGATACAACCAATGCGGAATTCAAATGATGGGTTGCGCCATCAAATATATCTGCTCCGATAATCGCTTTGGTAATACTCATAGGGTTTCTGTGACTTTTTTCAGATTCGGTGGCACATCGGGATTGAGGCCTCGTTGACGTGCCAGCTTTTCGATGAATGCATAAAACGAAATGATCAGCAAAAGCGGATCGGTGAGAGCATGCCCGGCCTCAATGAAGTCCAATGGTCGTGCTTCGGTGGTCTTGTCGGTGGTAGCAAATATATGGGCTCCCTGGACGCTCAGTAGATCAGCCGTTTCAATGATGGAAGGTTCTGCCGCGTCGCGAGCAACAAGCGCCAGAACCGGGAAATCTTTGCCAACAATCGAGACGGGACCATGCAGTACTTCAGCGGATGAATAGGCCTCGGCGTGTATCTGGCAGGTCTCTTTAAATTTCAGAGCGACCTCATTGGCGATCGCCAATG
>JASFYT010000065.1:0-48311 GCA_045047085.1 Rhizobiaceae bacterium | reverse complement strand
GGCGGCAATATTGCCGCCCTTTGAACTATCAGTCAAGAATGATCCAGGTACTAGCCCCAGCAAAGATCTGTACCCTTGGTGGTATCGATTGATGGTACGCCGTCTGCTGGTTGGTCTGTTACCAGATTTACACCAGTATTGAAAAATGAAAGGCCTTTGGATGCTGACGGCTTGGTGCCGTCTTTCGCAAATGCCGCAATCGCTTCGATACCCTTTGATGCCATCAAAAGAGGATATTGTTGAGAAGTCGCACCGATGACACCGGATTTAACACTGGCAACACCCGGGCAACCACCGTCTACAGACACGATAAGCACGCCTTTTTCCTTACCGGCCTTTTTCAATGCTTGGTATGCACCTTCAGCAGCTGGTTCATTGATGGTGAAAATCACATTCATATCGGGTTCTTTTGCGAGCAGGTTTTCAACTGATTTTACACCACCTTCAGGGTTTGCTCCTGATGACTCGTGCCCAATTACGCGGGGATCAGTTTCAGAACCCATGATTTTCAGATCAGGAACTTCAATTCCGAAACCAACTAGAAAACCGGTATCCCGCTGAACGTCTACAGAGATATTGTCTTTGTTTATGTTCAACATGCCAATTTTAGCGTCTTTGGCCGCGTCACCCAGTTTTGCCCTTGCCCATTTACCGATGAGCAGGCCAGCCTCGAAATTATCGGTCGCAAAAGTGATGTCTTGAGCTTCAACGTCTGCAAGCGGTGTGTCGAGGGCAATTACGAGAATGCCTTCAGCGCGGGCTTTTTTCAATGCGGGAGCTACTGAATCGTTCGAAGGTGTAATCAATATGCCCTTTGCACCAGCAGCAATGCAATTTTCGATTGCAGTAATTTGTGGTGTGGCATCGCCATCCACTTTGCCGGCATACGAGCTCAGCGCGATCCCAGCTGCCTTTGCCTTGGCTTCAGCGCCTTCCTTCATTTTTACAAAGAAAGGGTTTGTGTTGTTCTTTGTGATCAAACAGGCGGCTGTATCGGCTGCATACACATTGCTTACTGATATGGCAGTCAGAGCCAGAGCTCCAAGTGTAAGTTTAATAATTGATTTTTTCACGGTTCGGTCCTCCCGGTAAAATAAGATCGGCGTCAGTACTTTCATTTGCCTGAATTAAACAAATGCTCAAGTGGGAATTGAAGCACGCCGAGTACTCCTCCCCACAAATAAGTTTCCACAAATCACGAGTTGATGTCAATAAATAAATCAAGTTGATTTATTTATTGGTTATGTGCAACGGTTCTGTGGGTTTTGCTGTGTTAAAAAATATGGCAAGTAGTGCCTTATGTAACTAGGGGAAATGCTTTTCGATGTTGGAATTGCGGGCTCAAAATATAGTTGATCCCAGTGGTGGGGCCAACCAAAGCCGTGTGCGCGATCACAACGAGAGATTGGTTCTGTCTCTCGTTCGACGCCACAAAAGCCTGGCCAAATCAGAAATTGCACGTCGGTCAGGATTATCCGCACAAACTGTTTCTGTCATCATGCGCTCGCTGGAGAAGGACGGGTTGCTGCTCCGCGGAGAACCTCAACGGGGAAAAGTTGGGCAACCATCCATCCCCATGCGGCTTGACCCCGATGGGGTTTATTCAATCGGACTAAAAATTGGACGGCGCAGCGCTGACCTCATTCTGGTCGATTTTTTGGGCCATGCAAAAAAAGCCCTCAAGCTGAGCTATTCCTACCCAACTCCCCGAGAGATCCTGGAATTTTATAAATCCGGAATTGACGAACTTTCAGACTCACTACCCAAACAAACGCAAACCCGCATCGCCGGTATTGGCGTTTCTATGCCTTTCGAACTATGGAACTGGGCTGAAAAAGTTGGTGCTCCGGAATCCGCAATGGATGCATGGCGAGACATCGATTTCAATTCTGAACTTGCCGCAGTAAGCGATTTACCAACATTCCTCCAAAATGATGCGACTTCCGCATGTGGTGCTGAACTTGTATTCGGACGGGGAGCGGAACTGACAGATTTTGTCTATTTCTTCATTGGGACCTTTATTGGCGGCGGCATTGTCTTAAATCACAGCGTCTATTCCGGTCGTTCTGGCAATGCAGGAGCACTGGGGTCCATGCCGGTAACTAATCCTTCCGGCCACGCAGCGCAACTTATAGATCACGCATCTATTTTTACGCTGGAAGCAATGCTTCAGGCTTCCGGTATTGATTGTTCTCCAATTTGGCTCCAACCCGATGACTGGAGCATATTCGGCAGCATTTTGGATCAGTGGATTGAGACGACTGCAAAATATCTTGCCGCAGCCATAGCGTCGGCCTGTTCAGTCGTTGATTTTGAAGCTGCCATTATCGATGGAGAGCTTCCACCGGATGTCCGTTCCCGGTTGGTGAGCGCAACCATCGAGAAGCTCGGAAAACTCGACCTTCAGGGAATCAAGGAACCTCATGTGCTGGAAGGTGTTATAGGAAGTGGCGCGCGTGCTCTGGGAGGCGCTAGCCTTCCGCTGTTTGCACGATATCTGCTCGATCAAAATGTTCTGTTTAAAGGCACCGTATAAAGTCGAAAAGGCACCAAAACAATTTAGAGTCTCTACTTATTGGAGATGCTACGGGCAAAGGGATACGGCGTGATAACCCCCAACGCTATCACCAACTCAATATCAAACATCTATGAATCCATCTACAGTTTTGATCCGGTGATTAATGGTGTTCGCCACGCCCAGAGTTTGCTCCAAAAAGCACCCTTTTTTTGCCGTCTCAATCAGCTCCATGGTTTTTTCCAGTGGGTCGGGGCTATCAAGGATGATATCAATCTCGAAACTTTTGGGGCCTGTCTCATAAACCGGGCCTGCTTTAGCCCAATCCCACACAACGCGTGTTTCTACGCTCAGATCGTCTATGGTGACATCCAGCCGTTTTGCGAAGGCACGTATCTGGGTCATGATGCATCCGGTCAGGCCCGCAACAAACAAAGCTAATGGCGGAGGAGCCGTCGCGTCACCGCCATGAAACGGGCCCTCATCGGAAGCCAGCTTAAATTTCTCAACCATGGGTTTTACCATGGTGACATTAAGTTCATTGCGCATTTTACCGGTAGCCTGTCCGTTACAATTAAACTGAACTTCGGTGCGATCTGGGGCGTTATCCAAAGTGATGTCAACCATGTCATGTCCTCTTGATTGTGTTTGTGAGCGTGCCCAATTTTTCGATGGTCAACTCGATAGTATCGCCGGGGGAAAGGCGCTTGCCCAGTTCAAGGCCGCATCCGGTGCCAACTGTGCCAGAACCTAACACTTCACCCGGGTAGAGCGTTTCTGATTGGGAGACATGGGCAATCATATCGGCAAAGCTGTGATGCATGAGGTTTGAATTTCCACCGCCCCAGCGCTCGCCATTGATCAACGCATCCATTTTGAGCGCAGGTGGGTATGCTACTTCATCGGCAGTTAATATCCATGGACCCAGAATATTTCCGGTGTCAAAATCCTTGCCCTTTGCGGGCCCGAGACCTGCAGCCGATTCCTTAAATTGTGCATCTCGTGCCGAGATATCATTCAAAATGGTGTACCCAAAAATGTAAGAAGGGGCATCTACCGTAGAAATATCTACGCCTTTTTTGCCGATGATGATGGCCATTTCCAGTTCAAAATCCATCGATTCAGAATAGGCTGGCCAGAGAACATCCTGCTTGTCGCCGATGAAGGACATGCGATTGCCCTTGTAGTAAATCGGCTGATCATACCAAACTTTGGGGATGCTCAACGCACTTCCACTCATCTTGTTAACCTGCTCATAGGCATTGATAAGATGCAGTTCATGCACCATGAAATCGCGATATTGCACTGGCATGATCGGGCAGCGCATTTTTACTTCTGAAAGTGGGATTATTTTGTCAGGCGAAGCCAGTTTTCGACGAATTTCACTGAGTGCTTCTTCGCCAACTTCGACCAACGCCACCATATCGGCATGGTCGTCGGACAGATCGAGTACATTCTTCTCGTCAATCAGCGCGACGACTTTATTTTTGCCACGATGTTCAATCGTTCCAAGTTTCAATTCATTCCTCCAAAATTGCAACGGCGCGGGTAAACCCGGCTGAGGCGGCTTTAATTTTTGCTGGGAAGCAGCAAATGGTGAAGCCGTGTGGCGGCAGAGCTTCAAGGTTTGCCAGTTTCTCGATGTGGCAATAACCGATTTCCATGGATGCCCGGTGTCCCTCCCAAATGATGGACGGATCTTGGCTTTCAACCCAGCGCTCAGCCGTGCGGGAAAAAGGCGCATCCCATGACCATGCATCCGTACCGGTAACGCGAACGCCACGTTCCAGCAGAAAAAGAGTCGCTTCACGGCCCATGCCGCAACCAGTGTGGATATAGTCATCATGCCCATAGCGGGCACCGGCAGCGGTATTGACCACCACAATATCCAGCGGCTGTAACTCATGGTCTATGCGTTTGAGTTCAGCTTCAACTTCGGCGGCACTTACCACATGACCATCGGGAAGGTTGCGGAAATCAAGTTTCACTCCGGGGTTCATGCACCATTCCAGCGGAACCTCATCAATGGTGATGGCGCGTTCACCATTATTCATGGTTGAATGATGATGATATGGCGCATCCATATGGGTGCCGTTGTGGGTTGAAACATTCAACTGTTCTATGGCCCACCCCTCACCACCCGGTAATTGTTCTTTGGTCAGGCCGGGGAAAAAACCAGTTACCTGATCAGCAGTATCTGTGTGCGCGAAATATTCAATTTTCGGCAATGCCATTGGAGGGTCGGAAGCAATTCCGGTTTCAAGAGTCGACGTGATATCTATAAATTTTTGGGTCATATTTTTTCTCATTTAGCGAACGGGAACCAGCCCGGTGGCGATTGGTGGAAACAAAACTACAAGTGCTAAAACGATAAGCATGATCAGTGCAAAGGGGGCCGCGCCACGGAAAATATCCGAAAGCGAAATCGTGTCATCGTCAAGAGTTGACTTAATCACATAAACCGAAATTCCAAAGGGCGGTGTTAATAGCCCAATCTCTACGGCCAATACGGTAACAATACCAAACCACACCAGATCAACCCCCATGGGAATAATGATTGGCAGCATTAGCGGCACGATGATGAGCATGATTGATGAACTATCAAGGATCATGCCCATCAAAACGACGATCAAAATATAAAACCCCATGAATACCAGAAATTGCAGATCGGCATCCACAGCCAAGCCAGCCAACCCGGACGGCACCCCGGAAAAGGCTAGCATGCGAGAATACATTTGTGCTGCAATAATTAGAAAACAGATGGATGCGGTAACAAGACCTGTTTCCACCAGCACTCGCCAAAGGGCTTTCAAATCGAGGGTTCGGGCACAAAACCCAATGACTAAAGCCCCGATGGAACCCATAGCACCAGCTTCAACCGGTGTAAAATAGCCTGCGTAAATTCCACCGAGAACCATTAATATCAGAGCGGAGATCGGCAAACCCTTACGCAAAAGTTCGGCTGAGGATAGACCCTCCACATCAGATTCATCGGGTCGGCCAACAAAGCCCGGCATAAAGGTCGCCATCAACACAATGCCAACAACAAAGAACAATGTGAGCAAAGCACCTGGCCCAATACCAGCAATGAAAAGGTCGCCGATGGATTGTTCGGTAATGATGCCATACAGGATGAGCAATAACGAGGGCGGGATCAGCATGCCCAGCACAGAGCTGCCTGCAACTACTCCCACAGCAAAGCGTTTTGTATAACCGTGGCGCACCATTTGTGGCACCGCGATTTTTGTGAATACGGCAGCAGAAGCAATTGAGATACCAGTAATTGCAGCAAAGATTGCGTTGGCTCCAACGGTGCCGACGCCCAGCCCGCCTCGAAAGCGGCGGAAAGCTGCGTTTGCTACGTCAAATGCATCCCGTCCAAGGCCCGATTCCGACACAATAAATCCCATAAGAACGAACAGGGGCACGACGCCAAAGAAGTAATTGGCAATGGCGTCATTTGCTGCAAGCGCCAGCAGTTTTGACGCCAGCACCGGCGAACCTTTGATGGCCCAGACCCCGCCGAAGGAACATAACATTAGCGCGATGGGCACATAAAGGCCCAATAGTACAAGCACACCCATGGCCGCCAGTGCGACGAGGCCAATATCAAATGGGGTCATGAAAACCTCGTGTGGCGACGCAGAATAAGGAGACCGAATTGAAGAATGAGCATAGTTCCACCAATGAGAATTGCTGCTTTAACAGGCCAAGTGGGGGCTGTGAAATTGCCAACTGCACCGATGTAGTCATTGCGCACCCACGACTTGATGAATATTGGCCAAGTCGCCCAAAGGATGATTGAAACTATGCCAATACCCAGAATATCGAAGAAACTTTCGACTAGTTTTGCCAGTCCCGGAGCGCGTTTTTTCAGCAGAGTATTCAACACTTCGGTGCGAGTCATACGCCCGTCTTTCAGGGCTTGAGGAATTTGTAAAAATACAATGGCAACGATAGAAAGGGTGACCAGTTCCGGGACACCAGAAACAGGAGCGCCGAACAAATTGCGCCCCGCCACATCAACGCCCACCAGAACAACCAACGCCAAAATAAGCAGAGAGCCGGCAACATTGAGAGCTTGGGTAATATTGTCGATAAGGCGCAGCGGGAACGGGTCCCGCAGCACAGATTTTTCAAAAGACACAGGAACTATTCCTTGTCCCAGTCGCGCACAGGTTTTGCACCAGCAGCACGCATGCCTTCCATATATGCACTTAAGATCGCGCTACCGGGTTTGCCTTCTTTGTCCAGAGATTTGGCCCATGTCTGGGCGGCGTTATCCATGCCGGCTGCCCATGCCTTACGCATCTCATCTGAGGCAACGGTAATTGTTGCACCTTTCGCAGCCATGACTTTGAATGAATTGGCAGCGGCAGCTTCAAGCGCATCCATATACCAGTTTTGGGCTGCATCAGCGCTGTCGTGCAGTGCTTTTTGCAGATCGGCAGATAAACCATCATACCAGTCTTTGTTGGCACAAATTGCCCCCGCAAATTGTGCGCCAAGGCTTGCTCGGGTCACATGGGGCGCAACTTCATAAAGTTTGCCTGGCAGTGCTGCAGAAGCAAACACAATCACACCGTCATAAACACCGGTTTTTAGTTCGTTGTAATAGGTGGTCAAATTACCGGCCACGCCGACCGCGCCCGTGCCTGATAGCCAGTTGATGGCTGGACCGGGTGCCGCAATTTTGCGTCCCTTTAAGTCAGCAAGGCTTTTGACGGGGAATTTGGTCATCAACAAATAATCGTCGATACCAATAGCACCGCCGATATAGACCGTATTATTATCGGTAAAGCTTTGTGTCATTCTTGGGTCTTCACGATGCATTTTACCCAGCAGATCATTGACCATTCTTGGATCATCACTAACGAACGGCGTATAATAACTGACATTTTGCAGAGGCAATTTGGCTGCATCAAACAGGGACGAGCAAAGTGCAAGTTCGGCGAGCCCAGCTTCTGCTGCTTCAAATTCTTCACCAACACCAGCTACAGCACCGCCATATTGTTCTGAGAAGGTTATCTTGTGGCCCAATTTTGCAAATTCTGCCTGTGCAGTAGGAATAAATGCCTCAGGCATCATTTTTACCCAGCGGAAAACCGGCGGATGTCCTGCTGCAATTGTGGCACTGAAATCATCAGCACTTGCCATTTGAGGTAGCGCGAAAGATGTAGCAGCTACTCCCGCTGCGACAAATAAATGTTTAAAGTTCATAATATATCTCCCTGTTAAGTTGTTGTCTTGTAGCCTTCGATAAGAGCCCTGAAGCCTCCAGCTGCATTGATTACGAGTGGACGCATCTGCTCCTCGATTGAATAATTTGTGTTGCTTTGGCGTGAACTGGCCAGACGGTCACGCCGCCCTTGATGGCCAATGGTTGCCACCAATGCACCAATGGCCAATGTATAGGACCATGCGGCAGTCATCTTGCTGGCATTGGGTTCGGCAGTCCTCATGGCGTCGATAAAGAGACGGGCCGTTGGATCATAATATTTGCGCACAAGTTCTGCGCTGGATTCTGAACTTACCGCCAGACCGGCAAAGATAATGGCATAGGCCCGCCCACCACCATCTTTTTCCATAGCGGGGCGATAGAGTGCTGTGAAAATACCTTCCAACGCATCAGGCGCTTGCAGGTCTACCTCTGCCAGGTAGGTTTCGCGGGCATTGCTGATCATGGTTGATCTGCGTGCGATTACTGCTTCATAGAGTTTTTCTTTATTGCCGAAATGATAATGCAAAAGCCCCTGAGCAACACCAGCCGTCAAAGAAATTGCCTTCATGCCGGAGCCGTCAAATCCATTCCTAGAGAATTCTTCCTCCGCCGCATCCAATATGCGGTCATGAGAATTGGGATTCGCTACGCGGTCGATTTGAGAAGTCTGCTTAATCATAAGGGAAACATACACTAACTGATCGATCAGTCAAATTTTGAAATAATGCGAGTTCTTAATATGGAGCAGAAGGCTTTACTGTTGCCTTGAATGCCAGTCTGGCATGGGAGCAGAATCGAAGCCTGCGCTGGAGATAAAGCGTTCTGGGTTCAAATTTGATAACCTTGCCATTTGGTCAATTAAATATATGCAGCGGCTTTACGAACAGACCGTTAGGCTCCTACATTCAAGATCAACAAGCAGCTCTATTGATCACAGTATACAATCTGGCAAGACTCGATCCTCAAGGCACAATTCTTAGAATTGGGCAGCATATGTTTCCTGACGCCGCTCCATCACAACTATCAGCCTCCCAACAAATTTTAGAAGTGAGCCATCAACCAAACAACTAGAAAAACATTTCAACGAGATTGGGTCTTTTTCTATCATATAAAATTGGTGGCTATTGATGCAAACTCTGAAAAAGGTGGCATTTGCACCAACAGCCATCATTGATCTAAAAGTACTGACACCGCAGCGAATTATTCGCTGGCTTCCGGTGGTAAAAAGTCAACATCATGTTTCGCTGAAAGTTGTACTACCTTTTCTACGTCATCAAGATCGTGAAGCGCTTCAAACAAGTCTTTCAACTTGCCCATTGGCGACACCCAGAACAGTGCCCTGACAGGCTTGTCAGATTTGTTAAAATATCCATGCGGAATTCCCATTGGCATGCGTACCAGATCACCGGGACCAGCCTTGGTCCAAACGCCATCCAGCTTCAAGTCAAGCTCACCCTCCTGAACCAAAATGAACTCATCTTGTGTCGGATGGATATGTACCGGTACACTTTGGCCCGGCGCAGTATTTGCTTCAAATGCAAATGTGGTTTCGCTAATAGCCTTGGGATAGTAAGTTTGCCCAAGAATGTTCCACTTCGTTCCAGCGAAACCGGTACCATTTTCCGTAATGCCTTTTTCGAGTTTCATATCAATTTCCTTTTTTGGTGATTGGTCTGTTTCTATTTATTTGAGAATTTTCTGATGGTTTCAGATGCCAATGATTTGTCCGAAGTTCATCCTTGTACAATCAGGTTTTGGGGAAGTCGTCCCACCATTCATTGAGCCTTATACTGAGGAGCGGATGCCAAATATGTGCCATAGGCCTTTGCATTGGGGTAGGAAAATTGCTCAGCAATTGGGTTGGTGCGGCTTTTCTTTTTACAGCCAATATCAGCTACAAGCTCATCGAAGTGCTTGAAGTGGAATGGTGCCGAACACAATCCGCCATACACTTTGGCCGCAGGCCTTTCATTCCGCCGCCAATCCAGCATCATGTCGATATTCTTACGCATATCGCTATCGCTTGGTTGGTTTTTCAGTTGACCATCGACATATCTCACCAGCCAATTAGCAATCATTTCGGCTGAAAGAATAGTACAGAAGCTCGAGTTGAAGCCCACAAAGCCCATATCCGGCAAATCAGGGTTTACAGCTAAGCGATACACTCTGTATTGCCCGTCGCTATCGATGAGCTTGTCCTGTTCCGCCTGCCCTAAATATGGAACACCGAGCTTCCAGCCGACTGCCAGAATCGCTATGTCACAGCCAATTTTATCGCCGTTAGTAAGCGTGATTTCGTTACCGACGTATTTCTCAAACGTACCTTGTATAGGCTTAACCGTGCCCTTCTCGAATGCTTCAAACAATCCCGGAGTTACGATAGGTAACGAGCAAGAGACGTCTTTTTCAATCGGATTATCAGGAACCATGTCCCACTTTTTTAACCCTAGTTGAAATTTGAGCATCGTTTCAAGCCCACGGAAATTCGCCCAAACCAAGGGTTTGGTGATGGCTGCAACAGTCTTTTGGAACAAATTTCTGCCCCATGAATTAAATTGTTGTTCTTGCGCGCGAATGTACAACAGGCGCTTGAAATTGATTCCACCGATAAAGTAGGGAACTCGCCAAACTTTTTCCAGGTAGACCATTTTTACCGATGCCGCCCCATTCTCCGCAGCGTTTACGGCAATATCAGTTGCCGATTTTGAACCACCCAGCACAACTACGCGCTTGCCTTTTACAGTAGCCGGGTCGGTATATTCAGAAGAATGCATAACCTGACCGCCCTCATTGACAAACTCGTCCTGTCCCGGGTGGGTGATGATATTTTTCTCAGAGAATTGACCCGTGCAGATTGAAACGAAATCAAAATCCTCATCCCATGTGTTTCCGGCAGCCTCAAGTTTTAAAGTCCAGCCCGGAGCACCGTCTTTCCGTCTTTCCATGCTCAAAATTTCAGTATTCAATTGAAATAAACGCTGTAATTTGTGCTTTTCTGCATAAGAGCGAAGATATGCATGAACTTGCGGACCTTTCGGCCATTCAGGATAATCATCGGGCATAGGGTGATCCGTATAGCAATACAGATCTTTTGGAGATTGTGTCTGCACCCCCGGATAGGATCGTGACAATTCCCAAACCCCACCGAAATCATGACTTCTTTCGAAGCCATGAACTGTGTGCCCTCTTTCATCAAAAGCTTTTGCAGCAGCAAGACCACTTACCCCGCCACCAATTACAGCGACTTTCTTTTTCTCAACCATTTTAAGCTCCTAGCTTTGTCAAAGAATTATGCAGCATCTGATGGCGGCAAAAAATTCACTTCATGCAATGCCGAAAGACGAACAAGTTCTTCAGGGTCGCTCACACCGTCCAAGACTTCAAACAGATCGAAAAGTTTGCGCGAGGGGGCAACGCCAAAGATGCATGTTGCTTCAGCACCCGAACGATTGAATATTCCGTGAGCTTTACCCATGGGCATTCGGATGGTGTCACCGGGGCCAGCCTTGTGAAGGTCTGCGCCAAATTCCACTTCCAGATGGCCACTGAGGACGGTAATCCACTCATCTTGTGTTGGGTGAACATGGGGCGGGACAAATGTCGTGTCCGGAATAACCGCATGCCAAATCAGGGCATTACGGGTGTGAAGTTTGGGTGTGTAGATATGCCCGACTACATTCCAAGATTTGCCATCGACCCCTTCACCGGCCCCTATGACGCCTTTAATTCCATCCTTAGCCATTACTTCCTCCCGAGAATTTGACTGAAAAACGAAACTTACTTTAGGCTTAAAATATATAGACGTCGATTGTCAGCCTATCCACATTACGCAAGAAAGTGTATGAAGGGAGATGGCATTGTTGGAGAGCTTCAAAGTTTTGGACACTGGGCACCTCAATGAGGCGCGGCAAATTATTGCTAGTAAGTTCTGCTCTCACAAACTTGAAATAATGAAATCTACTGGTAAATTCCGTGCCCGTCACCACGTAACTGTGGGCCGATTACTTTCTCTCAACTATCTTTCATATGGCGAGACAGTGTTGATAGAGCCCGGCGAATTGCAACATTTCTATTTAATTCAAATTCCCATAATTGGTAACGCAGACATCTCAAACGGCGGCTCAGAATTCATGACGGGTGTCCGGAATGCAGCCATTTTAAATCCTGACAGGCACACAAAAATGATATGGCACGCAGATTGTGAGCAATTGCTGATTTACGTGCCCAAAGACAATCTAATTGAATTAGCGGAAGGCTATTTGGGTCGCAGGCTCACTCACCCAATAGTTTTCCAACCCAACATAGATTTTGAGAATACCAATCTGGCGCATTTACGAAAGTCTGCATTGGTATTGGCCGATGGCGCTGACAGAGGGATCGTGTTTGGCCAGACCAGAGCGGTCAACCAGTTGTTGCTTGAAGAAAGTTTTTTAACCGAACTATTGTGCCATCAGCCTAGCAACATCACTCAGCAAATGTCTTCGATGAGCAAAATGTTTGCGCCAAAACATGCAAAGCTCGCTCGTGATTTCATCATTGAAAATGTTCAAAATTCAATTTGCGTCAATCAAATTGCTTCTGCTGCTGGTGTTCCCATCAGGACCCTACAACACCAGTTTGGCCATTTTTACAACATGTCACCTATAGAAATGTTGAAGCGTGAACGGCTGTATCGAATCTACGGGGAATTGGATTCTGGTCACATCTGTGGGCCCGTAGCTGCAGTTGCTTCCAAGTGGGGTTTTTCACATTTCGGCCGATTTTCCAAAAACTATCAGATGCAATTTGGTGAGCTGCCAAGTGAAACAAAGTCCAGAGCTTTAAAATTACGTTCTTTGTCCTGAGGGGCCGATTAAGTCCAATTGGTAACCTGGATTCAGTTCCTGTCATCTGAGCAACTAAATTTGGCCTCTGCTTCACTACTAAACAGGGATGCTTTGCTTGTATGCATATCCATGAAAGGCCTTGATAAAGATTTCCAGCATATATGGAATTGGAGAGGTTTTGGAGTGAGAAGGCGTTAAAATCAGAAATTTGGTCAACGATGGTGTGTCAGTAACCTACACTAGGTTATGAATGGTCCATAGCTAACAGCGGCATAATAATAGGATGGATGCCATTGGTGATGTGAACGAATAATACATTCACTGAACGGCTATATTTTTCTCAAATCTGGCATTGAGTTAGCCATTTAAAATGGCCAGTTCCAGAAACAGATGAGTGTCAAAGATACCGACAAGGCCAACAAACAAAATGTCGGATTGCTCAATGTGTTGAACGCGAGGGTTAAGCGATGCCAAAAACATTCTTGCAGTTGCCAATTTGAACTAATCGACTAGGAACAAATCGTACCCAAACGAAACTCTCACTAGCTGTTCAATAGGCCTTCACGTTCCAGAACGCCCCGAACCTTTTCAAAGCAAGCCTCAATATCACCCTTTGGAAATCGTATTTGGCCCAAGCCAACAATATTTGAAAACTCTTGGCAATCGTCTTCAAGAAGTATGATGGCCTTCCTCCAACCGAGGCGTCCTTGAAATAGTCCAGCCTCGTGAACAACATTCTCGCGTGCGTGTAATGTTTCGTCGCCGTGAACATCCTCGCCAGTTAGGATAACGAACGCAAATCCGCAGCCATTTAACATTTCTGAAATGCGTTCCTGCGTGCCCATTCCCGGGGTGGGAAATCTATTGAACTCCTCGTAATCAAGTTTAAGACGGTCACTAACAAAGTCCTTTAGAACCCTCCAAAGCTCTGACCGCCCGTGACCGATGAATATCTTATTTGCAGTATCCGTTGGCATATAGGTGTTTTCCTGAAGTTTAACAAATTCAATGATGTTTCGCAGTATTCCAGTTGCTTTTTTTGCGTGTGATTTATTTTGTTTCAATGAGTTAATGGCGGCCAAATGTTGTACATGAGTCGGGACTGACGAACCCTTCATGACTGCTTCAGAATCACGACTCACCCGCGGTGAAGCTCCTAGTCGCTCATTGATATAGTCAGCTAACTCATATGGTTTGAGATCTTGTTCAAGTTTACTTTTATATCGCGTTAATGGTGCTAAATTCTCGTATGACAACAGAATGTCCAACACGTCGATTGCCTGGTCACAAGCAATTGCGAAGCCTTCCTTCAACTCTCTGGCAAGCGCGTGCAACTCATCATAGATTTCCTCTCCAGCTTCTTCAAATAGGAATTCGCAAATTTCACTTCGGGTATATATTCGCCATCTAGGGTTGTGCGAACCATTAAAACCAGACAACAATCCCCACTCAACATCAAAACTCCCTCCTGACGGCGGCGTCTGAAATTTTTCGAAATACGTCGTGGAGTGATTTCCCAACCATGACCTCGAGTGAGACTGCTCAAGCTGCTCAAGCCGTTGCTCGTACAACTTCAACGTAGGCTGTCTGGCAGCAGGCAAATTGGTGGCGGACAGATCAAGAAACTCAGCCTCAAGATCCTTGAGGCGATCGATCAGTATCAATATATTTGATATTCTATTATCCATATTCAAAATACAAATTTAATACTACTGTAAGTCATAGTGAATAACAATTCATTAGCACTTTGCTATAGAAATTGGAAAAGAAAATTTGAGAACTTGTTGCTGATGTTTATGGCCGAAGAGCCTGAGCAAAAATTGAACCTATAGAATTAGATAGGTAGGCGTAGCTCAGGAGTAGAGCACCCATGCTAAAGCCAAAGGCTTTAAGCACCTTGTCCATGTTGAACATCAGTTACTATTTTGAATAACTCTGTGAATGGACGGGGATGAGGATTCCCCCGTAAGTATTTGAGAAACTGGAGCGGGCGAGGCGATTCGAACGCCCGACCCCAACCTTGGCAAGGTTGTGCTCTACCCCTGAGCTACGCCCGCTCGGCGTGACAGCAATTGCTGTTCGGGTGCTTATATGACGCAAGGCCGAAGGGAATGCAACCATAATCTTTGCATGTCTGGTCCATTTTCCGAATGTTTTGAGAATTAGGGTTTATTTTTATCCAGATTGCGATTCTTCGTCCAATGAGCGTCCTCAAAATACTTACAAAAAAATGATCAAAATTTGCTGTCAGCTTGATTCCGATGGCCCAAACCAATAGAGAGTTGGGCTACATCTTCTACCCCGCCATTCAATTCGATTCATCTACCAAGATTTCATGAAAGAACGCCGATGCCAGCTTCCCCTGACGATTTGTTTGATCTGCTTGACCAATTAGAGATTGAAACAACAACCCATAAGCACGAGGCCGTTTTTTCGGTTGAGGAATCTGCCAAGGTGAAGCAGACGATCCCGGGCGGTCATACCAAAAACCTGTTCATCAAAGATAAAAAGGGCAATTATTTTTTGTTGGTGGCCGAGGGCACATCGCAGATTGATCTAAAACAGATACATAAATTGATCGGTGCGCGAGGGCGCGTATCCTTTGGACGTCCCGATGCGTTGATGGAAATGCTCGGTGTTGAACCCGGCTCCGTTACTGCCTTTGCGCCAATGAATGATAAGGAAAACCGGGTCAAGGTATTCATTGACGCGGCACTGATGCGTTATGATATGATCAACTGCCATCCATTGAAGAATATTATGACAACCACTATTTCTAGAGAAGACTTGCTGCGTTTTCTGGAAGCGGTAAACCATCCGGCAGAAATTCTGCAATTTACCCTGGAACAATCAGCAGACAAAGAATTGGAAACTTCAAATGAACAATGATGATCAGTATGGCACGGGACAGAACGGCGGCCAGAATAGTGGCCAGAATAGTGGTATCGGCATGCAATACACCCAATCCGCTGGCCAAAGCGCCAATGTTAGTTATGGCACACCAAACCCTGCCCCTGCCCACACCCACACCCACGCCCACGCAACTGCATCCGGGCCGATAAAAGACATTTCAACCGCAGAATTCGGCCCTGAGGTTATTGAAGCCTCTAAGGTTCAGCCGGTTTTAGTAGATTTCTGGGCCCCATGGTGCGGCCCGTGCAAACAACTAGCCCCAGTTCTGGAGCGTGTTGTTGCCGAAACTCAGGGCGCGGTAAAACTTGTAAAAATGAACATTGATGATCATCCGGAAATCCCCGGTCAAATGGGTGTACAATCCATTCCGGCTGTTGTTGCATTCAAGGATGGCCGTCCGGCAGAGGCATTTATGGGTGTAAAGCCTGAAAGTGAAATTCGCGCCTTCATTCAAAAAATCAGCGGTGCAACTGGCCCTTCTGAGCTGGATTTAGCACTGGAACAGGCCGAAAAACTACGCGAAGAGGGCGTGGATTTGGAGGCTGCACAAATCTACGCGTCCATTCTTCAGCAATTCCCCGACAATCTGGCCTCCATAATTGGCCTTGGTTCAATATATCTCGATGGCGGGGATCTGGAAAAGGCGACAGAAATGCTGGAGATGGTGCCGGAAGAAAGCCGCAAAGACGCCAGTTTCAGTTCTCTGAAAGCCGCCATTGAACTTGCCGGGCAGGCAGGCGATTTGGGCGAATTGGCTGAGTTGGAGGCTACCCTTGCAAAAAATCCAAAAGACCATCAGGCCCGTTTTGATCTGGCCATTGCACTTAGTGCCGCAAATCGCAGGGATGAAGCCGCCGATCATTTACTGGAAATCATTGGAACTGATCGCAAATGGCAGGACGATGGCGCCAAGACCCAATTGCTACAGTTTTTTGAAGCATGGGGCATGATGGACGAGGCAACGTTAGCCGCAAGAAGAAAACTTTCATCAATGTTGTTTTCCTAACCGTGATTATAGGCTAGTCTATCGACAATGAAACAATAACGCTAAGCATCTGGGGCGTGTCCAATTTACGGAAACCCGAAGACGGCGAAGAGCCGCCCGGCGCTAGCTGCGCCGCGCAAGCGCAGGCCCAAGCAAAGCTTGGATACGCCGTGAGCAAAAAAATGTTGGAGTAAATATTGCAAGCAGGAAATCACATATATTCATCCAAAGCGGATATTCCCGACATTGTTCCGATTTTTCCACTGGAAGATACATTGCTATTGCCCGGCGGGCTTTTGCCGCTCAATATTTTTGAGGAACGCTATCTGGCGATGGTCGATGATGCAATCCACAGCAATCGTCTGATCGGCATGGTACAACCCTCCGAATTAGGTGACACAAGACATACAGGGCTTCGCCAAATTGGCTGCCTTGGCCGCCTCACGGCCTTTCAGGAAGCTGGCGATAATACAGTGTTGATCGGGCTTTATGGTGTTTGCAGGTTCAAAATTATCAACGAAGAGGCCGAGCACAACGGATATCGCAACTGTAAAATTGATATCTTTGCCAAAGACCTCAATGAGGATAATCAAAGTATAGCCATTGACCGCAAAACCTTGATTACCACCTTCAAAAACTATCTTGAAGCCAATGCCATGGAAGCCGATTGGGAAAGTATTGATAGTACGGATGATCAAACACTGGTGACCGCCCTTTGTATGATGAGCCCCTATGGTTCGGCTGAAAAACAAGCCCTTCTGGAAGCGCCTGATTTAAAAAGCCGTGCAGAAACCCTGATCGCCCTGACAGAAATAGATTTGGCCAGAAGTACAAATGATGTCAGCAGCCTTTTGCAGTAAATTCTGCTGACAAATTACTCTTTCCCAACCTCACCAGATGGCATAAAGGTGGGGAATGGAACACACCACAGCATCACCAATTGTAAAGCCTTGGCGCGCTCATTTTACTGCGACCGCCAAGCTCGGTCTTCCTTTGGTTGGCGCCCAACTGGCGCAAATGGCCATCAACACCACTGACGTAATCATGCTTGGCTGGCTGGGAACAACCGAGCTTGCCGCTGGTGTTTTGGCCACACAAATGTTTTTTGTCCTTTACATTTTCGGTGCCGGTTTTGCCACCGCTGTCATGCCTCTGGTTGCCCAGGCTGAAGGCAGAGATGACATAAAAGGTGTACGTCGCGCTGTGCGCATGGGAATTTGGATCGCTGTTTTTTACAGCTTAATCACACTCCCGCCTTTGTGGTATATCGAAGAAATCCTATTGATGTTCGGACAGGCTCCGGATGTCTCTCTATTGGCAAAAGAATATATGCATGTGGCCATGTGGGCGATACTGCCTGCCCTGATTGCCTTTTGCATGCGTTCGTTTCTTTCCGCAATGGAACGCGCCCAGATCGTTCTTTGGGCTGTTCTCATCGGCACGGCGACAAATGCCATTTTGAACTATGCCCTCATTTTCGGCAATTTCGGAGCGCCTGCCCTAGGTATAATCGGCGCTGCAATTGCCTCTCTCATCACAAATGTTCTGATTGTGGCGATCCTGATTGGATACACCCTATGGCACCGGGAATTACAAAAATACGAACTTTATGTGCGCTTGTGGCGATCTGACTGGGAGGCATTTGGAGAGGTGTTGCGCCTCGGCTTCCCCATAAGCATTGCAATCATCGCCGAAGTCGGCATGTTTTCCATTGCATCGATTTTCATGGGATGGCTGGGAACAATACAATTGGCGGCCCACGGCATCGTCATGCAACTGGCAGCCCTTGCATTCATGATTCCCCTCGGCCTTTCAAATGTCGCGACCGTTCGCGTGGGCCGAACTCTGGCACGAGGTGAGATCACAGATATGCATCGCGCAGCCATTACCGTAACAGTAATGGCTTTATTCATTTCCTCCTTGGCTGCCATATTATTCCTGTTAATACCGGAACATCTGATTAACCTGTTTTTAGACTACAGCAACACGCGAGCAGGCAGCGTTGCCGCCTATGCCATACCGCTAATGCTTGTGGTTGCAGCGTTCCAGATTGCGGACTGCTTGCAGGTTGTAGCCATTGGGTTGTTACGCGGTATGAAAGATACCAAAGTACCTATGATCATTGCTTTAATCAGCTATTGGGGCCTTGGCATTCCGACAGCCTATATATTGGGGTTACATACGGAGCTGGCTGGTCTGGGTGTCTGGATCGGATTAGCAATAGGCCTCACCGCTGCTGGAATATTCATGAATCTACGCTTCTGGCAAGGCACTAAAAAGTTGGGAATTGCACCTTGAAAAAGATCATTGGGAAAAAAACCATTCTACCAGACCCAAAAATGCTCGAAATGTTGGTTTGCCCCTTAACCAAAACTGGCCTTGAATACGACAAAGAAAATCAAGAACTGATTTCACGTGCCGCCAGATTAGCTTATTCCATCCGTGATGGCATCCCGATTATGATCCCCTCGGAGGCAAGGAATTTGGACGAAGATTGAGCGGCTTTGGCGCCGCCATTTGTTTGTTCTCACGGGCGTTTCCAAGCTTCGCTTGGGCCCTGCGAAGGCGCGGCGCATTAGCGCCGGTCGCTCTTCGCTCCCCGCCGTAGGCGGAGGTAGATATGGGAGAGATGGAGCAAGGGACGGTCCGATAAATTGTGGAAAATGAATGAGAGCCCGCAGGGCGAGCGTGGGAACCCGGCGCTAATGCGCCGCGCTTTCGCAGGCCCGACCGATAGGGAGGATATGCCGTGAGAAAAAAACATGGCGAGCCCACAGGGTGGGTGAGCATCGTGAGAACAAACCCTAGATTGCTTCCCCTTGAAGCAGTCTAGGCTCACTTTTTGAGTTCCCCGAGGCCTGATCAATGAACCGTGTTTTCAAACCCGGCATCCGTTCGACCATACCAAGCCCAAAATCCCTTGCAGCCCGCAATAACGGATTATCATTTGAAAACAGCCGGTTGAGCACATCAGTAACGATCCCCATTTGTACTGTATCAAATCGCCGCCACTGCTGGTAGCGCTCCAATGTGGTCAGCGCGCCAATATCCATACCAAGCCTGTCTGCTTCTACAATAGTTTCAGCAAGTGCTGCCGCATCCTTGAAGCCAAGATTAAGTCCTTGCCCTGATATCGGATGAATACCGTGGGCAGCATCCCCAACCAGCGCCACCCGGTCTTTGACAAATTCTCGTGCCAGCGTCAGCCCGAGAGGAAACGCTTTCACAGGCCCATCGATGGAAATCTCGCCAAGTTTATGGCCAAATCTTTGTTCCAGCTCCAGTTCAAATGATAGCTCATCCATGGCCAAAAGCCGGTCTGCACTTTGTGAACTCTCAGTCCACACCAGTGACGAGCGATTGCCCTTGAGCGGCAAAACCGCAAATGGTCCGGCAGGCAAAAAATGCTCTTCCGCACGGCCCTCATGGGGCCGTTCATGAGCGATGGTTGTGACAATCCCTTTTTGATCATAGGGCCAGTGCACGGTTTTAATACCGGCTTGATCACGCATTTTAGAGCGAACCCCATCCGCCGCAACGAGTAGTTTCGCCCGATATGAAACCCCGGACGCAAGTTTAATATCCACATTGGCCGGGCCTTTTTCAAACCCCAGCACACTATCGCCATTGATCAGTTTAATCTTCATGGCGAGCGCTTTTTCACGTAGCTTTTCCACCAGCGTACGATTAGGCAACATATGCGCGAAAGGCGCATGATCATCTCCACCCTCTGTTGCGCGCTCATTTGCAAAGGTTAAAAACACTGGACGGGTAACATCAGACAATTTGCTGTCAGTAATCACCATCTCATTGATCGGTTGCGCTTCTTCAAGTAAATCCTGCCAAATGCCCAGTTGATCCAGCATCCGGCTGGCCGCAGCTGCTACTGCAAAAGCCCTTTGATCATTTTCATTTGCCACTACGGGTGCAGCCTCAACCACCACGACAGAAAGGTGCGGCGCACCAGCACATATGGCAACTGCGGTCGACAAACCCACATAATTACCACCAACAATCAAAATATCGCATGTTTTCAGGTTGTTTTTCGGTTTTGCCATTTGCAACAAACCTCATATTTCGTAAAACTTAGGGACGCATCCTATAGATAAGGTGCATTTCGCTCTTTGCCAATTGCCTTTTTTGTCACCAACAAATCGAAAAAAGAAATTCATGTCACAAGCCGTAAAAACACTCCTGAACATTCTTGATCTGGAACCCCTGGAAGAAAACCTATTTCGTGGCCAAAGCCCGGATGTGGGCTGGCAACGCGTATTTGGTGGGCAAGTAATCGGGCAGGCCTTGGTTGCGGCCCAGCGAACAGTGGAAGAAGACCGAAAAGTCCACTCCCTGCACGGCTATTTCATGCGCCCAGGTGATCCAAAGGTGCCGATCATCTACGAAGTAGACCGCATCCGCGATGGTCGCAGCTTCACCACAAGGCGGGTGGTGGCAATCCAGCATGGCCACGCAATATTTTCCATGTCCGCTTCGTTTCAAATACACGAAGAAGGAGCGCTGGAACATTATATTCCGATGCCGGAAATTCCAAACCCGGAGGATTTGCCCAGCGAAAAAGAACTGGCCGAACAATATATTGATCACGCACCGGAAAATGTCCGCAAATACTGGCAGCGCGAGCGCCCTATCGAATTGCGCCCGATTGATCTGACACATTATGTCAGTTCAAAGAAGCTGGAACCAAAACAGCAGATCTGGTTCCGCGCGACAGGCAAATTGCCTGCCAATGAAGCCATTCAGCAAGCAATTCTTGCTTATGCCTCAGATATGACTTTGCTGGATACCTCGCTGTTTGCCCATGGTCGCGCCGTATTTGACCCGGAATTGCAAGTGTCAAGCCTCGACCACGCCATGTGGTTTCACCGTCCGATAAACATGCAGGAGTGGCACCTATATACTCAGGATAGCCCCAATAGTTCAGGTTCCAGAGGTTTTACCCGTGGCAACATTTATACTAGAGAAGGCGTATTAGTCGCATCTGTCGCCCAAGAAGGCCTGATCCGTCTTAGAACACGGGATAAAGGGAAAACCAGTCCATCCGGAGGTTAGAGGTTCGGGAATTTGCGTCAGGCTCCAAACAATTTTCCGTACTAATTTACCAAATAACTCAGGATTCCCAAATTCATGTCAGCAGTAAATGCATCAGGCGCA
Source organism: Rhizobiaceae bacterium (assembly GCA_045047085.1). Classification (GTDB taxonomy): domain Bacteria; phylum Pseudomonadota; class Alphaproteobacteria; order Rhizobiales; family Rhizobiaceae. The sequence continues at coordinate 26,682 of JASFYT010000065.1, read as the reverse complement.
AAAGCGTCGATCGCCAATCGTTCTCCACTGACCGCCTATGACTATATGCTATACGCCACCACCGTTCTTGCGTGGAGTTTCAGCTGGTTTGCGCTCAAGGTACAAATCGGCACTGTGCCTGTGCAGGTCTCGGTATTCTGGCGCTTTGCGCTGGCAGCCCTGATTATGATCATCTGGGCGTTGCTCGCAAAAAAACCCCTGCGGTTCCCGCTCAAGACACACATAAAATTCTTGTTCATGGGAGCATTCATATTTTGCATGAACTTTGCCCTGTTTTATTACGCTGCCCCATATTTGGCATCAGGGCTTCTATCCGTTGTATTTTCCCTCGCTGCCATTTTTAACATCTTCATTATGGCGGTAATCCAAAAACAACTCCCCGCATCCAACATGCTTTTAGGTGCAACTTTAGGAATAGCAGGCATTGCCATGATGTTTTGGCCAGCAATCGCCGGACAGACCTTCAACAAATACGCATTACTCGGCCTTGCGCTCTGCCTGTTAGGAACCCTTTCTTTCTGCACCGGCAATCTCATTTCAGCATCCTTGCAAAAACAAGGGATTTCCACAGTATCTGCCTCTGCATGGGGCATGACTTACGGCGCACTCATCAGCATGGTCATCGTTGCGGTTAAAGGAGAGAGCTTCGCCATTGACTGGAGCGTAACCTACGTAAGCTCTCTATTATTCCTCGTAATTATATCGTCTGTCATCGCATTCGCAGCTTATCTCACCTTGTTGGGGCGCATCGGTTCTGACCGCGCAGGCTATGCAACCTTGATGTTTCCGGTGATAGCATTGGTGATTTCAGTCTTTGCCGAAGATTACCACATGAGCCTGTTGGCTGGAGCAGGTCTTGTTTTAGTATTGATAGGCAATTTCTTCGTACTGGGGCGAGGCAAAAAAAGTTAAATCTTCAGGAGTTTACCAAAACTTCCACCCGGTTTACGGTTGGGCATGCTAAAATCTGCCATCAATCAACTAGCTGCACCTCTCACCAACCACTGGCGAGGCCAAAACCCGCTGCTTCCAACGACTGTTTTTTCCGTTTTGGGAATAACTCTCTTAGTTGCATTCATTCCCGTTCAGGCAAGTTTCCCCCTCGCTTGCTCTGTCGTACTATTGAGTTGCACAATCTTGACTTGGCAAATTGTTGGCACATGGCGCGCAATCACGTTCAACCTTGGCTCTTTTGGTGATCCCATGGCTTCATGGCTCGCATATGGCGCCCTTTTAATCGCAATTACCGCAACAGGTTTTCAGGTGCTCGATCAATATGCAGGAGAATTTTCCAAGCCAGCCTACTGGAAGAAAACCCTCCCAGTGCCACAATTATCAGTCAGCGAAGATGGCCTCGCCATACATATCACCGGAGAAATCAACTTCACCACCAACACAGCTCTCATCAACACAATCGCTAAATACCCCAACGCCAAAACCATTATCCTGTCCAGTGAAGGCGGCCTGATCTATGCGGCACGGGCACTGGCAAACACAATCATCACTAAAAACATCGATACCCGGGTAAACAAACAATGCGCCTCAGCCTGCACAATTGTCTTTATGGCAGGCAATCACCGCATAATAGGCAAAGATGCGAAACTAGGCTTCCACCGATACAAATTCGAATTCAATAACCCAATGCTAAAAACCAGCCTGCAGGATGAGCAGAAAAAAGACATCGAATTCTTCAGGGGGCGTGGCGCTAGTGACGCGTTTTTGGGGCACGCGTTTACAGTTGCCCATACCAATCTTTGGTATCCAGACAGGAGAAAGTTATTGTCGATGGGCATAACTACACATACGCTCTCGCTCAACTAACTTCTCTCGTTACTTTCACATCAAATATTTCAAAAGCTCTTTCAGCTTTTTTCCATCACTACGAGAAAGCTTGCTTCCGACCGCCTCCTCGATGGCGACACTATAAATTGACCATACATTCTGCCGGACATCCTTTCCTAACTCAGTAATAACGAGGCGTTGGCCACGACCGTCATCATCGCATGTGAGTTTTTCCAAATACCCAGCTTTTTCAATTCGATTGATCAAGCGAGACAACCCGTATTGAGGTAGAAGTAGCTTTTTTTGAAGCAAAAAGGCACGCTCACCCTTGGCCCCAACACTGTCTAATTCTAACAACACATCGTACCAAGACAACGGTGGCATACCGGCGCTCTTTAGTGACTTTTCAACTGCGGAAAGAATGGTTTGATGGGCGCGCATAACCCGTATCCAAATATCAACAGTCGTTTTTGAGGGTGTCGTCATTAGTTAAATATAGATGCAACAGCATTGACAATCAAGGAATTTCGCCATATACATGCAAGTGCATTTACAATAAAGGAGCACGTCATGTCCGACTTCAATCTCATAAGTCACCACCTTTGCCCCTATGTACAGCGGGCCGTTATTGTTTTGACGGAAAAAAATATTTCACACAAACGCACCTACATTGACTTGGCGGCCAAACCAGATTGGTTTTCTGACATGTCTCCACTAGGTCGCGTGCCTATTCTGCAAACCGGTGGATCTGTGTTATTTGAGAGCCAGGTAATTGCTGAATATCTCGATGAAGTTACACCGGGATCGCTCCACCCCAGCGACCCACTCGCTAAGGCCCGTCACAGATCTTGGATTGAGTTTGGGTCAGATACACTAAAGGCTATCAGCGGATTTTATGGAGCGCAGACGGCCGAAGCTTTTAGGGACAAACACGCAGCACTTCGAAGCAAGTTTGAACGCATCGACCGTGAAATCTCCGGGCCCCTATTTGAAGGTGAAAAATTTCACATGGTCGACGGCGTCTGGGGAACTATATTTCGATATCTGGATGTATTTGACCAGATCGATGATTTTGGATTGCTCAATGGTTTAGGGCACGCAATCAGTTGGCGTGAAAAAATGGCAACCCGCCCGTCGGTCGCAAATGCCCCTCCAAAAGGTTACGAAGATCGGCTTGAGCAGTTCCTGCGAAACAAAAACTCATACATCTCTACTCTGCTTCAATAAACAAAAAACAACGAATTCAAAAAACAACGAAAAGAGGAATTTCACCCTCTACCCACGCCCACCAAAAATTGCACTACCCACGCGAACCGATGTCGCACCAAATTCCACCGCTGTTTCGAAATCCCCCGACATACCCATGGATAATTCGTTCACACCGGCTTCCTCCGCAAGTTTACGCAACAAGGCGAAATGTGGGCCGGGGTTTTCGTCAAAGGGTGGAATGCACATCAGGCCTGCAATTTCCAATCCAAAATCCTCTTGGCATTTTTCGAGGAAACTCAGGGCATTTCCGGGCAAAATTCCTGCTTTTTGCGGTTCGCTACCCGTATTCACCTGAACAAATAGTTTCAGTTTGCGATCCTGCTTCTTCATTTCTTTGCTGATTGCCTTGGCAATCTTTTCCCGGTCGATGGTTTGAATAACATCAAACAGCGCCACCGCATCCTCAGCCTTGTTACTTTGCAATGGGCCAATCAAATGCAATTCGATGCCCGAATATTTCTCCTTCAAATTCACCCATTTACCCTGAGCCTCCTGCACGCGGTTTTCACCGAAAACACGGCAATTATCATCCAGCAAAGGTGTGATGTCTTCCGGCCCGAAGGTCTTTGAAACAATAATTAATTCCACATCGGAAGGTGCGCAATCGCTCTTCTTACAGGCCGTTTCTATTCGCCCAACCACCTCATTATGCTGCTCAACTACATTTGACATCGATTTTAAGCCCTTTCGGCCCCTCAACTGTTGACCCAATTGCCAAATTCTGGTGAAGCTCCCGCAACGCATTCAATCAGAAATTTGACTTTATTAGATATGGCAATGGAACGGTATAATCCACGCGAAACTGAATCTCGCTGGCAAAAAATCTGGGATGACCGGAAATTATTTGAAACCAGCACAGATATCAATGATTCCCGGCCCAAATATTATGTGCTGGAAATGTTTCCCTATCCCTCGGGCCGCATCCATATGGGCCACGTGCGCAACTATACCATGGGCGACGTGATTGCGCGTTTCCGCAAGGCAAAAGGCTATAATGTGCTTCACCCAATGGGTTGGGATGCATTCGGTATGCCGGCAGAAAATGCCGCCATGCAAAACAAAGTTCACCCCAAGGAGTGGACCTATCAAAATATAGCCACCATGCGAGGGCAGCTTAAATCCATGGGGTTAGCGATTGACTGGTCTCGCGAGTTTGCCACCTGCGATCCTGAGTATTATCAGCAGCAGCAAAGCCTGTTCATCGATTTTCTCGACAAAGACCTGATCTACCGGAAAAAAGCCAAGGTAAACTGGGATCCGGTCGATATGACCGTTCTCGCCAACGAGCAGGTAATCGACGGCAAAGGCTGGCGCTCCGGCGCACAGGTTGAACAACGCGATCTCACCCAGTGGTTTTTTAAAATCACCGATTATTCACAGGATTTGCTGGAATCTCTCGATGATCTGAAACGCTGGCCTGAAAAAGTCCGCGTCATGCAGCAAAACTGGATTGGCCGTTCTGAAGGCATGAAGGTCAGCTTCGAATTTTCAGATGGCGCACCGGAAAAAACGCTCGATGTATTCACCACAAGGCCGGATACCTTGTTCGGTGCCAGCTTCATGGCTCTGTCTGCAGATCATCCGCTGACCGAAAAGCTTGCCGAGAATAATCCAGATCTTTCAGCTTTCGTTGCCGAATGCCGCGCAATCGGTACAACTGCCGAAGCTGTTGAAACGGCTGAGAAACAAGGCTTTGATACTGGTTTAACCGTCAAACACCCTTTCATTGGGAGCAAAACTTTACCCGTTTACGTGGCAAATTTTGTTTTGATGGGATATGGCACCGGCGCAATTTTTGGTTGCCCGGCCCACGATCAGCGCGATCTTGATTTTGCCCGCAAATATGAACTTGACGTAACTGCGGTCGTGCGCCCCAACGAAGACGAAGATTTCACTGTAGCCAACGAAGCCTTTACCGACCCGGGCAAATTGTTCAATTCTGAGTTCCTCAATGGCATGACCATTGAAGCCGCCAAAGAAGAAGTTGCCAAGCGCCTCGAAACGATAAAAATTAATGGTCAATCCCAAGGTGAACGACAGGTCAATTACCGCCTGCGCGACTGGGGTATTTCCCGCCAGCGCTATTGGGGTTGCCCAATTCCGGTCATTCACTGCGAAACTTGCGGTATAGTGCCGGAAGATAAAGCCAATCTTCCTGTGCGCTTGCCCGATGACGTTGATTTTGAAAAACCGGGCAACCCATTGGATCGCCATCCCACATGGCGCGATTGCAAATGCCCCAAATGCGGCGCTGATTCCAAACGCGAAACCGATACCATGGATACTTTTGTAGATTCATCGTGGTATTTCGCCAGATTCACAGCACCCAATGCCGATACACCAACAGATAAAGCTGCGGCCGATCACTGGTTGCCGGTAGATCAGTATATTGGCGGTATCGAACACGCAATTTTACACTTGCTCTATTCGCGCTTCTTTGCCCGTGCCATGCAAAAAACCGGCCATCTCGGCGTGGCAGAACCATTTGACGGCCTCTTCACTCAAGGCATGGTGGTGCATGAAACATATGCCGCTAAGGATGGCAGCTGGATGCAACCTTCAGAACTTCGCTTCGAAGAGAGCGACGTTAACAAGCAGGCTTTCCGGTTGGATAATGGTGAAGAAGTCACTATTGGCAGCATTGAAAAGATGTCGAAATCCAAACGCAATACCGTCGACCCGGACGAAATCATCGCGGCCTATGGTGCAGATACAGCACGCTGGTTCATGCTTTCAGATTCGCCGCCAGAGCGCGATGTGATCTGGACAGAAGCAGGCGTTGAAGGTGCACACAGATTTGTCCAGCGCGTTTGGCGCATTGTTCAGGGAGCTGCCGCACTGGAATCATCCGTAACAGCGGAAAGTGGCGATCTCACCAAACTTGCCCACCAAACATTGGTCAAAGTTGATAGCATGATTTCCCAATTGCGCTTTAACAATGCTGTAGCGCAAATATACGGCCTCTCCAATGCCTTGGAAAAAGCCATTAACAAAGCCAAAACTCCCGGCCAAATTGCTGAATTACGCGTCTGTGTTAACATAGTCATTCAGATGATCGCCCCAATGATGCCACATCTAGCTGAAGAATGTTGGGTGGCTATGGGAAATTCCGGAATTGTCGCCGATACCCCGTGGCCTGTTGCTGACGAGGCGCTAACGGTGGAATCTACCATTCTCCTACCGGTACAAATCAACGGCAAAAAGCGCGGAGAACTCACGCTGGCCGCCGAAACTTCAAAAGAAGATATTGAGGCTGCAACTTTGGCGCTGGATGTGGTACAAAAAGCATTGGACGGGAAACCTCCCCGCAAAATAATTATTGTGCCAAAGAGAATTGTGAATGTTGTTATCTAAATCCAAAGGCTTAGCCACCATGCGCAAGATATCCGGCCCCATATTTTCCTCTGTATTTTCCCCCATAGTTACGATGACTGCAGCTCTGTTCTTATTGAGTGCGTGCCAGTTTCAGCCTCTTTACGGCACAAACAGCTCCAGCAACGCTCAATTGACCAATATCGCAGTTGGCGAAGTCGACACTCGAACGGGGCAACAGGTGCGCAACCATTTATTATTCCTGTTGAATGGCGGCAATGCCCCCATCGAGCCGGGCTATAGGGCAGAATTGCGTATCTCCTCAACCAATAAAACTCTCGCCAATGTGTCAGACCTTCAGGACAGGACCACCGGCAGTATCGAAATTTCTGTCAGCTACAGTCTTATCGACCTGGTCACGACAAAGTCTGTTGCCAGCGGCAAGCGCCGGGCAAAAGCTGCCTATGACCGAACCGGTCAGAGTTTCGCCAATTCACGCGCCGAACGCGATGCAGAAAATCGTGCAGCAAAAGAGGCCGCAGAAGCAATCCGGTTTGCTCTTGCCTCCGATCTTAGCCGGATTGGTCGCAGAAATTAGTCGTCTAATTAGTTTGGATCAGACATGGGGCAGTTAAAAGCACACGACGTTGATCGTTTTATTAGCCGACCAACTAAAGATGCCCCCGTTCTCCTCATATATGGCCCCGACGAAGGATTAGTATCAGAACGCGCCGACATTCTAGCCAAAGCCAGCGGTGTAGATCTTAAAGATCCATTTTCACTTATACGGCTAAATTCCGATGATGTGGCTGCAGATACAAGCAGACTGGCCGATGAGGCTCACACAATATCCATGTTTGGCGGTGAACGACTTATCCGTATCAGTGGTGCTACGCGGCGTGATTTGACCAAGGCCGTGGCCATGGTTCTTGATACCCCGCCACAAGATTGCACCATCATCATCGAAGCTGGAGACCTAAAGCGTACTTCCGGTCTGCGCAAACAGATCGAAAAATCTAAAAACGGGTTGGCGCTTCCCTGTTATCAGGATAATGACGCTGCACTAAACAGCTTGATCGATACAGAGATTACTCAGGTCGGTTTTAAAATCGATCAGGAAACCAAAAACTTTCTGCGCTCTCAATTGGGCGCCAATCGGCGCGCCTCACGTAACGAACTGCAAAAATTGGCGCTATACGCCCATGGTCAAAGCGAGATCACCCTTGATGAAGTAAAGGCCATTGTCGGCGACACTTCGGAGCTAATTCTTGATGAAGTCATCGATGCAGCAAGCACTGGCAATCTAAATTCCCTTGAAGAATGCCTTGAACAAGCCAGGGAAACAGGCAGCGCACCTGATATGATTATCTTGTCCGCCCTGCGTCATTTTCAAATGCTCCACGCCGCCAAATGCCAAATGGAGACCAACCGTCAAAACCCACAAAGCCTGTTTAAATCCCTGCGTCCTCCCATCCATTTCTCTCGCGAGCGCGCCGTGGTCGGTGCATTGAACATCTGGAATTCTACAGCCCTGTTCAAAACCCTCACCCGATTGGAAAAAGCAAGTTTTGATTGCCGCTCCAACGCTGCTTTGGCGCAAACATTAGCCAGCACGACACTGCTTGCCATCTCGCTGGAAGCACGTGCTTTGGCCCGATAGCTGCATCACATAAATCAAGATAAGGCAGACCGAGCCAAAACTATATTGAAATCTCTATCAATTGCTGGCAATCTCTTTTTTTTACGAACAATAAGAGTAGAGGCCCTGTAATGACGAGAAATGTTGAGCACTTCATCAATGGCAAACGCGTAGCCGGCACCAGCGGACGAACAGCTGATGTCACAGACCCATCCCGCGGCGACGTTGTTGCGAAAGTCGATTTAGCCTCCGCTGATGAAACCAGAGCAGCCATCGCAGCCGCAGAGGCAGCCTTTCCGGCATGGGCTGCAACACCATCTTCCAAACGGGTGCAGGTAATGTTTGCCTTTCGCGAGGCATTGCTCAAAAATCTGGATGAACTGGCTGAATTGCTTTCTCAGGAACACGGTAAAACCATACCAGATGCCAAGGGCGAGATTGCCCGTGGTATCGAAGTAGTAGAATTTGCCTGCGGTATTCCTACGCAATTAAAAGGCGAATATTCTGAGGCAGTTGCAACCGGCGTGGATACTTTCGCCATCCGCCAGCCCCTCGGCGTTGTGGCTGGCATCACGCCATTCAACTTCCCGGCAATGGTGCCGCTTTGGATGTATCCGGTGGCGCTGGCCTGTGGAAACACATTCATTCTCAAACCATCAGAAAAAGACCCGAGCGTTACTGTTCGCATTGCAGAATTACTCACCGAATCTGGCCTGCCGGATGGTGTATTTAATATCGTGCAAGGCGATAAGGAAGCCGTTGATGTACTACTGACCGACCCTCGCATCGAAGCGGTTAGCTTCGTTGGTTCTACCCAGATCGGTCATTATATCTATACAAAAGGCTGTGAAGCAGGTAAGCGGGTTCAGGCTCTTTGCGGTGCTAAAAATCATCTGGTCGTCATGCCTGATGCCGATATGGATCAGGTGGTCGACGCTTTGATCGGCTCTGCTTATGGTTCAGCAGGCGAACGCTGCATGGCAATTTCAGTCGCAGTTCCAGTTGGCGAAGATACCGCCGATGAATTGGTCAAACGTCTGGCTCCACGCATTCGCCAATTAAAAGTTGCACCTTATACTGATCCGGATTCCGATATGGGGCCGGTAATTACCAAGGAATCTCTCGATCGCATCAACAATTTGATTGATGAAGGCCTTGAACAAGGGGCCAACCTGGTAGTCGATGGCCGAGATTTGAAATTGCAGGGCTATGAAGATGGTTTCTTTCTGGGCGGCTGCCTGTTTGACAATGTGACCAAGGACATGTCGATCTACAAGCAGGAAATCTTTGGTCCTGTCCTTTCTGTCCTGCGCGCAGAAAGCCATGAAGAAGCCGTACAACTCATCAACGACCATGAGTTTGGCAATGGCACAGCGATCTTCACCAGAGATGGCGATGCCGCCCGCGATTTCGCTTCCCGCGTTAAAATCGGCATGGTTGGCATCAACGTCCCAATCCCGGTGCCTGTGGCGTATCATTCCTTCGGTGGCTGGAAACGCTCTCTGTTTGGCGATCATCATATGCATGGTGCAGAAGGTGTGCGTTTTTATACACGCTTGAAAACCACCACCACACGCTGGCCGTCAGGTATCAGATCAGGCGCAGAATTCAACTTCCAGCGCAGCAGCGACGTATAGTCAGGTAAACTATCAAAATCTCGCAAGGGAAAATGCATGAGAGCCCAAGGGCCTGCGTGGGCACCCGGCGCTAATGCGCCACGCCCTCGCAGGCCTGACCGACATGTCGGAGACGTGCAAATTAAGAATGTGAAGGATATGCCGTGAGAGAGAACAATGAATCTGTTTGAATGGCGATCCTTGCTGAATGCCTTGAGCGAACCGATCTTGCTGGTCAATAAGACCCGCGAGATCGTTCTTGCCAACAACATCGCACAGGAATTATTTGGCCGCACAATTGAGGGGTCGGACTTTGCTCGCGCAATCCGCCATCCGGCAGCCCTGCAACACGTCGATAGGATGCTGGCAGGAAATGTCGTTGGTCCAGAGCCAAATACAACTTTTCAACTCTCAGGTGCCATCGCCACCACCTACAAGTTATCCGTTACCAGAGTAGAAGAATGCACGGATGCCGACGATACTTTTTTGATCGCATTAAAAGACATTTCCCACATTTTGGAAGCTGAACAGATGCGCAGCGATTTCGTGGCAAATGTCTCCCATGAATTACGCTCACCATTAACTGCCCTCACCGGATTTATCGAAACCCTGAAAGGGTCAGCCAAGAATGACCCCGACGCACGCGTCCGCTTTCTCGACATTATGGAGCGCGAAGCAAGCCGTATGAATCGGCTGATTGATGATCTTTTGTCACTTTCCACACTGGAAACAAACGAGCGCATTCGCCCGGTCAATAGGGCCAGTGTGCCAAATATTCTAAACCGGGTGATCGCAACTGTTTCCCCGCACGCCGAGGTTAACAACAAAACCATCAACTTTACCCTTCCGACCTTTGAGGGAATAGTGATTGGAGATGAAGACGAACTGACCCAGCTGTTTCACAATCTGGTAGAAAATGCCGTAAAATATGGCCGAGCAGATTCTGAAATTGATATTTCAATCTGCCAGAATGACAATTTGATCATCTCCATCAAGGATTCTGGAGATGGCATTCCTCCCGAACACATCCCGCGCCTGACTGAGCGCTTCTACCGTGTAGACAGCGGCCGCTCTCGCGAAAAGGGTGGCACAGGCCTTGGCCTCGCTATCGTGAAACACATCATAAACCGCCACCGGGGCAAACTAACCATCGAAAGCATCGTCGGTGAAGGCTCCACATTCAAAGTAGAATTGCCACTCGCGAGAGCGAGCGGTTAGTTTTCTCGCTCACGGCGTATTGCTCACCTTGTTGGCGAGCATTGTTTGTTCTCACGGGCGTATCCTCCCTGTCGGTCGGGCCCTCCGTATGGGCGGCGCATTAGCGCCGGGTTCCCACGCTCGCCCTTTGGGCTCTCATTCATTTATCACGAAAATTTATCCGGATGGTTCCCTTGCTCCATCTCTCCCATAGCTACCACGCCAAAGGCGGGAGCGAAAAGCGACCGGCGCTAATGCGCCGCCCATACGGAGGGCCTGAGCGAAGCGAAGATACGCCCGTGAGAACAAACATTCTACAGCTCCCGTTGGGAGCTGTCATAAAACTGTTACATAACTCCAGTATGGCTCATTTGTAACTGATATCGTCGCTTCAAAAGCCAATTGCGAGAAGTGTTAGCCGGCTTTCAGATCATTTGTGCGTTAAAACCAACCCAGAGCGTACGGAGTAAGTGTATTGCAACACATTAACATCACAAACACTCGCGGCCCGCGCCCTCTGGAACAGGCAATCCGGATAACCATGGTTGTTTGCTCGGTGATTGCAATCATCATCACCATTGGCATTGTACTATCGCTTGCTTTTGAAGCTTACCGGTTCTTTCAGCTGGTTTCCCTGCAGGATTTTCTGTTTGGAACCAAATGGAGCCCACAAACAGCCATTCGGTCCGATCAGGTCGGGGCCGAGGGTTCATTTGGTGCCATCCCGCTTATCACAGGTACATTGTTGATTAGCGCTATTGCCATGGCAACCGCCACACCGTTGGGGCTGGCATCGGCCATCTATCTGGCAGAATATGCCTCGCCCACTACTCGTAACATTGTAAAACCACTGCTGGAAATACTGGCTGGAATTCCAACCGTAGTTTACGGATTTTTTGCAGCCCTCACAGTGGCACCACTCATTCGCTGGACCGGCACAGAAATCGGACTGGATGTGGCTTCCGAAAGCGCATTGGCCGCTGGTCTTGTGATGGGGATTATGATTGTGCCTCTAATCTCGTCCCTTTCTGATGATGTCATCAGCGCAGTTCCCCAATCCTTGCGCGACGCATCCCTTGGGCTTGGCGCAACAAAATCGGAAACCATCCGAAGAGTCGTATTACTATCCGCTTTTCCCGGCATTGCAGGCAGTTTGTTGCTAGCCACATCCAGAGCCATTGGCGAAACCATGATTGTGGTGATGGCAGCTGGAATGGCTGCAAACCTCACCGCGAACCCGCTGCAGGCGGTAACCACCATCACCGTACAAATCGTGGCACTGTTGACGGGCGATCAGGAGTTTGAAAGCGCAAAAACCCTTTCTGCTTTCGCCCTCGGCCTGTTGCTTTTCACCATCACATTGGTTCTGAACGTCATCGCTCAGAAAATCGTCAACCATTACAGCGAACAATATGACTGATTTTACTGCAAAAACTCCCGCATTGAAGCGTCGACACGCAGCAGAAAAGCGCTTTCAGTGGTATGGCCGCGGAGCCATCTTCATTGCTTTGGGATTCCTGCTTATCATGGTCGGTTCCATCGCGATAAAGGGCATCGGCGCTTTCACCCAAACCCGTGTGGCTCTGGAGGTTGCACTACCTTCCGATGCGTTTGATTTGAAGGATTTGAAGAGCGCAAACTATGGTTCAATCGTAAAAAAAGCGCTTCGCGACACATTTCCAGACGTGAAAAAACGCCGCGAAAAACGCAAACTATATGGCCTTGTCAGCCCCTACGCGTCTTTTGAACTACAAAATCAGGTTATTGAAAATCCGGCACTTATCGGGAAAACCACCCAAATCTGGTTCACCGCATCTGACAATGTGGACATGTATATCAAAGGAAATGTTGATACCACAATCAAAGAAAAATCCCGTAAAATTAGCGACAAGCAAATAGCCTGGGTTGCAGAAATTCAGAAAAATGGCAATTTGGAAAAAGTCTTCAATAAAGGATTTTTCACCAATGGCGACTCCAGAGAACCTGAGCTGGCAGGCATTCTCAGCGCTTTTGTGGGCTCTGCCCTAAGCCTTTCTGTATGCTTCTTATTGTCTTTCCCGATCGGAATTTTTGCAGCGATCTATTTGGAAGAATTTGCCAAAAAGAACCGCTGGAGCGCCTTGATTGAAATCAACATCAACAATCTGGCGGCTGTTCCCTCCATCGTATTTGGCCTTTTAGGTCTTGCGGTATTTTTAAACGTCTTCGGCATGCCTCGCTCCTCACCCCTTGTGGGCGGCATGGTTTTGTCATTAATGACATTGCCCACAATCATTATTGCTTCACGCGCTTCACTACGTGCGGTGCCACCTTCCATTCGTGAAGCAGCACTCGGCATTGGCGCAAGTCAGGTTCAGGCTGCCTTCCACCATGTAGTGCCACTGGCCCTTCCGGGTATGTTAACCGGCGCTATCGTCGGTATGGCACGCGCCCTTGGCGATACAGCCCCGTTGTTGATGATTGGCATGGTTGCCTTCATCGTGGATATTCCAACCGGCATTCTTGATAAGGCCACCGCCCTTCCGGTGCAGATTTTCCTTTGGGCCGACAGCCCGGAACGCGCCTTCATGGAAAAAACTTCCGCAGCAATTTTGGTCTTGCTAGTATTTTTGGTACTAATGAACCTTGTTGCAATCATCATGCGCCGTAAATTTGAGCAGAGATTTTAAGAGATGAACATAGCAGCCGAAAAGACAAATTCCAATATTGAGGTTTCTGTAGAGCCAGAGATGGAAGCGGAGCCCTTAATCACAGCCCGAAATGTGAACGTATTTTACGCTGACAAACAGGCGTTGGAAGGTATCACGCTGGATATTCCAGCCAATAAGGTTACATCGTTGATCGGCCCTTCAGGTTGCGGCAAGACCACTTTCTTGCGCTGTATAAACCGCATGAACGATCTGATTGATATCTGCCGGGTTGAAGGCGAGATCAAAATCGGAGGACAAGATATTTATGATCCAAAAGTCGATGTGGTCTCTCTGCGTGCGCAAGTGGGCATGGTATTTCAAAAACCCAACCCGTTTCCAAAATCGATCTTCGAAAATGTCGCCTACGGACCACGCATTCACCATTTGGTCAAATCCAAGGGTGAATTGAAGGATGTTGTTGAAAAAAGCCTTTCCAAAGCAGGTCTTTTGGAAGAGGTATACGACCGGCTCGATGATCCGGGAACCGGCCTTTCCGGTGGACAACAGCAGCGCCTTTGCATTGCACGCGCCATTGCCGTTGAACCCAAAGTCATTTTGATGGATGAACCCTGCTCGGCCCTTGATCCGATTGCCACCGCAAGAATTGAAGAATTGATCGATGAATTGCGCGAAAACTATACCATCGTTATTGTTACCCATTCCATGCAACAGGCAGCGCGGGTCTCCCAACAAACCGCCTTTTTTCATATGGGAAATCTGGTAGAAGCTGGTAAAACCGAACAAATATTCACGACCCCGCAAGATCCCCGCACAGAAAGCTACATCACCGGTCGTATTGGTTAAGGAACGAAACCATGAATCAAGAGCATATTGTAAAAGCCTTCGATGATGATCTGACACAAATTGAAAACCAGATCATGGAAATGGGTGGGTTGGTTGAGTCTCAAATTGTAGACGCCGCCCTAGCGCTGAAAACTCGTGACGTGGAACTGGCAGAAGCGATTATCATCAAAGACCGCGATATTGATGCATTAGAAGCAGAACTCGATAATGCCGTTGTTCGCGTATTGGCCCTGCGCCAGCCAAAAGCACAGGATTTACGGGCCGTAGTTGCTGTGTTGAAAGTTGCATCCAATCTGGAACGCATAGGCGACTACGCTAAAAATATAGCCAAACGCATCCCTATTCTTGCCCAATCCGACAGGCTTGGTTCAGCTACCGCTACCCTTGATCGCATGTGCCGCGTGGTGCAGACCATGGTCAAGGATGTGCTGGACGCCTATATTATACGCGATCCGGACAAAGCCGAAGCTGTTCGTGTACGCGACGGCGATGTGGATCAGATGTATAATACCCTGTTTCGCGAATTGCTCACCTATATGATGGAAGATCCACGCAATATCACCCCAAGCACCCATCTATTGTCGATTGCAAAACACATCGAACGCATGGGCGATCACACAACCAGCATTGCCGAACAGATACAATATCTGGTCAGCGGCACCCAGACAGATTCAGAGCGGCCAACCACTGGCAATGCTTCCCATCTGGATTTTGATCCCACCAAAAAACAGGCGGAATAGCTAAGTTGAAACCCACCATCGATAGCCCAACCGTCCTGATTGTCGAAGACGAACCATCACAAATTGAGGTGCTGGATTATAATCTGAACTCCGAGGGTTACGCCGTCATCAAGGCCATGGATGGTGACGAAGCTATTTTGTTGGCAGAAGAACAATTGCCGGATTTAATCCTTCTTGATTGGATGTTGCCCTCGGTATCAGGGATCGAGGTCTGCCGCAGATTGCGCAAATTGCCGGCAACCAAGGCTATTCCCATCATCATGCTCACAGCCAGAAGCGAGGAAGGAGACCGGATTCGCGGGCTGGATACCGGCGCGGATGATTATGTGGTCAAGCCCTACGCCGTGAAGGAGTTGCTGGCGCGTATAAAAGCACTGTTACGCCGCACAAGCCCCGGCAAAGTTGGCCAGATACTACAATATCACGATATCCGCCTAGATACTGAAAACCACAAGGCAACCAGAGCCGATAAGACACTGAAACTGGGACCAACTGAGTTTCGCTTGCTAACGACATTTCTGGAAAGGCCCGGCAGGGTTTGGAGCCGCGAACAGTTACTGGACCGGGTTTGGGGCCGCGATATTGAGGTTGATTTCCGCACAGTCGACGTTCATGTAGGACGCCTGCGCAAAAACCTCGCCGCCGCCGGAGGCGAAGACCCAATTCGCACCATCCGCGGCATGGGCTACGCTTTGGACGATGCCTGAAACCTTGAATCCCACTTAAAACCTGGCGTTCAAGGCGGCGAAGAGCCGCCCATGCGCAGGCCCGAGCGCCATGTCGAAGACGTGCCACAAAATGCTTGGATACGCCGAGAGCCAACAAACAACTTGGCAACAAGCCATTTGCCCTTTAAATTGAGTACTTAATTGATATTCCCCTCCCTCAATATTTGGTTTCACCATGTTCAACGCCTTAAAAACATTCCTTGCTGAATTGCGCTCGGAGCCGGAAACAGTTCGCCATTTCGAGGCTGGCGACCGACGTCTTGCCGAAGCTGCCCTGATGTTTCATGTGGTTGCCGCCGACGGGGTGGTTGATGACGACGAACGAGCTCAGATGGCAGCCATTCTTTCTTCTCATTTTGATCTTTCATCAAAAGAAACCAAATTACTGATTGAAGACGCACATCTAGCAGATATGGAAGCCATCGATCTTTATGGTTTTACCAGCGTGTTGAAGCAAAACCTTGAAGAAGAAGAGCGCGTTACCATCGTCGAACATATGTGGGAGATGGTTTATGCAGATGGAATTGTCCATGAGTTGGAAGATAATATCGTTTGGCGCGTGGCCGAATTGCTGGGTGTTTCCCAGCGCGAGCGAATACATATGAAGCTGAGAGTACGCCGCCGCAAGGAAGAAGAGGCCTCCTGATTGGCGTATTTTCCCTATATCAAAAGACCGGGCGCGCCCAAAATTCTGGTCATTTTGCATCAGGCAACCTCCACCCCCGGCCGCGTTGGTATGGAACTTCAAAATCTCGGTTATGAATTGGAGCCTCGCCGCCCGCCCCTTGGCGACCAATTGCCCGAAACCATGGAAGGATATGCCGGAGCAATCATTTTTGGTGGCCCCATGAGCGCCAACGATAATGATGAATATGTCTCGCGCGAAACCGACTGGATCGGCGTTCCCATGAAGGAAGATAAACCTTTTTTGGGTATCTGCCTTGGAGCACAAATGCTTTCCAGACATCTCGGCGGATGCGTCATGCCCAATGAGCGCGAATTTGCCGAAGTGGGCTATTACCCGATTTCCCCGACCGATGCCGGTAGAGAGATTATCGAAGAATGGCCTGGAATGATTTATCAATGGCACCGCGAGGGATTTTCACTACCATCTGGATGCGAACTTTTGGCCAGTAGCCCTGAATATGAAAATCAAGCCATACGCTGCGGCAAACATATTTACGGCCTGCAATTTCACACCGAACTGACCTATATGATGCTCAATCGCTGGACCATCAAGGGTGCCGGGCGGTTTTCCCTATATGGGGCGCAAAATCGCGCCGAACAAATGGCCGGTCGCCTGTTATATGACGCACCAGTTCTAAAATGGATGAAAAAATTTCTCTACCAATGGGTCGGTCCGGCAGAATTTCATGCCTTAAACCGTTGTCCTCCTGGTTCCATCAAGGAAAAAGCTTGAAGCAATATTTTTTCATACCTAATTAGGGTCTAACCGCTAGAATCCCGAAAATACAACAGGAAGAAAACCATGCGCGCCATACTCGAAGTCATTTTACTGATTCTGGATCTCTATTGGTGGATCGTCATCGCCTCGGTAATTTTTTCTTGGCTTTACGCCTTCAACGTCATAAATGCGGGGAATCCATTCGTTGGTTCCATCGGTAATTTTCTGCATCAGGCAACAGACCCGCTATTGCGCCGAATAAGGCAGATCATGCCTAGCCTTGGGTCGCTGGATGTTTCGCCGATCGTTTTAATTCTCGGAATTTTCTTCATCCGCCGCGTCATCGTCTTATATGTTTATCCAAACGTATATTAGCAATACGCTCCATAATCAGGGGTCAGATCTTTAAAAAAGGTAATGCTATGCTTAGAATTTCTTTCTTGCTGGTAGCCCTGATTTTTTGCACCTCCGCTTGGGCAGAAAATATCACCAGCGCCTATAGCAATCTCAACATTGAAACAGATTGCAAATTCTACGGCGAGAATGTTGGTGATGGTACAGCTCGGTGTGCAGGTTATAAAGACTATCCGGTTCATTTTGCCGAGGGTGATCTCAGGCAAATGGTTCAGTTCGGGTTTGTGGAGAAGCCGTTCGAACAATGGCAGAGTTTTTCAGAATTCAACCGGATCAACAATGTCATAGAATGGCGACTAAACGGCAGAGCCCCTTATGCAGCCATATTGCGGTGGTTCATCGAAAATGCAGACCCAAATACTGGTTCTCCAAACAAGGCCCACGAAGGTCAGGTTTTAGTGATTTCAACCGTTGGAAGTGATGATAATCCAGATTCCTGCGTCGTCGGCTATGTGGATGCCCGCGCCAATAAAGGCGCAAATGAGTTGGCGCGGCAGGTCGCAGACACTCTCGCCTCAAATTTTAGATGCGGCATAGACAGAGCGGAATATCACGGCAAAAAAGGAAAATACGCAGGCAGCATCAACTAAGATACGTCCCCCAGCTCAACGTTCAAGACGGCGAAAAGCCGTCCGGCGCTGGCTGCGCCGCCATTCGGAGGGCCGAACGCGTCATGTCGGAGACATGCATCAAAAATGTGAGGATACGCCGTGAGAAAGAAAATCTAACGAACGTTAGTCCCAAGCGTAGGCTAGTTTTACCAGTGATTCGCCATCGAAATTTTCAGAACCTTTAGCGACAGCGCGCCCACCTGCATTTTCATAAAAGCAGATCGCCTGATCATTATCGGCCAATACCCAAACGGTAGCACCAGCAAGTCCACGACGTTGCAATTCATTGCGCGCCGCAAGAAACAGTCTCGAACCAAGCCCAACGCCCTGATATTCAGGACGCATATAGATTTCGTATATCTCTCCGTCAAAGGGCAGAGTGCTAACGCGATTATTGCCCAAAGTGGCATAACCAGCGATATCACCATCGATTTCAACAACCAAAATGATGGTCGCCTTAACAATAGCATTCTTCCACCAAGAGGCTCCGCGCCTGCGGATCATCTTCAAAAGAGATTTAAAAGGAACAATTCCAGCATAAGCATTTTGCCACGCGGCATCGTGCACATCGGCGATTGCCTGCGCGTCCTCGGGCCGGGCCCTGCGTATCTCGGTGGTAATCGTGCTCATGGCGCGATCATAGGGTAATAGAATGTTAACCAACAAGAGGGGACAGGCAAAAAACATGTGATACGCAATTATATTTGCGTATCATTGATTTTTTTACATCACTCGATGTGGATAACTGGGATAATTCAAAAAATAACTAGCTATCCTGCTTCTCGCGTGAAGCTCTTTTTCGCTCATGACGATCCAACAGCAATTTGCGCATGCGAAGCGATAACGGGGTTACCTCTACCACTTCATCATCATTGATATAGGAAAGCGCTTTCTCCAATGTGAGGTTCATCGGCGTGGTCAAACGCACCATGTCATCTTTGCCTGATGAACGCATATTGGTTAGCTGCTTGCCTCGAAGCACATTCACTTCTAGATCATTGCCGCGCGCATGTTCGCCCACAATCATACCCGCATACACTTTATCGCCGGGTGAAACGATCATTGGACCGCGGTCTTCAAGCCCAAAGATGGCAAAAGCCACCGCTTCACCATCGCCATTTGAAAGCAGAACACCCGTACGACGACTTGGAATATCGCCACGATAGGGTTGATATTCAAGGAAAGTACGATTGAAGATCGCCGTGCCTCTGGTATCGGATAGCAATTCAGTTAGATAACCGATCAGACCTCGAGTCGGCGCATGAAAAACCAGTCTTGTGCGTCCGCCGCCCGATGGTTTCATCTCCACAAGTTCGCCTTTGCGCTCGGAAAGTTTTTTCACAACAGCGCCTGAATATTCTTCATCCACATCGATGACAGCTTCTTCGATCGGTTCGATTTTTTTGCCAGCTTCATCTTTCATCATCAAAACCCTTGGGCGGCCCACGGTGAGTTCAAAACCCTCACGCCGCATGGTTTCAATCAGAATAGCCAGCTGCAATTCGCCACGACCGGCAACCTCAAAGGCATCATTATCTTCGCCTTCTGAAATTTTAAGCGCCACATTGCCCTCGGCTTCTTTCAGCAAACGCTCACGAATGACCCGGCTCTGCACTTTCTTGCCTTCTTTACCCGCAAGCGGACCATTATTCACACGGAAAGTCATGGAAAGTGTTGGTGGATCAATCGGTTGAGCTTCAATTGGTTCTTTAACTCCCGGTGCCACCAATGTATCGGCCACCGTTGCTTTGGACAGACCGGCAATCGCTACAATATCGCCGGCAGCAGCCCGCTCAACAGGCTTACGTTCAAGCCCGTGAAATGCCAAAATTTGTGTGATGCGACCAGTCTCTACAATTGTTCCATCTTGAGATAGTGCATGTACTGCCTGATTGGGAATAATCGTTCCTGAGGTGATGCGCCCCGTCAAAACACGGCCAAGATAAGGGTTGGCTTCAATCGTCGTTGCCAACATCCGGAATTCACCTTCTTCAACAACCGGCGGTTCCACATGTTCAACCACCAAGTCAAGCAGAGGTGCCATATCGTCTTTTGGACCTTCCGCATCGTCGGCCATCCAGCCTTCTTTGGCTGAACCATAAAGCACTTTAAAATCAAGCTGTTCTTCCGTGGCATCAAGTGCAGCAAAGAGATCAAACACTTCGTCCAGCACCCAGTCCGGGCGGCCATCAGGTTTATCAATCTTGTTAATCGCAACAATCGGCTTCAAACCAAGGCGAAGCGCTTTTTGCAGTACGAACTTTGTCTGAGGCATCGGGCCTTCAGCCGCATCCACAAGCAGAATAACACCATCGACCATATTAAGAATACGCTCAACTTCACCGCCAAAATCAGCATGGCCCGGAGTGTCCACGATATTGATGCGGGTTTCATTCCACATAATGGATGTCACCTTGGCAAGAATGGTAATGCCACGTTCTCTTTCCAGGTCGTTGGAATCCATCGCCCGTTCGCTCACCTGCTGGTTGTCGCGGAACATGCCGGACTGACGCAGAAGAACATCAATGAGAGTAGTCTTGCCATGATCCACATGGGCAATGATTGCGATATTACGCAAGTTCATAATACTAGCCTTAAGAAGAAGAGAGTTACCGGCATACACAAAACGCCGCGATTTGCGCCTCCATACAGGGTTTTTGCGAAAAACAAAAGACCAAAAGACCGCATAGCTGCAATGTGGGTTAATATAGAGCCGTTTTCAAGGCGTGCGATAGGCCAAAAGACCACTACAAGCTCCCTTGCACCATCCCATCCGTATCCACCTCGCCGCAGGCGGGAGCAAAAGGCGACCGGCGCTCATGCGCCGCCCATCCAGAGGCCCGAACGCATCATGTCGGAGACACGCATCAAGAATGCTTGGATACGCCATGAGAACAAACAAAGCAGCTAGATCGTTTCCGAGAAACGGAAACTATCTAGCGATCGCGAGCAGCAAGTGTTCTAAGCCGCAATGCATTCAGTTTGATGAACCCGTGAGCATCCTGTTGATCATATGCGCCATGATCGTCTTCAAATGTCACCAGATCTTCGGAATACAAGGTTTTCGGGCTTTTGCGTCCGCTTACAATCACGTTACCCTTATAGAGTTTCAGCCGAACGGTGCCTTCCACATGCCGCTGCGAGTGATCGATAGCCGCCTGCAACATTTCGCGTTCAGGGGAGAACCAGAATCCATTATAGATCAGCTCCGCATAGCGTGGCATCAACTCGTCTTTGAGGTGGGCTGCACCTCGATCAAGAGTAATTGATTCCATCGCCCTGTGTGCAGTAAGCAAAATTGTACCGCCGGGAGTTTCATAAACCCCGCGAGATTTCATACCAACAAAACGGTTCTCCACCAGATCAAGGCGTCCAATACCATTATCACGGCCAAGGTCATTGAGTGCCGCGAATAAAGTTGCCGCCGACATTTCCTTGCCGTTCAGGGCAATTGCATCGCCTTTTTTGAAGCAAATTTCAATTTCAGTAGATTTGTCCGGCGCATCTTCAGGAGATACGCTTCGCATATAGACATATTCCGGTGCCTCTTCCCACGGGTCCTCCAACACTTTGCCCTCAGAAGAAGAATGCAACATATTTGCGTCCACCGAGAACGGTGCTTCTCCGCGTTTATCCTTAGGCACGGGAATTTGATGTTTTTCAGCAAATTCGATCAAATCCGTACGGGATTTCAAATCCCATTCCCGCCAGGGCGCAATCACCTTGATTTTTGGATCAAGCGCATAGGCAGCCAGTTCAAAACGAACCTGATCATTGCCCTTGCCGGTAGCGCCGTGGGCAATCGCATCCGCACCGGTTTCGTGTGCAATCTCAATCAAACGCTTGGAAATCAAAGGCCGCGCAATCGAGGTCCCCAGCAGATAGACCCCTTCATAGGCCGCATTGGCGCGAAACATCGGGAATACAAAATCAGAAATGAATTCTTCGCGCAAATCATCGATATAAATCTCTTTAATGCCCAGAAGTTCGGCTTTCTTGCGCGCCGGCTCCAACTCTTCACCCTGCCCCAGATCAGCGGTAAAAGTCACCACTTCTGCGTCATATTCCGTTTTCAACCATTTCAGAATGATTGACGTATCGAGGCCACCCGAATAGGCCAGAACAACTTTATTTATGTCTTTTTTATCGTGCGCGGTCATAAAATATTCCTGCTTATATGGGTCGGGTTCGAACCCAATCCCCCTGAGAACAGATGTCTTATTCTCGACTGTTGAATTTGGCGGCACTCTAGCTGGATTCCTTGCCGGTTCAAGTAGCCAAACTGCAATTTTTGCTTAATGATGAGAGCAGTGTCTTTTTCAAAGGAAAATCCCATGGATTTCATCCCGTCCCTTTCTGTCACCGCCGCCTTCTCCATCGCAGCAATTTTGCTGATATTTACCCCCGGCCCTGACATGACGCTATTTCTAGGCCGCACCCTTTCTCAAGGGCGGGCCAATGGCATGGCTTCCATGCTGGGCGCAAGTGTCGGCGTATTCGTTCATACCACTTTGGCGGCCCTCGGTATTTCTGCCTTGATTGCAGCTTCCCCCGCCGCATTCAATCTTTTGCGAATAGTCGGCGCGCTCTATCTGGCATGGCTGGCCATTCAGGCGATACGGACCGGAACCAGTTTTGAACTCAAGAACAAAAAAGAAAGCCCCACAAGCCTGTTCTCCAATTGGATGATGGGCATTGGCATCAACCTGCTCAACCCGAAAATCGTCCTATTTTTCATAACTTTCCTGCCGCAATTCGTATCCGTCAACGAAGCACATGCAGCGGGGAAAATGTTGTTTTTAGGTGCATATTTCGCGGTGCTCGCCACAATTTTTGGAGCAATCATCATTCTATTGGTGGATCGATTTACAACAACAATGAAGGAAAACCCAAAGGCTATACGCATTGTTGACTATGTATTTGCAGGCGTTTTTGGCGCCTTTGCCGTAAAAATATTATTTGCCGAACGGGTCTAGAGCACAGTCTGAAAAGTGGTAGCCGGTTTTCAGATAAATTGTGCGTTAAAACAAACCGATAGGCACTTTTTGCGATTCAAATATCGCAAAAAGTGCTCTAGGGTCGGGGCCTTAGGTCGCTGGCTCGGCTGGTTTCTCCATCCAAGCACCAGCCTTGCGGCCAGCAATCAGCCAATAGATGAAACCGCCGATAAAGCCGGTTGCAAGCAATATGATCAATGTGCTTTCACTCAATGTTTGAGCGTTCCCGATTGAGGAACCTATCACGCCGACAAATACCGAGCAAAGCCCCCCAAGCAGCAAATTTATTATCATACCTTTCCAGCGCATTATTTCAGCAATCGCAATAATAACGACGGCCGGAAAGAAGGATGCACCTCCCGCATGTGCCCCCATGTACAGCCCCACCATGAATATGGAGACCCCTTCGATGTTATTGCTTGGGTCCACGTCAGCGAAAAATTCTGCAAAATATTCAGAAACCAGCCCGAACGATAAAAACATTCCCGCTGCAATTACCGCAAAGGTAAACCCGATCAGAATCATTATTATCCGAAGTATCAAATCGCCGAAAAGTCTCATTCGTCCCCATGCCCCGAAACCATTGCAGCCATGGCCAAACGTTCGCGTGCCTTCATCTTTTCAGACTCCGATTTCAACTGCCCGCAAGCAGCCATTATATCACTGCCTCTCGGACGGCGAATGGGTGAAGCATAGCCACAGGCATTGATAAATTCGGCAAATTTCTCGATCTGGTCCCAATCCGAACATTCATGTACCGAACCCGGCCACGGATTGAAAGGGATCAAATTGATCTTGGCCGGTATGCCCTTGAGCAGACTTGCCAGTTCTTTTGCATCGTTGAGGCTGTCATTCACGCCCTTGAGCATCACATATTCAAAGGTAATACGACGCGCATTATTGATGCCTGGATAATTACGACAGGCATCAAGCAATTCCTTGAGCGGATATTTTTTATTGATCGGCACCAATTCATCGCGCAATTCGTCATGAACTGCATGCAGTGAAATCGCCAATGCCACACCGATTTCTTCGCCCGTCCGGTAAATTCCCGGCACAACTCCAGAAGTCGAAAGGGTGATACGGCGTTTAGAAAGGGCGATGCCATCAGAATCTGATGCAATCAGCAGGGCACTTTTAACATTTTCGAAATTATAAAGCGGTTCCCCCATGCCCATCATCACAATGTTGGAAACAAGTCGCAGCCGTTCCGGTGCAATGCCCCCTTGCGGGGTATTTCGATCTGGGAAATCTCCCAGGCGATCTTTCGCCACCAGCAATTGCGCCAAAATTTCTTCCGAAGTCAGATTGCGCACCATGCGTTGGGTGCCTGTATGGCAAAAAGTACAAGTTAGCGTGCAGCCAACCTGACTGGAAATACAAAGGGTGCCGCGGTTTTCTTCAGGGATATAAACCGTTTCAATATCAACCGGGTTTCCAGCCCCTCTGGGCGGAAACCGCATCAGCCATTTTCTGGTGCCGTCTTTGGAGATTTGTTCTTCAACAATTTCAGGCCGGGCAATGGAGAAGACTTCTTCAAGCTGTTCCCGCAAAACTTTCGAGATATTAGCCATAGAGGCAAAATCCGAAACCCCGCGTACATAAAGCCAATGCCAGATTTGCGAAGTACGCATTTTGGCCTGCTTTTCAGGAACGCCAATTTCAATCAGCGCCAAACGTATCTCATCGCGGGAAAGTCCAATCAACGGCTTTTTCTGCTCGTCCATAAACCCTGCACTTGCAGATGCAGCAAGTGCAGCACGTTTATCACGATCACTAAGGTCCAGCGAGACAACCATTGGGAATGCCAAATTTCCAGTTAAAACTATTCAGGCCGCGCTAGTAGCACGGCCCGAGACAAAAAGCATCAAATTTCAGAACCGTCGTTCAAGGCATCCAAGAACTGCCCGGCGCTAGCTGCGCCGCGTACGCGCAGGCCCGAACGATAGGTGAGGATACACGGTAAGCCAAGCAAACCAAATGCCCAACCTACTTACAGTTTTTAATCTCTTTGATCGAGGCGGTGACGCCGGATAGAGAATAGGCATATCTGGTTTGGGTTCCGCGCCGCGACTGGGCAATCACAGACATGCTGCGCCCTGCTCGCATGGCGTTTACTACGGATTGTTCCTCAGCAGGGTTTTGCATCCATGCATTGGCACCTTTGGTAAACATGTTGAATTTTTTACCATCGATATCAACCACGACCTTGGAATCTGCCTTGAAAGGATATCCAACCCGGAATTGTGGTTCCAGCGAAACATTCTGACCCGGATGCTGGGATAGCATGAAGAAAACATCTCCATGGTCCCTGTCGGATGGTTCTTTTTGGGTTGGGAGAGACAAGACGTAACACACCTTGCCAGCTGAGCCTGCGTGGCTATAGGCACCCCATGCATTAAACTGTTTGATGCGTGTGGGCGCCTGAGCAAATGCACCAATCGGAAGAGAGGCGCTCAGCGTCATGCCGATTACTGCCGATACCATGATTTGTTTTACATTCATTTTATTTTGCCAGTTGCTTGCCAGTTTATGTTGTTTGCGTCTGCCCCGGAACCAATTTCATCTCCCGCCAGCCCTAAATCGCGGCACAATCGGGTCATTGATAAAATCTGCGTATTCCTTCACCAGACTATGCTTTATTTCGCGTTACCAAATCTTAAACAATTTTACAAAAAAACGTCGCCTATATTTGATAAAACGCACTTATTTCGCCAGTTTCCATTGATATCTGCCTCATTTAACGATTTTACCCGAAAAAGCGGCAAAGTTTTGACGATATAAGAATCACTTCAGTTTCTGGTTTTTTCCCCGCGACCAGAGCGACCCTTTCTACTTCCGATTTTTTCCCCTCCGGAGTATAGCGGTTTTCCGTGCACATGCTGTTTAAGCTCTTCGCTTGGTCCACCAGCCGAAACCGGACGTTCGGCAAATCGACCCATTGAGCGCATCCGGTCATACATTACCACCGCACCGGCCATTGCCACATTAATACAGTAATCCATTGGGATTTTGATGATAAATTCGCATTGTTCCATCATTTCAGGCGAAAGCGAGCCGCCCTCAGGACCAAGCACATAGGCAGCTTTGGATGGATGGCGAAAACTCGGCAGATCTATTGCAGCTTCCGTCAGCTCAATGCCAACCAGCCGACAATCATCCGGCAGGCACATATCTTCTACATTATCATAGGAATACCAAGGCAGATGATCTTTGGAACGATTGGTATCCGAACTCGGTCTGCCAATTTCTTTTGTGGCAGCAACAGTAAAAATAAAGCTCGCACCAAACCCGTGCGAAGAGCGGGCAAGGTTACCAAAATTCATCGGCTTTGAAATACCCTCAACCCCGATGCCAAAATATCCGCGGCTTGCCAAAATCAAATTCCTGTTCTTTAAAAATTAGGTAAAAAGTTCGGGCAATCCATAATAGGTCGCAACACTAATGTCTATTCGCCAGTATCTGAACCAGTATCTGA
>JASFYT010000064.1:0-18836 GCA_045047085.1 Rhizobiaceae bacterium | reverse complement strand
CTATCTCGGCGCACGCTTGGCCAAAATACGCTGGAGTGTGCGCCGGTGCATGTTCAAACGTCGGGCTGTCTCTGAGACATTGCGGTCGCAAAGCTCATAAACCCGTTGGATATGTTCCCAACGCACACGGTCTGCCGACATCGGGTTTTCTGGCGGGAGCGCCTTATCTTCAGGTTTTCTAGTGAGGGCTGTATAAACATCATCCGCATCTGCGGGCTTTGCCAGATAGTCAACTGCACCCATTTTTACGGCCGTCACAGCAGTGGCGATGTTGCCATATCCCGTTAGAATAATTGCCCTACTATCGGGGCGCCTGTTCCGGATGGCTTCAATCACATCAAGGCCATTTCCATCATTGAGTCGCATATCCACCACCGCAAATGCCGGTGGATTGGCGCGCACTTTGGCAACGCCTTCCAAGACGCTTTCAGCAGTATCAACTGTAAATCCACGAGATTCCATCGCCCGGCCCAAACGGGTCAAAAACGGTCGATCATCATCCACCAGTAGCAGGCTTCTGTCATCCCCAAGATCAGCGCCGATATTCGCACTGTCCGACATATGTGTCGTCCTTATTCAGTTTTTCTATCTATTAAGGTTGTGGAACGTTTAGGTCAAAAAGTCAAAACCATACCTATGATCCTGCTCATGGTTTCGAACTGAGAGTTGCCCGTGGCCATTTGATTGAAACGACGGCACCACCGCTGCTTTGGACGTTTTTAAACTTCAGTGTAGCACCACTGCGCTCCAGCAGTGTTTTGGCAATAAACAAACCAAGACCAAGGCCGCCACCAGTATCGATGTTGGACTTCCCTCTGGTCGTCAAAAAGGGTTCGCCGATACGATTGAGAACCTCCGTGCTGAACCCCTTCCCATCATCACTGATTTCCAGTAACACGTCATCTTTATCCCAAACGGCGTTTAATTGCACTTTTGCATTGGCAAAATCAACCGCATTTTCCACCAGATTGCCCAAGCCATATAGAATGGCCGGGTTTCTGTGGCAGATTGGTTCTGTGCTGGTGGAGCCGCTGGTATCAATCAAAAGCTCAACGCCAAAGTCGCGATGAGGGGCGCAAATATCTTCAAGGATCGATGAAAACGGCATGTTGCCGATATGAGTGTCACCTTCTTCAGAAAGGGAGGACAGTTTTTGCAATATTTCGCGGCATCGCTCCGCCTGGCTGCGCAATAACTTCGCGTCCTCCATCATGGGGGAGCCTTCGTCCAGTTCGCGTGTCATCTCTTTGGAAACCAGTGCGATGGTGGCCAGTGGTGTTCCCAATTCGTGCGCTGCTGCTGCTGCAAGTCCGTCCAGTGTTGAGAGATGTTGTTCGCGCTGGAGCACCAGCTCGGTTGCTGCCAGCGCCTCTGCCAGCTTGCGTGATTCATCGGCCACACGGAACACGTAAATTACCGTAAATACCAAACTTGAAACAATCGCCACCCAGACCCCAGATACATAAAGCAAAGGAAGCTCCAGCCCCTCCGAACCGGGCCAAGGCAATGGCTGCCGGAAAAAGACTAGCAGGCTTGCAGCTATCACCACCAATGCTGCCAGCAATAACGTTTGCCTGATGGATTGGATTGCCGCAGATATCACCACCGGCACCACCAACAGCAGAGCAAACGGGTTTTGCAAGCCGCCGGTGAGATAAAGCAGCAACGTCAATTGCAAAATATCATAGGCAAGAAGGGCAACAGCTGCTTCTTGGGAAAGGTGGTGGTTGAGAGGGTAGCGAAGGCGAAGCAGCACATTCAACCATGCAGAGCAGGTAATCGCCACCAAACAAAGTAAAAACTGGAAATCAAATCCCAAACCAAACGCCACAAACAGCACCGCCGTGCTTTGGCCGAGCACAGCCAGCCAGCGAATGGTCACCAGCGTTTCAAGCCGTATGATATGTTGTTCCTGAACTGCGAATTGCATGAATGAATGCCGTTGGTTTATCTATCAACCCATTAACAAGGTCCAAAACTCAAATTCAAGGCTTTCGTGGTTTTGCTCTGGATGTAGCTTCGGCTTCAGCGGGGTTTTCTGGCCAAAAGTGCTTTGGATAGCGCCCGCGCATGTCGGAGCGAACATCCGCCCACGAGCCTTTCCAGAACCTCGGCAAGTCGAGGGTTTTTTGGATCGGTCGTTGCGCTGGCGAAAGAAGATTTATCAATATGGGTACGTTGTCGATAATGGTCGGATGGGTCATCAGCCCGAATAACTCCTGCACGCGGACATTGAGACTTGCCTGACCATTTTCATAGGCGATCGGGATTTTTGATCCGGTCGGAGCTGTAAAGTGACTTGGTAGCAAAGATGAAAGCCTCGCAACATTTTCATGTCCCGCGTAATATTGCAGGCCGTTTACAAGAATATCCGGAGTAATTTCTGAAATGGCGCTAATGCTGTTCAGGAAAGGTTCCAGCCATTGTTTAAGCGTATCCCGCAAAATATCGTCGCTGACATCAGGCCAATCTTCGGGCTTCAAATGATGCAGAAAATCAAGCTTCTGGCGTAACTTTTCTGCGCCACCAGCCCAGTTCAAACTGTTTATACCTTGCGCTTTGATACCTTCCAGAAGAATTGGCGTCACCTCGTCTTCGGGCAATAAAGTATCAGCAGATTGTTTCAAAGAAAGCTTGCCCAGACGTTCATGCAACCGTGCTCGAACACGCCTTTCCCCCGCATCAAAAAAGACTTCCCGTTGAGCGATAATCCGCTCCCCATGAAATTTTCCAATTTCCTGACGCGATAAGACTGCAGCCGACATGATCCGCGCTCCGGAAGCGGCACCTTGTAAATCTGCTACCGCAAGGTATTTTTCTTTAGCCAACGAAATACTGTCATCCATTACGGCACCGCGTCCGTTTGCCAGTCTGAAATGGCCGGTTTTTCCACGCGCTTGTGCTATGCGGTCGGGAAAGGCCAATGATAGAAGGACTCCGGTCGAAAGCTCCTCGCTTTTTTGTTGCTGCATTGCTTTATCAACCATTCGCAGCATGGATCGCACCTGGTTGGCCACCTGTTTTCCGCCGCGCCTGATGCCGGAAAGCCGACCGGATACATCGACAGAATTACCGCCCAAATTACGTTCAGTTAGTAATACGGCAAGTTCTGCCGCTTTTTGTGCGCTACCATGATTGGCTGCTTCCAGCACCATATTGGCAAGCTGCGGGCCGAGACTGAACTGCGAAAGCTTGCGGCCCTTTGGCGTGATAGAGCCATCATCATTGATCGCACCAAGTGAATTAAGTCGGCTAATTGCTTCTTGCCATGCAATTTTTGGAGGGGAAGTTAGCCAGCTTAATTTTTCAGGATCAGCGACGCCCCATGAAGCAAGGGACAGGGCCATGGATATTAAATCGGCCTCCAATATCTCGGGGCGGCCACTTTTTTCAAACGCATTAGTCTGGTTCTCGTGCCAAAGTCTGATGGCAATGCCCGGCGAGGTGCGTCCGGCTCGCCCTGCCCGTTGAGTAATAGAGGATTGTGAGGACCGTACAGTTTCAAGTCGACTTAGACCTGTGGCCGCATCATATTTTGGTACTCTTGAAAGGCCACTATCAATAACGATGCGCACATCTTCAAGTGTCAACGAGGTCTCAGCAATGCTGGTCGCCAACACGATCTTGCGCTTACCTTCAGGGGCGGGTTTGATGGCTGCATCCTGCGCCGTATAATCAAGCCCGCCATATAGTGGTGCAACAAAGATGTTCGCTGGCAATCGGCCTTCGAGCACGTTGGCTGTGCGGTGGATTTCCCTCTGGCCGGGTAAAAATGCCAGAATGCTGCCCTGATGATCAATAAGCGCCTTTCGAATAGCAGTAGCCATGGCATCTTCAATGCGTTCGTCACCGCGCCTTGGTACGTAATGTATATCTACTGGGTAGCTCCGGCCTTCGCTCTCTATGATTGGGGCCTCATCCAAAAACCCTGCAACGCTAGCCCCGTCCAGTGTGGCGGACATGGGAAGCAGGCGCAAATCCTCACGCAAGCCGCATTGTGCATCCAGCGCCAGTGCAAGGCCGAAATCTCCTTCGAGATTGCGCTCATGAAATTCATCAAACAAAACCGCACCGACGCCGTTTAATTCCGGATCACCCAGAATTTGCCGTGTAAACACGCCCTCCGTAACAATCTCGATGCGGGTGCTGGTGCTAACTTTTGTATCCATGCGAACGCGATAACCAACAGTTTCTCCGACATTTTCACCCAGCAGGGAGGCCATATATCGCGCTGCACTGCGTGCTGCCAGTCTGCGTGGTTCCAGAACAATGATCTTTTGGCTCTTGCACCACTCGGCGTCGAGTAAGGCCAGTGGTACAATCGTTGTTTTACCTGCGCCGGGCGGTGCAATCAGTACTGCACGATTGGATTTCTCCAGAACGTGCAGCAGTTTCGGCAAGCATTGATAAACCGGCCGGTCGGTTATATTAATTGTGAGTTCGCGAAGGATCATTTCCCTTCGTCACCTTCTAGGTTGAATAC
This sequence comes from Rhizobiaceae bacterium, assembly GCA_045047085.1. Taxonomy (GTDB): domain Bacteria; phylum Pseudomonadota; class Alphaproteobacteria; order Rhizobiales; family Rhizobiaceae. The sequence goes on along the minus strand of JASFYT010000064.1, from coordinate 14,353 downwards.
TTTGCCACCGGCCTCTTGTGCATCAGCCATGTCATGGGTAACCAGCAATACCGGTAAATCGCGTTTTCGGGCTTCGCCAAAGACAAAATCGCGCGTTTGCGATTTCAACTTAGCATCGAGCTTGGAAAAAGGTTCGTCCAGTAGCAATGCTCCCGGTTCTGTCAGCAAAATCCGCATCAATGCAATGCGTGCCTGCTGTCCACCGGAAAGTGTTGCTGGGTCGCGGTCGCCGTAATCCTTAAGATCAGCCGTTCTCAATGCACCCGCCACCCGCATCTCGCGTTCGGAAGTGTTTTTGACAGATTGAGGAACCGCAAACAATAGATTTTCTTCAACCGACATATGCGGAAACAGCAACGGGTCCTGAAACAACATACCAACCCGGCGCTCTTCCGCGGGAATTGCGGTTAGTACCCGCTCCCCTAAAAGCGCGCGGCCACCGGCTTTAAATGCTGGATCAAGAAACCCCGCAATATAGGCAAGTAGGCTCGATTTCCCCGAACCCGATGGCCCCATAACGGATAACACTTCCCCGGGGGCGATCGTCTCGTCAATGGAAATGAGTTCTTTCCCCTTCAGTTCGACGAAAATCTTTTCAAGAACAAGCGGTTGTTTTGTCGGTTGCACCATTCGGTCAGCTTGAAGCCTTCATGTCTCTGCGGTTGGCGAATAAAAATGCCGGAATAATTGCCGCAATCGAAAAGGCGACAAAGGGCAAAACCATCTGCAAAAAGGCATAAACGCCTATCACTCTCCTGTCACCTCCTGATGCAAGTGCTACCGCCTCCGTGGTGATGGTTGGCCAGCGCCCGGCACCGATTAGAACCGTTGGAAGGTATTGACCGATAGAAACAGCGAACCCCACCGCTGCCGCCACAAGAATGGAGCGCAACAGCATCGGTACACGGATAGACCAGAAGATACGATCATCGCTGGCATGCATGGTTTTTGCAGCAAATCCATAACGTTTGTCCCATGCCCGCCATGGATCTGCTAGAGATAGAAACAAATATGGCAGAACGAAAACGATATGCACCAAAATAAGCCCGCCCAAGCTGGCATCTATACCGGTCATCAGGAAGAATAATTGCAAGCCAAAGACAAAAGAAGCCTGTGGTATTAGCAGTGGAATATAGAGCAGGAACATTGCGCGATTACCGCCGGTATTGCCCGTGCGCTGCTCCCGTTCCAGACACGCCAATGCGATCACCAGAGCGATGAGTGTGGATGCAACGCCGATAACAACCGTAATCCAGAACGGTCGCATGGAGGTATCTATTTGCCGTGACCAGCTTTTCAGTGAGAACGAAGAAGGAAGCGCATCAGGGAACGGCCAAAGCCCAGAAACGGACCACAGCGCCAACACCCCAAGTCCGGCAAACACCATGCCAATGGAAAGAGATACCAGCATCAGCATAAAAATTCGCAATGCTCGGTCGCGCGCAAAGCGGTATCCCTGGCAGCGAATCATTTTCAATGCCCACAAGGCCGTTTTTTCAAACCCTATCCAGATAAGTAAAGATGAAGCGGTCAGCATCAATTGCAAAACAGCACCCGCAGAAGCTTGAAAGCGCATAGTCAAATCCGGATCATTCATCCACCCCACCAAACGCACTGCAAGTGGGGCCGGGTTGGTAGGGCCAAGGATTAGCGCCACATCCACTACTGAACTGGCATAGGCAATCACCGCAAACACTGCGAGGCGAATTTGCGGATAAATGCGTGGCCAGATGCAGAATATAAACCCTGCCATGCGTCCATAACCAAGGCTGGTCGCCACATGGGCAAAACGTCGAGGTTTCACCTGCGGCAGGGCAGAAAGGGTAACCAGAAATAGAAACGGAATTTCTTTCAATACCAATCCGGCCATCATAGCGAGGCCCGCCGGGTCATTGATGATGAGCAAATCCGGCGGTCTGGTCAGCCCGGAAATCTCCGGTGAAATCAACCGGAATAACCAACCAGATGGCGCAATCATAAAAGCCAGCCCGAAGGCAGCTGCCGCATGTGGCACCGATAGCAGCGGAGAAATCGTATGTTGAAGCGTACGAAACCAGCGTGTTCCCGACCAGCCAGCAACAAAACCGGCAACAACAAAAAGAGAAATTACGGTAGTGCCAAGTCCAGCCCAAAGGCTGACCAGAACTGAACGAAACAGACCGGGCTCAGCCAGCAGTTGACGGGCAGGTTCAAGGGAGAATGTTTCACCACCAAGGGTAGGAAAATATCCAAAGGCCGGAATGATCGTGGCCAAAAGACCAAAGAAAACCGGGCCCAGCAATACCAGAAGCGCAAGCGTTGGTGCGATTCTCAGCATGGCTAGGTCATGGACTCATAAACAAGGGTGATATGATATAGTCCACTTGTTCAGACACAAGGCGCAGGTTCGCAGGAGACCGGTTGGTTTTCAAGAGCTTGCAACGCTGGAGCTGGGCAAATGGATCATATCCGCAGGACGCTGAAACCACTTCAATCTGCCGCGTCAAAGGGATTGAATGGGTAAAGAACCCATCCTGCATCCTTTTCCTTGCATATTTTTGTGGTTTAAACGCCATTTCGTTCCTGTTTATGAGTCTATAACCATGGCCCGGTTCAAAATTCTTAGTTAGCCACGCCGTAGCGCCGGGACCATTCTTTTTCCAGTCGCGTCATCCATGTAGCATGAGGCTCATTCAGTGTCGGGCCAAGCTCGGCAGGGCCCAAAGTTGCAACGCCCTGGTCCAGCCCTGCAAATTTTGCCTGATCGTCTTTGCTCAGAGCGCTCATGTTTAAAACCGTTGGATCACCCCAGATTTTCGGATCTTGCTTGCGCAATTGCGCTTCGGCTGAAATGAGAAAGTTGGCCAAAACCAGTGCACCTTCTGAGGAATTGGCATTGTACGGAATAGCCACAAAATGAGTGTTGCCCAGCGTGCCTTTGGAGAACACGAAAGAGCGAACGGTATCAGGCAGTTCGCCGTTGGAAATGGCGTTTGAAGCCTCAGCTGGTGAAAATGCGAAGGCGATATCTGTTTCATTATCCGCCAGCAATTGGCGCATGGCCTCTTTGTTTTTGGGATAGGTACGGCCAGAGCGCCAAAGGTTCGGATGCATCTCGTCGAGTTTCGCAAATAGGGGCGCAGTGACTGCATCAAATTCAGTCTCCACCACCGGCTTCAATAGAATTGAGGGATCGGCAACAGTCTCGCTTAAAGCTTGTTTCAAAAAAGAGCTGCCAACAAAATCCGGTGGGGCAGGATAGGTAAAGCGGCCGGGGTTCTTAACAGTCCATGCCACTAGGTCAGAAAAGGAATCCGGCATTTCACCAGCTCTGGCGGTGTCATGGAAGAATACCATTTTTGCCATTCCCCATGGGGATTCATAACCCTCAGTGGCGACGGTGAAATCCGTTGTGATGGTTGGTTTGTTTTTCCAGTCAACCAGCTTCCAGTTCGGTAATTTATCGGCCCAGCCGGGAGAAAGCATCAGACCCTGACGTTTCATCGAGGCAAAATTCTCGCCATTGATCCAGATGAGGTCAATCGAGCCACCTTTATCGGTGCCGGCGGCTTTTTCTGCAACCACCTTGGCAACTGCATTGGCAGTATCGTCGAGCTTCACATGCACCACGGTTACACCGTAGCGTTCTTCAACAACATCGCCAGCCCATGCAATATAATCGTTGATATTTTGCGCGCCGCCCCATGCATTGAAATAAACCGTCTGCCCCTTGGCAGCTTTTTCAATTGCGCTCCAATTGGAAAGATCAGCGGCTTGAACCGGTCCTGCTAACAACGAGACGGCAGACAATGCCATCAGTATTTTTTTAGTCATCATAATTCCCTGTTTTTTAACGACGAATCCTGCTCTCCGTCGCGTGAAATATCGTCGAAAACACAACATTCGTCAAAACAATCCTGCGTGATACAAATGCGATCAGCTATCGCTCATATCCACCACGACACGTCCCCGGACTTTACCGTCCATAATATCGTTTGCTGCTTGAATGATACCGTCAAAACCAATTTTTGTCGTCAATGCATCAAGTTTGGTCATATCGAGATCACTGGCAATGCGGCCCCATGCCTCTTGGCGCAAGTCTTTCGAAGCCATAACGGAATCTACACCAAGTAATGCAATGCCGCGCAAAATGAACGGCATGACGGTTGAGGGCAGATCAAAACCCTGCGCCAGACCACACGCCGCAATCGCGCCCCCATATTGGGTTTGTGCAAGAAGGTTGGCCAGTGTGTGACTACCCACCGCATCAATCCCACCAGCCCAACGCTCTTTGCCCAGAGGGCGACCGGCTTCCGAAAGTTCGGCACGGTCAATGATTTCAGATGCTCCCAGAGATTTCAGGAACGTTTCTTCGTCCACCCGACCCGTAGAGGCGATGACCTCGTAGCCAAGTTTTGATAGTATCGCGATAGCAACGGTGCCAACACCGCCATTGGCGCCTGTTACAATGATTGGCCCACGGTCTGGCGTGGTGCCATAACGTTCAAGTGCCATCACGCACAACATGGCAGTATATCCTGCCGTGCCAACGCCCATGGCTTGCAGAGCGGAAATACCTTTTGGTAGAGGTATCAACCAGTCAGATTTCAGCCGTGCATGTCCAGCATAGGCACCCCAATGGCCCTCGCCAACGCCAAACCCGTTTAGCAAGACACTGTCCCCTTCGGAAAACTCCGCAGATTCAGAATTTATAACCGTACCCACCAAATCAATCCCCGGCACCATCGGCCAGTGGCGCACCACCGGGCCTTTACCGGTGATTGCCAGCCCGTCTTTATAGTTGATGGTGGTGGCGTCTACCTTGACGGTCACATCGCCCTCCATCAAATCGCTGTCATTCAGTTCGACAATATCAACGGATTGCTTTTTATCCTCATCGCGGGAAATCAGAATGGCTCTAAAACTGTCGGACATAGGGTACTCCTGATATCAATTGTTGTTATTTGGTTTTTCGCGTTTTTGCTTCAGCATGTCCAGTACCTCATCGAATATTATCGCCGCAGCACCGACTGAGATGAAACTATCAGCGAGGTTGAACACGGCAAAGGACCAGCTCGTTGTATGAAACAATATAAAATCGACCACATGCCCCAGCAATGTCCGGTCAATGAGATTACCCAGAGCACCACTGATAACGAGTGCAAACCCCAGATGAGATAACTTACGGTGCGCTTCAACTTTCGACCAAAGCCAGAAAACAAACCCGCAAATCACAAAGGTAAAAGCCACCAACACCCAATCATTCATACCGGCCAGAAACGAGAACGCCACGCCTTCATTATAGGTTCTGAAAAAAGCAAAAAACGGAATGACCGGCACGGCCTTTTGAAATGGAAGGTAGTGTTCAATCAGCAGTTTTGAAATCTGGTCAGCCAGTACCAGGACGGCAACCAAAACGAAGGAAAGCCTCTTATCCATCGGCATTCATTCTCAGTTTGTCACGCCTGATTTCAAAAAGCATTATACCGGTAGCAATCGCAAGGTTGAGGGAATCTGCCTTGCCATCCATCGGGATAAAGGCAAGGTTGCTGCAATTCTTGGCCAATTCATCGGGTAAACCTTGTTGCTCATTGCCCATCAATAGCAATGTAGGCTGATCGCCATAATCGATGCTGCGATAATCGACAGCCCCTTCCAGATGGGTAGCCACCACAACGCCTGGCCAATCAGACTGAAATTTTTGGAACTCTGTGATGCTCGCCTTGCAGGTTTTGACATTGAATATCGAACCCATGGTGGCACGAACAGCTTCAATAGAAAACGGGTCGGTGGTTTCACCAACGAGTATAACACCCTTGGCACCAACTGCATCCACTGTACGAATAATCGTACCAAGATTTCCGGGATCACGCACCCGGTCAAGGGCAACCCACACGTCGCCATTTTCTGGCTTGATTGCTGATAGAGATTGCCAGTCCTGCTCTACTACGGCCACAACCATTTGCGGATTGTCGCGTCGGGTAATAGCACCAAGTACCTTTTCACTAACCTCAAGAATGGATGCACCACGCGCTCGTACGGTTGCAGCAATGTCCTGCAAATGAGGCATGGTACTAATATTTTTGGCGTATATCAGCGTTTTGACGTTCCAGCCAATTTGCACCGCATCGGTAATCAGTTTCAACCCTTCGGCAACGAACAATTGATCGGCATCGCGGTTCTTTTTGAGGTTGAGGGCACGAATAGATTTAATCACCGGGTTTGAAACCGCCGTGATTTCCTTCACCTGACCGGGGCGAATAATTTCGCTCATTGTGCCACCCACCGAGAAAACAGGGAAGTGGAGAGCGCGCGCGCGCCGTCTTCGGTACGCAGAATTAATTCGCCAGACTGGATTTTTCCACCCAGATCGCCAAAGGCTTCCTGCATTATTTCATGCATGGCATAAAAGGAAGAGCGGATTGCATAAGAAGTCAGCACCACGAATATCGGGTCTTTGGAAACCAGTTCGCGGGTGAGGTCCACCATGTGAGGCAGATCTTCAAACAACTGCCAGACCTCGCCTTTCGGGCCGCGGCCATATTTCGGCGGATCAAATAAAATAGCATCATAAGTATTGCCACGACGCAATTCGCGCTCGCAAAACTTCACTGCATCATCGCAAATCCAGCGAATGGGCAGATCGTTCATTTCAGCCAGGTCCTGATTTTCCCGCGCCCAGCCAATGGCTTTTTTTGAGGCATCCACATGGGTAACATGCGCACCCGCGCGTGCCGCTGCAAGTGACGCAAGACCGGTATAGCCAAAGAGATTTAGTACCTTTGGTGGGGTGGAACGTTTCTTTACAGCTTCCCTCACTTTGTCTGAAAGAAAATGCCAATGGGTGGATTGTTCAGGAAATACGCCCACATGGCGAAACGATGTGAAGCGCCCGTGAAAGGGAATGCCATCCCATGCCATCGGCCATGTTTCGCCGAGTTGTTCGCCGGGAAATTGCCAACGCCCCAAGCCTTCTTCATCCGTGTCGCCGGTGAAAACCGCGTCGACTGATTTCCAATATTTCGGTTCAAGTGCTGGTTGCCAGATGGCCTGTTCTTCAGGGCGCACAATGGTCAATGGGCCATAGCGTTCCAGTTTACGCCCATTACCACTATCAAGAAGCGCATAATCCGGGTTTGCTCTGTTTTCCAGAATGAAGGGTATTTCTTCTTCAGCCCGGCTTTGAGAAGGTACGCGTCTGGGTACAGGAGCTTTCAACTCACTGCTACGCTCCATAGAGCCCTGCTTGTTTTTCACTTGCGGTCGCCTGCGGGTCATATCTTTTCCAGCCAAAAATCAGGCAGCGTTTTTTGTGTTGGTAACCGCCGGCAGACCCGGTGCAATTTCAATTGGTGTGGTTTCCATAGATTTTTTCAATACATCTGTCTCATGACGAAGCTTTTCGCTCTCCGCACGCTCATCTCTTAGTTTGCGTCGTATAACACCCTGTTTGAGCCAGGTGGCAACGCTACCCAAAACCATGCCCGCAAGAACCGCCAGAAAAAGAAAAACAAAAAACGGCAGTTCAAAGAAAACAGCCGGGTTTTCTGTATTGAAAGGATCGAGGGAGAGTGAGACCAGCTGTCGGTTTGCCACCGATAACACAATCAACACCACCGCAATCGGTACCAAAATGAGAAGCTTAATGAGCTTGGTCATGGTTTGAAGGACTCCAAAATCAAAACCTGATTATAATTCTGAATCGGAACTTAATGCTTTGGGTGCAATCCTTCAACAGCCAGTTGAATTTAAGCGCACTAGAAATTAGAACACAATCGGAAAAGTGCTAACCGGATTTCAGATAAATTGTGCGAAAAAACGGCAAGTCCTAAGTATTAAGGCGCTCGCGCAATTCCTTGCCGGTCTTAAAAAATGGCACCCATTTTTCTTCGACGGATACACTTTCGCCTGTGCGCGGGTTCCTGCCAATTCGTGCTGGACGATGTTTGACGGAAAAAGCACCAAAGCCACGCAACTCTACCCGATTCCCATTGGATAGCGCTCCAGTAATTTCACCTAATATTGCGTTTACAATGTTCTCCACATCGCGTGGATAAAGATGTGGATTCTTGTCTGCTATCGTTTGAACTAACTCTGACTTGATCATTACTTTCCTCGTATCCCGCCCGACTTGAAATTTGGTTTGATTGACAACATTAACGCCTCTATATTTAGTTTACCCACACAGATTGAAGTCCGTCAAGAAACAAGCGCCGGGAAATGTAATTTTGCCATCTTGCAGCATCGCCATTGTCCAGTTTGAGGCCAAATTTGGCAGCCAGCCAGACAAAAGCGGCTGGATTAGTAAATAGATTGTCCGTAGGACGCACCGGCTTCCATTCAATGACCTCTAGCGCTTCGTCGATGTCCTTTTCTACCACCAGCCATTCGATTGCCTTGTCCTCACCGCCAAGGGCGTCGATCAGGCCGTTGGCCAGTGATTGTCCGCCGGAATAAATTGTTCCGTCAGCAAGCTCGATAACCTCAGCTTTGCTCATATCGCGCCGCTCGGCCACCAAATCGACGAACCATTGGTAGGAATCTTTTACTACCCGGTTGATGGCTGCGCGTTCTTCAGGCGTTGTCTCATTAAACGGGGAGGGTTCTGCTTTGAGAGGGGAAGATTTAATGGTTTCGTATTTCACCCCTACCTTGTCCATCAGTCCGGTGAAATTCGGAAACTGAAACAATACCCCGATAGAGCCCACAATCGATGAACGGTAGGCGACGATATGGTCGGAGGCGCTGGCAATCATATAACCAGCAGATGCGGCCAGTGTACCAACGCTGGTAACAACTGGTTTTCTCTCTGATATTGCGCGCACCGCTTCAAAAATGGCCTCTCCGCCAACAGTTGTACCACCGGGTGAGGAAATATTTAGCACCACAGCTTTGATATTTTTATTGTCTTTGACTTTTTTCAAAAGCTCCAGAAGTGGTTCATCATTGGTAATAGTCCCGGTTATCTTCACCCGGGCAATATGTGCTACATTTTGTTTGCCAAATTTTTTGACCAGACCGGATGAATACAACAGGCTGACAATCAGCGCAGCAATTAGCAGGAAGGCAGCCACCCGCCAAAAAGAGATTTTCTTGCGAAGGGATCGGCGGTCGATGATTTCGTCAGCGTTGAAAGCCATATCTATGATAATTCCCTATTCAAAAAAGGCACCTGAAACCTCTTCATCGGTTAACAGGAAGTGCGCCTAACAGCAAGAATAGGAAGGTGTAACTTTTAAAATAAATACAAAAAAGGCCCGCATTCTCAAGAATACGGGCCTTTCAAACTTCAAAAATAAATTAAAGTTCTATTTGTCTTCGCGTTCTTTCAAGGCTGCGCCAAGAATATCGCCGAGTGATGCGCCAGAATCGGTGGAACCGTACTGAGCCACTGCTTCTTTTTCTTCAGCAATCTCAAGTGCCTTGATGGAAAGACCAATCCGGCGGGTTTTTCTGTCGAACTGTGTGATGCGAGCATCCACTTTTTGTCCAACTGAAAAACGCTCAGGACGCTGCTCGTCACGGTCACGAGAAAGATCAGAGCGACGGATGAAGGCTGTCATATCTGTATCAGCAATGGAAACTTCAAGGCCGCCATCTTTGATTTCCAGAACTTCACAAGTGACAATTGCATTTCTGCGCAGGCCACCGCTATCAGCTGCTGCTCCCATTGGATCGCCACCGAGCTGTTTAATGCCCAGGGAAATCCGCTCTTTTTCCACGTCCACATCAAGAACGACAGCTTTAACTACATCGCCTTTGTTGTAGTTTTCAATCGCTTCTTCACCAGACATGTTCCAGTCCAGATCGGAAAGGTGAACCATTCCATCCACATCGCCTTCAAGGCCAATGAACAGACCGAATTCGGTTTTGTTCTTCACTTCGCCTTCAACTTCACTGTTAACAGGGAAGAGATCAGCAAATTCATGCCATGGATTTTCAAGAGTCTGTTTAAGACCCAGTGAAATACGACGTTTGGAAGGATCAACATCCAGCACTACCACTTCAACTTCCTGCGAAGTTGCAACGATTTTACCCGGATGAATGTTCTTCTTGGTCCATGACATTTCAGAAACGTGGATCAGGCCTTCAATGCCCGGCTCGATTTCAACAAATGCACCATAATCGGTGATGTTGGTCACGCGGCCAGTAATTTTGGTCGTCAACGGATATTTGGATTCAATTGATTCCCAAGGATCAGCCTCAAGCTGCTTCATGCCAAGTGAAATACGATGTGTTTCCTGATTGACACGAATGATCTGAACTTTAACGGACTGGCCGATGTTCAGGATTTCGCTTGGATGATTAACCCGGCGCCAAGCCATGTCAGTCACATGAAGAAGACCGTCAATGCCGCCAAGGTCAACGAACGCACCGTAATCGGTTACGTTTTTAACGACACCTTCAACAACTTGACCCTCTTCGAGGTTCTGAACGATTTCTGAGCGTTGTTCCGCACGTGTCTCTTCAAGGATAGAACGACGCGATACAACGATGTTGCCGCGACGGCGGTCCATTTTCAAAATTTGGAACGGCTGTGCAGTGTTCATCAGCGGTGTAACATCGCGGATCGGGCGAATATCAACCTGTGAGCGTGGCAGGAATGCAACCGCGCCATCCAGATCAACGGTGAAGCCACCTTTAACCTGATTGAAGATGGTGCCTTCAACTTTTTCGCCAGCTTCAAACTGTTTCTCAAGACGGATCCAGCTTTCTTCACGACGCGCTTTTTCGCGTGAAAGAACGGCTTCACCCAAGGCGTTTTCTACACGGTCAACGAGAACTTCTACCTCGTCGCCGGGTTTTAGGCCGCCATCTTTTGCTGAAAAACCAAATTCTTTAAGGGGTACGCGGCCTTCAACTTTCAGGCCTACGTCGATTACTGCAAGATCTTTTTCGATCGCTACTACAATGCCTTTGACCACTGCGCCTTCAATGACGTCATGGGTTTCAAAGGACTCTTCCAGAAGAGCTGCAAAGTCTTCTGCCAACGGATTAACTGCGTTCATAAATACTCCTGACGGATAGGGCCAATGCCTTAAATCCGCGTGCGCTCCGGGTTAGTGTTTCAATGTATCGGCATCGTTCCTCCTGAAAACAGGATTTGGAAGCGCATTGGAGCAATGCCAAAATTTAAAAAATGCCCAATTTTCCAGCAGTCATAGCCCCGGAACAGACCCGGTAGCAAGGTTCACCTTCAAAGCAAGAAAGAGCGCCAGCTTTCGCCTGCACCCCCAAACCCCCGTAATTTATGAGGTTTCATCAGTTTCAATCGGCTTTGACCTGTTCGATGAGATCAATTGCCACTTGGAACGCACTTTCTATACTCATTTTTGACGTGTCTAGCAAGTGCGCATCGCTGGCAGGACGCAATGGGCTGTCTTTACGTCCCATATCACGCTCGTCACGCTTTAAAATATCGGCAAATATGTCATCATAATCCGCGGTTCCACCATTGCGATTGATTTCCTCATGGCGTCTTCGGGCGCGAATTTCAGGATTTGCCGTCACATAGAATTTAATCTGTGCATCCGGGCAAACCACCGTTCCAATATCACGGCCATCCAGAATAGCACCCGGCGGTGTGCGGGAAAATTTTCGCTGGGCTTCCACCAGTACTTCGCGTACCCGGCTCATCACAGCAATTTTGGAAGCGGCTTCGCCAATATCATGGGCGGATAGAATACTCCGATCCAGCTTGGTAAGATCAATATTCTCCGCGACACTCACAGCCAGTTCCTCGTTATCGAGCGGTAAGCCCACCTGTAATAATGCATGCCCAACAGCGCGGTAGGTTAGGCCCGTATCCAGATGCGGAAAGTTTAGACGCTCCCCCAGTTTGCGTGCAAGTGTCCCTTTTCCAGACGCAGCCGGACCGTCAATTGCAACGATAAAAGATTGTATTGTCATTCGATATCTGCCCCCAAATCATTCATCAAACCGGAGTAATTTGGAAAGCTGGTGCCGATAATCTGACCGTCATCCACAATTACCGGGTTTTCACATGCCATACCCAACACGCTGAAGGCCATGGCAATGCGGTGATCCAAATGGGTGGTGACAGTGCCGCCGCCATAGCCTTTTCCGTCGGGGTCGCCGGTAATTCTGAGCCAGTCATTGCCTTCTTCGCAGGCAATATGATTTGCTTCCAGCCCACGCGCGACGGCTGCAAGCCGGTCGCTTTCTTTGACCCGCAATTCGCCAACGTCAACAAAAAGCGTATCGCCTTCTGCAAAAGCAGCCGCAACCGCCAGAACAGGATATTCATCAATCATCGAAGCTGAGCGATCTGCCGGCACTTTAACGCCTTTGAGGTCGGAGGAACGCACGCGTAAATCAGCGATATCTTCACCGCCGCTGATACGTTTGTTGTTGACCTCAATATCAGCCCCCATTTCCAGCAAGGTAATAATGAGTCCGATGCGGGTCGGGTTCATCAAGACATTAGTTAGAACCAAATCAGAACCCGGCACAATTAATGCGGCAATGATCGGGAACGCCGCAGATGATGGGTCGGCGGGAACCTGAATATCCTGTCCTTTAAGTTCGCCCTGACCCACAAGGCGGATTGTGCGAACACCGTCATCATCAGTTTCAACGCTCAGATCGGCACCAAAACCCACTAGCATTTTTTCCGTGTGATCGCGGGTATGAACTTTCTCGATTACCGTTGTAATGCCCGGCGTGTTCAACCCCGCCAGCAACACAGCAGATTTCACCTGTGCTGATGGCATCGGCACCGTATATTCGATCGGGGCGGTTTGCTTCGGCCCACGCAAGGTAACGGGCAAGCGACCACCCTCTTGCTCGTCCAGAACCTGCGTACCCATCAACCGAAGCGGATCAAGCACCCGGCCCATAGGGCGGCTAGAAAGCGAATCGTCACCAATAAAGGTCGAGGGAAAATCATAGGTTCCGAGCAATCCCATAAAAAGGCGACAGCCCGTACCCGCATTACCAAAATCAAGCGGTGCACCGGGTGCAAGCAGCGCACCATTGCCCGTGCCCGATATCACCCAGGTAGAACCATCACGCTCGACCTTCGCGCCGAGGGCAGCAATAACTTTCGCTGAATTAAGGACATCTTCCCCTTCAAGCAAACCTTCAATGCGGGTCGTGCCGCTGGCAAGACCGCCAAACATAATCGAACGATGAGAAATGGATTTGTCGCCGGGAACAACAATTTCACCCGAAAGGGCTGCTGCTCGGCTGGATTTCATAGGATGATGGTGTCCGTGACTGGACATGGAATTCTACTCCGTTAGGGAATGCACATTCAAAAGCGCGTTTTCTCGCCCCGTTTAACACAAGCTCACAGCCCCGTCATCCAAATTGGCCGGTAAATGGCACTATTTTGCCACTAAAACCGGCTGAATCCGACAATTTCCAATTTGGGTTTTGACAGCGGTCCATAAGCAGTTTATGGAAGCCCAAATTCGCATGAAATGAGGTTTGACGTGGCTAAAGAAAAACTTGGCACCAAACGGGTTTGTCCCGAGACTGAAAAAAAGTTCTACGACCTGAATAAGGAACCGATTGTTTCGCCTTATACGGGTAAGGAATATCCTGTGTCCTTTTTTGAGGGCGAACCGCCTAAAGCCAAACCTGCGCCTCAAAAGCCAGCCGAAAAGCCTGAGGTCGAAGAAACCGAAACTGAGTCCAAAGAAAAAGAGACTGAAACAGAGACCGAAGAAGAAGAAGTGGTCGATGACGGTCCTGAAATCATCAGCCTTGAAGATGCTGAGGACGAAGAAGATAACGACGATGACAGCGATGACGACGATGAAGTTCCGGACGACATCGCCGATCTTGACGTTGATGTAGACGACGACGATGAAGAAAATTCTGAGGACGACAACACATTCCTCGACACGGAAGACGAAAATGACGATCTTTCCGATGTGATCGTCACCGATACCGGCGAAAAGAACGACGATACTTAAGAAAATTGCCAGAAGCGGCACAACAGCTGGAACATGAAATTTATCGATAAATTTCTTACTTCCATTCGCCGCGCTGGCTAAAACATTTTTCTAAAACAGCCCGTTCAAAGGCTGCTTTAAATAAAAGACGCAGGGCCAAGGTCACAGCGTTATGGGGCCATAGCTCAGTTGGGAGAGCGCTTGCATGGCATGCAAGAGGTCGTCGGTTCGATCCCGTCTGGCTCCACCAATTATTTCAATAGCTTAGGAGTAAATAGAATTTTTATTTTTGCAGGTATGATACAATTCTGCTACAGATGTGTGCAAAATAAATTTCAAATTCTGACCGAAACTTTGCGGATCATGCAAATACGTTGGAGACAATTGTGGTCGACCTTATTCCTCATAACCTGAAGGTCGTAGGTTCAAATCCTACCCCCGCAACCAAATAA
>JASFYT010000063.1:0-17690 GCA_045047085.1 Rhizobiaceae bacterium | reverse complement strand
TTGCGCAACCGATTGAACCCATTTGGGAATGACGTGTCGTTCCGTTTCAGGTCAATTCAACCTGTTTCATTCAAGCGCATGGATATTGAATCCCATATGAAACCCACAAGCGCGGGTTAGGAGTCGCGAGCGGCCGCATTCACACGGTGTAATTTCAATTGATAGGTGGGCAGGAGTGTTCTCAAATCAAGCTAGATTTCAATCAGCCAAGGTGACAAACGACTTTGCCAATTTGTGTTTGGCCTGCATGTGACGCACAATGTTAGAGTGTTCTTGCATCTTGGCCTCATTTCCTATTTTGGCATAAAGACCTGACATAACTGCATGAACACGTGGCGTGAACCAAATCTCATCGGTACGCTTTGCATGCGTCATCGCACGCTCTGCCGCCGCCAGCCCCATTTCTATTTGCCCCGCTCGCAAATGTGTTTCTGCCTTTAATCCATACTGCTTGGTAAACTGCACTATTGCGCCGGTGGCTTGAAAAACAACGATACCTTCGTCGATCATTTCAATAGCCTGCTCGAATTCGCCCTTTTGACCCAAACACCAGCCTTGCATAACAAGGCCCGTGCCCAGCCAGAACGGAAAGCCGTGCTCGCGGCTCAACTCCACTGTTTGTGTTGCAAGTTCCAATGTCGTCGTCAGATCGCCGGCAAACATGTGAGCATTTGTGCAAAGCCCTAGATAAATTGCTCTGGAAAAGGGGTTTTCTCGGCTCTCGCTCAGAGCCTGGGAGCGGTCGCAATAGGTTAGTAAATCTGAACGACGCCCTTGCATCCCTGAGATCCACGCCGCATAGGCAGCACAGGTGACGGCTGCATTTTGCGACGTGATGCTTTGCAAAGCAATTTCTTGAGCGTGCTGCAATCCCGTTTCAAGATGGGACATTGCCTTACTCAGTTGACCTTTATGCGTCAAAACCGCACCCGCACCGGTGTGAGCTTGCAAATCGAGAGAAGGATCTTTTACAAGCGCAGCCATCCCCAATAAGGTTGTGGCGTGCTCCAAAGACGTGGACAACTGCCCGGTGACCCAAGTGTGTACCCAAAGCCCCATGAGAACCCGCACCTTCGTTTTGAAAGAGCCAGCATATTTGCCAAGCAGCAATGCTCGATCCAATTCTTCCCCCACCTCTTTCGCGCCATAACCCCGTACCGCCATCAGGGCAGTGGCCATTGCAAGGCGCAGGCGCAGCTCTTGTTCTGCTTGTCCATTGTCCGCTGGGTCGATCAACGCCAATCCCGATCGCGCAAAAATTATCGCTTCTGGCCGTGCAGAACGGTGCAGTGCCTCATAAGACGCTTTGGTCCAATAGCTGATTGCCTGATCCCGATGATCTGCTTCCTGATAGTGCCAAGCAAGCGTTTCATTGTGAACGGAAGTGTCGGCACCCTCCAGGTATTCGGCAATTTTGAGATGCAATTGTTGCCGGTCGGTTTTGGCCACCATAGAATAGGCGGTGTCGCTCAAAAGCATATGGCGAAAGGAAAACCCAGAGGCCTCCTCATTTAGAAACCCTCGACGGGTTAAAAGAAACAGGTCGCGCTCTACATCAATGCCATCGCGCTGTATCAAATGAACGATGAGATTCAAGGAGTATTTATCGCCGATGATGGCCAAAACATACAGCAATGTGCGCATTGAAGAACTTTGCTCTCCTATCCGAACTGCAATCACCGCCTGAACCGTTTCCGGCAATTCCGCCCTCGGATCGGCCCCAGATTGCGCCACCAAAACCAGCTCTTCCAGAAAAAAGGGGTTACCGTCGGCCCGCTGGACCAAAGCCATCGCGTGTTTGTCATCAATCGCGGTGGGCATTTCACGGACCAGGCGCAAACTGTCATCCGGCCGCAGGGGCGATAGATGCAATGTAGATTCCGCAATAGGCGTGCTGTCGATTGGGCGGGTGGTCACCAACAAGAACACATTTTCAATACCGCCTGCGCGCACCAACGCATCCAGTGTGCCGCGCGATGTAGCGTCAATCCAATGTACATCTTCAAAGACAAGTACCAACGGTATCTCAGCACTCGCACATCTCAAAATCTGTCCGATCAATGCCGAAATGCTTTGCCTGCGTTTGCGATCAGAAAGGCTGCCTAGAATTGGGTCTGGTGGCGCATCGACATCTAATAGCAACCTCAATAAAGCCGCATCAATGGGGTCTTGAGCAATGTCATGCGGCTCCCTCGCCAATAGCGCTGCGCACATCTGGCGCAAGGGGGCTAAGACTGAGTTTTGTAAGCGCGGCAGACAATGTATCTTACAATACTGCAATTTATCTGGTTCCAGCAAGCTCAGAAACTCCACTGTAAGTCGTGATTTACCGATGCCCGGAGGCCCGGATAAGGTAGCGGCTTGAAATTGACCTGCTTTGGTTTGCTCAAGACAACTGTTCAAAAAAGCCAGCTCTGCTTCCCGACCAACAAACGCAGTAGGATGCTTGCTGGGACGGCCCGGAATACCGGTGCTGTCCGAGAGAAATGATGTGAGGCGAAAATCTGAACCGACGGGTGTAACCTCCGCCTCGTCGCGCAACAAATGCTGTGTGGCAGCGGTGATTAAAATACCGCTTTGCGTTGCCGTTTCAGCCAGTGCGGAAGATCGTAATTCAATCGCACTGGGCGGCTGCCATTCAGAACCATCTGCATCCTCCACCAACATCACAGCCCCAACATCAATACTAAAGGCAACCTGCGCTCCATCCGCAGCTAGCGCCACACTTTCAGCCGATCGAGCCAACGCCCATGCGCAGTGAGCCGCCCGTCGTGCGCTATCTTCATACTCAGGGTCGAGGCCAAAGGAGGCGGTGAATCCACTCACCATCATGTGCAGCAGTTTACCCTGATTGTCCGCCACCATAAGACGTGCAGCCTCAAGAAACGCATCGACACCACCTTGCCCAGCCTCCACCGCGACCACGTCAAGGAAAGACAAGTTCACACAAAGCACGGCCACCTGCCGTTGCTCTCTTAATGCATGGCCATTCTTAGTTGGGGTATCTGGCTCTGATGCCATTTTAATGGAGCTTAGGGTCGGCATGAAACGAAACCCTCGACCATGATAGGTCTTGAGAAACGGTCTATCTGCATCCTCATCACCCAACGCCTTACGCGCACGACTGATGGTTTTTTGGAGCGCTGTTTCGGACGCGTTTCGGCTCCAAAAGGTTTCCATAAGCTCTCGCTTGGTCACCATCCGATCATTGTGTTCGATCAAATAGGTCAAAACGGACAGTGCTTTCGGCTCAATTGCCACCACTTGGTCACGAAGGCGTAACTCTTGCCTGTCTGTGTCCAACTCAAATTGTTCAAAACAATACATTGGGTCTGTGCACCATCCAGAAATTACTAACTTTCAGAATACTAACAAGAAAAACAACTTCGAGCGAGTGGTAGTCTCAAGAGCAAAGTACAGCAACGTCAGAGTTTCGTCTGAACTCGGTCAGGACATGGCGCAGCGCTTCCCCTATACAAACCTTCACGGAGAAAAAATCATGGCCAATCTATTTAAAGCTGCTCAATTCATTTTAATCGCAACCAGTATTGCTACAGTGGGTGGCATGCAAATAACAAGTGCTTCAGCTGCCAATAACTTTCAGTGCAGCGCCCCATTTAACAAAAAGGTACTCAACAGCACCTCGGTTCGCTGCCAGAAAAAATCTAGTAACTTTTCCACAAGACGCGACGCTAGAAACGCGGCCAACGTATGGATGTCAAGTGCAAGCTGCAATGGTCATCAAAGCCCTCCAAAGAAACAGGTCTGGCTAAAATCCAACGGAAAATGGGCCGCCAGGGTCAAGTTTATATGCACACACATTACCTAGGGTCTTTGGGGTCATCCCAACAAAGGTAAGGCCCACCTAACACGATTGATTTAGGCGAACGCTAAAGGCGAGGACTTGAAAATGTTTTAAGCTTGGGCGCATTGCAGCGCTCCCCAATTTTATGGTCTGGAGATGGAACAGCGAATGAAACGGCTTGTTGTCTAATAAATTATCTACAAATTCGATGGAGAATAATCATGCGTAAAATATTTGAGATAACCGCTCTAATCACCATTATTGCGGTAACTACACCGACAGCAAGTGCCACTGGTATTGGCACCGTGGGCATCCAGCTCATCCAAGATCGAATGACAGACGTCCGTCCAATATTAGTAGCTAAGAAGTTGTCTGCCTCTAAAAGCAGGAAGCGGGTTGCTAAAAGACTGCGAGGTGGACTTGCAATCTCGCCATCTGCAGCAAAAGGCGATGGTTATCCAACCCCGGGCAAAGCTTTTCAGGCATGTGGTGGCGCGGGAAATGTCTTCGTCATGTATGATATTGGCCCTGATGGCCAGAAGAGTAATCATAGTTATCACTGTGTTTGACTAGAGCGAAATTGTTAAAAATGGTGGCCGGTTTTCAGATAAACTGCGCGTTAAAACAAACTGATAGGCACTTTTCGCAATTTTGCTCTGGGCCCACAATATCCGTGCCGAATCTTATTCAGTCATACAAACATTCGGCATCGTTGTTGTCCTAACCCAATTTAATCCAACCAAAGGGGCTTAATATCCAGATGATCTGGAACTCTGCATGAGTAAAAGTGGAAGAAATGAATATGCGAAATTTTAGGATAAACAGATCTCGGAAGCGATCAATAGGATCAACCATGCGCCGTATAGCGGGAGTTTTAGCTGGAGCAATTCTCTCCGCTCTGATTGCCCAACCGTCATTGGCAGATGATAATGCGCCGGTGAAGCGAGGTGGCTTTCAGTTGGAAGCACTCCCCATTTTTCAAAGTGCGACAGTTCATGTCACAACCGACGGGGATGAGACGTATATCAGCCCTTCAGAAATAAAACTTGGATTGACAGGAAAACTCGATTTTAAGTATGGAAATGGTATTGTAGATCGAGCTGGTTTGTTTGCTGGACATTGCAAAACAAATATCGATTGTGGCTCCCATACACTCCTTTGGTATCAACAACGTGATGCGTTTACCGGATCACGGGCAGATATGGTGAAATTGCCCGAAAATGACTGGTACATAAATCAAGTCGTTACGACTTCCGCAGATCGATTGCTTCTACCATTGGAAAAACTTTATATTTTGGGCAGGTGTAAGCAAAACCCATCAAGCTCATTTGATTATTCTTTCACCGTCACACTGAGCATAAACACCCGAACAGATGAGGTATTCCCTAGTAATTTTGTTGGTCAAAATACTCAGGTTGATATCGAAGACATGAATTTCAACGGTGGCGATCAAAGCAGACACGCCGATTTTACGCTACGAGTGGAGTGTTCAACAACAACGCGCACGGATGTACCCAAAACAACCAGCAATCAGGACCTTTCACTCGATCACGGCGCAATGAAGGTCGAGAACATCAGACTAACATTTACCACATTTTCGAATGGTGGTTACACAGAGCCAAATCCCGGCACACGCTGTAAGAAAGCCAGATTACGTGTGCGTTTGGAAACCAATCAAAAGGGCTTCGCATCCTTTAAACTATGGCAGCGTCGCGGCGATCAACCCATAACTAGTAAGGACTATATCGTCGGATCCCACCATGATGGAAACGGGCGTTTTTTCGCCGTTAAAGACCTGGAGGTACGTGTCTACGAAACCACTTTGGTTGCAGCTAACGCCAAAGAGTTGATATCAGAGACTTTCCAGCAAGAAACTGGCTGGAGGGATATATTATTGATATGCGAAAGCTCAGGCGGCACCGGTGGTCTGGTTAACCCGTCAGATAATGATGACCGGGATTTACCCAAACCACAGTTGACAGGTAACTTCCAGTTTCTCGATAAAAGCCGGGGCGCCGCACAGAACAAATGCGAGCGTACTGCCAAGGCGTTTATTTGGTTTAACAACAACAGGCCGGATAACATCCACTATTCGCTGGATTGCCAACAATCAGGTAGCTTCTCTGGTGTTGTTCAGCCGGCACCAATCGGTGATGGTAAATATCGTGCGTTGGACATTGTCAGTATTCCGATCACCACATCGATCAATGAAAGCTGCACCTTGCGCACGGTTGCTCCGGGTTCCCCACGCGATCATGCAACCCTCGATCGCACTTTCATATGTCGTGGGACTGCCGGGCATGAAAGCGGTGGCGGTCTAGTAAGCACGCAGCAGCCAACACACAACGATCCTGTTAGATTGGGAGATGGCAAGCCAACGATCAAGACTGCGCCCATCCGCCAGGACGATTCCGTATTGATAGGGCGCGATAAACGTGCGGAACAAGAAGCCCGTAAGAAAAGGCGCGAACAAGCTGCCAAAAAGGCACAGGAAGCAAAACGCAAACGCGCCGCAGATGCACGCCGCAAAGCAGCTGCAGCGGAACGTAAAAGAAGGGCGAATGCTGAGCGCAAAAAGCAAGCACGTAAAAAGGCTGCCAAACGAGCACGCAATCAGGCTGCAAAGCGAGCCCGTGATGCCCAGCGTAAGCGTGCTAAACAGACACGCCGCAATTCAGCAGGGCCAAAACGCAAAAAAGCAAGACGCACAAACCAGCGGCGTTGCCCAAGAGGCAAGCGTTTCACCCGCGGAAAGTGCGTACGTCCGGCGGGATAATCAGTCAATGCGACTTCCGCATCATGATTGAGGTGGGAGTCGTTTTCTAATTACCGCATTCACGGCTAGGCAGGCAAGCGAAGCACCGCCGAGAGGGGCAGCACAAAAGACGGCCTGAACTCGAAGTTATACGTAATCGTCAATGATAGTGGCAAACCACTTGTCTACAGCGCAATACACAAGGCCCAGTGTAACCAGGCGCAACTATCTGTAATATAAAGAAAAATTTGGTAGCGGGAGAAGGACTTGAACCCCCGACACGCGGATTATGATGCAGTCTGGTATCTGGAGCAGTGTGCTTCAAACTTGCTCAGGTTGTTGCATAACCAATTGAATTTATTTGGGAATGGTGCGTCATCTTGTTTCAGGCTGATCCAGCCTACTTCATTCAAGCGCAGTGTTTTTGAATCCCATACGAAACACCAAAATGGTGTTGCTTGTATTGGGAACGAACCTCTGTCCCGGGGCTTGTTAGGTTTAGTAAACCCCAACATACGTAATTTGTGGGTATTGCGGCGAAAGGCAGTATTGAATCTTTTTCTACCAAAATGGAGGTGTCCTTGCTTGAACAGATCGATGGATGTTTGAAGTACATTTTCGATCTATTACTGCTAATTGCGCGTATTCGGATTTTCCCCATAGCGACAGATATGCACCGTATATTTGCGTAGAACTACGCGAGTGCGCGCTGTGGCTAATAAATGGATTTCAACATCACTGCACTCCCATTTCAGCTATTTATGATTAGCGCAACATGGGGCCCCAACAGCAATCATCAGCATGCAATATTGGTGAGAATGTTTTGCTTACTTCCAGTAATGACGTATAGCTATCACCCTTGGACGGTGGCCCCGAACATCATACAGGATGTGATCGCGATAGACGCGGCAAGACCCACAGCAAATGCTGTTAGTTCCGGCAATAACTGCAAGCATATTGCGAAGGTGACGCAAAAGGTCGCTAATCCGATTGTCCCCAAAAGCGCTGAATGGAGCACGCTGATTACGCTTGCTGCGCCGTATTGTTCGTGAACAGTTATCGAGATCAAAGCGTACCCAATAGGAAAGGCCAGCAGAATGCCCGATAGCGCTCCGCCCAATTTTGGTGCCGACGTTGTTACAAGAGCCACAAGTAGACCTGCAAAAAGGGCGCGTAGAAGAAGCATCCGAAACCTTTCTTTTCTTTCTGTTTGGGATTGTTTCACTCGAAAGCGCTGACCGAATCGGTAGGCTACAAAGGTCACTACAGCAAAGAGCGAGATCGCCAATGGTAATGTGACAGGAAGTCGGTTCAACCCGAGAAGAACCAGCACCCAGACCAGAACCGCCATTAGAAGCGAAATGATCGGAAAGCCGTACTTTGCGGTTACGATGTAGGAGATCAAAAATACTTGGGTTGCGCTTAAGGCGAGCAGAGAGAAAGTTACAGTCCTGATGAGAAAATCTTCTGATGTGTGGCCTAAAAGGAAATAGAATCCAGGTCCCAGTCCGATGGGCAATCCGGCTAACAGCCCTCCCACAAGTGGCCCTAATTTTCCGACGGCAGTTGTCACAATAACAACGATAATGGATGTTGCCATTATTCGTATGAGAAGTTCCATTTTGAAGATATCTGTGATGAGATCAGTCAACCGAATTCCTTTTTACTGCTTGACGGTGTTTTGCGACTACTGTTTAGTTTTTCGCCATTGTTACAATATGATGAAGTGATTTCCTTATCCGCTCCAGATCAAGCCCGCGCCCGATCAGTACAATGGTGTTGTCGTTTGATCGCTCATCAAACTCGGGTAACTTAGGAAGCATTTCCGGGGCCTGCATGACTTTGCGAACCGATTGCAACAGCAAGCGTCCGCTCGGCGTACGAACTACTCCTTTGACCCGTACCATGCGGTTGCCATGGCTGTGCAGCATCGCTGACAACCAAATTGAGAAGCCTACCCAGTTATCGCCGCCTTGACCAAAATCGTTCAAATCAAGGGGCAGTGATGATAGAGGCTCTTCATCCTGACCATCCAGATCCGGCAATTGCACCGGTTGGGCGGTGATACTTTCGGACAAGGGGTGGTCCACGCCAAAGACACAAGCGCGGAGTTCTGCTCCAGGATTTATCTGTCTAAGAGTCGCGGCCAAAATTTCCAGAGACTGCTCATCGCAACTGTCAACCTTAGCGACTAAAATTTGGTCTGCGGCTTCGATTTGACGGAGGGACAAGGGCTCAGTGCATAGTTGCTCCAGCCCATGAAGGGCGTCAACAATTACGATGATCTGTTCCAATTTGATGTGGCGGGCCAAGATGGGATCTTCCTGTATTGCTGCCATGACTTGACTTGGCTCTGCAACGCCACTCATCTCGAATACAAGGTGGGGTGTCTGGTGTCCGACATCTTTGCGACTTCGGTTATTACAGACATCGCGCAGGAGAGCGATCATTGCTTCGCGCTGATCGCAGCAAACGCAACCGCCAGCCAGCACATCAAGGTGTCGTGCATCTGCGAGCAGTGTGTCATCGACGGCATGGGATGCCACTTCATTCACGATGACATGTGGCTGATCATAGGTTCTTGCAAAAAGCTGATGGCGCAACCAGGTGCTCTTGCCAGCACCAAGAAAACCGCCCAAGATGGTCAGGCGCAGCCGGTTTTCTTCGGAAGTCATTGGATTTTACCCGACATTAAGCGGGTCAAATGGTGCACCGGTAAAGATTTCCACCTGCTCCCATGCCTCTTCCAGTGTCTGACATAGCTGTGTCTGGCCCATGCCGTTATACACTTGAATCCCTGGTTGAACACCCAGATCTCGAGCCCCAAGGCCAAGTGGTTTCAACAAATCATTGAGTAGCGCCACCCGAGCGAAGCGGATGCGTAGTCGTTCCGTGGGCGTTTGCCCACCAGCGTCTGTCCAATGCCCAATGGCGGGCGGGAATCCACAGGCTGAACACATGAATTGGCCTTTCAAAGTAGGTGGCACACCTGACTTGAAATGTCAGGTGTGCCAAAGAATTTAAATGACAGACGGGCGCTTGCTGCCTTCGAACGGATACCGCTTGCGGAAATCATCGGTGATGTTCTTGAATGAGGTCCATTCTACGCCCTCGTGCGTATTAATGTACTCAATCAACCGTTCAAGCATCAGGAGAACCTGAGGCCGACCGGAGACATCCGGGTGGATCGTAAAGCAGAAAGTGCCATAGTCCATTTCACGATACATCCAGTCGAATTGGTCGCGCCACATCGACTCAATATCTCGGGGGTTCACAAAACCGTGGCTGTTGGGCGCCCCCTTGATAAACATCATTGGGGGCAGGTCATCGACATACCAATTCGCAGCAATATCGACCAGATCGATCTCTTTGCCGTGAGTCATTGGGCGCATCCACTCGCTTGCTGGTTTAGTGTAGTCGATTTTGGTCCATTCATCGCCTACGCGTGCATAAAACGGTTGGAAATCGCGATAACCCTGACTGTGATCATAAGTGAAGCCATATTTTTGTAGCAGGGCCGCCGTATTGCCGGACATCTCCCACCAGGGGGCGACATAGCCACGGGGTTTTTGACCCGTCAGCCCCTCGATTAACTCAATGGATTTAACCAGCACATCCTCTTCCTGCTGAGGGGTCATAGCAACTGGGTTTTCGTGGGTGTACCCATGGGCACCAATTTCGTGGCCGTCTTTCAAGATAAGGTCCATCTCTTTGGGAAAGGACTCTAGTGAGTGGCCGGGAATGAAAAAAGTACTTGGCAGTTCATATTTCTTGAACAGGCGCAAAAGCCGAGGGATACCTACTTCCGTAGCAAACACCCCGCGTTGAATATCAGATGGGCTGTCTCCACCGCCATACGAGCCGATCCAGCCGGCAACGGAGTCTATATCAACCCCAAACGAGCACTTTATTTCTTTCATAGTTTTGCCTTTCATTCGTTAGTGTGATTTTGCAAATCATCAGGCGGCCAGAAACTCATTCCATCGCCTAACAAGGTAATTTTGTTCATCCATCAAGGTGTTCCACACCACGATGTTTGTCATACGGTCTTGAATCGAGCCGCCCTCTCGAACTGCTCCCTCTTCAATAATTTTCCGACCCTGTGGATCGCAAAGATCTTCACCAGCAGGTTTTCCCGCATACCAATAATCCCATTCCGCATCGGACAGATTAATCTTGGTCTTGATTGGAATGGACGAATAATACCCCTGACGCGCGAGGACGGCACCGGGTCGACCAGACAGCCACCAGTTCAAATATTTGTAAGCAGAATCTACCTTTCGTGGTGTTAAATGCGAGGACAGACAAAGGCATGAATGCCAGGCCCGATACCCCTCGGCAGGAGCAGCAATTCTCACAGGAACTTCCCTCGCACGAAGGTTCGAGGCTGCCGGGGACCAAATGCCGCCAATCCGGCCAGTTCGCTTCAGCATAAAGTCAACCGAGTCCGTCACTGTGGACCAAAATCCGGCGAAGTGCCCAGCTTTTTTCAACAAGACCAACTCACTAACCAGAGCATCAATCTCTTCGATTGAAAGATTGCCGATGTCATCAAACTTCACCAAATCCGTCGCTCTTGCAGCCAATATCATATCTGCGATTCCGATAGATGGATCCGTATTGAGACCCACTTTACCCCGCCATTCGTCTCTCAAGAGCCATCCCCAACTCTCTGAGCCGGTGTCCAGCGTCGTGGGTAAAAGATTTGGATCATAGGAGAACGCATCCGCGTTAAAAGCCGTTGGGACCGCGCTGATTTGTGGCATTGGATGTGATCCAAGCGATTCATCATCCTGAACATACTGCACATCCATGGGGCGGTTCCCCGCACCCAGATTTGACCCATTGTTCAAGGAGCCCGTTTTCGTGAGGTTTCCGACTTCATTCCAAAACTCTAAGCGGTCGCACTGGATTGGCTGAATTGCTCCTGCAGTCCACAAAAGATCTATGCTGTGAAACCACTGATCGTAAATGTCATAACTATCAGGGCTGAGAATGCCTTTTTGTTGCACTTCAACGCCGCCACGAACATCAAATTCAATGTCAAAATCGAGATCGCGACGAGCCAAGTCCTGAACCGCGCCCAACAATGTTACGCTAGTTCCCAAAACACGAATTGTTTGATCAGACATCAGTACCTCCTCAATGCACGTTAATTAGATAAAGTGCGGTGGCAGGCTTAGGCAAAGTTGAGAGTACTCGCAGTTTCGCAAGCGTGTTCTTTTCTGCTTTTGCAAGATGTGCTTCCAGCATAGTCCGCGCAACATCTATTCGGCTACGCAGCAACTGATTTAGTATTTCCGAATGATCTTCTAACATGCCTACGTCAGGTTTCAGCCCAAAGTTGCGACGGAAAATTCTATTTACGATAAATGGCAATTGGTTGCGATCGATGGCTTCCAGCAAACGCCGGTTCCTGACATTTTTCAACAATACCTGATGTAAATCATTTTCAATGTCCTCGACTTTCTCGGGCGGGGTTTCGTCCAAGTTTGCCAACACGGTCGTGACTTTCTCACGCATCGCCTGCAACTTGGCGTTTGGGACAGATGTGGCTGATTGTACAAAAGCCTCGGGTTCCAAAAGGCGGCGTACCTCAAACGCTTCATGTACATCGCGGGCAGTTAATGGCCCCGCAATCCAATGGGATCGATTGGATTTTTCCAATAGTCCATGGTCTTGAAGCTTGGTCAGCGTTTCACGTAATGCGGTTCGACCAACGGAGAAATGCCTGCACGCCTCCGCTTCGTTAATCTGATAGGTCCCAAAGGGTAAGCAATTTGTAACATCAAGGCGGACGCTGTCGTATATGCTCTCCCAAGCTGGCGTACGAGAAACTTCCGGCTCCGTTCTATCAAGAAAAATTGCATGTAAATCCTGATGAGATAGAATATCCCCAGCGGTCTCATCGCCAACAATAAAACCCTGACCGCTGGCCGGTTTAATAGTTAAAGTATCTTCCAGCATTTTTAGTGCCCGTCGAACGGGCCCCCGGCTGATCCCAAATACCGACGCCAAAAGCCGCTCTTTTATAACCGCTCCTTTGGGGAGCGCCTGACTATTGATCTTTTCGTTTAGGCGCGCGTGCACCGAAAGATAGAGCGGCAGCTCCCTCTTTGGGACTGTAGCTCTGCTGGGTACGAGAGCTGATTTCACAGCTGGAAGAGTGTTTTCAGAGCGTATTGCCTTGTTCTCCATTTGAATTTTGGTCTTTGGGTTTGCAATTAATGTATTTTGACCACAAAGATCAAATATTTTACGCTTTATTGTGTTTATATGCCAAAAATTGCTCTATTTAGCAAGATAAAAATGTTTCTTGCATTCAAAAAACATTTATGATAAAAATTTTGGATTGCAGGAAGGTCATGCTTGTCGGCGTGATCAAGGTAGTGCCGTCCGTGCCTTCAAAGTCATTTAAACTGGACGGATAAAGGGAGACGTAAAATGGCAAAAGATATTAAAGAAAAAGCGAAAGCGGTAGTGAGCCGCCGCAATGTCCTGAAGGGTGGGGCAGCAACATTCGCCGCCGGTTCCAGCCTTTTGGCTGCGCCGATGGTATGGGCGAATAATCTCAAGGATATCACGATTAAGCAGGTTGGTCCGTCTTACTCGGTCTACCCGGACATTGCTGCCAAAGCGTCTGAGGATCTAGGCTTCAAAATCGATACCCAAGGGGCTTGGACAGACGCGTTGATGGCACGCGTCGTTAATCAGCCAGAAACAATAGATATCGCGGATATCGAATTCTGGGCTCTTTCGAAAGTTTGGCGCAGCAAACGGCTTCATGCGATTGAAATCGCCAAGATTAAAAACTGGGACAAGATCATCCCGCTGTTCCGCGATGGCAAGAATTTTGACGGATCAGATGCTTCCCGTCAGGGCATATTACCATATGAAGTTCAATATACTGATGCACCGGGATCGGACGCATTTGCAGATGACCCCACTGGCTACGCGACTGTGGTTCCAACCATTTATAATGCTGACACGCTTGGAATTCGCCCTGACCTGATTGGCCGCCCCATCGAAAGTTGGGCCGAATTATTGAACCCGGAGTTTGCTGGTAAAACTGCGCTTTTGAACACTCCACAGATTGGCATCATGGATGCTGCCATGGCGATTGAGGCGCGTGGCGACTTTGTCTACGGCGACAAAGGCAACATGACGCGCGAGGAAATCGACAAAACGATTGAAATTTTGATCGCTGCTAAAAAGGCTGGGCAGTTCCGTGCGTTCTGGAGTTCGTTTGACGAATCCGTAAACCTGATGGCCTCTGGCGAAGTCGTAATCCAGTCTATGTGGTCTCCGGCAGTCACTGCCGTGCGCACCCGTGGAATTGATGTATCATACGCACCACTAAAGGAAGGCTATCGAGGCTGGGGTGTTGGGATGGGCTTGATGAGTCATCTTGAAGGGCTCAAACTTGAAGCGGCCTACGAATACCTGAACTGGATTTTGGATGGCTGGCAAGGGGCGTTCATGGCTAAAACGGGCTATTACAGCTCGGTTCCCGAAACCACAAAGGCTGAGCTTAGCGCGGCGGAGTGGGATTTTTGGTATGGCGGCAAACCCGCAGCGGTTGACATTAAGGACCCATTTGGCGCGCTCCAAGGCAGTGCTGGTTTAGTACGAGACGGTGGTTCGTTCGAAGACCGCATGGGCAATGTTGCCTGCTGGAACACCGTAATGGACGAAGATCGTTACATGGTTAAGCGCTGGAACGAATTCGTTTCTTCCTGACCGTGCAAGCAAAACAGCGAGCCAAGGTAACTAGCTTGGCTCGCCTTTTTTTAATTTATCATGCAGGCTGAACCCGTCATGTCATCTGGGAAAATCAAACCGTACTTAGAGGCTCTGCCTTATGCCTCAATTCTGATTCTAATTGTCGGAGTGCCAATCGCGACTCTATTGACTATCAGCTTTTGGGAGACCGATGGTCTCCAGATGTTCCCAACCTTTACGCTCGAGAACTACAAAGAAATTTTCACTTCGAAACTGACTTTGTCGCTTTATCTGCAAACCATAAAATACACGGTTTTGACGCTCGCCATCTCAATGGTGATCGGATTTACTTGCTCATATTTTCTGGTTTTCTTCATTAAATCACTCAAAATGCAAATCGCACTGTTTCTGCTCTGCACCATTCCGTTTTGGACTTCGACAACCATACGAATGATCTCATGGGTACCTTTTCTGGGTAAGGAAGGCGTATTCAACACGGCAATGCAAGGTATTGGCCTGACAGACCAACCACTTGAGTTTTTGCTTTTCTCCGATTTTGCTGTGGTTTTAACATATGTGCACCTCTTTACGTTGTTCATGATCGTTCCGATCTTCAATTCCATGTCAAAGATCAGCCCTTCAGTAATCGAGGCTGCTAAAGACGCCGGGGCCAGCGATTTCGACGTTCTAGTCAATATTATCATTCCGCTGACTAAGACCGGAATAGCGCTTGGTTCTGTCTTTGTGGTGGCACTTGTAATGGGCGATTTCTTTGTCGTGCGTGTCATGAGCGGAGGACAAAGCGCGTCCGTTGTCTCTGCAATGAAGAACGATATCGACCAGCTTTACTATCCGCAGGCTGCTGCCATGGCCGTACTACTGATTGTTATTGTACTGGCTTTTGTTTCAATGATTATGCGTGTCGTTGACATTCGCGCAGAACTTGCGCGTTAGGATAGTATTATGACCTCATCCAAGAGAACCCTGACGTTTTATATCTTAGCGGCATTTTTTGCACTTTTCGTGGCGTTTCTTTATGGTCCGATGCTGATTATCTTTGTCCTGTCGTTCCAAGGAGAACACGGCGGGCTTACTTTCCCAATGCGTGGTGTGTCAATCCACTGGTTTAGTGACCTGTTCACCAGTTCCCGCTACGGCGATTTGGGTGGTGCTTTGTCACGATCGCTGATCCTTGGAGTAGCCTCCATGGTAGTTACAACAGTGACGTGTCTATTTGCCGGGCTTGCGTTTCGCAATCGTTTTATCGGATCTGGCATTATCTTTTATCTGGCAATCACCAGTCTTGTTGTTCCAGGAATATTGCTGGGTCTAGGTCTGGGTCAGTTATTCCAGATTGTCGGATTAAGGCTCAATTGGTTTACGTCAGGGCTCGCAGCGCATCTGTCCTGGACACTTCCATTCGGCCTGCTCATCATGTTTGCGGTTCTCAATCGTTTCGACGGTGCCTGGGAAGAAGCGGCTAGAGATGCTGGTGCGACCCATTTGCAGACACTGAAATTCATCACAATCCCCATTTTGTTTCCAGGTCTCATAGCGGTGTCGCTGTTTGGCTTCACCCTTTCTTACGACGAAATGCCGCGTTCATTGTTGACGGTTGGTGCCGACAATACGCTGCCAATTGAAATCGCAAATATGACTTCCAACGTCACGACGCCAGCGCTTTATGCAATTGGTACGGTCACTTCGGTCATCAGCTTTGCCGTTATCGGTCTGGCATTTCTTGCAATTTCAATCATCCAGAAACGTCGCGCCTAATACGGGCGCCAAAATTAGTGTTAGAGAGAAGAAATGACCGCAAAAGGTGAAATCCTTATCGAAAACGTGACCAAGAGTTTCGGGCCTGTAAAGGCGGTGGATAATCTTGATCTGAAAATTGAAGGTGGCTCATACTGTTGCATGATCGGCCCCAGCGGGTGCGGAAAATCTACATTGCTGCGGATGATCGCGGGACATGAAACTCCGACATCAGGTACTATCCGCATTGGCGGCAATGATGTGACAAATTTACGTACCGGCCAGCGTGGCACAGCTATGATGTTTCAGAGCTACGCTCTTTTTCCTCATCTGTCTTTGACGGACAATGTTGCTTTTTCACTCAAGCTGAATAATATCCGTAAAGAGGAGAGAAGAGAGCGCGGTAAAGAAATGCTGGATCGTGTACAACTCTTACACTTGGCAGATCGACTACCCTCAGAATTGTCCGGCGGGCAGCAGCAACGGGTCGCTCTGGCGCGTGCTCTCATTACCAATCCACAGGTCCTTCTTCTTGATGAACCCCTCTCTGCACTTGATGAGTTCCTGCGTCTTAAAATGCGGGTTGAATTGAAAAGATTGCAAAACGACCTTGGGATTACATTTGTGCACGTTACGCATACGCAACCAGAAGCTATAGCGTTGGCTGATCAGGTTATCGTTATGGATCACGGTGTTGTAGAGCAATCTGGCGCACCTCGAGAAATTTATGACCAACCCTACAGCCCATACATTGCTCGGTTTATGGGTGGGCAAAATGTCCTTTCCGGCAAAGTCGATTCTAACAAAAAAGGGCTCACGATAATTATAGACGGGGACGGAAACCGTTTTGCTGCCAGATGCGCTGATGGCTACAAAGCCGGTGACAATGCAAATATCGCCGTGCGCCGGGACAGAATTATGATTGGTCACCAGACCGACCGCCAGGAAAATGCGATAACCGGAAAAGTGACCGACCTTGAATATCAGGGCACATTCGTGAAGGTCAGCATTGATACTACGGGCCGAGATGAGTTCATTGTTCATCTTCCAGACGATGTTTTTTTTGATGCGCCGTTGGAGAATGGCCAAACGGTTACCGCGTATTGGGACAGCGCGCAGAATTTTCATTTGCTTGGCGCGAACGATTCCACCGGCAATCCATCAGAGGATCATGACTGATGCCAAACGTTGCTGTGTTGTCGCTAGGTGGCACAATCGCGATGGGAGCAAGGGCCACGGCGGGCTGAGTGACCCCTTCGCTAACGGCGGAAGACTTGATCTCTGCCGTACCCGGATTGTCAAAGGTTGCTGACTTGGAAACGATTCAGATTTGCAACGTTCCAAGTCCCCAAATCTCATTTCGAAATTTATCTTCGGTGGTGAATGAAATTCATACACTGGAAAAACGGGGCTTTGATGGCGTAGTAATAACACAGGGTACCGATACGATTGAAGAGACTTCCTGGGTGCTTGATCTTTGCTGTGACGCCTCGTTGGCTGTTATTGTAACCGGCGCGATGCGCAATCCAACCCAACCTGGCGCTGATGGGCCTGCTGTTCGTGTTCGTGGTATTTGAGACAGATCATGATCTGGCATAAGAGAGACTTCGGCTCATCATTTGTTGATATTATGCGGCGGTTTTGCGGTATTGC
>JASFYT010000062.1:0-37372 GCA_045047085.1 Rhizobiaceae bacterium | reverse complement strand
GAGGCGATGTGGCAAGGGTTTGAGCTCTGGCAGCAATCACCTGTTTTTGGGGCCGGGCTTGGCGTACATCTTTTTCAACAACAAAGTAATATCGCCGAAGGGCTGCCTGTGGTGTTGGTACACAATACAGGAATATGGCTGCTTGCAGGAACGGGCCTTGTTGGATTCTTGGTATTTGTCCTGTTATTTTCAGTTCTCATCAGAAACATGTGGCGTAATGCAAAAACAAATGCCGGATCGGGTCCATCATTACGACCCGGCAACTTCGCAAGCGCTGCCTTGATTTGCATGGTGGCCTGGCTGTTCATGTCTCAGTTCCACGAACTAATGTATCAAAGAGTAATATGGCTAATCGCAGGAATCGCCATGTGGCCTGTTGAGAACAAGCAGAATATGTGATGATGCACGGAGTTTGAGGTTCTAATGTAGAGGCAACTTGCGAAAACTATCACATCCTGATCTCAGGCACTTGAGCGGGAACCGTGATAATGGAAATTGGTAACGTAAAATCAATTCCACCCGTATAAATATCCGTTGCTGATATTTTTTGAATTATTCTAGTATTTTAACAGGGAAAGCCTTTGACTGACGATGTTCTCACGCGAGCCTAACGGGCCTTCTGCATGTTGGGGTTATAGAAACTCAACATCGCAAATGGGAGAAGGTAGATGTCAGTAAATATTAAGAGAAGATACCTGAATAAAATGGCAGCTCGCTGGCTGGAGGCGCACCGAGTATTCTTGAACAAGTTTCAGGAATAATTATCTGGCCCCAATGTACCCACCAAAGTATGTTCATCACCCCCTCCTAATTCTTTTCATTTTCAAACCGCAGAAACCATTTTTCTGTATTGTGGACACCGATGTATTGCGGGTCCCTAGCAGAGCAATTCCAACCGGTGAAAAGGAATACCCAATGAACCGTATTCTAATTGCAACCACAATTCTTTTGTCGGTTGACCTCTCAGGCAATGTCTCTTCGGCTTTTTCAAGAACAACCAGCGATATTTCCAGCCTCACGAAAATGGAAATATGCAATTTGGTTTCCGACAATCAAATCATCTCTGATCCGAGCGGGATCGTTGAAACCTGCTGCTCTGAACATCTTGGCTATTGCATATTGTGCAAACCCTTTTCAGGGAGCGGCTGCCAGACGACAGATTATTCAAATCGTATCAATATCAGTTTCGGTAGAATCAGGGTGCTTCCTAACGCGGGCAGAACATTCATAAACCCTGCAAGGGGTCCGGGCGCAAACCTTCAAACACTGAAATAACGCACTCTGGCACGACACCAAGTGGCCAAATGCCCCAAACATCAGGTGTCACCTTTCTTGATCTTGGAATTTTTGGGCAATGACTGCTTCTTACAGATCGTTCATTAGCATGCAGGCCGATAATCGGCGCAGTTTTCGAAGGGCTAGTTTTCTACGGCGACGTTGTTTTCTAATCAATCGGGCTTGACCCCATTTCATTGGGTACCTTTGAACTTTGCTCTGTGAAGTCCTGATCGCAGCAAACCAAATTACTCGCCCTATTCGTTGAGGAACCCTTTTGCACCCAGCTGCGGACACCATCGTTTCGCAAAGGCGATGATCAATATTGATTGTTTTCTTTAGTGTGTTTCCCATATTTTTTGATGATTCCGTTTGAACGGGAGAGGTTTTAACTTCAGTTGCACTACGATATTTCAAACGGAATCCTCCCACATATTTGAGAAATGAAAATTTTGGTTTTTTAGTTGTCTAATTCGTGCTGTGAGCGCTACCTATTTAGGCTTTCTCAGGAAAACTCACCCCACTAGCCCATGACGGAAACTGAAAGATTTCACCATCGTCATCCGTAATCTCGATGCATTGGGATAGAAGCCATGACTTCGCCTCGGGGCCATCGGCACAATTATTGAGTGAAGTCGAGGACTTCCCAAGCGCGATGAACCCGGCAACCAAAGCTGATGAAGCTGATGTGCCACCAAAACGGCAGAAATATGACCCGAACTCTCTCATACCTTCATCGGGTTCATCACTGAAATAAGGACTTGATGAATAGCCATAACGACCGGGGACATCGGTTGAAATAACGTCAAAACTTGAATATTTTGCATTGTTATTCTTCTTCGGCACACCATCGTTTTGGTATGTGCTATTTTGCTCGTCTCTGCGCACTTCTTCGCGATCGAACACCTCAGAATCGTTGCTAAGCGCCATGACTGTGATATTGTGACCACTGGAATAGCCGCTGCGGTGGCCTTTGGCATTGACTGCACCAACGGAGATGATGCCGTTATGCTCGGAGGCCAGGTTTGCTGGATAAATTCCGTTGTCTTCATTCGCATTGCCTGCTGCGCAGACGATTGGGCGTTTCATCGATATATTCAAGATAAGTTGAGCAAGCTCAGCCCATTGTTGCACCTCGATTTCGGTTGCACTTGCTGGAGCTACCAACGCTAACAATGGTACGCCATTTATCTCACGGCTGGAAAGTTCAGGCACTGTGCGGGCAGGATCAGGGATACTGCGTGGCAGAAGAATTACATCTGCCTCAATCAGTTCCGCATACAAAAATGCCAATATAAGTGATTCAGGATTAGGATCAAAATTAGTCGAGATCGGGATGATTTCGCATGTTGGATCCACACCGCTGTAAGGTAGCGGAAATTCTTTCTGTTTGGAGGAAGGATGTTCATCCGCAATGTCGACTACAGCAGGTCGCGCGCCAACCAATCCGGCAATGGCAGTACCATGATTGGAAAATTCTGGTGATACACATGCCTGAACCCCACTTGGCAAGGTAGGACTGCCATGGCTCAACCGGTCATTAAGTTCAGTCAACAATAGAGCAGCTGCTGGCAGACCTTCGGCTACTTTTGTATCGACGTTCAAATTGAGTACACCAAGCGTTCCCTCTGGGGGTAAATAGGGGAAAGCGCCTAATCGCGATGAGAACAAATCAAACGCCAGATCATGATTGATGGCTGCTATAAGGTTTGGGTGGTCAACGGCAACAGACGTATCGATTATCGCCACACGGGTGGGACGCTCGCTTTTAGAGGCAACCAACGGACAATGGTCTTCATCCAACACGCCCATGGTTATCAGATGCCATAATGCATCATATTCTGGATAAACTTCCCGCGATAGCTTTTGAGTGGTTTTCAAATTTGGGTTGGTCATAATTAAATCCATTCTGACAAAGCTGCAAGCATTTGCTTCCGGCAAACACGTTCTAAAACTGGGGACATCATGCGTGCCAGAAAATATCCAGCTTTTGTGTCAGATGCGTAATGCAGCCCAGCCCATTCTCGGTTTTCTGCGATCCGGCGCGCACTGCGGAAAAGTTCCGAACTTGCCGGGTGTTCAGGCAACATGCGCGAAAAAATGAAGGCAATTGAGAACGACTGAAATGAATGATTACTCGGATAGGAAGCATGGGTTGGATTTGGCAGAAACGGGCGAAGACGGGGATCCATCTGATTGGGGCGAAGCACCGAGTATCGGGATTTATAGCGCAACCCAATTTCATCAGTGAGAGCAAGAACCAAGTAAAAAAGAGCTTCTGTCGCACCGTAACCACCGGCCTCTTCAATACCGAGTGGACGCAAATACCCGGACAGTTCCAGACTGGCCTCGGTCAAAATCTCTTGCTGGCGCCGTTGTTCTGAAGGCTGATAAAGCCAGTGCTGTTTTTCCAGGAGATCAAGACATTCCACCCGCAATTGTTTGTATGATGGCGGCAATGGCAGTGGCAAATTTTTCCACTGTTCCAACAGCTTATGTAATTCCTCACGTTCTTCCCATGGTTCCAGCAATCCGCCGCCGCGTGGTGCGTCAAATTGAGCGCGATTACGGTTCCGGTTTCTATTGCGGTTACGGTTGCGATTTCTGTTAAGGGCCAATAATGACATCGCTCCACCAGCTGTCGCTCCACCGTTCTCATTGTCCAGTGCCGCCTGAGCGGATGATTGCCCACTGCCCTTCAGCAACATACCGATAGACGTTACAATAAATTTGTTTTCGGTAAGAATATCGTTTTTGTCCATAATGCCTTCTTCTTCAAATAGTTTTTCTCAATGTCGTTAGAATTCTGCGCTCACCCTCTTTATCGGAGAGCCTGAAGCGTTCTTTCTGTACTTCCGGATCTTCAAAATCAGGGTCGAGCTTTAGCAATTCCTTATAAATTTCCTGCGCCGCTCCTACCTGACCTGTGGCCTCATAGTTCACCAGCAGGTAGCGCATTGCAGCGGTGAATTTCGGTTGTTTGCGCAATGCAGTTTTTCCGGCCATGATGGCACGACCGTGATCGCCAACCAGTGTCGAAGCCATTGAGAGCGTCGTATCGTAGGAATAGCTAAGCGGGCTATAACTACCGAGGTAAACTGCTTTTTGAGCAGCCTCATATGCTGTTTCATATTCACCGGTATAAACTTTATGCAAGGCATAATGGTCCCAGATAAATGCCTGATTGGTGTCGAGGTTCAATGCCCGGTTAAGCAAATCCTCAGCAACATCATGCTCGCGAAAAACATACCCCATCACGTGCCCAAGGCAAGCTAACGAGATCGAATTAAACGAATTGTCATCCATGACATGTTTGACAAATTTCTTGGTTTCAAGCGCTCGCTCTATGTCCATAATTCCCATGTTCTCTCCAACCATAAAAGACGACAGATAGGATTGAAGTGCTGGAAACAGAGAGTTGGGATTTTCTTTTTGAGCGGCATACAGAACAGCCCTTGAATGCTCAAGTGCCGACGCATCAAGTCTGAACATCAGGTTAAGCGCCGAATAGCCCGTTTGGCCCGGCATATCAGATGGACCATTCAGCGGGTTTTTATGCTCAAACATGGTCTTGGCCAGACGATCTACATTCTGGGAAACAAACCCGTGCAGTATCTGATCATTTTTCTCCATCAATTCGCTTACGTTGGCTTGGATTGACTGGCTCCATTCCAGCGTCATCTGCGAAGCGCGATAAAGGAAAAATGTCAGCGTGATTGAATCGCGCACATGAAGGGCCCGTACACGAATATAATATTCAGTTTCAAAAGAATTGACCAGTTTGTCACTATGCAAACTGGGATCTCGTAAGTCAAAAATAGTCACCGGTTGAAATTCTCGCAAATTTCTCGCTATGCCTTCGACTAAATGATCTGCCAGATGCTGTGTGGAGGTGTCACAGCCCTGCATAATATTGGGTAACAGACCCAGACTATAGGACGGGGCAATGGGAGAGAGAATCTCAACCGGAGGGGAGGATGCGACAGAAGTAATAATCTGTGATGCAGCCGAAGTATTATTCTTTATGGATATGAGGGATGGCGTCGGTTCGCCCCGCAACAATTCGTTGGATTTATCGAACCAGATTTGGCGCTCCATCATAAGCCAGTCTTCGAATTCAATATCTGCAATATCAATGCCCTCGAGAATATCGGCATCAGGCGCCAATTCCATGGCTTTGAGGCTTGCAGCGTCTTTCAGTGCAATTTTGTGGTCAATCCAAATTCGATCCAGATGCAATCCGATTGAATAGCGTTCAATCATCAATATCTGGTCGGCCAATTCTCCAAGATCTCGTTTTATCTCGAATACGGTCTGGCGCAGACTGGACGCTGATTTTTTCTCATCGCTTGTACTCCAAAGCTTGTCTCTTAACCATGATCTGGTACGTGTGCCTCTGGGAGCCAATGCCAAGAGTGCCAATAGCCCCTGTGCTTTTTGTCCCCTAGGCGTAAGATTTCGATTGGAATTATCCACTAAGGATAAGGGACCAATTACATAAAGGCGGCCCAATATCCCAGATTGTATGCCAGAACCAATCCCCTGAGATGCAATGTGTGGTTCTGGAGATATTTTAGGCACAACTAATCCCCCCCCTGAACAGCTGTCTAATCCACCCAGTTTATCCTTACCATGATGATGATACAACTTTGGCTCGAACAATTCAGCATTGCGATCGGGATCATCACCAGTGCGTTGGCCTGCATCATATTCATTATTCAGGAAAAAACTGCTTCCAAAATTCATTTATTTATTTACGCCTCCTAATTGAAACTCACAATAAATGTTATTGCGTTAGAGCAACGTTAGAAGGGAATTTGGAGGCGTGGCATGCGTGAACGGCCTGCCACAAAGGGTTTTCAGCATCGGTTATCGAGGTCAAAAAATGAATTTATGTCTGCTGGATAAATCTGGTGTGACGACCTCAGCTGTCACCAATTTTCCAAAATTGGTGCAACTCGATTCTAATCAACCCCCTAACACCCGATGTAGTCTTGCGTCTTTGGTTTTGAAATGATTGACGAACCAATCGCGAATAGCGGGAGCCAAGGTCTCGTGATAGGCGGTGTATTTGCCTGCTTCGAAATCATCCATGATGTCGCGAATATCGTCTAGAAGCTTTTCGTGATCGGTTTTGTGATCAATATATTGGTCATAATTGTTCTTGCGCATGATGGATTCTTCTAGTGCAAAGTGGGCCGAGATGCGCGCAAATACTTCGCCTAAAAAATCTCGAATATCTTCTGTTGGCGCGTCATTTTTTAGCTGATCGTGCATGTCATTTATCAGTTCAATGAGCTCACGATGTTCGAAATCGACTTCAGGTATTCCGGTTTCAAAATCCTTTCTCCATTCAATCAATGTCATGCTGTATTTCTCCTATCTGAACAAGAATCCGCCTGTGTCGGCTCTAAAATCTATGGCCAAATTCTGAAATGATTTCAGGGTGACTTGGCGGGTGGTTTCATAATCGAATCCATGGGTTCGCTTGCTGTCGCGCAGCCTTACGGTGATTGTATGCGGCCCTGCGGAAACTGCGATTTTTTGGTAAGTGCGACCGGGACCATCATTGGACAAGCCGGTAGCGATCAGTTGATCGTCATAAAGCAACTCACCGTCGAGGACGAGTTGTATGTGGATTGGAATGCGCTCTCGGGTGCAATTGTTTGGGCGGCGTTTGTTGGGCGGTAGTTTGGCGATTTCCTTTGAAGTCAGTTTTCGGCAATCAATCACGCGCGCAGCACCGTGGGCAAAGGCCAGTTTGATTTGCGCTGACCCTTCGGGGAATTGATGGTAGACAGGATGGTTAGAGAAATAGCCGATGAACATTGCCAAAAGCGCGAAGAATGCAAACTGGCCTATATATCGCATGATTTTAGGCATCCACATCCCCTTCTGTTTGTTCATTTTTGACAGGTGTGGATCCTGATTTTTCCGGAAGGGTTTTTAATTCTTTTGAGAAGGCTTCCAACGCAACGCGCAGGTGTGAACTACCGGTTGACCCAACCCATGCTGTTTTCAAACGTTCGCGCGGCACTCTTTTGCGTAAATGTGGATCGCGCTCTGCGGCAATCCTTTGTTCGGTCCATTCAATCCCAAACCGGGATTCACAGGAATTTTCCTGGCACCCCGTCAACATCACACCATCAGCCAGATTGCGGCTGAGGACATAATCGATAAAAGATGGCGGCAATTGACCAACGCATGCCAAAGAAACAACACCGATGGAATCGGGGAAATCTGATTCAATTTTGTTTAGGCTGGGGCCATGGTCGCAGTTGAAGACCATGATACGATTTTTGCCGTTTAGCTGGGTTGCTGCCTGTTCAGCCTGTTCACGCAGGCTTGCAATGGTGCGATCGGGCAAATCAATACCGGGTAATAAATCTGACAATCTGCGGAAAGGAGTCGCGGTGGGGCATGAACCCGCACACAGACCGCAGGCGACGCATTTTGACGGGTCGACAATGGGTTCGCGTTCAAATGCCTTGCCATCGGTTCGTGCAATCAATTCGATTGCTCCGTAGGGGCAATCGTGGAAGCAACGGGCGCAACCGTTGCAATTATCCAGATTAACCACCGCTGCCTTTGGTCGCTTCAATGGTGGTAACCATGGTATGGCAATCAGAATTACCACGAAGCACGCGCTCATGCCCCATGTGAGGCTGCCGGGCAATGTTTCCATCAAGGGGAACAATGACAGATAGAACCAATCGAGTCCTACATTGCCCGGCACCACCTCCAAATCAGCCGGTGGATGGCTGAGTGCGGGGTGGACTAACGATAACGCCATCAGCATCAAAAACACTGAGATCGCCAATCCGCGTGGTGGGTTGATGCGTGGTTTTGCGACCCGTTGCAGATGAATCCATAGGAATGTGAGGGCAATCAGCGGAATGGCAATATGCATGAAAATCATCAGGGTGAAGAACCTGCTCTCCAACGCATCGGGTGACAGAAAATTGCGGGCGATAGGCTCCCCGAAAATCGGCAAAAAATCGAGCCATTCCGTGGAAACGATAGCCACATATTGAGCGAGTTTATCCCATACCAGCCAATATCCGCTAATGCCCGCGACGAAGATCATCACCATGATTGGAACGCCTGTGAGCCAACTGAACCAGCGCACGCCGCGATAGCGGTCGCGGCCAAATTCGCGCAGCATATGGATCATCATCACTACCACCAGCAGATCAGAAGCATAGCGATGAAGGCTGCGCATAATGCCGGCTAAATACCACTGCTCATGGGTCATATATTCAATCGACACATAGGCGTTGGTAACACCAGTATCAAAAAAGATGTATATGTAAATTCCGCTGACGGTGATAATCCAATAGAAGAAGAATCCCAACGCACCAAGGTTGAGCATTGGGTTCCAGTCAGGTGGGAAAACCAACCCAAGAAGCCTCTCCAGACGATCAAAGAAGCTGCAAAATACCCATCGGACCAAACTCATGGATGGGTGCCCCCACCCGACCTGCCAGAAATTTTATATTCACGAATGAGCCAAGTCAGAATGAGTAATAATGATGCAAGGCCTATGAAAAGGCCGATGAACAAGGAGTAGTTGAAATAATAGCGCCCGGTATTAGGATTGTAGACCGTGCAAAACAGCTTTATGCGTTCCGTGATTCCCTCGATGGAAAGGATTGAACGGCGCTGGCCAAACAGCAAATCTTTCAAGGGTTCAACAATCACCGGCGCACCGAAAACACCGCCGCGAATTTGTTGATATATCTTGCCTTCAGGATCAATCACACTCACCTGTGCAGTATGATCAAAACCGCCTGCTGAAGGCACGATGGAAAAACCAGTGGCTTTGGCCAGTTTTTCAACGTCTCTTTGTTTACCGGAGAGGAACAGCCAGTTTGGCAAATCTATGCCGCGTTCTCTGGCAAATGACCGCATGCGATCAGGAGTATCACGCTTTGTATTAAAGCCGATGGTAATTGTGGTGAAGCTATCTTCACCAAGGGCAGCTTGCGCTGCTTCAATCGCCGGACGGAGGTTCTCAATGATCAATGGGCAAACATCGGTACAACCAGTGTAGATCAACGAGATCAGAACCGGTTTACCGCGAAACGTATCAAGATCTATCTTTTTGCTCTCTGTATCGATGAATGTGAGAGATGGTAATTTTTCACCAATCGCGGCTTCAGAGAGAGCCATAGCTTGTTCTTCAGGTGAACGAGATGAAGCGTTGGCAGGCGTGAATATCAATAGGGTTGTCAAAAGAACCAGGCCCAGCCTCATGACAGGCCTCTAAGGGCCCACTCAATAATCGCGCCACCAAGGAGCAGGCAAAGCTGCAATAAGGAAGCAAAAAAGTTTTTCAAGGCGTGGGAGCGGTTAGGATTTCGGACAAGTGCTACGCTCGTCCATGTGAAGATCACGCCACCGATGGCAGCGCCTGAAAAATAGATTATTCCCATGCCGTACCATGCAGGGATGAGTGAAATTAGCGATAGGGCGATGGTATGTACCAGAACTACCCATGCACAAGTCTTCTGGCCCACGACCAATGGGAGCATCGGTACGCCTGCGTTAGCATAGTCGTCTGATGAGACCATTGCCAGACTCCAGAAATGTGGAGGCGTCCAGAGGAACAGGACCAACGTTAATAATACCCCTTCGGTTCCGATGGCCGGGTTAACAGCGGCAGCACCAGCTAAAACCGCAAAGCTTCCGGCCAGACCACCAACTATAATATTGGTCCATGAGCGACGCTTGAGCCATACAGTATAGACAACGCCATAGGTGAAGGCTCCGAGGAAGGTATAAAGTGCGGCCCACCAATTAGTTGCAAAGCCTGCCAGTAATACCGACCCAACCAACACGCTGGTGATGATCGCTAACCATGCCAGACCTGGGTTAAATTGTCCGGTGACAAATGGTCGATTGGCAGTGCGTTTCATCTTGGCATCAAGATCAGATTCAACCCACTGGTTGAATGCACCGGCAGCGCCTGCGGCGAGGAATACCGCAATGGTCAACAATACAAGCCTGCCGAGACTGGGGGCATTCCCTTGGGTGACCGCGATACCGCCCATTGCACTCAACGCGATTGCTATCGCAATGCGCGGTTTGAATACCATGATGGCATCGCGAATTGTTGGGCTCGCTGGCATCGAGTTGACTGTCATTCATTCATTCCTTTTCACTCACGAAACTATCCAAGGATCCAAAGTTCGGACAGATATTTCCAGTTCACGAAGTAATAGAGAACAAAGGCAGTGAAGAAGATGGTGACCAGAATATAAGTCCCTGGCAGGTGGAATGTGTGAGCGCTGCCATAGGATTTCACCGCATCGCTTACCCGTTTTTGAGGCATGGGGCCAAGAGCCGCCACAACATTGCTGGCATCGACTTTTTTGCCGAACAGGATGCTGGCAACAATAATGATAACAAACAGCCCGCCGCCAAACGCAGCCATGATTGCGGACATGCCATTCAGACCAAGCATTAAGAACGCCACCGGAGGATAGTCAAAGCTCAATGTTGCATCGGAGAAGGTGATGTCCCAATGACGTCGCGCAACACCGAGCGTCCCTGCACCCATCATAAAGAGCGAGATGCCTGCAACACCGAAGCCGAAGAGGTAAGGCTGCCATTTGGCTAGTCGCGGCCAGATGATTTCGCGCTGGAAGATCAGCGGCACCAGCAGATAGGTCAGCGCCATGAAGGCCAATGTCGTTCCTGCAACAACTGTTGCGTGGAAGTGGCCGGGTACGTA
This sequence comes from Rhizobiaceae bacterium, assembly GCA_045047085.1. GTDB lineage: Bacteria > Pseudomonadota > Alphaproteobacteria > Rhizobiales > Rhizobiaceae. The sequence goes on along the minus strand of JASFYT010000062.1, from coordinate 26,361 downwards.
AATGGTGTTATGGAGCATGATGTTGATCTGCTCAGTACCCAAGACCACGCCGGAAATTCCACCGAGAAAACCGAACAATACCAGCGACAGGAACATGCCGGAAAATGCCGGATTTCCCCATGGTGCACGTCGCAGCCATTCGAAGACACCATTGGTGAAACCGTTTCGATGTTGAGCTGCTTCGATTGCACCGGGGATGGACATGCCGTGGATCATGCTGCCGAGCACCGCCAGATAGATAGCGTAGGAGGTGTTGAAAACTTTCCACTCTGAACTAATACCCGGCTCTACTAGCAGGTGGTGAGCACTGGCCAGTTGAAGGAAGAAAATATACATCAGGAAGGCCATCCGGCTGACTTTTTCCGACAAGGGTTTTGCCCCAAGCAGGATGGCGGGGATGGCATACCAGATGGCAATTTGTGCAGCCATGTTAATCTGTTGCGAGGAATGCCCCATAGCCCACCAGATCAGTTTGTACATCACCGTATCGATGTGACTGATATAACCAAGGGACCAGAGCCATGTTGGAATCAGGATGATGGCACCACTGGCGAGGGTAAACACGGCGATGATACACGCCGTAAGCGCTCCGAAAGTAACCAGAGGGATTGAACCTTCATAGGTTTTTTCTTCCTTGGCAATGACCAAAGTGCCGAGGAAAACGAAACAGCCAAGCAACGCACCTACGGCAAATAATATCAATCCGAGATAGAAATTCGGCGGTGCCTGCATGGGCACATAGGATGTAAACATGATGCTGGCATCGCCCTGCATCACGGTGATATTGGTGAGAATGGCACCGCCCAGCATGAGCGCGAAACCAGCCCACGCAACTTTTGGCGCTGCCAGCCGGCAATTTAACAAGATGGCCGAGCAGAAATAAAGCACGGCCATTTCAAAAAAGATGATCCATACTAAAAGGACATCGATACCGTGGGCGGTGAGTATCAGATAAAACATATCGGAATCGAGAAGGTGAACCGCCGGCCAGCGGGTCAACGCGACCAGCAGACCCATGATTCCACCAACAGCGAGGAAAACAACAGCCACGACTGCATTGGCCTTGATCAAATTTTGTGCAGCAATATCAATCTTCAATCCGGTCGCCGGGCAGGTTCTGAACTTTGCTGCAATGCCGCCAATGACGCCTGTTTCAACTGCGGTGTTCATAATATTTCCTCCGTCCAAAGGCTAATCAACAACGTGTATCCGGCCCACCATGGTATGGTGGCCGACGCCGCAAAACTCGTTACATACAACGCTGAATTCACCGATTTGGGTGGGTGTAAGCGTCACCACATGTTCAAGACCGGGATGCACCTGAATGTTGATATTGACCGGCTGCAGTGAAAATCCGTGCTGCCAATCCATGGATGAGAGGTGCAAGCGATAGGTCTGGCCTTTTTTCAATTCCAGAATTGGCCACCATTCCCACAGCCGTGCCAACATATAAACTTCGGCACCGGGTTCTGGTTTAACTACGGGGATATCCGACTCCTCACGGACCGTATATTTCTTGGCAAAAGCCTCCGTTCTTTCTTCGAAAACATCGGGATTAATCCGATATACTTCGTTGGAAAGGTTCTGGTTACCCTCAAGGTGCCACCAGATCATCATGCCAAACATGAACACGCCCCACAGGAATGCGATGCCGATCCAGACAAGTTCGGCACGCCCGATCGGTTCGTTCCACCACAGTCTATTTTCGGGGGGTGTGAGTGCCATATCTGCCTCCTATTTAATGGTTATTGCGCGATTGGGATTTGCGACAGTTCCATTACACCCCAGAGCAAATAGAATACGGTCGGCACTACGACGCCGATGAAAAGCAGCAAAAAATGATTGTCGAGCAGACGCTGCATCGGCGAGATGCGCACGGACTCGGCAGAAGGTTCTGTATTTTTGTCATTATCAGCCATGGGGATTCCCTCACTTTGTTAAGCAAAGGATGGCATTGGCCCGAATTGCTGTCCTTGACAAAAGTCAAGATTGTGGAAACTAGTTTTAACGACCGGTCTGCAACCAAATTTTCTAATTAGATCATTGATTTATTTGACCAACGATTTCATTATTTGTGTCTGCAGACTTTTTTGGGAAATATGCCATGAAATTTAAAACCTCCTATACCGATATTGATCTGACCGTTGATCATCTTTTTGTTGCCGGGTGGACCGGACGGGATAAAGAAGCGGTTGATCACCATATTGAAGAATTGCGCGCTTTGGGGATTTCGCCTCCTTCACAGGTTCCGCTTTTTTATCGGGTATCCGGATTGTTGCTAACGCAAAATACAGTAATCGACGTGTTAGGGGCCGGAACCTCGGGTGAGATTGAGCCTTTACTTGTTCAGCAAAACGGCGAAATCTGGATTGGTCTTGCATCCGACCACACTGACCGGGATCTGGAAACCCATTCTGTTGCTGCTTCAAAACAGGCTTGCCCAAAACCCGTCGCCAAAGAGTTGTGGCGGTTTAAGGAGGTTGAGGACCATCTTGATTCTTTGGTCCTACGTTGCTGGATTGACAAAGGTGATAAATGGAACCTTTATCAGGAAGGAACACTTTCAAATATTCGGCCGTTGACAGAACTCATCAACAGTTCCGGGTTTGGCGACAATGCAGCCATGCTGTGTGGCACGCTTGGTGCAATTGGTGGTGTGCGGCCCGCCTCACGATATAGAATGGAATTGATGGACCCGGTTTTGAACAGGAATATCCTGTTGAACTATTCGGTTAAAAAACTTCCGATTGTTGAATAACAATTCTGCCATGTTGATGGCCCTTAAGGGGCACAACTCCGCCATGCAAAGAAGAAGGTGAAATCCTCTCCGGCCTGTTGTAGTGTGACCCGATATTTTAGCTTTCGTTGAGTGAAGTTAGATTCAGAATTAATTGCCATTTTGGGAGAAGCTGCATGTTTTACGGTCAGGTTGAAGGAACCAGTTTTGAGGTCATTGATGAAGCCTTTGGCGAAACCTTTATCGGTCATGCCCGGGTGGAACGTTTGTGGACTGGAGCCCGCTGGTCGGAGGGTCCTGTGTGGTTTGCGGCCGGAAGGTATCTGGTCTGGTCCGATATTCCCAATAACCGGCAGATGCGCTGGGATGGTACCGACGGTTCCGTTTCTGTTTTTCGCGAATCATCAAATAACAGCAATGGCAATACCATTGACGCTCATGGGCGCATGATCTCGTGTGAGCATCTTAGCAGGCGCGTTACGCGAACAGAGTTTGATGGTTCGGTTACAGTGATTGCCGATAAATTCGATGGCAAACGCTTGAACTCACCCAATGATGTGGTGGTAAAATCGGATGGCTCGATCTGGTTCACTGATCCTGATTATGGCATTCTTGGAGATTATGAAGGTGGCCGCGCTGAAGGCGAAATCGGTGCCTGTTATGTCTATCGCGTGGATCCAGATACCGCCGAAGTAACAGCCGTTGCAACGGATTTCGTGAAACCCAACGGGCTTGCTTTTTCTGTAGACGAGAAGCATTTATTCATTGCCGACACTGGCGGGTCGCATGTAAAAAACGGCCCGACACATATCCGTAAAGTGGCGGTTAATTCCGACGGCAAGACACTTGGACAATCAAACCTATTTGCGGAATGCAGCAATGGTTTGTTTGATGGCTTTCGGCTGGATACGGATGGTCGCATCTGGTCGTCGGCTGGTGACGGAGTTCATTGTCTTAATTCTGATGGCGAATTAATCGGCAAAATTCACATCCCTGAACTCGTCAGCAATGTGTGCTTCGGTGAGGCAAGGCGCAACCGCCTCTTCATCACCGGCACTACTTCACTTTATTCCATATATCTCAATGTAAGAGGCGTTAGATAATGACTGAATCGATTCTACTTCGCAACGGCAAGATTTTTGATGGTAAGCAAATGCTTGATGGCACTCATTCCGTATTGATTGAGGGCAATAAAATCAGTCAGGTTGGCAACAACGACAAGTTTACCGGCTTTGCTGGCCGGGAATTCGATATGAGTGGCAAGACCATTCTGCCCGGTTTGATCGATTGCCATGTGCATCTTTGCTATACGGCATCAGGCGATCCACGTGCCGATGGGGATAAGATGGGGCCGGCTCAGTTTACTTTGACAGCGCTTAAAAACGCGCAAGCTACCCTTCGTGGTGGTGTTACGTCTGTGCGAGATTGTGGTGGGCGTGATTATACAGAATTTGGTGTACGTGATGCCATCAATCGTGGCGAGTTCGTTGGCCCGACTATTTATGCATCGGGTAAAATTATCTGCATGACCGGTGGGCATGGCCATATCCATGGTCGTGTAGCCGATGGCATCGAAGATGTGCGCAAAGCCGTTCGCGAACAGATATTGGCAGGTTGTGATCTGGTGAAAATTATGGCGACCGGAGGTGTTATGACCCCCGGTGTGAACCCGGAAGACGCCCATTACAGCGCAGAGGAAATGGTGAGCGGCGTGCATGAGGCACATCGTTTTCACAAACGCACGGCCAGCCATGCCCAAGGCACAGAGGGCATCTTAAACGCGGTGCACGCTGGAATAGACAGTATTGAGCACGGCATATTCCTGACGCAGGAGTGCATCGACAAAATGCTCGAAGCCGGCACTTATCTCGTGCCGACCTTTGCTGCGCTGCATAACATTCTGGCTAATGCCGACAATACTGATGGCCCAAAAATTCCAGATTTTATCATCGAAAAATGCCACCGCGTTGGTGAAGCGCATCAAGCATCCATTAAGGCCTTTTATAAAGCTGGTGGCAAGATTGCCATGGGTACGGACGCAGGCACACCGCACAACAAGCATGGTAAGAACGCGGATGAATTGCGATTGATGTGCGATAATGGCATGAGCAATGTAGACGCATTGCGTTTTTCAACCTTCAATGGTGCCGACCTCATGGGTCTGGATGCACATGGGTTAATTGAACAAGGTCAGGCTGCTGATATTTTGGTGGTGACCGGCGACCCATCTGCGGATATCGAGATGATCGCGAATTGTGACAATCATGCCATGGTGATAAAGGCTGGTGCGGTTGTTTAAAGCTTTTCATGGTTAGGGCTGCAATTTGTTTATCATCCAACTTGCAGTTCGCAACAAGTGATCATCTTCGTCTGCGGCATCTACCAGTTGAGCTCTTATTGGCAGTTGGTTTAATCCCATTAAAAGTCGCAAGCTAATTGCTGATAAATCTGCCGGTGTCCGGAGCGTGCAGAAAATCGGAGTGTCTGTTCCCAACTGATCCAAGGAATTGGAAGTTTGTAATAGGATCAAGATCTACCCATGCTTTTAGTTCAGTATCGGTTGTCTCAATCCGGTCCAAACAAAACTGTATCAGTTCGACGGAAGAAATCAGGCAACCAGAGCCCTATGTTGAAGCTGCCATGTGATCGCAACAAAGAAAATTGCGATGGTTCAGCATCTGCAACAACTGATTCAGTAGGATCGCCACCTTTCAGAAATTTTTTGCAGTTAAACTCTCATACCAACCCCAATAAATTGGACAAACCCCAGTTCCGCGTTCATGATAGATGGTTCGGCGGTGAAAATACTGCCAGACTATTTATTTCCGGATCGAGGAGTGATCCATTAAAGCTAATTAATATCCTAAACAAGTATTGGAGGAAGACCATGAAATCAATTTACCTTAAAGGGCTCGCGGTAGCCGCCGTTCTGGCCGCAACGATGTCCGTGACAAATGTTGCAAATGCCGCAGAATGCATTGCGCCGGCAAATCCGGGTGGTGGTTGGGATTTTACCTGCCGCCAGATCGGCAAAATTATGTACGATATCAAAGTCGTTGATAAGCCTATTCAAGTAACCAATATGGCAGGTGCTGGTGGAGGGCTTGCCTTTAACCACGTGGTTGCTGAACGTGGTGACGACGCCGATTTGATCGTTGCTGCCTCTTCTGCAACTTCAACCCGTCTGGCTCAAAACGCTTATGCAGGCATGACTGCCGATCAGGTTCGTTTTGTAGGCGCGATTGGCGCTGACCCCGGCGTGATTGTTGTGGCAAAAAATAGCCCGTTTAAAAATCTCGGCGAAATGATTGATGCGATCAAAGCTAATCCTGGTTCGGTTGCTTTTGCCGGTGGTTCAGCCACCGGTGGATTTGATCACCTAAAGCCTTTGATGCTACTTCAACGTGCTGGCTTCACCGATATTACCAAAATCAAATATATTGGTGTTGATGGTGGCGCGGACGCTATTACCCAGACTATTGGCGGTTTCACTCAGGTGATGACTGGGGATATGTCCGAGATTGTTGGCTTTTTGAAAGCTGGTGAGATTCGCGTATTGGCTGTTTTGACCGAAAAGCGTATTCCCGGATTTGGTGATATTCCAACGGCTAAAGAACAGGGATTTGATGTGGTCGCTGTGAACTGGCGCGGTCTTTATGTGCCAAAAGGTGTATCTGATGCAACCTTCAACATGTGGGCTGAGCGGCTGCAGAAAGTTGCTGACAGTGCCGAGTGGAAAGAAGCCATGGCTGCAAACGGTCTTGCACCATTTACCAAGGTTGGCGTTGATTTCCAATCCTACATTGATGGTGTGATTAAGGAAGTTCGCCAGTTGTCGAAAGACATTGGGGTTATAAAATAATGGCAAGTGACCGGATTTTTGGTCTGGTCGCAGCACTTTTGGCGCTCGCATATATTGCGAGCGCCACTCAGATAGAGACCAGCTTTTTATCAGACCCCGTAGGCCCTAAGGCCTTCCCGATTGGGATCGGGGTGGTGGGTGCAATATGCGCAATGTTCATGGTACTGAAACCCGACCCTGAACCCTCATGGCCGGTTGCCCGCACCTTTGGTGCGCTGGCTTTTGCCGTGATTGTTTTGGTGGCTTACGCGTTTTCACTTAAACCGCTTGGTTTCTTGATACCAACGGCTATTGCTGCTGGAATTTTGAGTTATCAGATTTCGCCCAAACCACGCAATGCCGCCCTTGCGGGGCTTGGTCTGTCGGTCGGGCTATTTGTTCTTTTCAAATTTGCGCTGGGTCTGGGCCTTGTGGCCTTCCCCAAAACCCTGATGGGATAGTTTGGCATGGATATACTCTCAAATCTCGCCCTTGGCTTTTCAATTGCCTTGTCTCCCTACACATTAATGCTTGCAATAGTTGGGTGTTTTTTAGGCACCATCATTGGTGCTTTGCCGGGGCTTGGGCCATCGAACGGAGTAGCGATTTTGATACCGCTAACCTTCACCCTTGGCCTTGATGCAACCTCTGCACTGGTGCTTATGACATCGGTTTATTATGGCGCCATGTATGGCGGGCGGATCAGCTCCATCTTATTGAATATCCCCGGCGACGAACCTGCATTGATGACAACCCTAGACGGCTACCCCATGGCCAAAGCCGGACGTGCAGGAGACGCACTGGTTCTATCGGGCGTCGCGTCCTTTGTGGGTGCCTTTCTTGCCACAATAGGTTTGATGCTGCTTGCGCCGCTTCTGGCCCGGGTTGCCTATCTGTTTGGTCCGGCGGAATATTTCGCACTTTATCTTCTGGCCTTTTGCACCCTTGGCGGCATGGCTTCCAACAATCAGGCCAAGGCTGCGATTGCCTCTTGCATTGGACTTGGTATTGCGATGATTGGCGTTGATAATTCCAGCGGCCTCCCCCGCCTTACCGGCGGCAATTTACATCTCTATGACGGTATCGATTTTCTTGTGGCCATCGTTGGTCTTTTTGCCATTGCAGAGGTTTTCTTTTTCATTGAAAACCATGGCAAGGATTCATCCATCGGAGTGAAACTGGAGAAAGTTACCATTCCGTGGAAAGATATTTTCGATACTAAATGGACCATGTTGCGCTCATCTGCCGTTGGATTTATCGCTGGCATATTACCGGGAGCGGGTGCCTCGCTTGGCAGTTTCATGGCCTATATGACTGAAAAATCCATTGCCGGTGAAGAAGGCAAATTTGGCACTGGCGTACCCAAAGGCATTGTTGCGCCGGAAGCCGGCAACAACGCTGCTGCAGGCGGAGCATTGGTTCCCATGCTAACCCTTGGTGTACCGGGATCAGGTACAACGGCTGTGTTATTGGCATTGTTGATGACGCTCAACATCACGCCGGGACCAACACTTTTTACCGATCGGCCAGAGGTAGTTTGGGGCTTGATCGCATCGCTGTTGATTGCAAATTTTGTTTTGCTACTGATGAATGTTCCGATGGTGAAAATCTTTGTGCGCATCCTGCAAGTACCGCCATGGGTTCTTTTACCCGGTGTAACGATGATATCGTTCGTCGGGATTTATTCCCTGTCGGGTAGTTATTTTGATCTTGTGTTGATGGTTGGTTTTGGTGCTTTGGGTTATATATTGCGCAAGCTGGATATCCCCACCGTGCCTGTCATTCTCGGTATTTTGCTCGGGGGTAATATGGAAAATGCCCTTCGACGCGCGATGGTGATTTCCGATGGTGATGTGGCCTTCCTTTTCTCCACTCCCATTGCTATTGGTCTTTGGGTCGCGGCGATTGCAGGTTTTGTTGCGCCGATGTTCTTCCGGCAATTCTTGAAAAAGCCACAGGCAGTAACGGACTAATGATACGAGTTTTAATTCCTTCAGGGGCGCTGGGTCTTGGGTATGACAAAGCAGCGCTTGAGCGTGCAATTGAGGCAAAGCCCGATATCATTGCTATTGATGGCGGCTCGACGGATTCTGGACCTTCTTATTTAGGGCGTGGCGTTTCCAAATATTCGCGCGCATCTACCAAAATTGAATGGAAAGGCCTGATGCAGGCACGGGCCGATGCGGGCGTACCCTTGGTGATTGGTACAGCAGGAACCTGTGGTACGGACAGCGCCGTTGACTGGTTGTTAAAGATGACGTTGGAGATTGCTGACGAGCTTGGGCAAAATATCAAAATTGCGGTTTTGAGATCTTCCCAGCCTGCGGAGCGGGTTATTGATGCAATGGAGACCGGGAAACTCCACCCACTCGCCGCTGCCCCCGAAATCTCCCGGAAACGCATTGGCGACTTCACCAACATTGTTGCGCTGGCGGGTGCTGAACAGATTGCTTCTGCCATTGATACAGGTGCCGATATCATCATTGCAGGCCGTACCACGGATACAGCAATCATCGCGGCGCTGCCATTGATGCGTGGCTATCATGCGGGTGCTGCTTGGCATGGGGCAAAGATTGGCGAGTGCGGTGCGCTTTGTGCCACCAACCCGCAATCGGGCGTTATCCTGATTGATTATGAGGGTGATGCCTTCACTATCACGCCGATGGCGGATGGGGCCAACGCCTCCCCGCACACGGTTTCAGCCCATATGCTTTATGAAAATTCCGACCCCTTCATCCTTTATGAACCGGGTGGTAATCTGGATGTGACCGAGGCACAATATGTTTCGGTTGATCAAAAAAGCGTTCGGGTCACTGGTGCAAAATGGGTTCCCTCGGAGCGCTATACGGTGAAGCTGGAAGCAGCGCGTATTGCCGGATATCAGGCGGTGCTTTTTGTGCTTTTGCGAAACCAGCATTATGTACAAAATGCCCGTCAATGGGCCGACGATATTGTTGAACGGTGCTGCGCCAAGGTGTGTGCGAGGCTGGATATTGCGTCTGATCTATTCTCCATCGAATTGCGGGTGATTGGGTCAGATGCAAGTTTTGGCAAACTGGAAACTCGGCATCAGACCCCGACCGAAGTTGGTGTGATGGGCATTGTCACTGCGCAAAGTGAAGATCTTGCAATGGAGATTGGAAAGATACTCAATCCCTATCTTCTGCATCACCCGCTGACCCAGGAGGAAGAACAACCGACCTTTGCATTTCCTTTTTCACCTGCCGAAATCAACATAGGCGCGGTCTACGAATTTTGCATCAATCATGTGATGGAGCTGGATGACCCGATGGATGCCTTTACCCTTGAAACAATTGAGGTTGATAATGGCTGAACTGGGAAAACTGGTGGCGAAAGTACGCTCCAAGAATGCCGGTCCATTCTGGCTAACGGTCGATATTTTTTGCGGTTCGCCCGAAGCGTTCGAGATGATCGTCAACGGGGTTTCAACAGACCGCATTGCAAAGTTATTGGGCGCGGAACCTACGGACATAAAACGCTTTGATATTGCATCATTGAATGTGGTGAAGTTCAGCCTGCCACGGCCAAATGTTCAGGGTTCTATCCACGACCGAGATATGCACGGGGCCAGTTGGGCAGCGCTAATTTCTGAACTGGAAATTAATTAGTCTACTCTCCCTCTTCGATCCAGACTTTTGATGCCCAGAACGCGAAATGGTCCGCCAACCCATCGGCAAAATCGAAGGGTTCTGTATAAGACCAGGCGATTTCCTCGCCCTCATATTCATAATAATTTGCCTGTCCCTTCAAAGGACAGTGGCTGTTTTTATCCATTTTACCGAGCGGAATCACTACATCTTTTGTGGGGATATAAAGAACGGGATCATAAACCGTCTTACCTATTTCCATCACCCGCAGGGCGTTGGTGGTTCTTGCCAGCAAATCTTCGCGCCGAAAAATGCTTACAGTTCCTTTGACAGGTTTCAGTACCATAAAATGATGAGGATTATTCGGATTTCGGATTGCCCCTTCCACTGGTGGAACTTCAATTTTTGTAAAGGCGTTCATACTCTTACTCCTGTTTCGGGTTCGAATGTATATTCTCATATAGGTGTTTTGCGTCCAAATTCCCGTAATTAATGTGCATAACTGGTTTTGTGCTGGTTGATATATTGGCTGTTTCCCAGGCATTGCGGACCAATAGTTTGGAAAATAATCCTCCACACCTAATTCTATGACCAATTTGTTTGCGATGACGTGGAAGGCTGCTGGGCAGCCAACCGATGTCGCTCAGAATTACGTGGATACACACTTTACATCTTGGAAAGGTGCGGCGATGCCCGGATTATCAAGTAAAATGGATATAGAATTGGGTGGCTATTTGAAGGCTCAATCGCCGATTACCTATCTTGCAGCCAGCACAAATGCGCTGCTTGAGACATCCGGCGAAGGCGTGGTTGCTGCCACGCTTTCAATCGTCGGCGATGATTATGTTGCGCCGGCTTCGTTTCTTGTTACGTCTGATCCATCCGGATTCTTTGAAATTGTGGGTGATGAGTTGCGGGTTAAGGCCGGGGCTGTTTTTGATTATGAAAGCACCTCAAATTATCCTGTTGCGGCGCATTTGTACATTCAATTGCCTTGAGTAGCCAGACCGCGCTGGATCGACCGTGGCACCGCAATAATGCCAACTCGAAATCTAACACACTGGTCTCAAATTGGTTGCAAAGCAGGAAGCCAGTTTTCTATATCTTGCTAAGCCATTGAAATGTTTGGTGGAGCTAAGCAAAGTCAGTTTGAACCTTGAAGGCTCTCATCGTTTCTACGAAACGACTGCCGCTAATTGCATTTGCTCGGATGATTTGAGCGTTTCGCTTCGCTAAATGCTAGTGGTGGTGTGTACAGTCTTGTGCAAACCAGTCTCAACTCAAAATTCGCTGTTATACGGGAAAATACAGGGAATTACGCCTGTTTTGGCGCAATTTTGAGAAACAAACGCTGAATAGATTCGTAATTTCAGTGGCTTACGCGAGAATTCCCTAAAAGTATTAACAGTGAATTTAATTCCGTTAACAGGGATTTAATCGAATATATTAGCGAATTCAAATAATTCTAGCAAATTCGCAAAAAACTATCATTGTTTGGGAGCATGGTTTTCATATATCAATAACCTGATGGCAATTGCCAGCTTAGAGTTTCTTCGACAGTGTTCCTGCACCCAGCAATTCAAGCCCCTTCACTAGATCGAACACCATGGCATCAAGTGCGGCTTTTCCCTTTTCGATTGTAGCCATTGAAGGATCACCCCGCGCGCCAGTGATGCTGTAATCAGGCCCAGACGCTGGGTCACTGGAAAAAATACTTGGTTGATAATAGACAGATTTTGGTATTTCCAGTTGGTTGCCATAATCTTCCTGCGCATTTTCAAGTCGAACTGCTTCGCGTTTTATTGCCATGATAATGGATGTCTCATGTTCGTCTGCATGGCCGCCCAGTTTTTGCTCAAACAGATGGTCGGTACTGCGGCCAAGATCGCGAATATTGGCAACAGCGATCCGTACACCGTGCTCTGCCAGAATTTCACGCACGATGATTTGCACCGGGCCCTCGGTAGAAACACCGGTATTAATGATGGCAATATTGCCAACACCTTGATGGATAAACCCGGTAATCAACTCCCGTAGCAAAGCGATAAAGGTTTCCGCTTTGAGGTGCTGACTACCGGGATAGTTGCAAAATGCCGGGTAATATCCAAATCCGACAACGGGAGCGACGACCACCGGCAGTTCTTCAGCCACACGCCCCGACAATGCCTTTGCCAGCAGGTAATCGGTGTTCAGCGGCAGGTGGTGCCCATGTTCCTTGGATAATGCGCCGATCGGAATAATCACCGTGGCATCCTGCTCAAACCAGGATTTGGCTTCCGGCCAGGTTAACTCTTCCAGCAATGCGCCGCGCAATGGTTTGTTGTTTCCCTCTCCCATCTTTCAAAGCCTCCGATCAATTTCAGTAGCGAGCACAATCGAGGAGGTCGTGCGCTCCAGCCCTGGCATTGTTCCCAGTTCCTCCAGTAATTGATGCAAATGAGAAGGAGTTTCCGCGCTGAGTGTAACTATCAAATCATAAGCACCGGAAACAGCGTAACAGGTTTCCACTTCCGGCATCTTTTTTAGATAGGCGACGATGCCCTTGCTTTGCTTTGGACTGGTGGTCAAACGCACCACCGCAAATAAACGGTCGTGCCTGAAATTTGCATCAAGCTTCACCGTATAATTCACAATTGTGCCATTGCGCTCCAGCCGGTTCATGCGCTCCTGAACCGTGGTACGCGACAAATGCAGCTTGCGAGCGAGGGAGGCTATGGGTTCTCGTGCATTAGCTTGTAACAGTAAAATTAATTCTCGGTCATTCTGGTCCATATGCCTATTTTCCTCCGTCATAAATACAAAAATCGCAAAATTTAGTACATATTGCCGGGTTGATATCAAAAAATGTCTAGAATACCGTTAATATGCCAGTTTAAATGCATTACCCAAATTAGCCCGCTATTGCTACCGGTTATTTGAATATTGATGCCGCAAACGACATCTGACAAGAAACAACACTGGCAGAGCGTTCATCGAGCGCTTCGTGAAAGGAGATATCATGACAGGAATTTTAGAAAAAACAGGAAAATTTATTGGGGTCTTGGCCTTTGCCGCCTCACTGGCTCTCACAACTGCAATTGTGGAAGCAAAAAGCCTGCGCACGAACATTGGCGCAGATGCGAAAACACTCAACCCAATTCCTAATTCCGAGCTGATTTCAGGGAACATCATTTCTCAAATGTATGAGACACTGACTGCACTGGATGTTAATGGCAAAGTTGTACCGGGGCTTGCTGTCAAATGGGAAGGTGCCGCCGATGGCAAAAGCTTTAAGTTCTGGTTGCGTGAAGGCGTGAATTTCCACAGCGGCAGAACCATGACTGCTGCAGATGTAAAATGGACTTTCGAGCAAGTGCTCACCCCTGCCAAAAAGGGCGGCCTGATGGTTGATTCGATCAACCGGATTGTGGGCGCAAAAGATATGCTCGATGGCAAAGCAACTACGTTGTCCGGGTTTAAGATTATTGATGATTTGACCTTCGAGATCAGCTTTACCGCTCCATCAGTCATTTTCCCGCTCTATGAATTGTTCGTCGTGGACAGCGGTATTGAAAAAGAGCATGGCGAAGACTGGTCTCAGAAAGTTTCTGGTGGAACCGGGCCGTTTAAATATTCCGAATGGAAGCGCGGTGTTTCCGTCGATATTGCCGCTCATGCGGGGTACTGGAATGGAGCCGCCCAAATAGATGGTGTGTCTTTTCTGGTAGTGCCGAATATTGAAACAGCACTCACTATGTATGAAGCAGGTGAACTTGATCTCGTATCAATTCCACGCTCATCGGTGAGGAATGTTAAAAAAGACCCGCGCTTTGCTGGTCAGTTGATGGAAAAACCGGCAGCACAAGTCGCCTACCTTGGTATGAACCAGAACCTCTACGCGCCTTTTAAGGACATCCGGGTGCGTGAAGCGATGGCTATCTCAGTCGATCGTGATGCGATGGTAAAGGGCCTTTATGGCGGTGCAGCTTTTCCTGCCTATGGTCAGATAGCACCTGCATTCCCGGGCTATGACGCTTCGACGCCCGCCATTCCCTATGATGTTGCAAAAGCCAAGAAACTGATGAGTGAAGCTGGTTTTCCGGATGGCAAGGGTCTGCCGCCGCTCACCATTCAAGGCACACCACGCGATAAAACCCTTCTGGCCTTTTATGCTAACAACTACAAAAAGAATCTCGGTATGGATATTACCGTGAAGGTTGTGGAGCGTGGTACTCACATCAAAGGAATGAACGGTGGCAAAGTGCCATTCTTCCCTTGGGGCTGGACTGCCGACTATGCAGACCCGGCGACCTTCCTGAGCGATTTGTACTATTCAAAGAGCAAATGGAACCGGGTGCGTTATTCCAACCCTGCTTTTGATGCCTTGATGGATAAAGCCCTTGAAACCGCTGATGATACAAAGCGCTTTGCCCTGTATAATCAGGCTGACCGCGTGCTTATCAACGATTATGGCACCATTCCGACCACTGTCAGAATGCAGATTGGCGTGATCAAACCCACAGTCAAGAATGTGCACCTGACTCCCATGGGTTATATGCCATTTTGGGATGTTACAATTGACTGATCCCATCTGAACGAGAACCAGCATGTCGTAGTTGAAAATCGGCCACGGCATGCTATTCCATCCCTTAAGTCCGACAAGATTATATTGATTCAGATTATCAAAGTTGTCGTAAAATACCCAACCGCCAAAGGCTGATATGCTGATTTACACCATCAGAAGATTGCTGGGACTTATTCCGATCCTAGCAGCGGTGCTTTTGCTGACATTTACTGCCAATCATCTGACCCCTGGCGATCCTATACTGATGATGCTGGATGACCGTTCCGGCGACGAAGCACTGGCGGCATCGCTGCGGCATCAATACGGCCTCGATTTGCCATTGTGGCAGCAGTTTTTTAATTACATAAGTGGAATACTGGTGGGTGATCTGGGGCTATCCTACCGTTATGTTGGTGTTCCTGTTGCCGAAGTTATCGCACCAGGTTTGGCGATCAGCCCTTTGCTAGCAGCTCTTGCCATGCTGATTGCCATACCGGTTGGTGTATCTGTCGGGATATTCACCGCCCTTCGCCATAACAGCTGGGCCGACACCAGTGTCATGTTCATTTTGCTGATCGGTATTTCAGTCCCCAATTTCGCTATGGCTTCTTTTTTGGTTTATCTGCTGTCAATCCGGCTTGACTGGTTTCCAGTCGCAGGATGGGGCAACTGGGATCAGGTGGTCTTGCCCGTTATTCTGCTTGCCCTGCATCCATCCGCTTATCTGGCCAGATTGAGCCGAACCTACATGCTGGAAGTGCTGCACAAAGACTACATACGCACCGCGCGCGCCAAGGGCCTTAGGGAAAGGTTGGTAATTTACCGCCATGCTTTGCGTAATGTTCTGGTGCCGCTGGTTACAACGATTGGCATTATTTTTGGTGTGATGATTACCAGCACATTTGTGGTTGAAACCATATTCAATATTCCTGGCCTTGGTCGGATGGCCATTGATTCAATTTTTGCCCGGGATTACCCTGTCACAATCGCTATTGTTCTGGTTTTCACGGTCACTTATTCGATCATTAATCTGGCCATCGACCTCTTATATGGCCTGATTGACCCTCGAATTCGCGTTCAGGGAAAGGCGGATTAAATGTCGGATCAATTGAACAATCCATCGCCATCGCCATTGCCTGTCTCGGTGCAAGCTGACTGGTGGCTTAAGTTCAAGCGCAACCGCAATGCCGTAATTGGGTCGACCATCGTTGGCATCATTGTATTAATTGCGTTGTTGTCCGGCGTGTTGCCGCCACACGATTATACTAACACCAATTTGCTGGCGGTCTGGGAGCCTCCAGGCGATGTGTATCTTTTGGGAGCTGATGAACTGGGCCGCGATATATTGAGCAGGCTCATTGTCAGCACTCGGGTATCGCTGGTTATTGCAATGTCGGTACTCAGCATCACCATGACCGTCGGTATTATTCTCGGCATGGTCGCCGCCTATTTTGGCGGCTGGGCCGATGCCATTATCATGCGAATCGTGGATGTGGTGTTTGCATTTCCCGAACTCATTTTTGCAATTCTGATTGCCTCGGTAATGGGCCCCGGCATGACGACGGTGATCGTTGCGCTCTCCCTTGTGTGGTGGCCCGGCATCGCTCGGCTCACGCGCTCACTCGCCCTTTCCATTCGTGACGAGCTTTATGTTGATGCGGCAATTGTCAGCCGCACCCCATCGTGGGTGATCCTGCGACGGCATATCCTTCCCAACATTGTTGCGCCATTGATTGTACGCGGGTCGGTTGGTGTAGGGTTTATCATTACGGCAGAAGCGACTTTGAGTTTTCTTGGTATTGGCGTTCAGGAGCCATTGCCGAGTTGGGGTGGCATGATCCGTGATGGCTTGGTTTCCTTGCGGCTTGATCCCTATCTCGCCATCTTCAGCAGTTGTGCGCTGGGTATCACAATTATCGGTTTCAATCTTCTCGGTGATGGATTGCGCGATATTTTTGATCCGAAGGGAAACCAGTAAATGAATACACCGCTGCTTGAAATTGATAATCTGGTGGTATCATTCTCTACTCTACATGGAGATGTGGAAGTCCTTGATGGTATCTCCTTTGGCATCTCCGAGGGTGAAATTGTCGGCTTGGTGGGTGAAAGTGGTTCCGGGAAGTCAGTGACCGCATTTTCCACCATCCGGTTGCTGGGGTCTCAGGGACACATCAATGACGGAAAAATAGTATTCGACGGGGATGATTTAGTCGCCAAATCCGAGATCGCCATGACCAAAATCCGCGGTCGTGACATTTCAATGATTTTTCAGGAACCGATGACTAGCCTCAATCCGGTCTTTACAATCGGGCTGCAAATTTCTGAAGTATTGAGTGAACATTTGGGGCTCGCCCGTAGTGAGGCTCGTGAACAAGCCATCAATCTGTTGGCCAAAGTCGGCATTCCCGCGCCCGAAGAACGCATAAATGATTATCCGCATCAATTGTCAGGTGGCATGCGCCAAAGGGTAATGATAGCAATTGCCTTGGCGTGCCAGCCACGCCTGCTCATCGCTGATGAGCCAACAACCGCCCTTGATGTGACAGTTCAAGCACAAATTCTCGATTTGTTGCGAAAGCTTAGGCAGGACAATGCCATGGCGATCTTGCTGATAACCCACGATTTCGGGATTATCGCCGACATTACCGACCGGGTGGTGGTGATGTATGCAGGGCAGATTGTTGAGCAGGCACCAGTGGAAGCATTGTTTGAGGCTCCCCTGCATCCTTATTCTAGGTTGCTGATGGAATCAATTCCCACCGTAACTGCAAGACGCGATGTTCTGCCGGTGATTGATGGAGTGGCACCCGTGGCAACGGCCTATCCATCCGGCTGCAGATTTCATGTGCGCTGTCCCAAGATGCAGGAAAAGTGCCGGGATGAAATGCCTGCTCTCGAAGAGGTTAGTTCACAAAGAAGCGTGCGCTGCTGGTTTCCGGAGGGTGTGTAGATGAGTAGCGAAACCAATGAAATATCTGATCCGATTGTTAAAATCGAAAACCTCAGTAAGGCATTCCAAGTTAAAAAATCAGCGTTTGGCGGGCGAAGCCAGACATTAAAGGCAGTCAGCAATGTAGATCTTTCGATAAATCAGGGCGAATGCCTTGGTCTGGTGGGTGAAAGTGGCTGCGGAAAATCAACCCTCGGTCGGTTGATCCTGAAATTGCTGGTGCCAAGCGAAGGTCGAATTGTCTACGATGGCGTCGATATGACGGCTGCTTCAAAGGCTCAGCTGCACGACATTCGCCGTCATATTCAAGTTGTGTTCCAGGATCCTTATTCATCGCTCAATCCGCGTATGAAAATTGGGAAGATTATCGCTGAACCCCTTCGAAATTTGAAAATGAATGAACATGAGATCACCCGACGGGTCAACGAAGTTCTTGTTGATGTCGGATTGGCGCAGGATTTTATCCATCGTTATCCACATGAGTTCAGCGGCGGTCAGCGCCAACGCATCTGTATTGCTCGGGCTCTCGCTCAACGTCCGCGATTGCTGATTTGCGATGAAGCCGTTTCTGCGCTCGATGTTTCCATTCAGGCGCAAATTTTGAACCTGCTGGCTACAATCAAAAGCGATTATAACCTGACTATTTTGTTTATTTCCCACTCGCTGGGAGTCATACGCCATATCGCAGACCGGGTCGCGGTCATGTATCTTGGCCAAATTGTTGAAGTCGGGAGTAATGATGATCTGTTCACTGACGCGCTCCACCCCTACACCAAATGTCTGATTTCCGCCGTGCTTGAACCGAGCCGCAGGCAATCCAATAACCGCATTTTGCTAAAAGGCGAAATACCCAGCCCCCTGTCACCGCCATCAGGTTGTTATTTCAGTACCCGTTGCCCGATTGTCGATGACCATTGCCGCAAGGTGATGCCTCCGCTGGTTAAAAAAGAAGACGGGCGAGAAGTTCGCTGCCACAAGCCCGGTGAATTCAGCCTCGGCAACCAACAGTAAAGGGAATTTTATCGATGTTTGTTGAAAGAACCAATTATTTCGCCAAGCCCGGGATGGCTGAGGAGGTTTTGGCCGTACGTCGCAGGGCGTGCGATATCAGGGTCGAATTGAATCTCGCCAGAGGCGTAATTTTCACCAAATGTAATGCATCGGACGATGGCGCAGATATCACTTGGGAATGCCGTTTTGCTAGCATTGCCGACTATCAAAGAGATCTGGAAATACGTCGATCAAGCGCGGCGTTTACCAGTATTCGCAGTGAAGTTGGCGAGGTCATTGAGCGATTTGAACGCCATTTCTCGATGATTGATGATGGTGAAGAATCGCTGAAAACACTGCCAGCAGAAACATCCATGTCGGGTCAGTCGATTGTTCCACGGCAGGTTACCTTTCAATCGGGCGAAAATAAACTTGCCGGTTATCTATATTTGCCACCGGGTCCGGGACCCTTTGCCTGCATTATCACTAATCATGGCAGCGGTATCGAACAAGGTTCCGATGATTTGTGCCGTCCGGGCACCGCATCTTTGCTATTGAGCTGGGGATTTGCATCCTTTTTACCACATCGCGCTGGCTATGGCGCATCAACAGGCACTCCATGGCGCGGGGACGTATCTGCAGAATTTGGTACTCCTGAATATGATGATCAATTAGCGGCACGGCTGGACAAGGAAAGCGATGACGTCATTGCGGCTCTGGATTGGGTGAACGCCCAACCCGAAATTGATTCCGGTCGCGTTGCGGTGATGGGCAGTTCGTTTGGTGGCACTGTCACTTTGTTTGCGGCCGCCAAGGCTTCTCAGTTTCGTTGTGCTGTTGAATTTGCCGGTGCTGCAATGAATTGGGAACGCACTCCGAAGTTACGTGAATCAATGAAGCAGGCCACTTGTGATCTAACCCAACCGATATTTTTTCTGCAAGCTGAAACAGATTACAGCACTGCCCCCACAAAGGAACTCGGCGAAGTTCTGAAAGGTGGCAACCCGGATTCCAAATCGAGAATCTATCCTCCATTTGGCATAAGCAAAAATGAAGGTCATCTGTTTGAAAAAACTGGTTCCCTGATTTGGGGACCGGATGTGCGTAAATTTCTTACGCAATTTTTGTAAGGCCGGTTCAATGGAATTTACCAGACAGGAACAGTGGGATGTCGTCGTCATTGGCTGCGGTTATGCTGGAGCCATGGCCGCTATCGCCGCCCATGATGCCGGGGCTCGTGTTGTTATCATTGAAAAAATGTACCAGCCCGGCGGTATATCCATTTGCTCGGCGGGCGGATTACGGATCACCTTCGATGCCGACGAAGCGTTCAATTATCTCAAGGCCACCAACCGCAGCACGACGCCTGATGATATTCTGGAAACTCTGGCCGACGGCATGGCAACGCTTGCCTCAAAGGTACAGGAACTGGCTCAGGCCGCAGACGCCACAGTTGAAATCAAACGGGCAAATGCAAATTACCCTTTCTCCGGCCACGATAGTTTCGGATTTGTCTCTGTCTCTTCTATGCAAGGGGAAGATAGTCCATCGCCCGAAGTAGGCATAAGAGGGGCAGCAGCGGGGTACCGGCTATTTCAGGTATTGAGAAAAGCACTGAGCCAGCGCAATATTACTGTGCGAACCAACACGCGTGCACGCAAGTTGATCACCGGAAAGGCTTCACGAGTGTGTGGTGTGATTGTTGAACACGACGGCAAGCAACAAGAATTGCTCACCCAGGGTGGCGTTATTCTGGCATGTGGTGGATTTGAAGCCAACGAAGAAATGCAGCGTCAATACTGGAACGGTATCAGTGTTCGCAGTGCCGCATTTCTTGGTAATACAGGTGATGGTATCAAAATGGCCCAGGGTGTCGGCGCAGATTTATGGCACATGTGGCACTATCACGGCAGCTATGGTTTCCATCACAGCGACCCGAATTATCCACTGGCAATTCGTACCAAACGATATCCGGATTGGGTGCCGGGAACGCCACCGGGCGACGATGTGCGAATGCCGTGGATTCTGCTCGATAAGAACGCTAAGCGGTTCATGAACGAATATGAACCCTATCTACAGGACACAGGCGCCCGACCGTTTCATCAATTCGATGCACAAACCCAGGGGTTTTCGCGGATACCCGCCTGGTTTATCACCGATGAAGCAGGGCGCAGGCGAACCGCATTCGGCAGACCAACCTATCACGCCCACGATCTGAATTTTGAATGGAGTGCTGATAATCTCAATGAGGTTGAGCTTGGTATTCTGCAGAAGGCCGACAATATCGAGCAACTTGCCAGCATTTTGAGTGTGGAGGTCGAAGTGCTTTTGAAAACCCTTCGGCATTGGAACAAAAATTGCGCAGCCGGGTTAGATGAAGATTTCTACCGTCCGGCAAGCAGCATGATGGTGATCGAAAAACCACCTTATTACGTGGGCCGCATTTGGCCCTTGGTTAACAATACCCAGGGCGGGCCGGTGCATGACCGGCAACAGCAAATAATCAATGTCGATGGCGAACCTATAAGCGGGCTGTACGCAGCTGGTGAGTTGGGCAGCGCATTTGGATTTTTGTACATGTCCGGTGGCAACCTTGCGGAATGTTTCGTCGGTGGAGAAATTGCCGGAGCCAATGCTGCCCGGCGTGCATTAAGAGGAGCAAATCAATGAATGATAAACGCCAAAACAACCTTGGATACTGGTGCAGTAAATCGGTTGAAGATTACCCCGAACGAACCGCGATAATCGACCTTTGCGGCGAAGCACCGCGCCATGTCACCTATCAGGAACTTGACCAGCGACTGAACCGGTTTGCCTCGATGATATCTGATATGGGATTGAAACCCGGTGATCGGATGGCCATGGCTGTCGGCAATCGTTTTGAATTTGTTGAGGTTATGTTCGGCGCCATGCGGGCCGGTGTAGTGCCGGTGCCGTTGAACACCAAACTTGGTGCAGATGTGCTGGAATTTACCATCCGGGATGCAGAATGCGCCGCGGCAATTGTCGAGCCTGCCTGTAACAGCTTCATTGTTGGCGTGGTGGAAAAATTCGGACTGGAAAAGCGCCTGGCCATTGGCAATCAAAATATTGATTGGCCGGATTATGAAACTACATTGATGGCAGCATCGAACAGTTTTGATCCACCGGAAATATCCGACGAGCATCCATCATTCCAACCCTATACATCGGGTTCCACCGGTCGTCCCAAAGGGGTGGTGCTCACCCATGCTGGCCAATTGTGGTGGATACGGGCTGTGCAAAAATATTGGGCTGAAAAATCCAATGCCCGGGCGCTGGCAGCGGTTCCACTGTACCATAAAAATGCCATGGCCGGGGCGATCAAACCGATGCTGCAATGTGGTGGATCGGTGGTGCTGTTGCCCAATTTTGAGCCCAAACGGTTTCTCAGTACGCTTGCCGAATACAAGTGTACCCAGGCCGGGGCGGTTCCTGCAGTTTATACGCTTTTGCTGCAGCATCGGGAATTGATTGCCTCTCTTGATCTATCGTCGCTCGAAGGCTTGAGCGTTGGTTCTGCCCCGGTACAGGAAGAGCTTATGGTTGCCATGGTTGAGGCTTTCAAAGTGCCAGTGCACGAAAGCTATGGCCTTACCGAGGGCGGTCCGGTGATGATCGGGCCACCTGTTGACGGACGAAAAGTGCCGTTTGGAAGTTGCGGTGTTATCTGGCCGGAAGGTGAAGTCAAACTGGTCGATACCGATGGCAATATCTCTCAATCTCTGGGTGAATTGTGGGTGCGAAATCCTGGTGTGACACCGGGCTATTACAAATTGCCGGAAGTGAACAAGGCAAAACTTGTTGACGGCTGGCTGGCAACTGGTGATTTGTTCAGCCTGGATGCTGAAGGTTTCTACTATTTTCGTGGACGCACTGACGACATGTTCAACAGCGGGGGTGAAAATATTTACCCAAAGGAAGTTGAAAATCTACTGCTTTCTCATCCAGCGGTTAGCGATGCTTCGGTGGTTCCTATTGTTCATACGATCAAGGGCCACGTGCCGTTGGCCATGGTTCTTGCCGACAAGAATAGTGATATCAAAGCCGATGAACTCAAGCAGCATTGCCTTGCAAACGGCCCTGCATATGCTCACCCCCGGCGAATCCTGATTGTATCGGAAATGCCGCTAAACGGGGCTGGAAAGGTTGACCGGCTGCAAGTGCAGCAAATGCTTGAAGACGCGTTTGGCAAGACCCTCGGCAATGCGGGAGCGACCGCATGAATGGGCTCGAACTTGTTCTCGATCATTTGGCGCTGGTTGTGCCTGATCTGGATCGGGCGAACGAGATTTATCAACGGATGGGCTTTAACCTCTCACCCCGGTCTTCCCATAAGGGGAAACTGGTTGAAGGTGGCCCGGTTGAGCTTTGGGGTGCGGGAAATCACTGTGCCATGTTCGAGCAAGGCTATTTCGAAATTCTCGGCATTACCGATGTGAATTTGCACAACGACCACGTACAGGTTCTGCTTGATAGTTATACTGGTTTGCATCTCATCGCACTGGGTTGCCAAAATGCTAATGAGGCTGCAACTATTCTCACAAAAAGGCTAGGCAGCAAATTTTCTCCTTATGAGGTTGGTCGCGACGTTCCCTGTGCGAATGGTGAAACCTTGCCTGGAAAATTCAATATCTTACATTTACCCGAGGGTATTTTTGATGAAGCCGACCTGTTTTGCATTGAACATCTGACCCCGGACGCCCTGTGGCAAACGGGTGTTATTGATCAGCCCAATGGTGTGATCGGTCTGGTTGATGTTTTAATCTGTTCCAACGACCTGAAAAAGACTAATGCCAGCCTTTCGCACATACTGGAGAAGGATTTTGAGACCGACAATTCCATCGCATCGTTTCAGCTTACGCGTGGCCAGATTCGGGTCACAGACCCGGCAGGGTTGATTGATCAATATCCTGGAATAACCGCGCCAGTTTTACCCTGGGTGGCTGCGATGCATTTTGCGGTGAAAGACGTCGATCAAACCCGGCGCTATCTCAACTCTCAAGGTTTCACCATCAATAATAGAGGCAGCAACCAGATCTGGATTGAACCATCGCAATGTGAAGGTGCAATCGTTGTGTTTTCATCCCGGGCAGACTGAAGATGGCCGCCAAAATTGGACGGTCATCAGCGGGAAATTCGGGCAGAATCCGCAGCACTTTGAAATGCCATGAAAAGTTCTTCTGGTGTCCGATGCCGCCAGGACTCATTTACTTTGATGCTGAAGCCGCAAGGATCGCCATCAAACCCCGGCATCACAACACCATGGGACAGCAAATGCCGGCGAAATTTTTCACATCCTTGACGGTCGGTACCGGATATCTTGATCCGCGATACACTGCTGCCACCACTCACCGGAGTATGAATAAAACGGCCATCATCGTTGAGCAAATTAAAAAATGCTTCGGATATTTTCACCGCCTCGACAAGGCGATCGACTACGCCAGGCAAATAATGCAGGGCAACGGCCGCAATGGGCCAAAGCTGCGCCATTCCGCCACCGTTGCGACGACGCCAGTGCCCCAGCCGTTGAATAAGCTTCCGATCCCCGGCAAGAACACCACCACTGAGGCTGTTGAAACATTTATACAGAGAGACATAAATCGTGTCGAAAGGCATGGACAGGGATTTCAAAGACTTGCCGGTATAGGCCGACATAACAGGCAAGCGGGCACCATCCAGATGCAGCCGAATATCCCGTTCACCAGCCATCTCAATCACCTCATCCAAGGCCGCGGGATCAAACATCTCACCATCCAGCCTCCGTACCGGACTTTCGATGGAAATAACGCCAAGCGGAGAATCGGATTTGCCATTTTTAATACGATTAAGAACACCGTGGACATCATTGGCAGAAAAAGTAGCGCGTTTGCCCAGCGGCATCAGTTGCAATCCAGCAAGACTGGCGGAGCAATCACCGCTATCGTTGTAGAGGTGGCTTGCCTGCTGCACGATAATTTTTTGCGCGCCAGTAGCGAGGTATTGCACCGCAAGCAGATTGGCCATGGTTCCGGTGGGCATCACAATTGCCGCCTCTTTACCGAGCAATTCAGCCATCGCCGCTTCAAGCTCTATAACATTGCCGCCAATGCCATAATTGTCGGCGGCCAATTTTCCGCTCTCCGACAGCTCTGTCAAAAGTTTCGCGTATTCAGCAGGCGAAAGTGCCAGACCGTCACTGGTCATGTTCAGCGAATTTGCATGCATAAAATCATCCACCAATGGTTTGTTTTTAAGCCACTATTCTACACTCATGATAGGCTTTGTGGCCACGAAGGGAAAGCAAAATGAAGGCAGTAATGTTTCACCAGCACGGCGGGCTTGAGAATATTGAGGTCACCGACATTGCAGTTCCTGAACCTCGCGACCATGAATGCCTGATAAAGGTCGCCGCTGTTTCACTTAACGGATTTGATCCGATGGTTCTGCGGGGAATTCCTGGCTTAAAAACCCCTTTGCCAATGATTCCCGGGGCTGATTTTGCCGGTGAGATTGTTAAATTGGGTAATTCTGTTGATACCGAAACCTGGTCTGTGGGTGATCGGGTTTCTGCCAATCCCAGCCAGTCTGACGGAATGATGGGTGAAACCAAATGGGGCGCATGTTGTGAATATGTCTGCGTGGAGGAAGAATACCTGTTAGCGGTACCTGACAAGGTAAGCTTCGCCGATGCCGCCTGTCTACCAACGGCCTACGGGGCAGCATTTCGCATGATGACCACTAGAGGTCAGGTAAAAAGCGGCGAAAAGGTCTTGATATTGGGTGCAAGCGGTGGCGTGGGTACCTGCTGCGTACAACTGGCAAAGGCCGTCGGAGCAACAGTGATTGCCTGCACAAGTTCCAATGAAAAGGCCAAAAAACTGAAAACACTGGGTGCTGACTGGGTTATCAATACTACCGAGCAGGATTACGTCAAGGAAATCATTGCCAGATATGGTAAACCATCGACACGCCACAAAGGCGGCGGTGTTGATGTGATCGTTAATTATACCGGTGGCGAAACCTGGGCCAAGTGCTTTCGAGCGCTGACGTTGCAAGGCCGATTGCTGACCTGCGGTGCGACAGCTGGTTATGACCCGAAAACCGATATTCGCTATATCTGGTCGTTTGAGTTTTCCATAATCGGATCAAATAGCTGGGAGAAGTCGGATTTGGTAAAATTACTCGATTTGGTGGCAGAAGGGCGATTGAAACCTTGCGTGGATTCTGAACACTCATTTGAGCAGTATGGGCAAGCTTTGCAGTTATTGATGGACCGCAAGGTTGTGGGGAAATCCATAATTGTTCCATAAATCGACAGCGCAGATTGTTTGAGTTCAGCCTTCATGAGACAGAATATTGATTTTTCCTAAGAGATGATTTTAGGTTCATCATAGCCCTTAAGGAGCGACGATGAGGCATAAATCAGGGACCCGGGGATCTGGTTCAGAACAGGTAATCCGTACGATCAAACGTAAGACCCGTCGTCAGTATAGCGCTGAGGAGAAGCTCCGCATTGTGCTGGATGGCTTGCGCGGTGAAGACAGCATATCAGAGCTGTGCCGCTGTGAAGGTCTGTCAGAAAGTATGTATTAAAAATGGTCGAAGGAGTTCATGGAGGCGGGCAAGAAACGCCTGTCAGGTGACATCGTTCGCGAGGCTTCGACGGATGAGGTTAAGGGTTTGCGCCGTGAA
>JASFYT010000061.1:0-9748 GCA_045047085.1 Rhizobiaceae bacterium | reverse complement strand
TACCATCCGCCCCATAGCCCTGAACCGCAAAAACGCCCTGTTCGCAGGCCATGAGGCCGGTGCCCAAAACTGGGCCATGCTGGCCTCACTGATTGAAACTTGCAAATTGAATGCCGTGGAACCGCACAGCTATATCTCCGGCATCCTTACCGCCATCGTCAACGGGCACAAACAAAGTGACATTGAAGACCTGTTACCGTGGAATTTTAAAGGTTAGGTGGGAACGGGGAACCGCTTACAATATACTCCGTTCGAATGATCTCCAGTTCGGTCTGAGCACCTGCATCTCAATTTCGTATTGGCCAATGCTCTGTAAAGTATAATGAAATGCCCGCTGGATTATAAAGTTACAGTTGGTGCAACTATTTGATTAACGCATCGCATACACTAACCTGCGAATAATATAGTAAAGCCTACGAAATTATTTCAGTCGCCATCTGATTCAATGCAGGGATGTCTAAGCGTGAAGATATAGCATCCATATGCAGCAGTTCTATATTCAAGAATGAGTGAAATTTTTCGAAATGCAAGTTAGTTCCATCGTTTAAAATGTTTTTTGAATTACCCTGAGATATTAATTGCAAGGCATCTAACAAATTAGTGGTTGAATCTTTTTTGTGAACTTCCAGAAACCCATCATAGCTCTGCACTTGAAAACCATAGGATTGCAATGCAAGAGCAAGAGTTGCTGTCCTGACTGATCCCATCCATGTCGCCAAGATGAAGGACTCATTTGAAATTTCAATATAGGAAGTTCGATCAAAGCCCATACGTGAGAAATTGGAACGCGCTTCCATCAGAAGCTTTACAGCTATTTTGTCGAGGTAAATCGGAATTTCATCACCGCTTAGAACAGTGCGCATTTTTTGGATAACGCAATCTGCGATATCACCGGGGTCGCCGCCAAAAACCGGTGCTTTTCCTGCTTTTGACGGTATCACCTGAATGATTTTTTCTAAATCATCAAGTTCTTTGATTTCCCAACGTCGACCTGAAAAAATTATCGTCATACCGGGGGCAAGAATGTTTTCAATTGGTAAGGTTCCCAGTTCCTTTCCCTTGGATGTCAACCTGTACTCTTCAGGCGTTTTAAACACTGCGAAAAAACTGTAGTGTTCAACAAGATGTTCACCTGACTTTCCAAGTAAGATCATACCATCTTTTGATTGTTCAATTAGGTCAACATTCGGCTCACCCAGACGGCGTAAAACAGAAATAAATGTTGGCATATCGACGGTAGTGAATGGCCCTTTTTGACAAAGAGTTACATAAATCCTTTGGGCACTCGCACCGCCTCTTTCAGCAATGACAGAAAGTATTTGATGAACCAAAGTGGATAGATGCAAGGCCTGATCACGTGGTGCTTCGCACCACCCTTTGAGCAGTAGTTCAGTCATTGCAATGGCCCGTATAAGCCCAAGCCGCAACTGATCTGCAAAGTTGCTTTTCGCTTCCAATGAGGTTTCAATAAGATATTGGCGTAGAATTGCAGATTGACCCTCACGCCGCCCAGACCGCCCTAGACGTTGACGTAGGGAGGCAACGGTGAAAGGTGCGCCAATCTGCGCAACACAAGCCACATCGCCGATATCAATGCCTAGTTCCAGTGTAGAGGTGCAAACCGCTGTCGTCGGAAACCTGTGGTCTTTTAACCGCTGTTCAACAAATTCCCTATGGTCGCGTGATAGGCTGGCATGGTGTGGGTAGAATTCTTGCGGCAGGTGTTCATCTTCGCACATCACTCTAAGGCGATCCGCATAAATTTCGACGTTGTTGCGTGCACCGGCAAAGATCAGGTTTTGCGAACCCCGTAAATGTTTGAATAAATGTGCAGAAACCGCACCTGTTGTGGAAGCAGTATCTAGGTTATTGTTGCCGGAAATATATCCTCTCAATTGGATTTTAAGCTCTTGTTCTGGGCCATTCGCTTCTAGCAACTTAACTGTATCAGGCTGCCCGGGGCGTAGGTAGCTCCTAGCCATCCCCATATCACCTAGCGTTGCAGAAAGCCCGATACGTCTAATCCTACGCCCGGTTGCTAGCTCAAGCCGTGTTAATAGTGAGCGCAATTGAACACCTCTTTCAGTGTCCAGAAATGTGTGTAGCTCATCAATAACAACAGCAGTAGTACCGCCAAAAAGATGTGGGATCAGTGTTCCTTTTCGAACAAAAAGTGCCTCTAAGGACTCGGGCGTGATTAATAAAATCCCTTTAGGATTCTTCTGTGCTTTGGATTTGATCGAAGAGGACACATCACCATGCCATGGTACTACTGACAATTCGGTATCTTGACATATTTCTTTAAGTCGCTGATGTTGATCATTAATCAAGGCCTTTAGCGGCCCAATATACAAAATGTCAAAACCAGCACCGGTATTTTCACCCTTGTCGATCACCTGAGAAATGAGTGGCAAGAATGCCGCCTCTGTTTTCCCCCCAGCAGTTGACGCCGCTATGATCAGATCATTTTGTTGATCAATGATAGCATGGACCGCCCGCGCCTGAATTTCGCGCAGTTCGTGCCAACCTTGCGCTCTAATCCATTTCTGAACAGGATATACAAGTTTATCAAAAGCTCCCATGTCAAAGCTTGAACGTGGAAAGACTGTCGTCATCAGCATCTTTTAATGCTGCGTCGGGCAAATCTTCGATATCGCTTAGATCGTCTCCGGAATCTGCCTGCACCTCAATTTCATCAATAAGGTCATACCAGTTGGTTCCGGGGTTTTGCTCTAATACCGCAAGCATGTTTACAAATGCTGTCACAGTATTTCGAGGTGTCCGAAAATAGGCTTCACCTATCCGTTGTGAACAATGTGACATGAAAGATTCCAATGCCTCATCGGGAAGAGCCGCTTCAGGGTCCTGCATGACAGATCGGATGTTGCCGAGTAGTACGAACATGTCTTCAGGGGTCAGATTGGCAAGGCGTACAACAGGTCCTGACAAATCCACCAACCCGTCACGGGCAAATGTATTTTCAGCCAACCGCGATTGCAGAGCTTCATAGCTGTAAAGCCCACGACGGGTGTTCATTAAGAATTCTGGTGTACCCCCCATCAAGAAACCAAGATGTGATGCACTCCCTTGCAATACGTCGTTCAAAATACGCAAAATTTGTTCAAAATTAGCGTTTCGCGCTTGAGATGAGGTTAGTTTGAACAAATTAACCAATTCATCCAAAGAGACTAAGAGGCCCTTATAGCCTGCTTCACATACAAAGGCGGACATGAGTTTCAGATGGTCATAAACACTGGCATCATTAATTATTGTCCTCACGCCAAGTGCCTTTCGTGCATCGGCGCGGGTTGCAAACTCGGCACGCAACCAACGCAGAGCCGCCGATTTCAGGTCTTCATCCCCAGTTTCATGGCCTTCCCAATACTTGCGCACGACCTCTGCAAACTCAAATCCCCCGGTCATTTCTTCAAAATGAGCCAGCCGTTCACGGATTACTTCTCCTGTATGGCGATCTTGCCCATCGGCATCACGTTGAACTTGGCTCACAAACCGCTCGACAATACTGGCCATCGCACCGCCATTTGGTTTTGAGCGGGTTGATATATTTCGTGCCATTTCAGCATATAAGCCACGGGCCTGCCCCCCGGTCGCATATATACGGCGATCAGGTGCAAGGTCTGCTGACATTACGACCAAACCCTTTTCCAAGGCAACCAACCGAATAAGGTTCAAGAAAAATGTTTTGCCAGAGCCATATTCACCAATGATAAACCGAATTGCCGCACCACCCTCAGCGATCCGCTCCATATCCTTGACCAGTTCTTCGATTTCCCGCACCCGGCCAACCTGAATATGTTGAAGGCCAAGTTTTGGCACAACACCCGCACGTAATGCTTGAATAATTGTATCGCGCTCCCGCCGTTTTATCGTCGCCATTGTGTAGCCTCTCTATTTTTCTCGCAATGTATGGGTAATATCTGGGTTCAATTCATATCCATCATATTCTTCGATCAGGGCATCATTAAAGTGTTCGAATGCCCACTCATTTATCGTTTCTAGACATCCTGAAGGCATCAAACCATATCGGCCCGAAAGCTCATCGAAGTCGCGTTCATTCCAATGTTCACGTTCAATAAGTTCGGATGCAAATGCAGAGTGTTTTGCATCTAAACCATTAAACTGGGTTATAATCTCGTCATCTTGAGGTATCTCATCCGTGTTTTGGGCATCCTCAGTTCCAAAAATATTGCTTAAGACACTCGATACCCGTGCTGTATCTGTTTGGATTGCGGCAATACGGGCGGCATCAAGAACTGTTCCCTTGTTCTTAATTTGCTCGCGTGGGATGGCTTCCCCAGCCTCTCCAGTCTGTGCTTCTCGCATTGAAACAGGATTATCCGATACCGCTGCTGCATGTATATCTGTGTAAACCAAAGCGGGATCGAGACCTAAGGCCTTATACACTTTCTCAATTCCACCAATTTCTTCTGGCCGTACAATCGCATCTGCATGCGCCATACTAACAACCACTTGCCTGATTACACCACGCTGTTCTTCGGTGGCATTTTTCAGTTTTGTACGGAAAACACCCATGTCAGGGGGAACGGCTAGCAACCAAGTGAGATTTGCTTCGAGCCTTGTGCGTTCTGATAGTGTTAGCCCCTTGGCGGTTTGCACAGAACGTTTCAGTGCATCTTCTTCTGTCTGAACAACCTTTCCATCTGCCTGCGCGATAAATGTTCCAAGTGCTAACTCAAGCAGTGCAAAACGGTAATGATCTGAAACATCTTCTAACTGAATAACGCCCTCTGGGAGTTCGAACAAAACCACAGGGTCACCAAACTTGGGGCCGCGTAACGCAAACCGTGGATCAGGGGCCATCCCAAAACCAAGCCTCGCCAGCGCGTCAGCGGCACCTGTTAACTGCCTCTTATTAATTTTATCCGGGCGCGCGTTTTCAAGTTTTTCAACAATATCCACGATTGGCGCAAGACCGCCCTGCGCGACAATTGCGTCTGCCCAGCCCGTCAAGGCCTCAAACTCTACTGATGGGAACAGCGACCAAAGCATGTCGGGAAGCAGTGCCTGAGCTTCAATTGTTCCCCGCCCGTCAGGATTACGCCCAAGGTATCTACTGAATTTATCCAGTTCATCCATCGCGATGTCGGCAATTTTCTGAGCGTCATTCAACGGCTTTCTAATCCCGGATATATCGGGGACTGAACCTCCTTCAGCAGTCGGTGTCATTGCAAGATCAAATTCTCCCGAAGCAGCTTGATAATTAACCTTAAGAATTTTCTGTGGGCAACGAACCTTCATGCCATCTGGGTACTGTTCCTTAAATTTCAGACGGAACAAGGCATGGAATTCCTCTTCACAGCGATGTGCAGGTGTTCGCAATCGCCTTTCAGGGTGGCACAAAAGCCAACTCAAAGTCCAGTCTGAGGTCAGGCGTTTGTTTCGCTTAATCATTCCACCTAGCATGATCGATAACGATAATGGAAAATCATAACCTCTATGTGAAAATATTGGCTCGTGTGATTTTTCCAAGTTTAAAGATATGCGTGCAATATCGATAAAACGGTTCAAGTAGTTCTGTACTGAATGATTTTCAGAAAAAAGCTGTCGAAGCCGTATAACCTCTTCAAGGATTTCACCCTTTTCACTGATACTGGGGTCATCCAGCAAAAATCGACGTTCAAGCCCATAGAAATAAAGGAACATATATCCAGCATTATAGTTTGGGTCTGACCTGCCTGATTGAAGCCAATCTAGGTATGTTGCACGGGCCGTTGCCGAAATATCGGAATAGTTTGGCCAGTAATGCATCCCATGGCCTTCTCTATCCCCCCCGGTTTTGGCGACGGAAAGAGATGGGTCAATAAAGGCTCCGCATAATCCACCATATCGACCAGATCGAGGTGGGGAACCAACATAAATCATCCCTCCAATACTACGACCCGCGATATTTGCGGTATGGTTTGCCTGAAACCATCCGGATTTTTGCGTTTGCTGTAATAGGCCAGACTTAAGCGCAGGGTCATTTGTTTTCGTATTATGTAAATCAGTTTTGTCGTATATTCCCCATTTCTTTCTCATCACGCCCTTTTCTTCGGTATTAAGTGCAGAGTAAGGGTCAGTTAAAGGTTGGGTTCGAGTATTCTGTGTTAGGTGGGCCGCCGAGCCATCACTTTGAACCTTTTGTAACTTTGAGTCCCAGTGTTTGCTGTCTACACCTGCTGTATGTTTGTTTTTCTGTTTTTTATTATGCTGTCTGAAAATCCAAAAGAGAGTAAGTATGCCGAATAACCACATAGCAATTTTCGTAAAATTATAAGTGGAGCCAGTTTCGAATACTGTGGCATCACTTTTAACGATTATATTTTTCGGTTCGGAAGCTGTGCTGGGTAATGAATTGGGAATAACCACACCCGGGACCTCGCGTTCCGAATGGGGTTTAGTTTCTTCAATATCCGCAGCCAAAATCTGAGATTCTCCTACATCGTTGAGTGGCTGGAATGTAGATGAGTTGTCGTCAGGAAGTGAGGTTTCAGATGAGTGGGCATTTTCACCTTCAACCGTTTCGACAGTACGGATTGTTGCGACAGGAGGTTCTTGTTCTGCGAGATCACCCCTACTATTTATTTGCCCTATATCCTCAACATCTATTACTTCAAGCGGCGGGGTATCTCCACCGTGAATTATGGCTTGTGTGGCTTCATCCAGCTTACCACTTTCAAGTATTCCGCGATCTCTCTGAAATTTTATCAAGGCACTTCTGGTTCGCCGCCCCATGATGCCGTCGGCTGTTCCCAAAGAATATCCATTTTGTATTAAGAATTGTTGGGCTTCAAGAACGCTATTATTTTGTGCTAAAGCAAAGTTCGAAAAGCCAAATAGCAAAAGCGTTAAGGCAACGACAAATCTTTTCTGTTTGTTCAGCAAGCGCAAAATATACGACATTTCCAAAAGTATTCTAATAAAACAAAACGTATCTCCGCTATATAACGCGACAACGGCCCCTCACTCAACCTAAGAGTAATAAATTATTCCGCTTGTTAGCCTACTTTGTTCAATAGGTACTGACCTCAGACAAAGGGCGGAACTGGGGGCGAACTACAGTAGCGCCAGCAGAGTTTGATTTTCCCCTCCTTGACGTGTTTACCCGTTAGGGCGGAATAATTATTTTCGGATGTTTATAGAGAAGCCAAAAAACCATGCTATGATTGATTTTTAATCATATGAAGAGAAAATATGTCTGCATTTGAGGGATATCGCACGGAACTTGATACCTTTTTGTCCACTAACAGTGGTAAGTACTATGTCTATGAGCTGTGCAGGCCAAACGGCGATGTTTTTTATGTGGGCAAAGGCCTTAACCGTCGTGTAATCGAACATGAGTTGGAAGCTGTCCGACATCATCCTGTTGGCGAAAGTAATCCATTCAAGTGTAATGTTATTCGCCAAATTTTGAACGAAGGCGCACAGATCACGTATCGTATCGACCAAGTTTTTGACGCGTCTGAGGAAGTTGATTGCCTTGAACGCGAAGCTCGTCTCATTGCGAAGTATGGGCGTCGGCACGAAGGCGGTACACTGACTAATCTGGCAGGTGGCCTTGGTTCAACATCCGGATCATCGCCGTATTCAACCGAAAAACATGCGGCCACTCTTTCAGGGGTACCTAAAAACAATCCCGAGCGCGCAACGCTCAACACCTTCCTCCAAGGCATTGGCGAAGTTGAGAGTGTGCCAATCAAACCCGCCAATCAAATGGCGCGGATTCTCCCGACGACCCCACACCCGAACAAGAGACACCCGACTGCACGGTGCGCATATGCACTTATCGCGAGCGCTGCGGCACATGGCTTGCCAATCGCGTCAGGTGTCCGTATCCCGCGTTCATTCACCTACGAGCGGGTCGAAGGTATCATCGAAAATGGTGTTGCGCGTGACTTGGTAAAGGCAGGCATGGCTAAATTGTTTTCTGCCGACAACCCGCGCGACGAGATATTCATGTTGAGCGCGCAGCAATGCGATCTGTTGGTTAATCTGGTTGGGCGTAACCAACTGCGTAATATTGGTTTGATTTAAGGACATCCCAGACATTACAGAATAACGACTTACTTGATGTGATACTACCAGCCTACCCGGACATTCAAATTTCGTGATCGGGTGGCAGCATTATCCGGCACTGCGGTCACCCAATTTTCTGCGCAACGAACGAATGCCGGTTATAGGGAAATAACTTTAGCGATTTCTAGATCTCACTAATGACAGCTTTGGGCCGTGAATGCTAAACTAGATGGAAAGGGCGCTAATAGCTGTTTTCGCAGTCAATGCACCACACGCGGCCTTAAGTGCTTGTCGGTATCCAGCCGAAGCGTTCGTCGCCATAGTTCGGTTTTGGTAAATTGCTGGTCTGAACGTGAGCGGTGAGGGGCCGCTTCTTTTAGAAGACCTGCCCAGCAAAGCGGGCGTAGGACTGTGATATAGAGTGTCGAGGAGATTGAATCATACAAAGAATCTGATGGGCCGGGATCGCCGTAAAGTGCATTTCGTAGAGCCGAACGACTTGTTCCGTGATCAGCCTCGACATTGATGATATTCAGGAAAATATCCCAGTTTCCTAAAATTTGATCCTCGGCCCGTAAATGCGCACCATGATTCAGGCGAAACAGAAAATTGGGTATCAATTCTGACAGCAGGCGACCGGGATGGGCCACCAGCGCTCTTCCGGCCTTGGTCAGCTTTGTAATGCCGCCCTAGTTTCAACCCTTTCAGTAGGGCGTGGATGTCCTCAACGGGTGGGAAGTCCCACTCGTTAAGACCTTATTAATACGAAACAGTTCTTCTTCGGAATAACCCGGCCAGTCGAATTCGGTAGCGGCCCAATGCACAAATTTGCGGTTAAACGCCCCAGATTTTGTCAATCCGATACCACCGTTGGCTTCGATATACTCCGCGGTTTTCAGCACCCCTCGGATCAGTGGTGAGGTAAGCAGAAGTGGGTCATCTTCCGGTAGGGTTTTGAAGGCTGGCATTGTCGGATACCTTTGAAATGCAAAAACTGGGACTAAAATCAAGGCGATGAAGAGCGTTACAAACATACATAGTAGGGTAATAAGCTCGGATCAATGTCTGTGATACCTCTACTGCTGTTGATACAACAAACGGGATTGCTGTGTGTGGCATGGATGTCGGTCAGCTTTGATCTTGCATCTGCCAAAATGGCGATTTCTTTTTTATAGGCACTGCGACAGAGGCTTGACAAGTGGTAGTCGGTCACACAGATAGGTGCCCGGTGAGGCTATTATGGCTTTGATATTTAGCTATTCCCAGAAAGGCACTCTTTCAATCAGACGGCTCGCCGCTTTCAATCGGTCGGAGCTTGACTTTCAATTGGTCGAGGTTGTAATTTCAATTAGTCGAGACAGTTGAGGGTATAATGTACGAAAGATTCGCCAAAAGCAGGATAGAGGAGGCGCTCGCTGACACGCGTGTTGTTCTCATATCCGGGCCGCGACAGTCCGGTAAAACCACGTTGGTGACTGACATCGCCGCTGAAGAGATACCCTTCTTCACACTTGATGATGTGACAGTCCTCGCGGCTGCGAATGACGATCCGGTTGGATTTCTTCGCGGAATGGATCGAGCAGTCATCGACGAAATTCAACGAGCCCCAAGCCTATTGTTGGCCATCAAGACTGAAGTTGACAGGGACAAAAGCCCTGGGCGTTTTCTCCTGACGGGCTCCGCCAATCTGATGACTGTCCCACGCGTCGCA
>JASFYT010000060.1:0-11891 GCA_045047085.1 Rhizobiaceae bacterium | reverse complement strand
AGAATTTTCAGTACACCCTGATCCGCAATATCACCGCAAATCTGCTGGGATATCCGCATCCGTACATGTTCAACAATTTGTTCAGTCCGCTTAACATGCGGCGCAATCTCTGCCACAGCCTCAAGCACAAGATGGACATTGCGAACAGAAACCCTCTCCGCCAACAACAGTTTAAACACGGCCTGAAGTCCGGAGACGGATAAATGCGTAGGGCTTATTTCTTCCACAAGGGCTGCGTATTCCTTATCCAGCCCATTAATCAACTGCTTGATATCCTTGTAGGAAAACAGTTGGGACAAGTTGTTGCGCACCACCTCGCTCACATGGGTGAGGATAAGCGACATCGGATCAATCGGATGATAGCCTGCCTGTTTTAGTTCCTGCGTATAAACATCAGAAATCTGCCAGGCATTGGCACCAAAGGCCGGCTCCTTAACTTCATCATATGGCATATGCGGTGGCGGGCCATCATTGGAAATCACCAATACGTCGGTGAGGGATACTTCTTCCGATGCCATGCAAGTGCCAAAAATTCGAATTTCATAGCAACGTGGATTGATTGACAGGTCGTCAGAAACCTTTATTTCCGGTACTACAAATCCGTAAGATTTGGCAAACTTTTTGCGCATACGGCTAACCCGTAGTCCCATTTCACCCTGCGCCACCAAAAGTTTTGAACCAAGCTGCTTGCCTAAAACAAGCTCAATTTCTGCAACCTTCAATGTGTCCTTGATTGTATCACTGGCTGCAATAACTTTCTGCTCGGCTGCCTGAATGTCTATATCGTTTTGCTGTTGTTCACGTTCCGCTCTCCTCTTTGGAATGATAAAGGAGGTAATGAACATAAAGGCTGCCAATGTCGCGAATGGAAAAAACGGAAGTCCCGGTGTGATTGAAAGCAGGGTCATCAGCGCGCCGGAAACCATCAACGCGCGAGGATAAAACGCCAGCTGATCAAGTACTGCTTTTTCAGTCGCGCCACGTGTGCCGCCTTTTGAAACAAGCAAGCCCGCAGCCAGCGATACAACCAAAGCAGGAATTTGGGAGACCAGACCATCACCAACTGAGAGTTTGGTGAATACGTCTGCTGCTTCACCAAGGGCCATGTCGTGGCGGGTAACACCGATGATGATACCGCCAACCACATTGATCGCTGTAATAATAAGTCCGGCAATGGCATCGCCACGAACAAATTTGGATGCACCATCCATGGAACCAAAAAAGGAACTTTCCTCTTCCAGCTCTTTACGCCGCGCCTGTGCCTGCTTGTCATCCAACAGACCTGCGGATAAATCCGCGTCAATGGCCATCTGCTTACCGGGAATAGCGTCCAGTGTGAAACGAGCACCAACTTCCGCGATACGGGTTGCACCCTTGGTAATCACCATGAAATTCACGATAATCAAAATAGCAAAAACGATAACACCAATTAGAAAATCACCGCCCATAACAAAGCTGGCAAACCCGCCAATCACATCACCCGCAGCATCCGGTCCATCAGCACCGTTGGAAAGGATTAATCGTGTGGTGGAGATATTCAGCGACAGTCGCAACATCGTTGCAATCAGCAAAACTGTAGGGAATGAGGAAAAATCCAGTGGCTTTTCAATCCACAGCGCAACCATCAAAATAAGTACGGAAAACGCAATTGAAATCGCCAAACCAATATCGATAACCCAAGGTGGAATTGGCAGAAATAGTACTGACAGAATGAACAACACGCCAACAGCAAACCCGATATCACGTACCGAGTTATATTCCGGCACAGCCGCTATGACATTTTGTTGGTTGCTCAACGCAGGTCCCCTGGACAAACAGGCATTCATTGCCCTTGTTACACATTAGAATTTGAAACTTGCCCGAAAATGGATTTGCGTGACGAACCGACCGTCTTTTCCCTCGTGAGACCTTCACCGTAATTACCCCGCCGAAGGCGGGAGCGAAGCGCGACCGGCGCTAATGCGCCGCCCATCCGGAGGCCCGAATGATAGTGAGGATACGCCGTGAGACCAAACAGCGCGTACTAAAAAGCAGAAATTACAAGAGACTTTTAGAGTGTGCCTCTAACTGCCAGATGAGATTTTGGAAAACGAAAGCAACGCCAAAGAGTTGATTTGTGATGCCATAAAAGGTGCCGTCATTGATGCTATGATCAACACCATCACGATTTTTGGAATAAAGGTCAGGGTCATTTCCTGAACCTGCGTCAACGCCTGAAGCAAAGCAATCAACGTACCGACAACCATCGCCGTCAAAACAATGGGACTGGATGCCGTCAATAAAGTTTTAAAGGCGACCTGAACCAATTCAAGGGCTTCTGCCTCATTCATTGCTTATTTTAACACCTTCTTCGATGGTAACCTTCGTTCCATTGGCCAGTTCGGCAACTAAACTTCCTTCACCGCCAAGATGAACAGAGCTCACGACTCCATTCGCAGTACCACCATTAAATGTGATGGTCTTGCCAATCAAATTCGTCGCCTGACCCAATTGAGAACCGGTCAACAATGAATCAAGTTTCGTATTCATTTGAATCTGCTGCTCAACACCGGAGAAGGACGCCAATTGTGATAGAAACTCCGCCGGATCCGACGGTTCGGTTGGATCCTGATTTTTCAACTGAGCCACAAGCAATTGCAAAAATGTGTCATAATCTACATTGTCGTTTTTGGACGCCGATGACTCTTGTGACGTTACATACTGGTTCGTATTTGTTGCCCCGATCGCTTCAACAGCCATTAGCTTGCCCTCTGGATTTCTGGCGTACCGGATTCAAAATATTTCTTGTGAAACCCGCCTTCTTCTGGATTTTCTTCCAATGTTTTAAGCACCTCTTCTTCAAGAGGAAAAGCACCCCGAATAGTCTTTAGAGCGGTAAATTCCTTGCCTGTTGCGACTTCCACATCAGCTGCTTTAAGCACTTGAACAAGCTGGGGATTTTCCAGTACTTCTAGTAGGGAATAGACCATATTCTTAAACAGTTTTTTCGGCTCTTCGGTGTCCGAAGGGTCCATGAACAACAATTGAATCACGAAGTATAATTGTTTGAAAGGAGTGTTGGCATCTTCTCGCTGCATAACGTGGTTTTCCAAAAGAAAAGTTGCGTCATTCAGTAATTCTATCGAAGCTCTGCGATCAAATCTCAGAACTGCCCCATTGATAAAAATGCGCTCATTTGCGCGTAGATATAGCCGTATGTTACCCATTTTTTAGCCCATCATAGATTGTTTTTGAGACGTCAACGACAATGCCAAAATCCTCATCTCGATCCTGTCGCATTTTCTCAATATGCTGCATGATATGGATGCCGATCGAAATCAAACCGGCTTTCATCTCATCGCTATTGGCATTTTCTTCGGAAGCCAAATCATTGAGAAAGTGACTCCAAAGTCTCGTAGTAAAGTAGATCGCCTCTACCCTTTTACCGTAATGCTCCGGCTCGTTGTTGCTGGCTTCCATCATGGCTATTGAATTACCGAGTACTTCACGCTCCTGGGATCTGGCAGTCTCCTGCCCATCTTCCATCTGCTCGGTATATGCTTGGTTGAACATCATATTCGACCTATTCTTTAAACTTTTGATTTCGAGATGTTATGGCGGAAATGCCCCCGCCATAACGGTTAAATGTAGCTCATCAGTGTTAATTGTTGCAGTTTTGATGTGGCTCGATACGAAGCCTCCAAACTCAACGATAGGTGGTTCAAGCGATTTGCAACTTCATAAATATCAATTCCCTGAAACGCGTTCACCTGATCGTTCAGCACGATTTTTTGGTAGTCCATACGATTACTTGCTTCTTCAATTCGCCGCTCAACTGTGCCAACTTTCGATTGTTCCCGCGCCAATCCATTGATACCGGTGGACATTCCTTCGAGCGATTTTTCTGCCAACATGCCTTGTGTTGCAGTATTAAAATTGCCCTCTGAAAACTCTTTCATCAATATGAGTGACGCTGTAATTTGCCGAAAAGAAGTCGCCTGCGCAGTGGTAGGGTTTTCTGCCAACTCCATCGGCGATATTTTTGAACGCATTCCCCTATCTGAACTACCACTCCAAAGAGTCGGCCAGTTCGTATTATCGAACAAATCCATAAACGGTCCGTCGACAAATGCCTCCATCGCAGCTGGCGTAATATTCACTGCCAAAGGGTCATTCGGAGGAAAACCAAATGCAGTAGTAAACGCTGCACTCACTGCTGTTTGTGCAGGCGATCCTGTCGTATATTCATTCAACGAAGGTACATCCGTGTTGATCCCGGAAAAGATATACTCACCCTTGAAAGAAGAATTCATAACGGATGTGAATTGTTCCAGTGCATTGTCCGCAATTCTAGCAAGCAAATCTGAATCCATGGAGCCATTGATTTCTGTAGTCAGCTGACCAACAAATTTTTGACCACTATTCACCATGGATGTCATAGACGTTTGCATCATCGACATCCGATTAACGACAAATGATGTGGTGACTTGTATGCGGTCTATCAATTCAATTTGATTTTCCACCGATACAAGTTGTGACGTCATCGGCCCCAGATGGCGACCAATATTTGCTCGCTTTTCAGTGGCAAGTTCAATTTGTGCAGTGGCCAGATCAGACTGCGTACGCATGGTCTGCGTCCGGATAGTGGAGTTCATTGCATAAGTGCTTACAAATCCGACTTTCATATCACCTCACCACGCTGAGTAGGGTATCAAAAAGTTCGTCCACCGCCGCAATTATTTTAGCAGTAGCCTGATAAGCACGTTCTGCTTCCAGCAATTTTGACATTTCATAATCAAGATTGGGGCCAGATTCATTTAGCAGCGCAGTTAGATAGCTTTCCTGAAGAGAGGATTGATATTCAAACGCATTGGTCGAAGTCTGACGTTGGGTCTGAAGGGAATCCAGCGATGATGACGCAAAGGCCCGTAATGATACCGCAGTCAAAAGCCCGGCCTGAGCATCGAATGTGCTTGGCACATCGAACCGCGCAGCCAAGTCAATAAGATGATCGGAAAAACCACTGGAACCCGCAGTGTTGACGATATAATCCGCATCGCCGTTAATACCACCATCGCGAATCAAGGCCAGATCGCCACCTTTTGATGGATCAATCAATGGATTAACAGTCAGGGTCTGCCCTATGCCCGATGTAAGTGTGCCGGAGGCCGGTATAGCCGGGCCACCGGACCAGGTAAACAAACCTGCAAGTGGTGGTTTTGCGCCAACTTGATCGGTCTCGGCAAATACTTCAATCAACCCTCTAGAGAATTCATCAAGCTGGTTTTGGTGTTCCAATAAAACTTGATCACGCATTTGGAAATGCCCGACAATTTTACCGGTGGAAATCGCCATTGGAGAGTTGGTTCCGGTGACAGGCACCCCGTCAATGTATAATTCATTGCCTACCGTATTTGCCCCGTAAACCGGTTGGTGGGAAAACTCCACACTACGCGGTTGGGTTTCAAACAGTATCACGCCGCTATCTGTTGTAATGAGAACATCATTATCTGCGCGCTGTCGAACATTAATACCTAACTCTTCCGAGAGTTCGCGAATTAGCGCATCACGATTATCCATATAATCCAGCACATCATCACCAACGCGCGTCCCCATAACCACATCATCATTAGCAATTTTTATCTGGGAAAGAATGCGGTTTATATTGGTAACGCTCGCCTCTATCCCCTGATCTGCCTGAGCGCGCATATCCAATGTTTGCTTGTAAGCGCTGTTAATTGAAAGCACCGTATTCCTGGCAGTTTCGACGACTGAAGTAAGCGTAGCTGTATCAGCAGGAGCAGAAGACGCCAATTGAAGGGTACTCTCCAGATCTCCAAGCAAAGCCGCCGGAGAACCAGCAAACCCATTCGCGTCTTGTAAAACAGATAATTGCTGTATTCCGCCAGCAAGCACACCTTGATAAGACGCATTTGATGTGGCCGAAAGCGATGCCCGCATCATTGACTGGTTCACATAACGGGTAATTTCAATATTCTGAATCCCGGCAGGACCGGTGCTGACTACCGACTCACGCCGAACATAATTCGGGTTTCCAACGCCAGCTATATTTTTCGACAGCGTAGAAACCCGTTGCGAAGTTCCCGCTAACGATCCTGTTGCTATTCGAAGGGCACTGTTTAGTGACATTTAGATTCCCATTGCGCCAGATTTAACGAGCCAGATTAACC
Source organism: Rhizobiaceae bacterium (assembly GCA_045047085.1). Lineage (GTDB taxonomy): Bacteria > Pseudomonadota > Alphaproteobacteria > Rhizobiales > Rhizobiaceae. The sequence continues at coordinate 5,721 of JASFYT010000060.1, read as the reverse complement.
AGCACTTCCATCAACTCGGAGCCTGTTTGAAATACTTTTGAATTTGCGGTGTAGCTTCTTTGAGATTCAATCATGATCGTCAGTTCAGCGGCCATATCCACGTTGGATTCTTCCAACGCACCTGAATGAACTGCTCCAAAGCCCGCTGAATTAGCAACACCCACCAGAACATCGCCTGAACCAATTGTAGCCGAAAAGTTCGTTCCCGGCAGCCTTTTCAGATTATCCGGCGCCGGCACTGTTGCCAAAGCCAACTGAAACAATGGTGATGAATACCCATTCTCATAAATTCCGTGAATGACGCCTTCGCTGTCGATTTCCACCCGATCAACCGACGCTGGCGCACTACCATCCATTTGCGCAGTAACAATGGTGTACTGTTCTGCCAATTGACTGATACCAGTCATATCAATGTTCATTGTCCCCCCCGACGGGACCGTGAAATTAATACTTACGGGACCGCCACCCGCAATATAGCCAGTGCTTAAATCAAAGGTCAGAGCCTGAGTGGTCAACGCTGCGGAAGTATAAGGAAAATTACCGGAAGTCCCATCGGCATCAGCGGTATTATATACTGCCACTTCCCACGCGCCAGCCGCAGTCTTTGTAAAATACATGTCCACTTGCCGTTCATTACCCAAATTATCAAAAAGGATGAGTGATGATCTGGAGCTGTATTCAGCGGTGGCAGCGTTAGCGGAAGGTAGGTTTGCTCCGACAACAACAGCGGCAGATTCTTCAAGGTTTGGCACAAATGTGCCTTGTGAAGACGGGTTGGCCTGAAGCGCTTGAGAGCCCACATCAATTCGAACAAGCCCACCATAACCATTGGCCACAGGAGCAGCCCCTGTTGCAGCGATATCATATCCCATCAGATATTGATCATTCCCGTTGACCAAAAATCCCTCACCATTAACATTAAAGGCACCTGCCCGGGTCAGATAGTTTTCACCAGTTTCCGTTTCCAGTACAAAGAAACCACTTCCTTCAATTGCCAGATCTGTTGGGTTTGTAGAACCACGAATTGGGCCTTGGCGGCTGATTTCATTGCGAATATTATTGCTAACGGAACCGGATTCGTAAACGCCTGTACCGGCATCAATAACCTGAGCATAGAATTCATTGGTCACGCGCTTATAACCATTTGTATTGGCATTCGCGATATTATCAGCAACCGTGCTTAACCGACTGGCCTGGCCATTCATGCCGGAAACACTGGTGCGCATCATTCCATTAAGGCTCATTTGAATCCCTCGCTTCGCATCTCGTTATCATTACGTTCCCGCCACTTTGCCGCACCAAACTTGCGTGAAACGTTCCTGTTAACTTATTGTTAAGGTGTTAATTTTTTGTAAATCCTTGATATTCAACATGTATATCCCTCACTGATTCAAATATATTTAGTTAGTATTTGAATCAAATAAATTTATACAATGGAGAGATAAGCAAGCTTCACGCGACAATATTATCGGGAACCATCTTGCTGATGGCAACAGCCTCCGGCTGAAGTCGGTAGCCTAGATAACGTTTGGATTCGATCGGATCATAGCCAATGAATTTGCGAAGCTTCTTGCGCAATTTCGAAATATGGCTTTCAACCACATTCTCGTCAATATGCTCATCGAAAATCCCGTAAATAGCACCAAAGATTTGTGCTTTGGTAACCCGGCGACCATTAATGCTCGCAAGATATTCCAGTATCCGACGCTCGCGCCGAGGTAGCATAATAGGCTCACCTTTGATTTCCGGATCCCGTCCATCAAAATAAACGGTAATTGCCTTGCCATCACTTTTGGGTTGAGCATGCAATTGGCGTTTTTTAATGCAAGCAATTCTAATCAGCAGTTCGTCAAAATGTACCGGCTTGGCAACAACATCATCAACACCTTGGCGAAAGAACCAAATCAACTGTTCCAGTGAGCGATTTTCGAAAAGCGCGACAATCGGAACATTGGTATAACGACGAATGGTTGCAATTTTTTTCTGAGGCTCATCACACTGACCGATCAAAAAAGCTTCAACCGATGCACGTTCCGCCTGACTACAACTTTCAATCCAGCCAACAAACTCCTCAGAAGGCATTCGCACCAGAGTTTCACCGACACTTGTAAATTTAGATTTATACCCATCTACAACCAACGCCCTGTCTTCAACAAAAATAATCATCTGCCCCGTTGCCCTTTGCGAATCACTTGCCCTAAAAAGATACGAACAGTTAATCCACAGGCAAATCGTTAACCAATAGCAGCATTTAATAGACAAAATATTACTAGTCCAGAATCGAGAATCTCGCTCGAACAGAGTAAAAATATGTATAATTCCATTTCATTGGGAATATAATTAAATTATCAAGTTACTACTTAATAATTCTAATTTGATTTTTGATTAACATTAATGTATTTACAAATATTAATCGATATTAAGCCTAATTATTTTTATGTATAAAATTTATCAACAATTTTTTATACATAAATTATATGTTTTTTATTTAAATCTAAAAATTGCCCCAATTCGCACTAATTACGACGAGACTCCATTCCGAATCATTCGGTGGAGCCGCAATCACTCTTTCAAACTTCGTTGATGTTATAAATAGATTCCCTGCCGGGCCGCCTTGTCAGAACCTGTGGTAATTTCACCACGCTCCTGAACTCCAATTTCATCAAATCTTTGAGGGTTCGATCCCTCATCCTCTCTGCTGTGTGAAGATTGCCACATTGGATTACCCGAATTTTGGTCAAAATTCGCCTCACCTTGGCGACCTGTTTCACGATCATCAGTGAGCGAATCCGTCTGTTGCGACATCTGCACACCTCTTTTAATCGATATATCTTCGACCACTTGCCCCGCCTGCCTGATCGCACCGACAATCTTATCAACCTCGTTTTTGATGAGGCGTTCTGCTTCCGCACCCTGAACTTCAATCGATATATTTATCCGGCCGGCCACATTACGAATGGTAATGCCGACCGTCCCAAGATTACGAGGCATCAATTGCACCTCAATGACCTTAACAGGCTTGTTGGCATCAGTTTTGACATCTCGCCCCATCATTTCCAGATCGCCCGATTGCCTCAGTTCCAACACTTGAGAAACAACTGTTCTGGACATGCCCGCTACCGTCAACTGCTGTGGCAATGCAGGCAGGATATGATTTTCCTGTTTGCCTGCGGTAATTTTTACATCCCCATCAAATGTCCCTGAGGCCTCCATCATTGATGCCAAACGGCTTTCGGCCCCCCGAACACTGTGTGCATTGGACATCCCGGTGGCAGCACGCTCAGGTTTCATGGCAGCACTACTATTTGATGCTTTCTCAAGGGTAATGCTTTTCTCACCCTCAACTCTACCCTCAACAATATTCTCAATTACGCCATGAGCACGTCCACGGCCTATAGTTCTCTCTAGGGGCCGTTCCATCGTGCGGGCCGACTTGGCGGTTTCCAACCCGTCGTCTACATCACCTGTCGGCAAGTCTTTATTTCCGGTCTCGCCCTGATCAACCTTCGAACCCTCACGCCGCCCCACAACATTTTTTGCGTTTGCAACTGCAACCGGCCCTGCCGCTGTGCCCTCATTTTGGGATTTCACCGCATTTAAACTTTTCCCTACTTCCGCTGGGGCAACAGCTGGCGGAACAATTACGTCTTTGGCGCTATCACGAGGCAATTCAACTCCTGGCGAATCAACTCCAGGTGCCTCGACACTAGGGGCCTCAACATTCATTGCTAAAGGCTCCAAATCTAGCTGCACCGCATCATCATTTTTAACTGAAATTTTCAGGTCACCCACGGGAATTTCTTGTAGATCAACTTTCAGAATACCATTTTCAGGAATTTCAACCTCAGTTGGCTGTCCACGTTCGCTTGGCAATTCACCGTCAACTTCAGCTTCCCGGTTTTCAACTAATCCACCGCTAGATTTTTTTCCCACAGTTGAGTCAGCAAAGTGGTCAGAAAATTTGCCCTCAGCCTCACCGAATTTTCCTGTTTGCCTTGCAGGCACTCCAGAATTTGCAGTAACCCGCTGCGCACCCGAATTGATAGAAATATTACTGCTCATACTTATCTTTCCAGAAGCCTGTCGGCCTTTTCAAGCAATTCCTCAGTTCTCATCAGAACCGGATTTGTCTTGGCTAATACCATCTCTTTTTCTACATCGAACGGAAGTTCCGGTTCATCGCCGGGGAAACTTTGTTTCTCGATGCGCGTAATCTCTTTTAGTTTTTCCACATCAATAATCTCACTACCGATCCGACTGGATAATTGCGTCAAAGCTTTATAGAGGCTCATATCTGATTTCCCCAGATATTCGACTGGAAGCTTCTTGAGCCGCTTTGCAGAATCAGCATAACTATCCGCATCCAATAAACTTGTAGCGAGTTGATACAATTCAATGCGTGCGTGAAGCTTGTCACCTGGGCCCACATTTTCCAATAACCAATCACTTGCCCAACGCCCGATATCCAATTTCCCCAACACCACAGCATTACGCGCTACAATGGCAATCATAAATATCTGTTGCTCTTTCTTTAAACTTGGAACAACTGATTTCAGATGGGCCAGCGCTCTTTCACCTACATCATCCGGGGTTTGCACAAGACCGAAACCGTAGTTCCGCAAAAAATCTGTTGCATAAAAGGAATTGCTATAATGCCTGAAATAGGCGTTGGCATGATTAAAGAACACATCCACTCCTTCCGGCTTATCGGCACTTTCCGCAGCAATCCGTATCAACCTTCGTAACGCTGCTTCTTCTGTCAGCGTTCCAGGTGCAAATCGCCTTGCCTGCTCCAGATGTCCGATTGCCTTACCCGTTTTTGTCGATGGAGTGGCCATAGCCTGTACAAGTGCAAACTGCCCCTTGGCAGAACCCGGAAGGCGGTCAATATCAATGGCCATCAGCAACCGACCTGCCCGAGAATATTTGCGATCGACATAAGCAATTGCTGCTGCCAGAGGCAGCTTTTGTATAAGCGACAAATTACTCATATCAAATGCATGCCTACCAACATCGGGATCGCCACCAATCAACAAATAAGTTGCTGCAGCCATCAAGTTTCGCTCATGCGCCCAAGTACCAACACGATCATCTTCAAGCAATTTGTGGGACATATCCACCAATGCATCGCGATAATTTGCAAGTGCATTGGGTTTGCCCTGAACAATTTTATCCTGCAACAATTGAAGATGCCGTATCAGCCGCCAAGGTTGATTGGGGCCCTTAGGAAGAGGCTCTAATGAAGTTTCAAATTGCTCCGGCTGAACTTCCTCACCATGTTCACCTGCATCGGCAGTTTCACTCGTTTCTGCAGGTTCGCCGGCATCGGCCTGCTCGTCCGTTTCACCATGTTCACTTTTTTCTACCGTCCCGCCTTGTTCACCTTTGGCGGCAGTTTTAGCTTTGGCAGCCTTTCCTTTTTTGCCAAAAAGCGCCTCCAATGCCATAAATTGCTCTTCAGCAGTGCGCTCGTCCTTTGCGCCGTGCCCAATGTCTGCCGCGAGTTCGCCCTTATCAGTTTTTGGATCCATTTTAACATGCCCATCCTCGGATGCAGGTTCATCCTTTGCCGCGGGCTTGGTCATCTCAGCATGTTCATCCTCAGTGGCTTGTTCATCCATTGCCGCTGGCTTAGTTGCGATCTCAGCTGAATCTTCTTCACTGGCATGTTGGTCCTTCGCCGCTGGCTTAGCCATCTCAGTGTGTTCATCCTCAGTGGCT
>JASFYT010000059.1:0-51826 GCA_045047085.1 Rhizobiaceae bacterium | reverse complement strand
GGCCTTTTTTGTTGGGTAATTCAAATGTTGTGTTTGGGGAAGGGGAAATGCCTGAGGTTATTGATTGGCATCACTCCCATTACCTTGCGTATAATGAAGACAGGAAGCTTCGGAGGATGGGTTAAATTTAACCAGCCACGCTTTCCAAAAATTTGGCGATTCTTTCCGGTATTCCAATTGTGCCGAGGTCAGGTGCGTGCCCCTGATTAGGAACATTCAGCACTTTCAGCCCACTATGTTCCTGGCGCATTTTTTCTAAAGTTTCTTCGGAGAGTAAATCGCTGTTTGCGCCACGGATAACCAATACCGGTATGCCCTTCAATCCTGCAAATTGCGGCCACATGGTAGGCAGCGGTGCATCAAGGTTGATGGCTTTTAAACCTTTGATGAGGGCAGGGTCATAGCGAACGGATAATTGTCCGTCTTTTTCCTGATAGATCAGTTCAGCCTGCTTTCTCCAGTCAGCATCACCAAGTTTCGGAAATTGTGACGAAGCGTATCCTTTAATATTTTCAATGGCTTGCGTCATGTTTTTCGGGCGTCCTGAGCGTTGCATATAGGCCTTGATCCGTACCAGGCCTTTCACGTCAATCTGAGGCCCCACATCATTTAAAATAACCGAATGCAACATGCCCGGACGCATCGCAGCAAGGATCATTGCAATGATTCCCCCGCGTGATGTGCCAATGATATCGGCTTCACCAACACCGGCTGAAACCATGCCCTGAATTACATCATCGGCTTCGGTCAATGGATTATAATTCTCAGGGTTTTTATCATATTCCGAATTCCCCCGGCCGCGATAATCAAGACAAAGCACCCGCCTGTTGCCCAGCCCTTCACCAGATAAGGCAATAGCCAATTCATGGAAGTCTGCACAATTACGGGTCAAACCGGGAAGGCAAACCACTGTCGGCCCTGCGTTCAGGTGATGCCAACCATATTTACGACCAGAAAGGCGTAATCCATCGGTTGCTGAATAGCTGAATTCGTTCCATTTGGCAGTGTTATTCATTCAAAAATCTTTTCTATTTCCGGCCAAACCGAAGGTCACGAACAATAGTGAGCTTTCCATTGGTGAGTCTGGCCTTATAGACCTGATAATTTTCCATAACACGCTGAACATAATTTCTTGTCTCGGTAAAGGGGATACGCTCAATCCAGTCAACCACCGCATCAATCGATTTACCACGCGGATCGCCATATTGCTTTATCCATTTGCGCACCCGACCTGGACCGGCGTTATAGCCTGCAAAGGTCATAATATAAGAATTATCGAAATTTCCTAATTGTTCGGAAAGATAGGCAGCTCCCAGCGTGGCGTTATATCCAGCATTCCGGGTCAACTTCTTGTATGAATATTTAAGCCCTTTTTTCTTCGCCATCAGCTTTGCTGTTCCCGGCAGCAATTGCAGCAATCCGCGTGCATTGGCACCTGAGACAGCACTTTTATTAAATGCACTTTCCTGCCGTGCGATGGAGTAGGCAAGAGCCTTTCCGGTTGTTCCAATCTTCGCCGAATTGGGAATAGCACCCAGCGGCCATGACAAGCTATCAACTGCAAGGCCGCGTCTATGGGCGACCTTGCCGATCTGCAAGGCGAGGGAAGCCTTCCCCCGTTTTTCAGCTCGTGCAGATAACAGTGCCAATTCGCCTGGGGAGCGCAGGGTTTTTGCCAGCGAACGATATATAATATCTGCCCGCCATCCATAACCGGCACTTTCCAAACGCTGGATCGCACGAACCAGTTCCCGTGATTTAAACCGCGCCCGATCATTTCCAGACGGTTTGGGTTTACTGATGCGAAGTTTGCTCTGTTTGAGTTTTGCCGCTGCTAGCTGGCCGTAAAAAGTACCGCCATGCTTTGCGGCAGCGGAATAATATTTGCGTCCGGCGCGCCCTGATGCCCTGCCAAGCCAATAATTGGCGCGTGCCTGAGAGATGGGACGATTAGAAATCTTTAAAATGTTCCTGAAATGAACTAGCGCTCGTTTGGGGCTCTTTAAAAACCGCAAAGCATACCAACCCGCATGAAATTCAGCCTCTGCTCGCTTAGATCGCGATTGTGCTGAATGGTTTGCAGCAATTTTATAGGCAATTTTCGCGTCTCCCAAATCAAGCATATGGCGCGAAATAATGCGTTGTTCAATCCACCATTCATCCGGGTGTACAAGGGCCGATTTGCTCTTCGGAACTTTCAGCATCAATTTTGCGGCTTTGCGATAATCGCCGGAACGCCGTGCATGTTTGATACGGGCAAAAAGATAGGCCGGATCACGTTTGGAGGACGCAGCAACAGCATTTAACCGCTTCCCCACATCCCCTTTTTTGCGAACAATCGCTGTACGCGCCTTGGCAAGACTTGATTGTTCCGCAAAGGAGGCAACGCGATTGGCGGCGGTGGCACGTTCCCGGTAAAACATTTTATGCATGCGGTAGCGGTGGTCTGCCCGTGTAAGACTGCGTCCCGCTTCCCTCAAAACCTGTTTTTCCTGAGCTTTAGTCAGTTTCTTTTCCCGCCAGAACGGAGCAATCACAGCGCGTGCAGCTTTTGTGTTTCCCCTTGCCAGATGAGCCTTTGCAAGCCCAATGGCACCTGAAATACTGGATGGTTTTGATTTGCCAAATGCCTTAATAAGACCCGCAGACGAACGCGTTTCGCGCACAATGGCCCGTTCCATATTGTTGCGCAGAGCAGTTTGGCCTGGCCAATTCGGCAATTGAGTTTGAATCTCTGCAATTTCACCCGATGTCACGCCTTTTCGCCCGGAAAGCGCAATTGCCCACGCTAAAACCTTTCGATCAATGCTTCCAGCTTTCATGCCAAACCGGATCGCTCTCGCTTTGGCTACATCTTTTGAGGTGAGTGCAGAAAGCCCGCTTTTCAAACTGCCTTTGATACCTCTAATCTTGGGTGCAGGGCTGGTGGCTGTAAGAGAAGCCATTCTGATTGGGGCCGTAGCAACGGGTTTGGCAGGTATTATAACTGCCGGTGATGTTCGTTTGGGAGTTGCGGAAGACGCAATAATGCGGCCAACGTCCTGCTCAAAACCCGGTCTGCGAGTGGGAACCGGCACGTTTTCCAGTGAAAGTTGCTCAACGCCCTGCGCAAGAGCGCCATCAGCTTTGAGTGACAAACAAGCGCCCTGCATCACAACGGATACAGCAAGGACGGTCGATAAATACTTTAACTTCAATTTGGGGCGCAGCATATCAATACACTAATTAGCAATGAACATTAGTAATTCAAGCAGAATATAGAATGGGGATATTATCAACCAAAGTGGTGAAAGTGTGGTTAATATTAATCCCAAAACTGCCATGATTGCGACCATCCAGCCTTCGTGCTTGCGAAATTGAAAGCTGATCGGTATCATTATCAGCAACAGGGTATTTTGCCTGTAATTTTCATTTCACAAACAACACCAGCTGCCAGAAATAAGGCTGGATGCATGAGGAAACAAAATGTTCCGTGGTTCAATACCCGCTTTGATTACGCCCTTTACTTCTGAAGGGATGCTTGACGAAAGCGCCTTGCGTGAATTTGTTGAATGGCAGATTTCCGAAGGTAGCCACGGACTTGTTCCCGTTGGCACAACCGGGGAAAGTCCAACGCTCTCCCATGATGAGCACAAGCGTGTGGTGGAAATTTGCGTGGAAGTTGCCGATAAACGAGTGCCAGTTATTGCAGGTGCAGGTTCCAACAATACGGCTGAAGCCATCGATCTGGCGACATTTGCCGACAAATCTGGTGCAGATGCAGTACTGGTAGTGACGCCTTATTACAATAAGCCCATCCAAAAAGGCATGGCCGCACATTTTGGTGCGATTGCTGAGGCCATCTCTATTCCGTTGATTATCTATAACATTCCCAGCCGTTCTATCGTTGATATGAGTGTTAAAACCATGGCCGAACTGTACGAACAGCATGACAATATCGTAGGCGTCAAAGATGCGACCGGTGCCATGGAACGCCTTGGCGAACAACGCCACGTTCTGGGGCATGATTTCCTCCAGCTTACCGGCAATGACGATAGTGCACTGGGCTTTATGGCCCACGGCGGTGCAGGCTGCATTTCCGTATCTGCCAACGTAGCTCCGCGTCTTTGCTCTGAGTTCCAGGAAGCATGCATGGCTGGGCGTTTCAAAGATGCTCTGGCCATTCAGGATAAACTTGCACCTTTACACCAGGCGTTGTTTTTGGAACCAAATCCGGGTGGCGCAAAATATGCGCTCTCCTTATTAGGCAAAATTGAGAATCATCAACGGCTTCCTTTGGTACCAATTAGTGCAGCGACTGAAGCAAGCGTGCGCGATGCAATGGTCCATGCGGGCCTGATCAACTAGACTTGGAAAATCCCTATGGCCGCGGTTAAAAAGAAAAAGGATTCCGCCAACGGAAAGCTGATTGCAGACAACCGCAAGGCGCGCCACAACTATGAATTTGTGGAAACGCTGGAGGCTGGCCTGCAACTCACCGGCACGGAAGTAAAATCGCTTCGCAACGGCAAAGCGAACATTGCAGAAAGCTATGCTACGGAAGAGGGCGGCGAGATCTGGTTGATTAATTCCCATATCCCGGAATATCTTGAAGGCAACCGCAACAATCACAATCCGCGCCGCCGCCGCAAGCTGCTGATGAAGAAACGCGAGATGTCGAAATTCATCAGCGGAATCCAGCGCGATGGCCTAACCATTGTGCCCAACAGGCTCTATTTTAATGAGCGTGGTATTGCCAAATTGCAGATAGCCTTGGCCCGTGGTCGCAAGGCCCACGACAAAAGACAAGTTTCCAAAAAACGTGATTGGGATAGAGAAAAAGCACGAATCATGCGTGATAAAGGATGATTCGTCTATTTTGGTGCCAGGTACTCGGATATTTGCACAAAAACATCTTCGAACATTTTGGTAGTTAACCGCCCTGTGTTGGTATTGTAACGCGAGCAATGATAGCTTGAAAATACCGTATAGGCTTCCATCTCGTGCTGCCGATTATGGCCAAATGGATACGCTGCAACCCGCTCTCCCAGCGCCCTTGTGGTCGTGTCATGGGCGATTTTCCCAAGCGTCATCAACGCTCCAATGTTTTTATATCTGGCAAGGGTATCCAGCAAATAAGGCCTGCAATTATTGATTTCCGCCCCGACAGGTTTGTTCTCTGGCGGCACACAGCGCACCGCATTGGTGATCGCCGCGCCCTTAAGGCGCAGGCTATCATCAGGCGTGGCACCGTAATTACCACCGGCAAATCCAAATTTCAGCATGGTTGAATAGAGCAGATCGCCAGCATAATCGCCGGTAAACGGACGTCCTGTGCGGTTTGCTCCACGAAGTCCGGGCGCAAGGCCAATGATCAAAAGTTTGACCTCGTGGTCACCTGCATCGGCACTCCATGTATCAACCGGGCCATTATGCCATTCAGGATTACTCTCACGGTAACGTTCTCTAAATGCCACCAGTCGCGGGCAGGTCGGGCAATCGTATTCAGGATCAATCAAAGTACTAAAAACACTTTCTTGGTAGTCGCTAAGGCGCATGCCCGAATATGAGTATGCCCTAAAAGTCTTCTTCATCCTCGTCATATTCATCGTTATGAACAGGGCGCTCGGAAAGCGCACGACCAATATCATCTTTTAACGACACCAAATCAATAAAATGATCCGCTTGCCGGCGCAAATCATCAGAAATCATCGAAGGTTGGGTCGCAACGGTCGAGACCACGCTGACCTTTCGTCCACGCCGCTGCAGCGCTTCCACCAGCTTTCGAAAATCCCCATCTCCGGAAAAAATCACCATATGGTCGACCGTATCGGCAACATCCAATGCATCAATGGCAAGTTCAATATCCATATTGCCCTTCACTTTGCGGCGACCGGATGCATCTATATATTCTTTGGTGGGTTTGGTGACAACGTGGTAGCCGTTATAATCCAGCCAGTCGATTAAGGGGCGAATGGAGGAGTATTCCTGATCTTCGATCAGGGCCGTATAATAGTAAGCGCGGAGTAAATAGCCCTTGGTATGGAAAAATTGGAGCATTTTCTTGTAATCAATATCAAAACCAAGGGATTTTGACGTCGCATATAAATTGGCACCATCGATAAACAGGGCAATTTTCTCTCGTTGATCAAACATATAAACCTCAAACATATGGCTCGGCTCATGGCCGACGAAAAGTAGTCCCCCTTAAAAAATGTCCACACGAAAGGATAGGGCGAAAAGCCCCCTGCGACAATATGTTTGAAATAAAAAACATGCATTAACCAAAAAACGTGCGAAATTCCTTGAAATATGCACAATTAAGCGATAGTCAGTCTGTAAATCCTCACATTTAGCTTCAGGAGCCGAATATGGCACGTGTAACCGTCGAAGATTGCATCGATAAGGTTGATAACCGGTTTGAACTTGTTTTACTTGCTGGCCATCGGGCCAGACAGATTTCCAGCGGTGGTGAAATCACCATTGACCGTGACAATGACAAAAATCCTGTTGTTGCTTTGCGTGAAATCGCTGAAGAAACCCTTTCTCCAGAAGATCTGAAGGAAGATCTCATCCATTCTCTGCAAAAACATGTCGAAGTTGATGAGCCTGAAGCCGACGACGTTCCGGATGTGCCTATTGCTGCACTAACGGTTGAATCTGTATTTGGCGCAGATACAGCTCCTGCGGAGACAGCCGATACGCCCGAAGTTACCTTCGATACCTTGTCGGAAGAAGAGTTGCTTGCTGGCATTGAAGGTCTTGTACCGCCAGAAAAAAGCGACGACTATTAGGCCATATCTTAAGGCTGATAACATTATTCGGAACTTCTGAGTGGGGCAGGCATTTACCTGCCTCTCTAACGTGCATATATGTGTATATGTTCAGAACAGATTTAGGCCGTGATTAATCAGCCATGATGCGTCAATATGAACTCGTTGAACGGGTTACAAGCTATAAGCCAAACGCCGATGAGGCCTTGCTCAACAAGGCCTATGTTTACGCCATGCAAAAGCACGGCTCACAGAAACGGGCAAGTGGTGATCCATATTTTTCTCATCCACTAGAAGTCGCCGCAATCCTCACCGATTTAAAACTTGATGAAGAAACCATTGCTGTAGCCCTTCTCCATGACACCATTGAAGACACCGACGCCACTCGCAAAGAGATCGACGAGCTTTTTGGCGAAAAAATTGGGGTTTTGGTGGAAGGCCTGACAAAGATCAAGCGGATCGATCTGGTTTCCAAAAAAGCCGAGCAGGCAGAAAACCTGCGCCGCTTGTTGCTGGCAATTTCAGATGATATTCGTGTTCTGTTGGTGAAGCTTGCCGACAGGCTCCACAATATGCGTACCCTTGATCATGTTAGGCAAGATAAACGTATACGCATTTCTACCGAAACCATGGAAATCTATTCGCCGCTTGCAGGCCGCATGGGCATGCAGGATTTGCGTGAGGAACTGGAAGATTTATCGTTCCGCCACATAAACCCTGAGGCCTATGAGACCGTTACATCGCAACTGGATGCGCTGGCAAAGAAAAATGAACACGTGATCGCCGGGATTTCCGAGGATCTGGTCAAGCTTCTTGATGAGAACGGCATTAAGGCATTGGTAAAAAGCCGTCGGAAAACGGCATATTCTGTATCTAAAAAAATGGAAAACAAATCGCTTGGTTTCGAGCAACTCTCAGATATTTATGGTTTTCGCGTCGTGGTGGAAAGCGTTGAGGATTGCTATCGTGCGCTTGGCATTGTGCATACAAACTGGAAGATGGTTCCATCGCGCTTCAAGGATTTCATTTCCGTTCCCAAGCAGAATGATTATCGTTCCATCCACACCACAATCGTTGGTCCATCCAACCAGCGGGTAGAATTGCAAATCCGCACAAAGGCCATGGATGACATTGCTGAGTATGGTATTGCTGCCCATTCAATCTATAAAGACGGCGTATCGGTTAATAGTATTTCGCCTGCGATGAGTGACGCATACGCTTCATTGCGAAAAACCATTGAAGAGCTGGCTCAGGGTGAAAATGCAGAAGAGTTTCTGGAACACACCAAACTGGAACTGTTTTTTGATCAGGTGTTTTGCTTCACCCCGAAAGGTCAGATTATGCCGCTGCCCTCAGGTGCCACCCCGATCGATTTTGCCTATGCTGTCCACACCGATTTGGGAAATTCATGCATTGGCTGCAAGGTAAATGGTAAAATTACGCCAGTGATTACAAAGTTACAAAATGGCGATGAAGTGGAGATCATCCGCTCCAAATCACAGACGCCCCCCTCCGCTTGGGAAGGGGTTGTGGTTACCGGAAAGGCGCGCTCAGCCATTCGAAAAGCCAGCCGCGAAGCCATCCGAAAACAATATTCCGGCCTCGGGACACGGATTTTGGAACGTGCATTCGAACGATCCGGCAAAGTGTTTGATCTAGAGGCATTGGAAGCTTCTCTGCCTCGATTGGCACGGGTTTCCATTCAGGACGTGTTGAGTGATGTGGGCAAGGGAGAGCTACCGTCAACAGATGTACTCAAGGCAGTTTACCCCGACTATCAGGATGAACGCGTTACCGAGATACGCCCACCTAAGGGGGAAGGGTGGTTTGGTCTGAAAAGCGGGCTCGGCATGATGTTCCGGGTGCCGGGCAAGAAATTTTCGGGGCTTAATGTTAAATTAGGCAGAGGTTCAAACAGTCGCAACTCATCCAGAACTATCCCGATCCGGGGAACTCAAAGCGATCTGCCGGTAAAATTCTCCCCCAATGGCGGCGCCATTCCAGGTGACCGTATCGTGGGGATATTAGAACCGGGTGAAGGCATCACAATCTATCCGATTCAATCCGCCGCATTGGCAAAGTTTGATAATCAGTCAGATCAGTGGCTCGATGTGCGCTGGGATATCGATGAAAATAACACGAGACGTTTTCCGGCGCGATTACATCTAACCGTCATCAATGAGCCGGGCACGCTCGCAGGCATCGCCGAGGTGGTGGCAAACAATGACGGAAATATCCAAAATTTGGTAATGGAAACGCCGGATTCTGATTTCATTCAAATGCAGATGGATGTTGATGTCTGGGACTTAAGCCATCTAAACCGGATCATCCGGCAGCTATCCAAAAAACTAGTAGTCAATAGAATCGAGCGTATAACGAATTAAAAAGAGATTTTTGTGTCTGGCATATTGTCTTTGGCACATTTAATTCCCACTATTAAATTATATCTTAGATGGGGCACAATTATTTAAGAATGTGGGGTTAAGTTATTGGTTGGGGTTTGAAATTTACTCGGATGAGTAATTAACCCAAGTGAGTAGCGTATAAAACTAATGTTGTTTGATAGAAGACATCCGCCAGACTGGCGTGAAAAATTGCGAATTACCCTTTGGCCCCGGCGTAGCTGGGCACGGTCTGGCAAATATGTAGCAAAACGGATTTTGCGATTAACTGCATCGCCCCATGCGGTGGCCGCAGGTGTTGCGGCAGGCGTTTTTTCTTCCTTCACGCCATTTATGGGTTTTCATTTCCTCATTGCTTTCGCCATCGCCTATATCGTCGCTGGAAACTTTCTAGCCGCAGGGCTTGGCACTTTTATCGGAAACCCTGTAACGTTTCCGTTTATATGGGCTGCCACCTATTCAAGCGGTAATTTCATTTTGCATAGAAAAATGGACGATGGTGACGGCAGCGGCATCATTAAGATGGCAGAAGTCAGTTGGATGGATCTTGGTTGGTCCGGAATATTGGATACGATAGGCGGTATATGGGAACCATTGATAAAACCAATGTTGATTGGAGGTATTCCTATTGGTACTACCTTTGCCATCTGCGCCTATATATTGACCCGTGCCGCCTCCAGAAAATTTCGTGACAGACGCATGAAGAAGTTTGAAAAGGTGATAAAACCCGCTTCCGGTCCAAAAATAAATTCGAACAATAAAATACGAAATTCCGCGGCCGAGTGAATCTTTTAAACTGCCGGGAAAGGAAACCGACCTAATGATAATCGGAATTGGCAGTGATTTGATGGATATCCGCCGCATTGAGAAGTCCATTGAGCGTTTTGGGGATCGATTCGTTCAACGTCTGTTTACAGACATAGAGCAGGCAAAATCAGACCGCAGGAAACTTCGAGCCGCATCTTATGCAAAACGGTTTGCCGCCAAGGAAGCTTGCTCAAAAGCGTTGGGGACAGGGATATCGGGCGGGGTCTTTTTTAAGGATATGGGAGTTGTGAACCTGCCGTCGGGAAAGCCAACATTCCACCTCACAAATGGTGCCGCAAAACGGCTTGCAACCATGCTCCCCTCCGGCCATGAGGCCCATATTCACCTGACGATTACCGATGATTTTCCACTGGCTCAAGCCTTTGTGATCATTGAGGCGTTGCCAAAGGCAAACAATAGCTGATTTGCCCCCCAATCAATATCAAGGAAAGCCAAGGAAAGCATTGTGTTCTGCGGCGTGAATGATTATTTCATAGGCTCAAATTGCAAATCATTCGTGGAATAAAAAAATTGGCTGAACAAACGAGCACCAATACTTCCGGTGGCGTATATGAGATAGTTTCGATTGTAGTGCAGGCGCTGCTGCTCGCGGTCGTGGTTAGAACTTTGCTGTTCCAACCTTTTTCTATTCCATCAGGCTCGATGAAACCTACATTGCTGATTGGCGATTATTTGTTTGTGAACAAGTACGCCTATGGCTATTCGAAGTTTTCGGTACCCTACGCCCCCAATCTGTTCAGCGGCCGTATTTGGGAAGATAAGCCTGAGCGTGGCGATATCGCGGTTTTCAAACTGCCAAGCAATACGAGTGTTGATTATATCAAGCGGGTAATCGGGCTGCCCGGCGATAAAATACAGGTGATTGAAGGGCTGCTTCACATCAATGGAACCGCCGTAAAACGCGAACGCAAGGGCACCTATAATGATGATGAAGCTTTCAGCAATTCACAAGTGCCGGTCTATGTGGAAACCCTGCCCAACGGTGTATCCTACGATACGCTTGATCTCAGCCCACGCAGCGAGGGAGACAATACCAAAGTGTTTGAAGTACCAAAGGGGCATTATTTCATGATGGGTGATAATCGTGATAATTCCCTCGATAGCAGATTTGACGTGGGTTTCGTTCCATTTGAAAATTTTGTAGGTCCGGCATCGATGGTCTTTTTCTCGGTGAGAAACGGAACCCATCCTCTGGCATTTTGGAACTGGCCTGCAGATATGCGATTTAATCGCCTCCTAAGTGGTTTATAGCACCGTGTCCACCACAAGCCTTGAAAGAGGAAAACGCCGTTTCGGCGTGTTGGAAGAACGATTAGGCTTCATCTTCAATGATTATGAAAATCTTGAACGGGCGCTAACCCACGCAAGTGTGCGTAAAAAGTCGGATGATAGTTTTCACTATGAACGACTAGAGTTTCTCGGCGACAGGGTTCTGGGCGTTGCCATTGCTCAAATGATATATGTGGCATTTCCTGATGCGGATGAGGGCGAACTTTCCCTGCGCTTGAACGCCATGGTGAAGGGTAGTACGCTTGCGCAGATTTCTGATAAACTAGGCCTGCACGAATTCATTAGAACCGGTGGCGACCTCAAGGAACTAAAGGGCAAGCGCATGCAATCTGTGCGCGCTGATGTACTTGAAGCACTGATTGCTTCAATCTTTCTTGATAGCGGGCTGGATGCATCCAACGCATTTATTGAGCGTTTTTGGGTCGACAGGATTTATGATGATGCAGGCGCTGAGCGCGATTCAAAGACAGCGCTTCAGGAGTGGGCACATGCAAACCGGTTGGGTACGCCAGTCTATTCTGAATTGAAGCGTACAGGACCAGACCACGATCCTGAATTTACCGTAGGCGTGGTCGTAAAAGAGCGCGTAGAGTGCACCGGCATTGGCCGTTCAAAAAGAGCTGCCGAACAGGTAGCAGCAGGCGCCATGCTGGAACAAGAAGGCGTATGGGAAAAATCGAAGGCAGCCACATGAGTGAAAAACCTACAGACACAAAAAAAGACACACTAGAAGAAACAAAAACCAGTGAGTTCCCGACAAAGGCAGGTTTTGTTGCGCTAATTGGTGCGCCCAACGCTGGTAAATCTACTTTGATGAACCTGCTTGTGGGCGCGAAAGTATCGATTGTCACCCATAAAGTGCAGACCACGCGCGCCATTATGCGCGGCATCGCCATGCAGGATAATTGCCAGATCATCTTTGTTGATACGCCGGGAATCTTCAAACCCCGCCGCAAGCTCGATGAAGCCATGGTCACCACCGCATGGGGCGGTGCAAAGGACGCGGATATCACCGTGTTCCTGCTCGATGTGGAGCGCGGCATCACGGAAGAATTACCCCGTATTCTTCAAGGCGTTGGTAATATTCCGGGAAAAAAGGTTCTGCTGCTCAACAAGATTGATCAAATTCAACGCGATAAGCTGCTTGCGCTTTCAGAAGCTGCCAACAAACTGGCTGAGTTTGATGCGACCTTCATGATGTCAGCGCTGAAAGGCGATGGAAGTGAAGTGTTCATGCAATATCTTATCGATAATCTACCCGAGGGACCACACCTATATCCTGAAGATCAAATCTCCGATCTGCCCATGCGCCAGCTTGCAGCTGAGATCACCCGTGAAAAACTCTTCCTTCGCCTTCATCAGGAATTGCCATATGCATCGCATGTGGAAACGGAAAACTGGACCGAAAAAGATGATGGTTCTGTAAAAATCGAACAAGCGATTTATATTGAGCGCGATAGCCAAAAGAAAATCCTGATCGGTAAAAATGGTGCGACGATCAAGGCTATTTCTATGGCTGCACGCAAGGAGATTGGCGAGATTCTCGATCAGACCGTGCATTTGTTCCTGTTTGTGAAAGTTCGCGAAAACTGGGGCAATGACCCCGAACGCTTCCGCGAAATGGGCCTTGAATTTCCCCGTAATTAGCGCACAATTGCCCCATGCAATGGAGTGATGAAGGTCTGATTCTTGGTGTGCGCCGTCATGGCGAAAACAGTGTTATCGCAGAGGTGATGACACCTGAGCGCGGTCGCCATTTAGGTATTGTGCGCGGTGGGCGTTCTTCACGAATGCGCCCGGTATTGCAGCCCGGAAATTCCGTTGCCGTGAACTGGCGGGCGCGTCTTGAAGAGCATTTAGGTGCATTTTCCATCGAGCCAGAGACCCTACGTGCCGCAACTCTTATGGAAACACCTCTGGGAATTTATGGTATTCAAACTCTCGCCGGGCATTTTCGCCTGCTGCCCGAACGTGACCCGCATCTGGCGCTCTATCGGGCTGGGTTGGTCATTCTCGACCATCTGGAAGTGCCGGAAATAGCAGCCCAACTCATGGTTCATTTCGAATTGGCCTTGCTCGAAGAATTAGGCTTCGGATTGGACCTGGCTGAATGTGCTGCAACGGGCGCAACCAAAGAGTTGATATATGTCTCGCCAAAATCAGGACGTGCCGTCAGCAGGGATGCAGGAGAAAACTGGGCTGATAGAATGTTGGCTTTGCCTTCGTTCTTGCGAGTTGCAACGGAGCCATTGTCCCAGAACCCCAGCCATTCAGATTTATCCAATGGCTTGGAGTTAACCCGGTTTTTTCTCGACCGACACATCTACCTTCCAAGGGGCGTTCGCCCTCCTGACGAGAGGGCGGGGTTCATAAAAACCATAGAAAAGGCATTCAACGCAATCTAACCCACGGCATAGCGTCCTTGTGGTACTTCCTTGATTGGCCAATGCACGGCAGCTGCCGCAAGGCCTGCCACAACCGAACTCCACCACATCAGATCATAGGAACCGGTGGCATCAAATATTTTTCCGCCTAACCAAATACCCAGGAATGAACCTACCTGATGGGAAAAGAATACAAAACCGAACAACATCGACATATATCGTGTGCCGAACATAACCTTCACAAGGCCTTGCGTTGGCGGCACAGTTGAAAGCCATAATACGCCCATACCTGCTGAAAAAATAATCACGGATAGCGGGCTAATCGGCATCAGAACAAAGATTGTAATGATGACTGCACGGCTGATGTAGATAAAGCTTAAAATATATCGCTTGGGCATCCGCATCATCAGCGTACCGGATAAAATCGCCCCGAAAATATTGAACAGTCCGATAATGCCAATCGACCACCGCCCCAGTGATCGATCAAGACCAAGATCAACAATATAAGAAGGCATATGCACCGTGATGAAGGCAACGTGATAGCCGCAAACAAAGAAACCGAAGGTCAAAAGCCGATAGGAGCGATGGCTGAAAGCCTCAACAATCGCTTCACGAATCGTCTGATTTGCCCGACCATCTTCGGTCTTGATCTCCGGCTTTCCGCGTAATGGTGCCACCAGCAACGGGATAAAGGCGACGCAGGCAGCGAGAAAATAAAGCGTAATCACGTAGCCATATTGCTCAAGGAATGCGTTGCCGATAGGGGAGAACAGGAATTGTCCGGCGGAGCCTGACGCAGTCCCCAAACCAAAGGCAATACCATGATATTGCTCGGGCAATAGCCGGGCAAAAGCAGCAATAATCAGGAAAAACGCACTCGACGCAACGCCAATTCCCACCAACACGCCGGCTGACAATGTAAGCGTCGTAATGTCGGTGGTTTGGGACATAATCAGCAGCCCGGCCACGTAAAATACCACACCAAATATCAGGGTTCTGGCGGTGCCATATTTATCAGCAATCATTCCGACAAATGGCTGCGCTACACCCCAGGCCAGATTTTGAATGGCAATCGCAAAAGCGAATCCCTCGCGGCTCCAGCCATTGGCATCAGTCATTGGAACCATGAAAAATCCAAAAATTGAACGTGGTCCAAAGGCCAATATGCCGACCAGGCAACCTATTGCAATGATTGACCAAATTTTGGTTTTGCTCATATTTTCCGTCGACATTTCGAAGACCTTACTTATTTCAACCATCGGAACATATAAGTTTGACGCGCCACATCAAGTGAATTTTATTGATCCATAAAATGGAAGAGGGAAGTCTGGAATGTTTTCCGATATAAATGAAATTCTCGAACGGTCGTTACCCTTCTCTTCAGGGCTGCAATAGTCTGGATATCCATTTTATCTGATCCAGGGCACTTATTGCGATATTGGAATCACAGAAAGTACTTATCGATTAAATTTAACGCACAATTTATCTGAAAACCTGCTGCCACTTCTCAGATTATCCTCATATGCCGCTGCTAGCAGGTTTTTGGACCATAAAACTTCGAATTGCGCTCGGAAACGATGGTCGTTTTTGGCTAATTCGAGAAAAATATCCACAGCATCGTTTGCCAACCCTTGAATTCGTTTGTAAAACTGGTTAAATAATAACTGTCCTTCGAGGACATGTTTTTTCACCCACCTTATGCTCATATTGAGTATAAATCAAATTTTTGACCAATGGTGGGATATGGAGATGGATATGGCTGATATTATGGATATCGGAAATGCGGAAATAGTTTCTTCGCGTAAAACGGCTGAAGAACGTTTTGGCCAATTGCCCATGCCATCTTTGGAATACACAGAGGAGGTGGCGAGGGAAACGGCCCCCCTTTATGAGCTGGTGCGCCATCACATCCCGGAAATTGAATGGCCAGTCCATGCGCCATACGTTTATGCCATCAACAAGCTGAAAAAACAGCGCAACGCGGTAATTCTCGCGCATAATTATCAAACGCCGGAAATCTATCACTGCGTTGCCGACATCAAGGGTGACAGTCTGCAACTTGCAGCCGAAGCAGGCATGGTGGACGAGGAAATCATCATCCAGTGCGGCGTGCATTTCATGGCGGAAACGTCCAAGTTGCTGAACCCTGAAAAAACCGTTCTTATCCCAGATGCCAAAGCCGGTTGCTCATTAGCTGAATCGATCACTGGCGCAGATATCCGCTTATTGCGCGAAGCTCATCCTGGCGTACCGATCATCACCTATGTGAACACTTCGGCAGAAGTGAAAGCCGAAAGTGACATTTGCTGTACTTCCTCAAATGCGGTGCATGTGGTGGAAAGCATGGGAACCGATACTGTATTCCTTATCCCCGATGAATATCTGGCTCAAAACGTTGCCAAGCAAACGGATGTGAAAATCCTCACATGGAAGGGCCATTGTGAAGTGCATGAGCGTTTCACGCCCGAGGAATTGCTGGCCTATAAAGAGGCAGACCCCGGCCTCCAAATTATCGGTCACCCAGAATGCCCGCCTGAAGTGGTGGACGTTTGTGATTATGCAGGCTCCACCGCAGGCATGATCGAATATGCCAGAGGGCAAAAGCCCGGTGCCCGTGTGATGCTGGTAACCGAATGTTCAATGGCTGCAAATATCGAAGAGGAAGTCAAAGGCGTGGAATTCATCAAGCCTTGCAATCTTTGCCCTCACATGAAGCGTATCACCTTACCTAAAATTCTCGATAGTCTGGTTTACATGCGCGACGAAGTTCTGGTTGATCCGGCCCTTGCCAAAAAAGCAAAACGTGCTGTTGAGCGCATGGTGAATTTGAAAAGCAACTAAATATGGCCAAACAAGCAGAACTGTTCTCACCGGATGCCTTTGTTGATTCTGATGACGTCATCATCATTGGCGGCGGTCTGGCTGGTCTTTTTTGCGCTCTGAAAATGGCACCGCGCCCGGTAACTGTACTGGCAGCAGCACCAATTGGCACGGGTGCATCCTCTGCTTGGGCACAAGCTGGCATCGCCGCTGCTGTATCTAAAGGCGATACGGTGGATAAGCATCTGGCTGATACCATTAACGCAGGTGCTGGTATCGTCGATGAAAATATTGGAGCCCTGATGGTAGGGCAGGCTGCCGATCGCATTCACGATTTGCTCGAATACGGCGTTCCCTTTGATACCGATCTGGAGGGTCGTCTGGTTACCTCGCGCGAAGCGGCCCATTCAGAAAATCGAGTCGTGCGCGTCAAGGGCGATATGGCAGGAAAGGCCATCATGGACGCGTTGGTAAGTGCTGTCCACATTACGCCATCCATTCGCTTGCTTGAAGGCTATGTGGCCGAAGAATTGGTGATGTCTGGCAAGCAAGTTTCGGGTTTGATTGCACGACCCGAAGAAGGGCGCTCTCAAACCCGCATAGAACTTAAAGCCCGTGCCGTTGTGGTCGCCACTGGCGGCGTCGGCGCACTCTATGAAGTTACGACCAACCCAAAACAGGCCCGCGGTGGTGGCGCAGGCATGGCAGCGAGAGCAGGGGCAGTGATCGCTGATCCTGAATTCGTCCAGTTCCACCCTACTGCCATTAATGTCGGTAAAGACCCGGCGCCACTGGCAACTGAAGCCCTGCGTGGGGAAGGCTGCACGTTGCACAATGATGCAGGCGAACGTTTCATGGTGGCGATAGACAAACATGCAGAAATGGCACCCCGTGACATTGTTGCTCGCGGTATATTCGAAGAAGTCGCATCCGGCAGAGGCGCATGGCTCGATTGCACCAAAGCTGTAGGCGACCGTTTCAAGGACGAATTTCCGACAGTATTTGGCTATTGTCAGGATGCAGGCATTGACCCTTCGAAAGAGCGCATTCCGGTTATTCCGGCAGTGCATTACCACATGGGTGGTATTTTGACCGATGCCGATGGGCGCACTTCGCTTGACGGTCTCTGGGCTTGCGGTGAAGTAACTTCCACAGGCGCTCACGGGGCCAATCGTTTGGCATCCAACTCCCTGCTTGAAGCTGTCGTGTTCTCATCACGCATTGCCGATGATATTGTCGATCATCTGCCAGTCAACGAGTTACATCCGATTGGCCAAAGAAGCGGTACGGAAGATGCAACGATACCCAGCCCCGTAAATCTGAAAAAACTCCGTTCCACCATGAGCGAATATGTTGGCGTGGTACGCACAGCCGAGGGGTTGAAAAAGGCCCTCACAATCATTGTGGAACTGTCCGAGAAAAACAACTCCTCCCGCTTCTCCAACGCACTGGCCACGGCCAAGATGATAACGGTCGCTGCACTACTGCGCGAAGAGAGCAGAGGCGGGCATTTTCGCACAGATTTCCCGAACCCTGTTGAAAATTGGAAACGCAGAACCTTCCTCACCCTTGCGGAGGCCGAAAAAGCAATTGAAGAAATATGCGAGACAACATGAGTGATAATCTGACCCCGTTCCTTTCTCCAATCCTGATCGACAAAGCTGTGCGAGCTGCACTACATGAGGATTTGGGAGATGCCGGGGATATCACCACCAATTCGACCATTCCGGCTGATGCAATTGCCACGGCGACCATGTCCACCAGAGAAGATGGCATTCTCGCAGGCATTGATTTGGCCAAAGCCACATTTGCAGCAATAGACAATACGGTCGAGTTCAATATCCTCGCCAATGATACAACCCACATCTCCGCTGGCACAAAAGTTGCAGAGATCAGCGGTAACGCTCGCTCCATCCTTTCGTCAGAACGCGTCGCGCTCAACTATCTGATGCGCATGTCTGGCATCGCCACTTATACCGCGAAGTTTCGGGATCTGATTTCTCATACCCAAGCCAAAATCTGCGATACTCGCAAAACCACTCCAGGTCACCGCGCCTTTGATAAATATGCAGTGAAATGCGGTGGTGGTTCGAACCATCGCTTCGGGCTTTATGATGCTGTATTGATCAAGGATAATCATATCGCCGTTGCCGGCGGCGTCGAATTGGCCATCAACCGCGCGCGCGCCTATGGCGGCCATCTGGTGCAGGTGGAAATCGAGGTTGATACCCTCGAACAATTGGCCGAGGCGTTGAAAGCCCGGCCAGATGCGGTACTGCTGGATAACATGTCTCTGGAAACCTTGGCCAAGGCCGTTGAACAAAACAACTCTGTGGATGGCGGCCGCACCAAGCTGGAGGCTTCCGGCAACGTCAATATTGATACGGTCAAAGCCATTGCGGATACCGGCGTAGATTATATCTCCACCAGCAAGATCACCATGGCTGCGCCAACGCTTGATCTGGGTTTGGATATTACAATTTCCTAGCCGCGCCCTACGCGTAACCCAAGCATAGGCCGCTCTTCCACAATTTCACGTCTGAAGCGAAACAGTGCCGCTGGTCTGCCACCTGTGCGCAATGATGTTGCACCAGTTGCCTCTACAAGCTTTGCTTTTTCCACCGTACGGCGGAAGTTTTGTTTATGCACCGCCCGGCCAAAAATACTCTCAACCGTTTGTTGCAATTCCAGCAGGGTGAACTCGCTTGTCATCAATTCAAACACCACTGGGCGATAGCGCAATTTACTGCGCAGCCTCGCCATTGCTGTAGCCAGAATTCGGCGATGGTCATACATCATCGATACGCCTAACGGGCATCCGATATTTGTTTGTTCCACATGCCCGTCGGACACCACTTCCTCCAATAGTCGCGCTGAATAGAGCAATTCGTAGCGCTCCAGCACCAATTCATCCTCCCATGGAGCTCCCTCCAATCCGAATGCCATGTGCACGCGTGCGTCGGGCGACAAAGCGCCGGTGCGTAGATTATGTTTTTGAGATTTCGCAGTAGATGCCTCCGCCCATTTGGTAAGGGCCGGTAAAATTGCTTCATCCAGCAAGGCTGGCCGGCCACTACGCCAATCCTCCCACGGAAAAAAATGATACCAGTTCTTCCATTTTCCTCCGGAAAATTTCTCGGTAGTAGAGTCGTCCAATTGCGTTAACGCTAAATATCCAACCGAAACCATATGGGGGAGCGGGTCTGCCGGAGACTGATGGCGGCCACGATCGCCAAATGTATAAAGTTGTTCGATATAGCCAAGCTTGAGAGAGGTCTGCTCTTTAACAAAGCCTTGCAATCCAAGTTCCATGGTACGATGCACTGGTGGATCAAACGGGCCTGATGGCAACGCATCGCTGCCAGGCTGTTCCGGGCCGGGTATACAAAGGATCATCGGTTTGTAATCCATCACCGCCACAATGGCTGCATTTAGTCCGATTTCAATTGCCGGAGTGGAGGGAACGGTCATATCCGTTTTTCAATTTTCTTGAACAAGGCAAGAAATTTTGCCTGTGCCTGATCAGTAGGAATTGGTTTAAGTTCAAGCTTTGTAGGAGAAATTCCGCGCGGGCGTCCAAAGAATTGCACACCTTCCTCTTCGCTAAAACCGGCAAGACGAGTAGCCTCAAAATAGGCGGCTACAGTATCGGCCCTCTTGATAATCGGCTTCAATTTTTGTGGAGCATTGGGCAATCCAAAACGCAAATGAACAGCATTTAATAACCGTTCCTCAAGCACCTTATAGTCTCCCCCAACAGCAGCCTTGAACGGTGAAATCAAATCGCCGATCACATATTCCGGTGCGTCATGCAGCAACGCCATCATTTCCCACTTGGGGCTTGCGTCAGGTTTAAGTTTGCAAAAAATCTGCCACACTAGAATAGAATGCTGAGCAACCGAATAGGCGTGTGATCCCTTGGTTTGTCCGTTCCAGCGTGCAACACGTGCGAGGCCATGAGCGATGTCTTCAAGCTCAACATCAAGTGGAGAAGGATCAAGCAAATCAAGTCGTCGGCCCGATAACATTCTCTGCCATGCGCGTGGTGGTTTTGCCATCGGTTGCCAGTTATACCTTTACGGGCCAGCCAAATTTGGCCCATGATTGAATTTCAGCTTCGATAGTAGCATCGCCAGCAGTAAGGGCGAGCCCGTTTTCTTTGGCCAAAGCCACCCGGTCCAAACGTAAAACAGCAAGCCCGATATTCCCACTAACGCTGCCAAGAGTTCCGACCAGTTTACCATCAGCAAGAACATCGGTTCCACTTTCCGGCAGGTTCGAATCCGAATGCACCTTTATAATGCGTTTTCGGGCAGTGCCTCGATGTTGCATCCGCGATACTACCTCTTGACCGACGTAACATCCTTTTTGAAAATCAACGCCGCCAAATTGATCCATCAATGCTTCATGGGGGAAGGCATCACCAAATTGAAAATCGTCGCCACCCTCTGGCAGGCCAAGAGATATCCGGTGCCGCGCATAATCATCATGGGTGGCTTGTGGCAAGGATTTGCAATAATGGCGCTGTCCAGCCTCCTCAAGACGCGGATCAGTGATGCTCAATGCATCCTCGACTTCTAACCCAACGCCCCAGCTAACCAGCACTGATTGAAATTCTTCTTCAACGCCAATCTCAACCTTCCGCCGCAATCTGTAAAACATCAGTCGCTTGATGAAATCGTCGCTGGATGCTGCATCGATATCGATAAGAAATCCATGCTCGTCACGAATAACAAAGAAATCAAACAATATCTTCCCTTGGGGCGAAAGAAGTGCGCCGAATGCCGCCTGTTTTTCTGTCAGAACGAGCACATCACATGTAATCAGCCCATTCAGGAATTCGGCAGCTTCCTCACCGCCAATTCGGACGAGCCTTCTATTATCTAATATTTGAGTGTGGGATTTATTCATGCCTTGCCAATAGCAGAGTAGCAAACTTTGCTCAAGGAATGGCTTTCTAGCGATGCCGTGATTTGATGTCCTTCAAAACGTCTTCAAATTTCTTGGCAGCCTTGGCACTTACGCCGTTTCTGGCATAATCTTTGCGCACCGCTTCTTCAAAACGACGCGCAAGACCATCCAATGTGTCGCGGCTTGTTGCTGTGCGTCGTGGCGGCTCGCTGTCAAACAGATTGATCCAACGGTCGCTGGCCTGGCCAGTCTTCAAAAGTTTGTTGAGGTAATAATGCGGGTCGTTGGATGAAAACAGTATTCCAAGAATTCCGGCTATGATCGATAACGGGCTGAGTAGAAGATCACGAATACCATCTGCAGCCAGTTTGAACTGAAACAAAATGATCCGGTAAATGAGTTTGGAACGACTGGACTTCACCAGAATTTGCTTCTCATCGCTCTGGACCAATAAATTCTCATCGAACTGCATTTTTATCCCCTTTGCGCATTATTTGGGTAAGGAGCGCAGGAATTTCAATAGTTCAATCCCCGGCGACGAAGAAACGCCATCGTCCTTTAGGTGTGATTCCTACCCGATAAAAAATATAAGCCCCGAAAGATTTCATATCTTCAAAGTCGCCGTAGGTGATGATCCGAAACAGTTCCACCCGCTGCTTGGGCGTCAGTTTATCGATGGGTTGAGCAAAGAAATACGGCCAGACAAAAAGTTCCTGCTCGGTGCCTTCATCCAGGTGGACAAAACCAGATTCCAAAATTTCGATCAAAATTGCCAGAACCTCATGCCCCTCGGAATCGCCGGAAAGCGTTTTAAGAAAATTGATAGGGTCATCCTCAATCCCACCCAATGATAACATGGTCGTGTTGCTACCATAGCCGATATAGGGGCGCAATTTCTCAACATCTCCCAATTCTGCAGCTTCCAGTATCAACTCATGCATTCGCCGCGCCGGGAAGGGCAGCAAGGCCAAATCTCGCAATATTGGCGGGGGTGTGTATTTATTGATATTGGGCGGGCTGGTAATTGACTTTTTTGGAAGGTCTTCTGATAATTTATTTGGCTCTTCTTCATTCTTGTCGGGGATATCTTCTGCTTCTTCTGCCTCAGGCTGTTCTGAAATCACCTCAGGAACTTTCGGTGCGTCCGATTGGGCGAAGGCAATTGAGGCAGCATTGGTGCTAAACAACATCCCACCCAGCAGGCCAATTAATATGGCATTCCCAAATCGCCAAATATCTATGCGCAACATTCCCATCCCGTCCGTCATTTGGCACCATGTTAGGACGAAAAAGAGAAATCGCAAAGTCTCAATTTAGTTGGTCTTTCCCAACAGGTATCCTGCACTGACAAATTTAAACACTACGCCTATTCCTTATCCAGCAGATGGACGGCAATTGCGGCAAGATCATTGTCATTGAGGAAGGAAGTTCCTTTGTGCACAACTTCTCCCATGGCACCGCCAAAAACGTCTCCACCGGGGCGTACGCCGGTCCGTAGCGCATATTTTAAATTACTGACAGTCCATCTTTTGGCCAAAAGTTTAGTAGTTGTAATCGGAGGAGAACTTCCTCCATCGGGAAGGTCGCCGGCACCCTGCAAGCGTTGATCAAATTTCCGTGCACCAGTTAGATTCCGGGGCGTATGACAAGCCCTACAACCTGCAACAAAGTCATCAGAGAAAGGAAGGAGAACATCCTTCCAAGCGCCTTGATAAATTTGGATGGCATGGAAAATTGCATCAATGGATACCGTTCGCTCTTTGCAGGGTACGCACATACGCAACGATCTTTTGCACATCTCCTTTTGAGGCCCCAGTCACTGGCGGCATATTGCCAAACGGCCAGTGATGCGCCCGAACACCTCTTTGAGCAGCCAGAATGAAGGATTGATCTCCGTGATGATTAGGTTCGTAGATTTTATGAACCAATGGCGGGGCAATCCCGTCACGCCCGGCAGCATTCGATCCGTGGCAGGTAGCGCAATTTGCATTAAAAAGTCGTTCACCTGCTACAGCAACACCCGTAAGTTCAGGCACCTTAACACCAACAATAGGTCCGCCAGAAGCTATTTTGCCCTCTGAAGGACTTTGGGTTTGGGGCCAAAACCAATAGGCTCCCGCCGCTATGAGCAGTGCCAAAAGGGGCAACATCGATTTTTTGTTCATTATATTTTGGCTGCCCTAGTGAACTGAGATGCACACTTATACACCTTCCACTGACTGGAAGCTCAATAGCATTTTTAAACGTAATAAATTGATGCTCAGGAGTGCAATAGTACTTATTGCAACGTGATTTGCGGCAGAAAAGCACCATGTTCGTCAAGTTTTTGCAGCCGGGTCAGCATCCGTCCAGTTTCGCCATCACCATATTTGGTTACCAATTCGCGAATTGAATTTTCAACCAGTATTTCAGCTATCAGTTCAGGCTCAATACCTTGTTCATTAGCTTCATCCCAAAGGTCCGTAAACATTTGCTGGATGATTGCTTTTTTCTCTTCGACAATCTGAGCCTTGAGATCGTAAGACAGCTTTTTCATGTGGGTTTCATGCCCTCAAAACAATTTGGTCAAAATGGTATCGAACAAAAGCTCCGTCGTCGGAGTATCTGCAATGCTCTTCATAGGGCTAAATACCTGAAACCCCAATAGATATCCCCAAAAACGATGATGGATTCTTATCCAATGGTTAACGGCCATACCGATCTGGAATTTCGGCAGAAAGCCGTGCGCCCTGCTTTAAATAGCGGTTTGCAGCAGTAACAGCAGTGGGAGTGCATTCGCGATATATCTCTCGAAACCCTCTGAAACCCTTGTTGAAATTTGAAATCAGTCTTGCCTTGCGTTCATCCGTTGGTTCCTCATTGGCAATCAAAAAGGTCATTTTCTCGCGCCAGAGCTGTTTTTCATTTGAACCGCATAATTCCCGCAGGTAGTGAAGTGCGCCTAAAATTTCGGCAAGCCGCATCATTTGATTGTCATAGGCAGGCGGAAGCACATTGATACGCGGTTTTGGCGCTTCTGTCTTAGCCGTTTGCGCAAGTGCAAGCGGCGACCCCAAAAGGAAAGCCGTCATAAATAGAAACTTAAGGAGTTTGCCGCGCATCATTTCCAAAATTATTCCACAAATCAATGAGGCATCCATACCCCATCCTGCAATCTGTGAAAATGATTAAATGTCTATTGGCGTATTTTGACCTCGGGATGAAATGCATGGGCAACAAATGCGAATGTAACATCATAGGCAATATCTTTGTTTTCGCGCTGCACGGTCACATTGCCTACTTCCCGACCTTTGGAAATGTCACCCACATCGAGCGCCGAGGCTTGTCCCTCCTGCCAGTTAAACTGGAAGCCGTTAATTGCCATTTTACCCTGATCACGCAGTTTTTTCATGGAAAGAATGATCGGACCATTAACATCGCGCACCACAATCACCCGCGCCATGGCCGCGATATTTTTTGGCAGTGAACCACGGAAAAGAAATGGTGTATTGCTGTTGTCATCATAACTCACATATGGGTTTTGACCATAATTACGGGCACCGGCATTGTCGGGAACCAGCACCTTGCCATTCGGAAAACGTTTCTTGAAATTGGCAAAGGATTCTAGCCGCGACGGCACAATGCGCAAAAGTTTCCCCAAATAATCACCAATCACCGCCTCGCCAGAAAATTGCTGCCACCAGCTCTCTTTCACCCGGTCATACATAAGCAGATCGGAATTTCGCAGCCGCCCCGTGGTGCCAAATGTATGGCGTTTGCCCTCAATCGTTGCATCAAAAACAATTGCCGCATTACAAAGCGGGCAATAGGTGACTGTAACGGCTGTGCCACCAACAATGTCGTTGGCAATTTCATGCCACATCAAAACACTAAGCGGGTATGCGCGTGCATCGCCATTAATTTCAAGCCCGATTACTGGCTCCCGATCGCTAAATTGGCTTGCTTCGCCAATAGCTACAAATTTCGGATCATCAATCGAGGGAATACCGTCTTTCGGCGGACCGCCGGACATAACCTCTGAAAATTTGATCGAAGTTTTAGAAAAATCCGTCTTCCAGTTTTCACGCGGAGCAGGATTTGGATCAGATTTTGCCACATTGATCCATCCAAACGCCATTAAAAGCGCTAATAATATAATGGAGATAGAAATACGATTGCTTACAGAGTTTTCATTGTACACGGCTCAATCCTCCCAGTTGAACCCAATCTCACACATGTTTGCGCTTTGTGCCATTCAAACTCAATCAATCCGGTTCAAGATTGAGTGAGGACTGTTTTATGGGCCCGCGCGATAATCTGCTCAGCGTACGGGGTGAGGGGCAGGGAAGGTAGTTCTGACATTGCCACCCATCGTGCGTCCTCGGCATCGTCTCTGGCCTGTAAGTTTCCCGAAAAGTGAAGGCTGGTAAACACTTCCAATCGAAATTTGCTTTCAATCTTCACACCATCTTTTATGTGAAAAGGAACGAAATCCTGCACAAACATCAATTTTGAAACATGCAAGCCTGTTTCCTCTCTTATTTCACGAATTGCTGCTTGTTCGTGGGTTTCCTCGGATTGTAATCTGCCGCCGGGAAGCGACCAAAGCCCCATCAGAGGCTCTCGCCCGCGCAATATCAATAAAACCCGCTCATCTTCAAATATCGCAACAGAAGTGGCCTGAATGATAGAATTATCTGGCAAAGGTACTTTCTCCATGTTCTGGTTAGTAAATTAGACGGAATCAGACAATATTGGCAATCGGTAGGAAAAATGTGCGGAAGATATGCTCTTGTTGAATCCACCGAGGCCGTGGAGGCTCTGTTTAACCTCAATAACCTGGAACAATTTCCGCCGCGCTACAACATAGCGCCGACCCAGCCAATATTAATGATCGGCACTGATGGTGCCTCTCAAATCGCCCCAATTCTGGTACGTTGGGGGCTGGTGCCTGCATGGGTAAAGGAACCGGGCGAGTTTTCACTGCTGCTAAACGCACGTAGCGAATCCGCCGCCGAAAAACCATCCTTCCGCAATGCCATGCGCCACCGCCGAATGCTGATCCCGGCATCTGGTTATTACGAGTGGTATCGGAAGGGAGAGGAAAAACAGGCCTACTGGGTACGCCCCCGCAATGGTGACATAATGGTTTTTGGTGGATTGATGGAAAGCTGGGCCAGCCCCGATGGCAGCGAAATTGATAGCGGTTGCATTCTAACTACCAGCGCCAACAAATCCCTCTCAGCCATTCACCACCGCATGCCGGTGATCATCAAGCCAGAGGATTTTAACCGATGGCTGGATTGTAAAACTCAGGAACCAAGAGATGTAAAAGAATTGATGTTGCCCTTTGGGGAGGATTATCTTGAGGCAATTCCGGTTGGAAAAGCGGTCAATAAGGTTTCAAATTCCGGTCCGGAAATTCAAACAAGGGTAGAAATTGAACCCATCGGTAAG
The DNA here is from genome assembly GCA_045047085.1 of Rhizobiaceae bacterium. Lineage (GTDB taxonomy): Bacteria > Pseudomonadota > Alphaproteobacteria > Rhizobiales > Rhizobiaceae. The sequence goes on along the minus strand of JASFYT010000059.1, from coordinate 25,003 downwards.
GGACCGAATAAGCCTAACAAACTGGTCAAGACCGACCAGATGAAGTTATTTTAGAGCACGCAATTATAGGTACCAAATGGGCCGGGCTTTTTCATTTTTTCAATATTCTCGCGGCGGATTTGTTGCAATGCTCCTTCGGCTTGAATGGCAGGTAACTTAGCAGTAGCAAATCGAGCCTGCATGGCATCATCGCGTTCGCGGTCAGCCTTGGAGCGAAATTGTTCTGATTTATAATTCATGGCTTTTCACCTAAATATGTTTGGCATCACTGCCTGTCCACACTGATATAATGAGCTCAACGGGTTAATAATGTGCAAAACATCACAGGATTGAAAAATCGTATTAAATAATCCATTAATGATCGCTTGAAGATAATCGGGGAAACCACCATTTTGTACTATTCTGCTCTTTCCGGTTTCGCGCTGGGTGGCTCGTTGATTATCGCAATCGGAGCGCAAAATGCCTTCATTTTACGCATGGGATTGCTGCGTCAACATGTATTTCTCCTGTGCCTGATTTGTGCGCTAGCCGATGCCTTGCTAATCGTGATTGGTGTTGCTGGACTGGGCGTGTTCGTTGAAAAATACCCGCAACTGCTCAAAATCATCACTTTGGGTGGTTTTTTGTTCCTGATTACCTATGCATTCCTTGCTGCCAAACGTGCAATCTTTCCCCATGCCATGAAGGCCTCATCGGAAAAGGATATTTCGTTGATGCAGGCAATCTCCATATGTCTCGCCTTCACCTTCCTCAACCCCCATGTCTATCTGGATACGGTAATACTGGTTGGCGGGCTTGCCGCACGCTGGCATGGCATCGAGAGAATCGCTTTCACATTAGGGGCTGTTTCAGCCTCATTTCTCTGGTTTTTTGCGCTTGGGTTTGGTGCACGGCTGTTACAGCCCGTGTTTGAAAGAAAAATCGCTTGGCGTATTCTTGATGGCCTGATTGCCGTCGTTATGGCTTGGTTAGCCATTTCCCTACTCCTGAATTTTCTTGGTTGACGCAGTCCAGCTTTGGCGCGATAACAAAACCATGACGACTTTAAACGCATTCGCGTGCTGCATTATTACCTGCAAAATTATTGACTAGCTTTTCGCTAGTCCGGTCGTTCTTTTCCAAATCAATAACATGAACGTTCCGGGCTCCGGAATTAAATTTTATGCATTTTGGGAAATGTGATGACCGATAAAACTGAATTAAAATTATACAATACCCTGACCCGCACCAAAGAGATATTCAAGCCGATTGATTTCGACAATGTCCGTATGTATGTGTGCGGGCCAACGGTCTATGATTTTGCCCATATCGGCAATGCCCGTCCGGTGATTGTGTTCGATGTGCTCAACCGTTTGCTGCGCCATATCTATGGCGAAGATCACGTCACATATGTTCGCAACATCACGGATGTGGACGATAAAATCAATGCGCGTGCATTGCAAGATTTCCCGAACCTGCCGCTCAATGAAGCGATCCGCAATGTAACGGAAAAAACCGCCAATCAGTTCCACGAAGACATCAAGTCTCTTGGCTGCGCGGAGCCGGATTTCGAACCCCGTGCCACCGAGCATATCGATGGCATGATTGCCATGATCCAGGTGTTGATCGACAAAGGCCATGCTTATGTGGTCAGCGGTGGTAGTGGGCTTGAAGTGCTGTTCGATGTCAAAAAAATGCCTGCATACGGCAAATTATCAAACCGAAAACTCGATGAACAATTGGCTGGAGCTCGCGTTGCGGTAGAAAGCCATAAGCGCTCGCCGGGAGACTTCGTCCTGTGGAAACAATCCAGCGATAGTGAACCGGGATGGGATGCAAGTTTCACCGAAGGCAGCAAGACCAAATCCATTCGTGGTCGCCCCGGCTGGCACATTGAATGCTCGGTTATGAGCGAGCATCATCTGGGTGAAGTCTTCGATATTCACGGCGGCGGGCTGGACCTCATCTTCCCGCACCACGAAAACGAAATTGCCCAATCCTGCTGCGCCCATGACACCAATAAGATGGCAAATATCTGGATGCACAACGGTTACCTTCAGGTCGAGGGCAAAAAGATGTCCAAGTCCGATGGTAATTTCATCACCATTCATGATTTGCTGCACACAGATAAATTCGGCGGCCGCAAATGGCCCGGTGAAGTGCTGCGGCTCGCAATGCTCAAAACCCATTACCGCGAGCCGATAGATTTCAGCGTGAAACGTTTGGAGGAGGCCGAGGCAAATCTCAACAGCATGTACCGGGCGCTGGAACCTCACTGGCCGGTCGCGGCATCTGCTCCGAGTACTAAAGTTCTGGAGATGCTGATGGACGACCTTCATACATCGGAAGCGTTTAGCACTTTGCTCGGTTCAACACAGGCAATTGATACGTCGGAAATTCTCGGCGCGGCTGGGATATTAGGTATATTGCAACAGTCGCCAGAAGACTGGTTCCGGAGCGATGTGGATGTGGACGTTGAAGGTGAAATCACCAAGCGCTTGGCCTTCTTCAAGGAGAACAACTGGGCAGAAGCCGACCGGATTAGGGATGAACTTTTGGCTCAGGGAATCCAGCTAATGGATTCAAAAGATTCAGAAACTGGCGAGCGGGTAACCACATGGGAAGCGAAGCGATGAGCAAGGAACGCATCTACCTTTTCGATACCACTTTGCGTGATGGTCAACAAACGCCCGGTGTTGATTTCTCTGTTCAGGACAAAATTGTCATTGCAGATATGCTTGATGATTTCGGCATTGATTATGTGGAAGGTGGTTATCCCGGAGCCAACCCGACCGACTCGGAGTTTTTCAGTCAGAAGCGTACGCAGATTGCAAGTTTCGTTGGTTTTGGCATGACCAAACGCCCCGGTGTTTCTATCTCCAATGATCCGGGTATTGCGGGCCTGTTGCAATCAAAAACTGATGCGATCTGTTTCGTCGCCAAGGCGTGGGACTACCATGTACGGGTGGCGCTCGGAACGACCAATGAGGAAAATCTCGATTGCATAAAACAATCGGTCGAAGCAGTGGTTGCCGATGGCCGTGAAGCTCTGGTCGACTGCGAACACTTCTTCGATGGCTATAAAGCCAATCCCGATTATGCCCTTCAATGCGCAAAAACAGCATTCGAAGCAGGCGCAAGATGGGTGGTATTGTGTGATACCAATGGCGGCACCCAGCCAAGCGAAGTGAAGGCGGCTGTCAGAGCTATCATGGAATATGTGCCGGGAGAAAATCTTGGCATCCATGCTCACGATGATACCGGACAGGCTGTAGCAAATTCACTGGCTGCAATTGATGCAGGCGTGCGACAGATACAGGGAACGTTGAACGGTATTGGCGAACGTTGTGGAAATGCAAACCTGATTTCCATCATTCCGACTTTGATGTTGAAACCTGTTTATTCAAAACGGTTTGAGACTGGTATCTTAACCGAAAAACTAAAGGAAATTACCAGTTTATCCCATAAATTCGACGAGATTTTAAACCGCGCATCCCATACGCAAGCTCCTTTTGTTGGCACATCAGCCTTTGCCACCAAAGCCGGCATTCATGCCTCCGCAATTCTCAAAGACCCCGAAACCTATGAGCATGTCCATCCAGAACTGGTCGGCAATTCACGTCGCGTCATGGTGTCTGATCAGGGTGGAAAATCCAATTTCATCAATCAGCTTTCAAAACTGGGTATTGAGGTTGATAAAAACAATCCGAAGCTCGATACCCTCATTTCAATCGTCAAGGAACACGAAGCCAACGGTTTTGCATACGAGGCTGCGGGCGCAAGCTTCGAACTTCTTGCCAGGCGTGAACTTGGCACTGTGCCGCATTTTTTTGATGTGGAAAGTTTCAAGGTGCAAGTTGAGCGCCGCTTCAATGCCATGGGCGAGATTGTGACTGCTTCAGAAGCGGTGGTAAAGGTGAAGATTGGCCAAGAAACATTCTTTTCTGTCGCCGAAGGGCAGGGACCCGTGAACGCTCTCGATCGGGCATTACGCAAGGATTTAGGTAAGTATCAATCGCAAATATCAGACCTTGAACTGGTGGATTTCAAAGTGCGTATTCTCAATGGCGGCACTGAGGCCATCACCCGCGTTTTGGTAGATTCCACAGACGGAACCGGTGAGCGCTGGACCACAGTTGGTGTGTCCAACAACATCATTGATGCGTCTTTTCAGGCACTGCTTGATTCAATAAACTATAAGCTCGTGAAAGCCCATCTTGGGCAAACCTAGCGCTCAAATCTCGTCAATCAAACCGGAAAACAACCTCAAAAACGGCCTGACATTTGCCATATCGGCAAATCTCTCATGGGGTTTTCTAATTCATGGACCCATTCAGCAAGTGGTAGTTGATATCATTTGTTATGATCTGATCCAGCCTCGTAATCTACACCCAGTCGATGCTGCAACAGCAACGCGCTACATCTTAGAAATGTTTTTCTCCGAAGATTTTCTAGCGCGGGAAATGGCATCAATAATCGTTGGAACCACCTGATCTGCACTGTTGATCACATGGGGTCGAACCTTATCAATCGAATGGATAAAGCCTGATTGGTTCATGTGATCGACCAACTCAATCACCGGGTCCCAAAATCCATCTATATTCAAAAAGCCTATCGGTTTGGTATGGCGACCCAATTGTGCCCAAGTCATTACCTCGATGATTTCTTCCAGCGTGCCAATTCCGCCGGGAAGCGCCACAAATGCATCAGCACGTTCAAACATCATATGTTTGCGCTCATGCATGTCTTCGGTGATAATTACTTCGCCCAAATCCCTTTGCGCAGTGCCATCACCTTCCAGATTTAAGAGGAATTGCGGGATGATACCCACGATGTCGCCATTGTTATCTGCTACGCTACGAGCAACCTCACCCATAATGCCTTTTGTACCGCCGCCATAGACCAAACGAATCGAATTATCTGCTAGTGCTTTGCCCAAAATACGGGCGGCGTCGACAAAATTGGGGTTTTTACCATTCTGCGAACCGCAATAAATGCAAATTGACTTGGATGACATGGTTTTTCTCGCATTAATTTTTGGTTTTGAGCCAAGTTTGTGTATGTTCGTGCTAATAAATACATTGAACTCAAATTTTGATGTGGCGCAATAGTTCAGGAGGCGAACTTCGTCGAAATGAGTTGATAAATGCCGGATATTTGTGCCCCGCATGAAGTCCGCATGAAGATTGGAAAATGGGCGATGCTAGCGAGTATTTTTAAACCAATAATATTGTGGATAGCGGGCGGTCTGGTCGCGGCTGGTGTGGCAGGGTACGCCATAGTCGACAGCTATAACGCGACGGGTCCGGCACCGGAAATCATTGTTGAAAAAGAAATGCCAAAGGCTGAAAAGTCTACTGATGTGGCGTCTCTTCCCAAGGAAACAGTTGAGACCAAACCAGATGCTGTGGCCAAGCCCGCTGAGCAATCGTCCATCGCATCTGTTCCCGAGCCAGCGCCCAATCATCCATTGCCAAAGTTCGATGTTTTGCGGGTGGAAACTGATGGTTACGCCGTCATTGCCGGAAGCGCACCCGCTGGCAGCATGGTTGAAATTCTCGATGGAGATACAATCATTGCAACGGAAAAAGCTACCACAACCAATGAATTCGTTGTGGTACTTGATAAGCCGCTTACACCTGGTTCTCATGATCTGATTATTCGGGCAACCCTTGATGACGGCAAGAAACTGTTTTCCGCTCGATCTGGCGTCGTCAACATTCCTGATGGGAAAAGCGAAGTTCTCGTGATGCTTACCGAGCCCGGCAAAGCCAGCAAGATTTTGCAATTGCCCGAGCCCAAACAAGAGGTAGCAAAGCAAGAAGTTTCGAATGAGACGGTGCCAAAAGTCAAAATAGAGGCAAAAGAAGAAGCGACAAAGGAAATGCCGAAAGAGGTCGCAAAAAAAGTACCAATTGAGGCACCAAAGGTTGAGAAACAACCTACCGTTGAAATAGCAAAAAAGCCTGAACCGGCAACAGCGACTCCAGCACCTAAAATTGTCGAGGAAGTAAAAAAAGAAGAAACCAAAATTGCTTCCCTGGAACAACAGCCAAAAAAAGAAGCGGTAACAGCGCAACCGGCAACAGAACAAGCGGTAATCAAGCCCGAAATCAAGCCCGAAATCAAGCCCGAAATCAAGGTTGGAGAACCCAGCAAGCCAACGATACCTGTTCTTATTCAGGCAGCTGAGGTTGAAGGCAATAAAATATTCATCGCAGGCACAGGCCAATCAGGCACGAGCGTTCATATCTACATAAACGGAAAATTTTTGGGCAAAACAGATGTTGGTGCCGAAGGTTCTTACGTCTTTGAAGGTATTGGTGGGTTGGATGCCGGGCGCCATGCAGTTCGCGCTGACATGATTGGTCAAAAATCCAGCAATGTATTGGCCCGCGCAGTAGTTTCCTTGCTGCATGAACCTGTAGCTATTACTCGCAAGAAGGTAGTAAAAGCAGAAACCAAAATAACCATAGCAGAAGTCGTCGTGGAAAAATCCGCAGATGCCTCATCTGATCCAACTAAATCTGTCTCGAAACCTACAACCGAACTGGCAATGGAGCCGGCTGTGAAAAAAGAGATGGCAATGGCTGCCAAACCTCAGGAAGTTAAAGTGAGCGCGTCTGTTGCGCCGCCCATACAGGAGCCAGTAAAAGAACCAATGAAAGTTGCTGCTGTTGAAGAAAAGGTTGAAATGTCGTCGGGCACCGAAGCGGCCTCGAAACCGAAGAAATTGGAAATGACCCAAACTGCAACAAAGGCAGAAAAACCTGCGGTTGATACCGGTTCAATTGCCAAAGCAAGTGTTGCAGAAATCATCACCGGTTCATCAGTTATCATCCGAAAAGGCGATAGTTTGTGGCGTGTGTCCCAGCGCAGATATGGTCTGGGCGTCCGATACACAACAATCTTTGATGCCAATCGAGATCAAATTCGCGATCCGAACTTGATCTACCCCGGTCAGGTATTTGAAGTTCCCGATTTCAAGGAAAAAAGCTAGGTCCTGAATCTAGGTTGTTTATCGTCAGCTAGAGCATTTGGCGCTTGAGAATTTGACTTCATCGTTATTTAACGATAAAGAATTTTCATGACAGTATCTCACTCAGATAACAATGTACCATCGACGGGCCTTGACGAGGACCAAATCCTTGCCAACCAGTTGAAGGCCTTAGGACATCCGGTACGGCTCGAAATCATATCCAGACTGACAGCATTGGATGAGCCGTGCTGCGGTGATGTTTGTGATTGTCTGCCACTGGCACAGTCCACAGTTTCGCAACATCTGGAGATACTCAGAAAAGCCGGTCTGATTATTTCGAGACAATCAGGAAATCGATCATGCTTTTCAATTGACCAAGAAGCTTTGGACAGAATTTCCGGTGCGCTGAGCGCCTTGAGTACTCCAAGAGAATTGGGATGTAGCCCATCTTTAGACCAATAAAGGAAGCCACAATGGCTGACGTCAAAAATAAACATACCCCGGCAAAACCGGGTGTTACGCCGCCTTTGGTGAGTGCCGAGAGTGGTGATATGGCAGCAACTCTGCGCAATCTGTGGCCATATATGTGGCCATCAGATCGTCCGGACCTAAAACGCAACGTGCTATGGGCCATGGTGTTCATGCTGGTCGGCAAACTGGTGACGGTGCTCATTCCTTATCTTTATAAAATGGCCACTGATTCCCTCACCGGTGATTTGGATTACGTTGATTTTATACCGCCGGTCCTGCTCGTCCCGTTTATGCTTGTCATTGCCTATAATATCGGCCGCTTAGTGATGGTGGCTTTCAATCAAATACGCGATGCTCTGTTTGCAGGTGTTGGGCAAAATGCCGTGCGCCAGCTTTCAGCAATCACCTTCCGTCACATGCATGCTCTCAGCCTGAGATATCATCTGCAGCGACGCACAGGAGGGCTCTCCCGTGTTATTGAGAGGGGGACAAAAGGCATAGAGTCCATTGTCAGGTTCACCATTCTAGCCGGTATCCCTACTGTCATTGAGTTTGCTCTGATGGCTGGATTTATCTGGTACTTGTTTGATATTTGGTACGTAATTGTCGTCGCTCTAATGGTCTGGCTTTATACGTGGTATTCCGTTCGGGCGACCAACTGGCGCATTCAAATTCGCCGCGATATGAATACCAATGATACCGAGGCAAATTCCAAAGCCATAGACAGTCTTCTAAATTTCGAGACCGTTAAATATTTTGGTAACGAAGATCTGGAAGCCAATCGATATGATGAATCCATGGCCCGTTATGAAAAGGCGGCCGTCAAAGTGTGGACCTCCCTCTCGTGGCTAAACTTCGGACAAACAGTCATCATCACTGCCGGCATGGGAACTTGCATGGTAATGTCAGCGTTGGCGGTACAGCGTGGTGATCAGACACTGGGCGATTTTGTCATGATCAACGCCTTATTGATGCAGCTATCAATCCCACTCAATTTTATCGGGTTCATCTATCGTGAAATCCGTCAGGGATTTACCGACCTGGAAGAAATGTTCCTTCTGTTAGGGGTCGATCAGGAAATTCAGGATGCGGAGGGCGCTGTGGATTTGGAAATTTCCGAAGGCGCAATCAAGTTTGATGATGTTTCTTTCCATTATGATCCTGATCGGAAAATTTTGAAGAAAGTCAGTTTTGAAGTTCCGGCTGGAAAAACCGTTGCCATTGTCGGTCCCTCAGGCGCCGGTAAATCAACCATTTCGAGATTGCTGTTTCGTTTTTACGATATTTCCGGTGGAGCAATTACCATTGATGGCTCCGATATCAGAGACGTCAAACAAAAATCTCTGCGCAAACAGGTAGGTATGGTTCCTCAGGATACGGTGCTGTTTAATGAGAGCATTCTTTATAACATTCGTTATGGCCGTCCTGGTGCAAGTGATAAAGAAGTTGAACGGGCAGCGGAAATGGCCCAGATCGGCGAATTTATCAGGGGATTGCCCGATGGTTTTCATACGCAAGTGGGTGAGCGGGGATTGAAACTTTCAGGTGGCGAAAAACAGCGTGTTGCTATCGCCAGAACCTTATTGAAAGCGCCGCCCATCCTTATTCTGGATGAAGCAACATCTGCGCTGGATACGCAGACCGAGCGCGAGATACAATCAGCCCTTGATGTAGTTTCTGAAAACAGAACCACCATTGTAATTGCCCACAGATTGTCCACAGTTGTTAGCGCTGATGAAATCATCGTTCTTCGCAAGGGCGAGATTGCTGAACGCGGAACCCACACCAAATTGCTGGACCAAAAAGGCCTCTACGCCGACATGTGGAGCCGTCAACGTAAGGCAACTGAGGCTGAAGACCACGCGCGCGCAGCACGTGAACTGGCCGAGCATTCATAATCAACGTATGTATTAAATGAAAAATTCCCCCAAAAGGATGTCATGACATTTCTTGGCAAATTTGCTATTGGATAGTTCTTGATTTTGATAAAAAGAGTAAAAATATGAGCCTGAGTACCACCATTAAAAATGCCCTTCCGCCCATCCATCCTGAAGGCTATCGTTTTATCGCGATATTTGGCGTTATCAGCCTTGTGCTTGGTTGGGTTTGGGGACCATTATTTTATGCGGGTCTGGCTCTCACCTTGTGGTGTGCCTTGTTTTTCCGCGATCCGATGCGAGTAACCCCCGTCAGCGATGATTTGGTAATAAGCCCTGCTGATGGAAAAGTGTCATTTGTTGGCAAACAGGTTCCACCAAAAGAACTGGGCCTCGGCAGTGACGAGATGTTGCGCATTTCCGTTTTCATGAACGTTTTCAATTGCCACGTAAATCGCTCACCAGTGCGAGGAACAATCGAACGGATTGTCTATACCGCAGGTAGTTTTCTGAACGCCGAATTGGACAAGGCATCTGAGGAAAACGAACGAAACGCTTTGGTTTTATCAACAGTTCACGGCAATATGGCCGTAGTGCAAATCGCAGGACTGGTCGCTCGCCGCATTGTTTGCTGGACGCAAGAGGGCATAGAAATTGGCGCTGGGGAGCGCTTCGGCCTGATCCGATTTGGTTCGCGGCTCGATGTTTATTTGCCAGCCTCAGTTAATCCTAATGTTTCTTTGGGCCAAACTGCTATTGGTGGCGAGACGGTACTTGCAAATTTCAATGACCAGGCAATTGTACCACTGGTGCGGGTAGCTTAATGGAGCCTCCATTTCCACCTTTTGATCCGGACGGTTCCGCCGGAAAATCTGATGAGGCAAAAGATGTCGTACAGGCAACGCGTTTGCGTGACATTCCTTTGCGTAAGATTGTCCCAAATCTGCTCACTCTCTTTGCGATTTGTTCTGGCCTCACATCGATCAGATTTGCCATTGAAGGGCGCATGGATTTTGCCATTGCAGCAATTATTCTGGCAGCGTTTCTGGATGGCATTGACGGGCGGGTCGCCCGGTTCCTAAAATCCACCAGTCGCTTCGGCGCAGAGATGGATAGTCTCGCGGATTTTGTAAATTTTGGCGTTGCTCCTGCGATGTTATTGTATTTTTCCCAACTCAGCGAAATCCGCTCGATTGGGTGGATCGCGGCTCTGCTTTATGCCATTTGCGCTTGTCTGCGCCTCGCCCGTTTTAACGTCATGCTCGATACACCGAACGCACCCAAATGGCACAATAAATATTTCACCGGCGTACCGGCTCCAGCTGCGGCAATGATCGTTTTAATTCCAATTTATGCCGCATTATTAGGAATGGAATTAAGTCAGACAACGGCTTGGACTGTAGCAGCCTATACGGTTGGTATTGGCCTTTTGATGGTTTCCAACCTGCCAACATTTTCCGGCAAGGATTTCACCAAAAGCATTCGCCGCGATCTCGTGCTGCCATTGATGATTTTGGCCGTAGCTCTTGTTGGCATGTTGTTCACTTATCCATGGTGGACACTGTTGGCAGTGTCGATTGGATATATAACACTCATCCCAATCTCATTTGTCCGTTGGAAAAAAGAAAATGCCAGAGAAACATAATCTAAAGCCAACAAGTAACATGCTGAGATAGCTGATTTCCAGAGTGTGCTTTAGGTTGCAGCCGGCGGATTGCCGATCAGCCCACCGTAGGATTGGACCAGGTGGACTGTGCGAAAGGTTGGGTTAGTGCCCGATTGACCAACTCCAGATGATCTTGCCCATAGAACAGATCTCCATCGACTATATAGGTTGGTGAACCAAAGACATTCAGGTTCCGCGCCCAATCGGAATTCTTGCGTAATTTGGCCTGCACTGTCTCAGATGCTGCCTGTTCCATCAGGAACTTCGCATCGTGGCCTAAATCCGTTGCTATCTTGGAGAGTGTCTGATGGTCCGAAAGGTCCGCATCGTCGCGCCAATGGGCCTCAAGCAATGCATGAGCCATCGTGTCGGTCTGGGGACCAGTATCCCCGAGAGCAAGGATCATACCAGAGGCGAAACTGTAGTCGGCATCGTGATGGGTTGGTCGAAAATTCACGATGGGAACATCGCGATAGTCAGCCCAACGTTCAATTTCACGCCCAAAGAAGTAATTCACATGGGCCTGCGAACGGGCACGAAATGGTTGGCTTCCCTGAGCTTGCACCACTGGTGATAATAGGACAGGTTTATGAATCAGCGTCACTTGATGATCTGCACAAATTTGCATCAGATGCTTTGAGCCAAGATAAGCATAGGCTGAATGGGCGGAGTAAACGTATTCGATAATGGACATACACTTGTTTATCAAATTAGCCGCCTTTTGCAACGCAAACTGGTATGATTTTCATGGATGCAGGTCAATCATAAAGCTAAACCGGCCAAATTTGAATGGTAGCCGATTTTGAGATGTATCGTGCGTTGAACCAAACCGACAGGTATTTTTGTGATTTAATTTCCGCAAAGAATACTCTGGCAAGACGCAACCCTATTCGGCTGCGTCCGCAATGTCGCTGGTATTTGTGCCTGTGGTTTTCCGTTTCCGTGTAACAGGGTTTGGAACAGCTTCCAGCTTTGGTCGTGTACCAGTTTTCTTGACGGCGACCTTGCGCTTGACAGGTTTTTTAGTAGTTGTCTTGGCTGCAACTTTACGTTTGACCGGTGTTTTTCTCGGTTTGCTGGTAGCAGCAATTTCAGGCAAATGTCCAACCCTTTCAGGCAATGGAATTTCAGCTGGTTCTTCATTAATTTGCGTCACATTCACCGTAGCCACAGCCACTTGATCAAGTCTGGGTTTTACAAATATCCCGATGATCCATTTACCACTTGCAACCAGATTGGAAGGCAGTGACAGCATTACAGGTATCATTACCAGCGTTAGCACAGTCGAGAAACCCAGTCCGGAAATGATTGCCGTTGACAATTGTATCCACCAGATCGCGGTGATCGAACCGACAGAGACCACCTGATCAATAAAGTTCACATTAATCGCAAGCGCCATTGGAATAAGGCCCATGATTGTTGTGACTGTGGTCAACATGATCGGGCGCAGCCGCTGGCCAGCGGTTTTTAGAATAGCTTCTTTGACGTCGACACCTTCCGAGCGCAACCGATTATAGGTATCAATCAGCACGATCGCATTATTGACCACGATACCGGCAAGCGCCACAACCCCCGTTCCAGTCATGATGACAGAAAATTTCTGACCCGTGAGCATCATGCCAATCAACACACCCACAACAGCCAGAATAACCGTCGATAGGGTCAATATGGTCTGATAGAAAGAATTAAACTGGGTCAGCAAAATAACAAACATCAGGAACAACGCGCCGATGGCCGCCTTGCCCAAAAATGCAAAAGATTCTTGTTGTTCCTTGTCCGCACCGCGAAACTCTAGAAGAATTTCTTCAGGCCATTCCTGTGACGCCAGCCACACTTTGATTTCATTCACTTTAGCATCAGAGTTTTGTCCATCTTTCTTGGCTTGCGCATTGATATTGGCTTTTACACTCATTGTGTACAGCCCATCTTTACGGACGATCGAGCCAACTTTATTTTTTGGTTGCATGGAAACAAAGTTCGACAGCGGGACCTGGCCGTTTGGCGTACGCAGTCGTAAATCATCCAGCCGGTCCAAAGAGCGTTGAGCCTCAGGTAGTCGTACACGAATATCAACTTCATCATCAGAATCATTAGGTCGATATTTCCCGATTAGCACACCATTAGTTACGAGTTGGATCATTGAACCAACAGCAGCAATGCCTGCGTTGTAGCGACCGGCCTCTTCACGATTAACGGTCAGTTCCCATTCGATACCGGGGAGGGGGCGCCCATCCTCAATATCTTGAAGGTCATCATAGGAATTGAATCTTTCCCGTATACGTCCAATGGCAACCACCATTTTATCATAGTCGGTGGATTTAACCTGCAGGCGTACATCCTTACCTGTGGGAGGACCGCCCTCAATTTTGCGAATCTCGATCTTGATACCGGCAATTACACTGGTACGTTCCATGATCTCGGCAAAAATATCCTTGGCCGGACGCCTGTTCGCGTAATCAACAAGGTCGATTTGCATGATAGCAATGGCATCTGCGGGTAAATCTTGTGGAGCGCCCGGATCGATACTACCGCCACCACGCTCACCGCCTGGTGCCGTGGCCGTCATCACTGTATTGGCAATACCGGATATTTTTAAAACCCGGTTTTCAACGTCCACCGCAATATCACGAATATCGGAGCCAGAAAGGTTGCCCCGCGCAGAAACCACAAGAATGGCCACATTGGGTTCTTCTTCAACAAAGAATTCGACACCATTATTGTTTTCCCCAAACATCACGAATGTAGTAATAGTCACCCCAACAATCAGAGCGATAACCGCAATATTGCCAAAAATATTGGTCGTTGCCAGATGAAGCAACCGCATATAGCTGCCGGTTAGACCCGGAATATTTTTGATATATAATTTTGAACTGGATGAAAGCATCTTGGCTGAATCATCAACAATTGCTGGGTGGTTTTTACGATATATCGCGATAATCCCGGCAAGCCACCAGCCAATGAATCCTGCAATAACCGTAATGCTCAGAGAGCCAACCTTATGGATAATCTCAGGTTGATCAACAAGCCCAACCTTCCAGGCAACAGCACCTGCCAAAGCGCCCAGAATTGCCGCTTGTGTAATGCGAGCATACTTGGCGAAGAAGTCAGAGATAACTGTAAACAACACACCCGTTGTCGGCATGAATATCAGCGCGGTAATCAGAGAAGCCGACAGAACGATAATCACCATCACCGGCAAATAACTCATAAACTCACCAGCGACCCCCGGCCACAATAACAACGGCAGGAAGGCCGCAAGCGTTGTGGCGGTCGAGGAGGCAACCGGCCAGAACATTAGTTTGGCAGCCCGCGGGTATGCTTCTGCTGCAGGCATGCCCTCGGCCATTTTCCGGTCAGCATATTCAGTAACAACAATAGCACCATCAACCAACATACCAACCGTTAGCACCATGCCGAACATCACCATCATATTGACGGTCATGCCAAGGCTTGCAAGGATCAGGAAGCCAACCATGAACGATGTTGGAATGGCAAGGCCGACCAACAAGCCAGAGCGCACACCGAGTGATCCCACAACGATAATCATAACCAACGCAATCGCGGTCAAAATAGAAGATTGCAGAGAACCAAGAACCTCGAAGATGAAATTCGACTGGTCCAAAAGGTAATTGATTTTAATAGTCTTCGGCCAGTCCTTGGTAAATTCTGTTACGACTTCGCGAACTTCAGCATTGGTTTCAATAATGTTGGTGCCAATACGTTTTACCACTTCCAGCGACATGGCTGGTTTACCGTTCACACGGGTATAGCTCGACGGATCCTTGAAAGTACGGCGAATTTCGGCCACATCTCCAAGAGAAACTACGCCCTCGTCATTTTGCTTGATGGCGATGGAGAATACGTCTTCAGCGGTCTCAACCAGACCCGGCAGCTTTAAATTAAACCGTGCATTGCCATCATCCATAAATCCAGCTGGCACCATCTGGTTATTCTGGCTTAGGGCGCTCAACAGTTCTTGTTGGGTAATGTCGTAGGATTCAAGCTTGGTCAAATCCAGAATGACTTCCAGCATTTCACCGCGCGTACCTTTGAGTTTGGCTTCACGAACATTGGAGATCGCTTCAACCTGATCCTGTAATTTTTTCGCAAGACCAAACAAAGTCCGCTCCGGCACACTGCCAGAAAGTGTAACAACCAGGGTTGGCTTCAAGGCCAGATTGGTTTCGAAAACACCCGGTTCATCGGCTTCGGCGGGTAATTCTGCTTTGGCCTTATCCACCTTGTCACGAATATCAGCCAGCACCTTGTCTTTATCGCTACCGATACTGAATTCAAGAATAACGGTCATATTACTTTGGGAAGAAATCGTGGTGATTTCTTTCAATCCATCGAGACCGCGCAATTGGGTTTCCATCGGACGCGCGAGTAACCGCTCCGCATCCCCCGGAGAAATACCCTGTTGGTTTACCGAAATCAGATAGACCGGAACATCGATGTTCGGATCTGCTTCTTTGGGGATATTGATATAGGTGAAAATTCCGGCAACCACCATTACAACCATCATGGTCAGAACAGTTCTTGGTCGCGATAAAATCGTATCGAGCGCGCCAATCATTGTTGTGCCTCCGCAGAAGCTAACTTGTCTGCAACCGGCATAACTTTCTCACCATCGCTAACATATTCGCGCCCAAGGGAAATAATTCTCATTCCTTCGCTTGGGCCACTAACCCAAAACCCAACCTTAGTTCTGGCCAGAATTTTCACGGGTACAAATCTCACCGTATCATCATCATTCAATGCGCTGATGCCGATTTCCCCGCTGTCAGCCAAACCAATCCATGATGGCGACAAGCGATATGCCGCTTCCGGAGGAAGTTCCACACTGGCGCTTGCAGTCAGGCCATCACGAATGGCGTTATCAGAATTCGGCAATTCAATTTCAATTTGAAACGTGCGGGTCTGAGCATCGGAGGACGCGGCGATATAGCGTATTTTGCCTGAAACCTTTTCGTTTGAAACAAGGACCACATTCGCCTTCATACCTAGTTTTATCTTACCAATATCCCGCTCTGAAACCTGCCCGACAAACAGCATGGGATCATTGTCGATCAACGTGATACAAGCACCACCAACGGAGAGCATCTCGCCTACTTCTACAATCGGGTCTTGCACAATACCGGACGCGTTGGCATGAATTTCGGTGCGGGCGATATCGATTTCGGCTTGTATAAGGCCAGCTTTGGCCGCATCAAGGGCAAATTTCATCTGGTTGAGTTTTGTTTTGGAAGCAAAGCCACGTTTGGCAAGCGCACTGTTTGCCTCGTGATCGCCCTTGGCTTGCGCCAATTGAGCCTTGGCCTGCGCCAGTTTAGCTTCGCGCGCACCGCGTTCAATGACACAAACCAGATCGCCTTTTTTGACGAGTTTGCCTTTATTGACCAAACGCTTTTTAACAATTCCAACGGTCTCGCTTCGAATGGTGACGATGGCATTAGCTTTGGTACGTCCACGCACATGAATGCGTTCAGAGCGAAGTTCCGGATACAGTGCCACATAGCGAACCTTGAACAAATCCGTTGCACTTTCAGAGGTGCGCTCCGCAACAGTTTTGATTTTTCCGGATGTATCGCCCTGACCACTGGTGATCAGTTTGCCGTTATACATCCACCCACCAATGCCTGCGCAAATCGCAAGCGCTACAATGTGGGATCCTTTGATCCTAAAAGTCATATTTTCTACGCCGGGAGAAAGGCGCCCCTTATTCAGCAGCTTCGGCAGATGAATTGTTTATCAATCCACCAGCCAATCCAATTAGCGTGCTTTTGTTTTTGATTAGATAGTCCAGATCACATTTCATACAATGGTGGCCGTAATTTCCGACCCATGCTGTGGTTTCATTGTCACAGTCCGCCATGATGCCTTCAATTTTTTTCATCGTGCCTTGGATGTATTCAATGCGTGCTTCTATTGCGTTTTTGATAACGTCAACAGGCTGTAATCCAGCGTTAATGGCGAGCAAAAGAAATTCTGATTTGAATTTGTCAGGTGCCGGAGGTTGGGCAAGAGCGGCAATGAATTCCATTCGACCGGTATTGGTAATTGAGTAAATTTTTCGGTCAGGTTTTCCGCTCTGCGCTTCAGTACGCAAAGTTACCTTGCCTTCTTTTTCAAGTCGGGCAAGGGTCGGATAGATCGAACCAAAGCTGATATCTACAAAATAGCTGAAGTGGCCATCCGTCGAGAGCTTCTTGATTTCGTAACCCGTGGCATCTTGAGCACTTAAGATTGCCAGAATGAGAGTATTGATATTCATTATACACCTCGCGATTGTGCCAACATCATTCAGCACAGCATATGCTTTTTTATCATATAGTGGAATGATATATATCATTCAAGAATAGAATGAAAATAATTGTCGCCATAATTTTTGCGTTATAGTGTCAACTTAGCAACTCAAACAGGCCAAAGATTAATGATCGACCTCTATTATGCTCCCACTCCCAATGGCTGGAAAATCTCCATAATGCTGGAGGAGTGCGGCCTGAGATATCAAACTCATCTGGTGCGCATTGCTGAGGGAGATCAGTTCAAACCAGACTTTTTGAAGATCAGCCCCAACGCCAAAATGCCGGCGATCGTCGATAAAGGTGTGAAGGGTGAACCAGTCAGCGTTTTTGAAAGCGGTGCGATTTTATTATATCTGGCCGAAAAAACCGGACGCTTTGCACCGAGCGATGCAATGGGCCGAAAAGAATTGATGGAGTGGATATTCTGGCAGGTGGCCAATCAGGGGCCGATGGCCGGTCAGTTGAGCCATTTTAAAAATTACGCCCCAAAAAGTTCTCAAGAATATGGCTTTAAGCGGTATCTGGGTGAATACGAGCGCAATCTGAGTGTACTTGAGAAGAGGCTTGAGGCGCGCGAATATATTCTTGGAGAATATTCGATTGCCGACATCATTTCCTTCCCATGGGTGTTAATTGCCAAGCCGCTGGGTTCTTCACTGGAAAAATTCCCCAATGTCACTGCATGGCGTGGCCGCATCAAGGAGCGCCCCGCCGTTCGTCTAGGCGTAGATTTGATGAAATCAAGACAAAACCGCTGCCACGATGCAACCAATAACAACGTGCTATTCAACCAATCCGCCGATAGTTTTAAATAGAAATGGGTTCGCCCAGCTTCATCCATTCTCCGGTTGGAAAATTGTACATCAAGCCATTTTGCGTTAGTTCCGGTGATCCCATCATTACTAATGCCTCGGCAAACTCTGAAGGGTGGGTGAGGGTATCCGGGTCTTCTCCGGGCATTGCCAAGGCCCGCATGGCCGTGCGTATGGGGCCGGGATTGGCGATATTCACCAAAATATCAGTGTTTTCGCATTCAGCCGCATAGGTTTGTGCCAGCGCATGAACCGCTGCTTTGGAAATCGAATACGCACCCCAGAACGGGCGATATTTATAGCCGGCTCCCGAGCCAAGGATGATTGCCCGCCCCGCATTCGATGCTTTCAACAAAGGGTCCATGGAGCGAATAAAGCGCCAATTAGCGGTCACATTGACTGCCATGACCTTTTCAAATTCCTTCGGATCGAAATGCCCCAGCGGCGAAAGCCCTCCAAGCATTCCGGCATTGGCCACCAATACGTCGAGTTTGCCCCATTGTTGATCAATGGCTGCACCAAGGCGATCGATGGCAGCATAATCGGTAACATCCATGGGTACCAGAGTAGTCGTTCCCCCAATTGCTTGAATGGCATCATCCAATTCTTCAAGCCCACCGATAGTTCGTGCCACCGCGATCACATGATAGCCTGCTTGCGCATAAGCCAGCGCTGTATGATAGCCGATGCCACGCGATGCGCCGGTGATCAGCACCACCCTCTGGTTCGATACATCACCCATACCTAGCCTGCCTCTTTAAGGAGCGAAGTCTCCCCGAGAGCAAAATTTGCATCAAGATCAGTCAATCGAGTTGGATAATCGCGGGTGAAATAGTGATCGGTAAATTGCGGGTCCGCATTGTTACGGTCTTCG
The DNA here is from genome assembly GCA_045047085.1 of Rhizobiaceae bacterium. GTDB lineage: Bacteria > Pseudomonadota > Alphaproteobacteria > Rhizobiales > Rhizobiaceae. The sequence goes on along the minus strand of JASFYT010000059.1, from coordinate 6,037 downwards.
CCATCAATAGCGTTATAAAGGCCGTCAATCGATAGAAATGACAGCGTGTCTGCGCCAATAAATTCACACATCTCGGCAACGTCAGCGAAGCGGTTGGCGAGCAATTGGTCCGAATGGGGCGTGTCGATACCATAATAGTCCGGTGCAACAATAGGCGGGCTGGCAATGCGCATATGCACCTCGCTTGCACCTGCTTCGCGGATCATCTGGACAATCTTGGTTGAGGTCGTACCACGCACGATGGAATCATCAATCAAAACCACCCGCTTACCCTCGATTTGTCCCCGATTGGTCGATAATTTCAGTTTCACACCCAATGCGCGAATGCTCTGGGTCGGTTCAATGAATGTGCGACCCACATAATGGTTGCGGATAATGCCCAGTTCAAATGGCACACCGCTATGTTGCGCATAACCGACAGCTGCAGGTACGCCGCTATCGGGCACTGGCACAATCACATCGGCATCCACATGGCTTTCATCCGATAAAGCCGCACCCATCCGCTTGCGCACATCATAAACGCTGCGACCGGACACAATGGAATCCGGTCTTGCAAAATAGACATATTCAAAAACGCAAAGACGCTCTTTGGCAGGTTCAAATGGCATGATAGATTTTTGCGAAATCGAACCATCCATCTCACGCTCAAAAATGACCACTTCGCCATTTTTAACATCGCGGACAAACTTTGCCCCGATGATATCGAGCGCGCAAGTCTCAGAAGCAAAAATCGGCGCCCCATCCAGATCACCCAGCACAAGCGGGCGAATGCCGAGGCGATCACGTGCACCAATCAATTTGGTAGTAGTCATCGCCACCAAGGCAAATGCACCTTCCATTTGCTTGATCGCATCGGTAAAGCGGTTGGCTGAATTATGTTCTTTCGATCGTGCAATCAAATGCAGCACAACTTCGGTGTCTGAAGTTGATTGGCAGATAGCGCCATTCGCGATGATTCTATCGCGCAATGTGCGTGCATTGGTGAAGTTGCCATTGTGGCAAATGGCGATACCGCCCGTTCCAAGTTCGGCAAAAAGCGGTTGCACATTGCGTAAAACTGTTTCGCCCGATGTGGAATAAAGATCGTGCCCGATTGCCGCATTACCAGGCAGTTTTTCAATTGTAGCTGCGTCGGTAAAGTGATCCCCAACCAGTCCAAACCGACGCTCGGAATGAAAGCGGTTGCCGTCATAACTAACAATGCCGCTGGCCTCTTGCCCACGATGCTGCAACGCGTGCAGACCGAGCGCCGTAAAGGCTGCGGCATCAGGGTGCCCTAATATACCGAAAACGCCGCATTCTTCCTGAAGTTTATCTTCGTCAGGATTCACAAATGACATCAGGTTTTGCCCCTATTTGATCAGGATGGTTGTCCCGGCGCGGTTTCAGTGTCGCCACCGCTTCCACCCGAGGTTTTGGCTTTTATTTGTTCCATTAGGTCATCAGGCAGCACTTGCGTAATGCTTTCGCCGATGGATTCCAGCATTGGTTTGGATTTAGCATCTGCAATCCACAAAGGTTGATTGTCCGGCGCGAGAGAATTGTAAAACAACAAACCAACAACAACAAGCAATCCGCCACGTGCTGCGCCAAAGACAAAGCCCAGCGTCCGGTCCAGCGCGCCAATGCGGCTATCCACGATAAAATCGGCAATCCGCATGGTAATGAGGCTAACAACAATCAGTGTCAAAATGAAAATGATCGCCCCAGCAGCAAGGTCAGCAACGATGGGGTTTGAATTGATGACCGTCGTATAGGGGGCAACCAGTGGCGCAAGTTGCTTATAAAAATAGAAAGCAGCTACAGCCGCAGCAATCCACGAACCCACAGACAATACTTCCCGGGAAAACCCGCGTATCATCGCCAAAATTCCCGAAAGCAGCATCAATCCGATCAACAGACCGTCAAAAACTGTGATAGGCATACAGTGTCCTTATTGCCCACATCATAGCAGGCTAACTCATAATTTGGCGCGACCTGCTGACGAAACTATTTGTCAAAATGAGGAACGCAACCAAGATAGGCGATCAAATAGACCGATTCCGCAAATTTTGCGAGTCTTATGTGGATTTTCCCATAGTTTTTGCAACTCGTGGAGATCTGGTTAAACAGCGTCTAAAATTAGAAAATTCGTAATTTTATGTGACATGCAAGCCGTTGAACACTCTCATTGCGAAATTGTGTTGCAGAATTCAACGTTAACAGAATGAAGAACCCTGCAACTGTCAGACGACCGCTCTGAGCCCACTTTTACCAAATTGAGGATGTCGCTACTTGGATAGTTTTCTAATCAGTTATAGGCAGATATTGGCCCACAACGTTTAATCCACGAGTGTGGTTAGCTGATTGTTTATCCTCATTCAGCCAAATGTGCTCTGGGAGGTTTTCTATCGCACAGTTTTGAGCTAGTGTTTTCAAATTGGGAGATTGGCACAAGCGCCACGCAGCTGGTTCTGTCCCAAATTGGGGGGTATAGTTTGTCGGATATTGTGCATTGGCTCACTGGGCTTGGGTTGGAAAAATACGTTTCTGCATTTTCAGAAGCTGAGATAGATTTTGAAATCCTGTCTGATTTGGTTGAGGAAGACCTCAATGAACTTGGGTTACCTCTTGGTCCACGGCGCAAGATTTGGGGCGCAATCAAGCGTTTGGGTGATGCATCGGCTTTGGTTGTTGAGGAGCCTAATGATAGCATAAATTTAGCGCCAACCTCACAAGATACAGCACCCTCATCTGATGCTGAACGCCGTCATTTGACGGTAATGTTCGTCGATCTGGTCGGTTCCACTGAGATGGCCACAAAGATCGATCCAGAGGACATGCGCAATGTCATAACCAATTATCAAAATACGATCGCGGGCATTGTCACTCGCTATGAAGGTTTTGTTGCCAAATTCATGGGTGACGGGGTGCTGTGCTATTTCGGTTGGCCCCGGGCCAACGAGGATGATGCCGAGCGGGCCGTCCGTGCTGGCTTGGCCATGATAGCAGCCGTAAAGGACGTGCAAGGGCCAAACGGAGGTTTTCTCTCGACGCGCGTGGGCATCGCAACCGGCGTGGTTATCGTAGGCGATCTGATCGGCAGCGGAGCGACGCAAGAGGCTGCAGTTGTTGGGGAGACCCCCAATCTTGCAGCGCGATTGCAAGGACTGGCACAGCCAAACCAGCTTGTCCTTCCGCAGGAAACACTCAGTCTTCTCGGCAATGTCTTTGAAACCCAATCATTAGGTTCTCATACGTTGAAAGGAATTTCAGAACTAGTTCAGGCTTTTGGTGTGGTTGGCGAGAGCACTGAGCAAAGCCGGTTCGAGGCCCGTCAACAGGGGGTTTTGACACCCATCGTCGGGAGGGAGCGAGAAATCGAATTGATGCTTGAGCGCTGGACTAGGGCAAAGTCTGCCGCCGGTCAAATGATCATCGTCAGCGGCGAGGCTGGCATTGGTAAATCGCGTATTACTCGCGCGGTGATCGATGCGATCACCCAAGACGACCACATCCGTATGAACTACCAGTGCTCGCCCTATCACACGGACAGTGCGTTTTATCCGATCATTCAACAACTCTCTCATGCGGCCGGGCTCAAGGCGACCGACGGGGCCGAGGCACGCTTGGACAAACTGGAGGCACTGATCGGCGATGATGACGCCGAGACTGTCCCGCTGGTTGCCTCCCTTCTCGGGCTCAATGGAATTGCGCGATATGGTGAGCTGAATCTGTCACCGGCACAGCAACGCGCCCGCACCATGCAGATGCTGGTTCGTTTGATGGTTCGACAGTCGCAGGACAAACCTCTGCTTATGATATTTGAAGACCTGCACTGGGTTGATCCTACAACGCTGGAACTTCTGGACTTAACCCTCGATGAAATCGCAGATCAGCCCATTTTGATTCTCGCCACGGCACGCCCGACCTTTGAACACGGATTTGGCGGGCATCCCATTGTCACCCGGTTTGCGCTCAACCGATTGGGGAAAGACCAGATCGCAGCCATCGCATCCAAGCTGACTGGCGGCAAAACATTGCCTAATGAGATCATGGAGATCATCGCCAGTCGAACCGATGGCGTGCCGCTGTTTGTTGAAGAGCTTACCAAGACAATTCTCGAATCCGGCGCACTGAAAGATGAAGGCGACCGTTTCGTTCTGGATGGCCCGTTAAGTACAATAGCAATCCCCAACACTTTACATGACAGCCTGATGGCGCGGCTAGACCGCCTGCAACCAATTAAAGAAGTTGCACAGACCGCCGCTTGCATCGGGCGGGAGTTTGACCATAGCCTGCTGGCGCAGATCTCACATCTGCCGGAAACCGAATTGAATACCTCTCTGGATGGTTTGATCAAGGCTGAACTGATCTATCGGCGCGGCTTGCCACCTGAGGCGACCTATCTGTTCAAGCACGCGCTGGTGCGGGACGCGGCCTATGAAAGCCTGTTGAAAGAGAAGCGAAGGGCGATCCACGCCAACGTCGTGACCGCTCTTGAGAACCAGCCGGACGTTGCACCTGAGTTGCTTGCCTATCACACAGAGACAGCCGGACAAACCGATCGCGCCATTGAATTGTGGGAGACTGCGAGCAAGGTTGCCATTGCGCGACCGGCCTATGACGAAGGCATCTCGCACCTCAAACATGCGATTGCACTTATCAAACCGAATGTCGACGGGGGCGACCGCGCCGCAATCGAACACGCGCTGTCTCTGCAGGTTCAGCTTGGCATGGCATTGCTCACGCGCATTGGTTATGGTGCTGATGAGACGATTGCGGCCTTCGAATATGCACTCACATTGGCAGATAAAGTTGGTGAAACTCCAATGCGATACTCAATCCTCTACGGGCTGTGGATCGCCAAGGGAATAAGGGGCGAGCACGCAGAAGCGCTGAAGCGAACCGACGCAATGATTGAGCAGGCGACGAAGTCATCGGATACAGCACCTTTGGTGGTCGCCAACCGGGTCGCGGGGGCCACGCGTTTTATTATGGGCGATCTCGCCGGGGCAAGTCACTATATGAATATTGCGCTTGAGCATTTTGACCCCGTCGCGCATGGGGGACTGGCCAACCGGTATGGGCAGGATATAGGCGTGACGATAAACATATTTATGGCATTTCAAGCGCAACTGCAAAGTCAAACACGACAAGCCCGGATATACGCGGACGAAGCAGAACGCCTTGCGAAATCGACAGGGCATATCCAAACGATCTGTTATATGCTGTTGACGCGAAGCCTGTTCGAAATGCAGGCCGGGGTTTATTCCGAGGCTGAGCGTTGCACAGCCGAAGTTATACCGATCGCCGAAGAACACAAAATGACATTGTGGCTTGAGTTTTCGGTTATGAGCCGTGAGGTTCTGGCCGCCAGAAACGGCAATAAGATTAGTATTCAGCGTTACCTAAAAGCAGATGCAGCGCTCATTGCAACCAAGGTTAAAATGTTTGTGCCCCAATTGCGTATTGAAGCAGGCTGGTGCGCCTTGGCACTTGGACTTCGCGGCGAGGCTACCGAACTGGCCGCAATGGCACAGGAGTTGATTGAAACAACGGGCGAGAACTATACTTTGTCTGATCTCCATCGCTTGCAGGCAACTTTGGCCAAGGCGGATGGTGACCTTGGAGCTGCAGAAAAACACCTGAACAGCGCCCTTGACGTTGCCCGAAAACAAGGCGCTAAATATTGGGAATTGCGCGCCGCAATCGACCTTGCTCGACTTTGGGGCGACGCAGGTCGAACTGACGATGCAATCGCGCTTTTAAAACCTATCCATGACGTCATCGCATTCGGCGATTGTGTGAATGATTGTTTCGCTGCTAGCGAATTGCTTTCCGTTTGGACCGAGTGAATCAGGCGCCACATGACGAGCAGCCCATGTCTCTTGTTGGCACTTAACAGACTCGCCAATCGTGTCGCAAACTTGACAATAATTCAAATCGAAAACGGTAATTTGTCCGCATAGCGGACGTTGGTCTGTTTCAAAAAAAAGAAGTTTTTGCATAAATGAATAAAACGGCCTATCTCACCTTCCACCACCACGCATCGAAT
>JASFYT010000058.1:0-38625 GCA_045047085.1 Rhizobiaceae bacterium | reverse complement strand
TCAGTTACACAATGCTTTCCAGGCAGCATTGTGCCCCTTGATGCCGCGAAATTCAGGAGTGCCTTCAACGGTTTCGACCGTGTCCTTGTTACTCCAATGGAGTGGCCCAAACACCGCACAAGCAAGCCTCTGGCCTTCAGTCCCGTCTGAACCCGTCGTCTGACATGACGCCAGAATTGGAGCCAACAGAATCAGCAGCGCCATTCGCTTTTTTAATGAGCTTATCATTGTGTTTTTTCACCTTCTCTTCTTTTCCAACCCATCGGGAACGTTCCCGCGCTGTACCGATAGAAATGCCTTTCCAAAGGATCGCTGCAAACATCAACAACAGGACACCCCCACCAACCGCCATTAGATTTGCTGAACCCCAAGCAATAATTGCTGTCATACTTCCCCGCCTTCCAGCCGTTCTGGCCGCACGATGTCGCGCGGATTGCCATCGGCTTCAAATTGTTTCGCGTGTTTCAAGTTCTTCGCGCCCCAAGCCAAGGCGACCAACGAAATCACATAGGGCGCTAGGGCGACAAGCTGAGCAATTCGATCAAGAACAGGCAATTGATAAATGGTGTGGGTGAACAGGCTAAGATACCAGAGCAACACTCCTGCAGCGAGTTCGCGACCATATGTTTTCTTTTCCATCACTCAACGCCCAATAAACATCACAGCAAGAACGATGGCGACCAGCAATACTGGTGCGACAACCCACCAATTCGGCTTTATATTTGATTGCCTTTGCATTCGCTCGGTTGATTTCTGCTCCAGAACACGAACATCAACGCCGCTGATTTCACGCAGCTTTTTCACGGTGGCCTTATTGAATTTTCCGTTCGCTTCCAGTTGGTGATCTTGCTGGAATGTCGCGATGGCCAATTTGGATTTTTTGCCAAGGTGACCATCCAGCGGCCCCACATTGTAGCCGGCACCACGCAGAAGTTTTTGCAACCATATGTTGCGAACGTCCGGGCCATCCTTACCGTGCGTATCCCAAACGCCCTTAATATCCGCGACTTGCAGGCCTATTTTCTCTGCCCACGGAATAGCGTCGAACCTTGGGCAAGCCTTGATATGTTCATGGGGTTCAATAATACCGTCGCCATCTGCATCAGGGGAAAGGTCACGGTGGCCGCAGATTTCTGCATCAGGGTATTGGTGGTTTTGGAGCTCGTGGTATCGTAAATGCAATGTATGCAGCATTTCTTCGGTTGCGTCGAAAACGTCTCGGCAACCTTCGAGCGCAATACCATAGGCAATCGAATTATAGCCCTTCACATGCGCCCCGATTTCATCAGCACCGCGACCAACGTGGAGAACGCCATCGCGATCAATCCATTCATTGTAACCGATATCGCGAAAACCCCGGACCTGATGCATCTTGCGCAATGCTTCACTGGTCAATTTATATTTGAGGGAAGTGGCGGTACAATGCGTTACAAGAAGCAATGTCTGTTTACGTTTGGCCAACTCGAAACTCCTGAACAATCACCGCCCAATCAACTTTGGGGGTGTTCGTCAGAAGCTAATTTGTTTTGCGGGATTTATTACCGGAGAAACGTTTCTCCGGGGCCGCTAAAAACAGGTCCATTTGATTAAGTGAATTTTCCAGCGTAACCACCTTGTCATTGCGATGGTTCTGGACCGTGCGCTCATGCACTCCGCATGCTCGTGCGATGTCCGGTTTGGAATAGCCAGCCTCTATCATATCGCTGATTTTTTGCCAAACCGCAATCCTCGATGCTTTGGGGCCCATCGGCACAAGAAGTTCGATGCCGCCATGGCCACTCGACAATTCTCGCCCCACAAGTTTGGCCTTGTCTTCGCCAATGGCTTTTGAAAGCCAGTGTTCACTGGTAGGACGCGCCGGAAAATAAGCCCGTGTACCACCCTTTTCAGCAGCCACAGCAAGGGCTGCTTTGTCCCCGGCAACTTTGGCAATCTCGGCGAGCAGTCCCGGAAGGGCGGCCTTCACAGTCGCCCCTCCTCATTTAAAGAGCCATTAACCCACGTTTTGCAGTGCGTAATAATCCACGATGGCCCGCTCCATATCGTCCTGGATGATTTCAACCAGAGCAGCAAGTGATACTGGCGAGACCTCGCCAAAGTCGTTACCGACAATGCCTTCCAGCAGATTTCGAACGCTGGATAGTCCCTGCACACCGCGTTCCAGCCGATCCAACGGCTTGTCGGCGTAATATTCGCGAAGGGTTGCCATATCAGCCATCCGCAAACATAGTCAGTTGGTCCGGCTCTTCGATCAGATTGAATGGCGTACCTTCTGGTGCTTCGGCAATTTCCCCTAGTGCCACAAGTTCGCTGATGAATTCCACGATTTTGCGCTTCGCTGCCTTCTCCTTTCTCCATATTTTGTGGAAGCTCCAGCCCAGTTGTGCATATCTCGCCACCCGGATGCGTCCCGGTTTGCGCGACATGGTTTCCATCCGCAACCCTTCGGTGATGTCGTAAGCGATTTGTTGTTGTGAATTCCGCATGGTGACAAAGCCGCGATTGACGATCACCGAGACTTCCGCTGCTCGATCTGTTTTCAAAACACCCGATAAGGCAATCGCTCCGGCTTCCGTGAAGCCGAACGGCAAAGATCGATTTGCCATCATTGATGTCGCATTTTGCGACTTCAATAGCGCTGTTTCCAGCTCTGTCAGCACGAAACAAAAATCTTCTGGGAATCGTTTTGGATTGCGTTTTACTGCTTCGTTGATCCGCCTCGTTGAAGTGCCATAAAATTCGGCCAGATCGGAAGCAAGCATAAAGGCGGGTCTGTCCGGCAAACTGCAAATTTGCGTCTGAACTTCGGTGACTGTCGGAAATTGAATGATATTGTTCATGTCTTAAGTCCTCGTTTGGTTGGAAATCATATGCGCCCCGATGCGCATTAGCGCGTGGGCCAGATGGGGCTGTCGTCTGGCCGATTGGATAAGGTCGCGCTCGACAAACACAGGTTCTTTTGCACGCAATTTGCGCGCGGCCTTGCTGGCAAGCGCCAAAGCGCCGGTATATTTTGATTGGGACATGAACGTCTCCTCGAGTAAGTGTTAACGCCTGTCCCCTCTCGTCAAAAAGGGTGATCAGGCAACAACAGGTTGACGAACCGTGCTCGAGGACACGGCAGACCCGAAGATCTCCCATTGCGCCTGACCAAAAAAAAGCCGCTCCAAAAGAGCGGCGCATCAAGCGCCTCGAAACAAACGGGTCGTCAAACCCGACCTTGCCATTTCTGCAAGGTAGCTGATTCATGCGCTGAAAATAATAAATTGTCAAATACGAGGATTGGTAGCCTTGAACCGATTGCCAGTCATGCTCGTTCTGTCGCCGGGAAAAAACGGTGGCCATGTACGCCAGTCGTCCAACAATACCTGGTCTTTCAGATCTTCTGCAATTTTGTCTTCCACTGGGTCGTTGATTGAAACCAGTCGCCAGCCATGGCGAGAAAACCAATCTTTTTGAGACCCCTTTAATGCCTTGTGGCAGGTATACGTTGTCATTGAAAGGTTGTGGCAAAGAAGTTTGACAAGCGCACGCTTGCACTCTTCGCTTTGCTGGTCGGCTAAGAGGTCGGGGATGTCGAACTTGTCCCACATATAGGGCCATATATTGATTTGTTGAAACGCCTTCGACCATAGATCGAACATCGGCCATTGCCATTCGGCGGTATTGAGTGGTTTCAGTGCGTGGAGTTCCTTTTTCGGATCTCCGGATTGATGTGCTTGAACAAATGCTGGCAAGAGTTTTTCGTGCAGATCGGCCGAAATTCTCGTGCCCGACATCACGTAATAATAAGCTTCCGAGATATACTCTTTGTCTGTAGCGAACTTTGACACCGTAGCAGCCTCCAGCGTGTATCGCTGCATCATACACAATGCCACATGCAGCGCCACTACCTGTCGCTGGATTGTTTTTGGTATCGGGAACCTGATTGATGTTATTCACTTGGCCACCTCGTATTTGCCAAGTTCATCGCCCCAAACATCATTGCCTTGCCAATACTCGGTAGCGAACAATTCGCACTTGGGAACATCGCCGCATAACCGGTCCAGCATTTCACGCATTTCCGGTGGCTTGCGGGAATGCTCGCGCCGCAATGAATCAATTTCTGTCGGGAATTCCTCAACCTCGAAAGTTTCCATGTAATTGCGTTCTGATTTTGAAACCAGCTTCGGCTTGCCGATCGTGCCGATCAGATAAGGCTCTGTGGATGATCGAACGATGTGTCCAGTACCAAAGGCGATCTTGCCGGTAATGGTTCTTTTGGTCCAGGAGCCACCGGTTTTATATTCAAAACCGAGTTCACCCATCAAAGCCATCGCCTGTTTCAAATGTGGCCATGTGCTCCACATCAACAGCAGGCAGTCATTGGCTGCCAACTCCGAAACCGGCATGGCCGATAGCTCACCGAGCAGCATGGTTTTATAGTGCTTCTCCTGAGATTTCTCATAGCCCTTGGCAGATCGTGCGGAATAAGCCCATGGGAAATCAATCGAGATCACGCCATATTTGAATTGTTTGAGATCACCGAATGGCCAGATCATTTTGGCACCTGCACATTTTTCAAATTGCTCAGACTTCTGAGCGTCTCGACGTTCTCTGCAGACATTTCGTAATGGGAATGGCGGAAGCACCTGATTGATATGCCGTATGGAAGCAATTTCTTCCGAAGCCGTGAAATGTGTTGTTGAACAACTGTAATGTCGATTTCACATTCATGCAGACCATAACAATGGCGGTAAATTAGCTCTGCTGTTGGCGTCCGTCTGTGAAGAAAGGCCCGACACACAGCTATTTGTAATGACTGAATTTTCAAAGCTGGATCGGGGAACCACTCTTCGTGCAGGAAGGTGCTTTCCCGTAATTTCGCTTCTTCAACTAGAACCTCAATCGAATCACGTAGTTCAGCGTTCTCACGTTCCAGTACTTGAAGTCTAGCCGCGACCGTCATCACTCAACCCCGCGCAGTTCTAGGTAGCGCACATCTGCCTGAGACCGGCAGGCAATCACGTAAATGACATCACGCTCACCTATCCCAAATGTGATATGCTTGTCACAATGCGGGCAGAACTCGTTGGCGTGCAAAATAGAATTCCAATTACGGCAATAGCCCTCGGAATCCGTGTCGATGGATGTGTCATTTGCAGTGGCAAAACCGCAAGAATAATCGCCCGCGAGATCGCCGAGATCAGTGTTGCAATGCGGGCATGGTGCAGGTTTCCCATATTCGATACTTATGCGTGGTGCAAAGCCCATTAGCCCCGCCTCTCCATTGCCTTCAGTGCTTCGATAACTTTGTTGGCTTCGCCTGCTGTTAAAAATTCAGGATCATCGCGTTCTGTCAGATCGAGCACGAACGCAATCAGGGATTGGCGGGATTTGCTTTTCCAGCTGCCGCGCTTTTTAAGGCTGCCCCAAATGGCCCAGATTTTGCGCACATAGGCTTTCTTGGATGCCGCCTTCCAGTTCTTGCGGCCCGGCTTCCAGTTGAGGTTGATGAATTCATCAATCACCGCCTGATGCTCTTTTGCATTCATGTCGCCGGCAGATTGTTTGCCGGTCACGCGCACCAGCACAGCGCGATATGTGTCATCATCGAGCCCAAGGTCTTTTTTGGCGATGTGGATTCTGGCGAGCGCGCTCATTCGGGCACCCTCCGTTCAAATCCGGCATCCGCTGCGACCAGCTTTGCTTCCTCTTCCATTTCCAGAATACTGTCGTAAACAGCAATAATCCTTCTGCCGATGGCCTCATTCTCGAGGCAGTGAACTTCCCGCATTAATTCTTGTGCGTTGTAGACCCGGAACACTCCTAGGTGTACGCTATCGGCGGCAAACTCCAGAACGTCCGGTTCGTGGAAGATCATCATGGTAGGTTGCGCGCTCATTCGCCTATCTCCATGCCGCATTTGCCACGGCAGGCGATGTGCACATGTTGTTTCGGGCCAAGCAGCACAGCGTCAATTGTATCGCCACACCATGGGCAATCGGCCGATATTTGAATGACGTTATCAGCGCGCATTTGCCGCTTCATATTCATTGCCTGGGTAATCAGACTAACAGCGGTTGCTGCATCGGCCTTGTCGATCTCGATCTCGGCCGGAGTCATTGGTGCGGGAAGCTTCAATGTTGCAGTCATCAGATAATCTCCAATTCAATTGCCATTTTCTCCGGCATGATGAGGGTATGATCATGAAATCCGGCGTTGGCAGTAAGTTCGATATTTGAAAGGGCCAGCGTCACAGGTTCATCAAGGCCAACATCGAGCATGACCAGCCGCTCGCTTAATTTGAGGATCTTCACTGGCGTGATTTCGGTTTGGCCATCGGTGGACTTGTGGCACTCAATGCGTGCGTTGCGATCGAAACAAATAATCAATGGATCGTCCTCCCTGCATCTACTGCTGCGACTGCGCAGTTGGACAAAGCATCGGCAAGTCCGCGCACTTTTTCGCCCTCTACCTTCAGCAATATTCCGGAAAACTTGTCGGCATTGTCTGGCGTCATCCAGAATGTGCCTTTGGTTGTGTCAATACGAACGAGAGAAGTTCCTAGATGAAACCCGTTCGAAACGACTGTTTGACCGAGTTGAATGGCGGCGATCAGCTGCTCCCAAACATCGCCGATACGACTCTCGGCGATTGCTTTTTGAAATTCGATAACACCCATCACGCGACCGCCTTACTGCGGCATTCGATACGCTCGGTCATAGGATCACTCCCAAGATTATTACCCAAGGTGCGAACACCAGAAACAGGACCATCATCCCGTGACAAAACTGTTTGATATTCGGCAATCTCAACATTTGATTTCCTACTCCATCAATCGATATCGGCAGTTGGGAATTTCGCAGCCCATATGCAGGTGATCTTTTTTGCCCAACAACCGCGCATGAATGTAATGTTCAGGATGGTCGGGACAGGCGACGCGCACATAAACCTTTTTCAGATGCTTCATGCGGGCTTTCAATTTGGCTCCAAATGGCATCACTACTTTGACGACATTCCCAAAAGCGTCTTGGGTGACCGCAGCAACGCGGTGTGGCCTAGCCATCACGCCACCGCCTTTCTGTGGTCATCGAGCAGATCAGCGTAAAGATACAATCGGTCGGTCAGTGGCCGAGCTTCCATGCCTTCAAGTTCAAAAAACGCGTCGGATAGTTCTCTGGCCCGATCGGCAGTGAATAAGAATGTCTTAGTCGTTGTTTCCAATTCGATTAACCGGATATCATCCAAAAGCATCAGCGAAATTCCATTCGCGCCCATGTGGATGGCTTCATAGAACTCTTTCCATACCGCCAGTTTTTTAGGCGTACGCGTTGCTTTGAAATATGCTTCACCGCCGATATCCATCACCCTCTCCTTCCGGATGATTGACACTCATAGATCACATCAAACAGGCCGTTAGCTTCCTCACGGATACGCTCACATTCTGAAACAACGAGATTGTCAACGTCGCCGTAGGTAGCCTCGATATCCTGCAACATTCTCTGAATTTTATGCAGGCGAGTGCGTGAGAAGTTAGCCATAGTGGCGGGCGTAAAATTCTTGGGAGTAGTCGGAATATATGACTTTTTCATCACGCACCTGCCTTTGCCAGATCAATCGAGATCGCTTGCCATTTGCCCTTGGGGTTCTCGCGCATGTGGAGACGAATGTAGGATTTTGTTCCGATCACAAACATTGCTGCGCGAATTGCGTCCATGGCTTTCAGCCAGCGCTCGTCATCGATAGCAAGTTGCAACAGCTTGATAATTTCTGTTCGGTTAATCTGGCCTTCCTTGTCGGTATTGAAAGCGCTGCCGATCACCGCCCGAATTTCTGCCCGGCTGCCATCCGTCCATTCTTTCAGGCATTCATCGACCAGTTTTTTGGCAATTTGCAATTCTGGTCCAAAACGGAAAAGGTCCGCGACTTGCACGGTCACCCGCATACAGCCGTCAAAACTGGTCAGGGTCATATTGCCCTTTTCGCCGCCGCGCTTGGCTTCATACTTCTCATCCAGAATAACTTCAAACGCTCCGATATCATCATAGCAATGACCTAAAAACCGCGAGATTTGCGCATTTAGGTCAAGCCCATATGCAATCATCCGCCGCACCGTATCGTCTTCCAGCTTCTTCTCCGGCTTCACCATTTCCAACGGAACCAGATTGCCCTTTGCATCTTCCATGTATTTGTTGCCGCCCATTTCCTTGATCGGCGAGACAATGGCAATGGTGCGGTGTTGCTCTGCTGCATGATTTTCAAGTGTCATTGGTCTTTTCCTTTTTGATTAAAACGGGAGTTAGGGCAATCACCCCTGCAGGCACGAAACATTTTCACGCGCAGCGGATTGGTCGGGCGCAAAACTTTGGCCTTTTTCTGCCATTCGAGGCAGGTATTGCCGGCGATGCTCTGTCCAAGGCCGGGGCATTCGACAGTCTCGGCTCGCAGCGCACCGCGAACCGCCTTTTCAATGGCGTTTAAATCGCCTTTAAATTTGTTGTGAAGCAGCGTTGAAACATAGGCAGGTGAATAACCAAGTTTCCGTGCGGCTGCGGCCTGTGAACTTGCATCGCATTCCTCGGCCAACCACAGCATCCAGTCGGCAACCTGATCGCCCCACGACTGTTTCAGCATAGCAACCGAATCCGCTGCGCTCTTCACGCCTGGCGCAGGTCCGCGCCTCATAGGACCGGCACCCATGGCTCGCCGCAAAGGGTCCAGATTTCACCATTGTTTAAATCTGAAACTCGTTTCTGATGCGCATCAAAGGCCGGAGCCTGTGGGCCGTTGTCACGGATCAAATACCAGACCGTATAACCGTTGGAAGTGGGTGAAGTACCCTCTCTGCGTTTTGCAAGTTTGGTGATGAATCCGGCTTTGAACCAGATCGCCAAAATACGGGCAGCACTTGCTTCAGGCGAACCGTCTTTAATGGTCTTTGCCAGAGCGACCAATTCCTTGGTCGTACCCTTCTTTTGCGCTCGAAGCGCTTTCCAAAGTCGTGTGGTCATGGTGCCACTGACACGTCTGCGTTGACCTGTATGGGCTTTCTTCGGACCTGATTTAATCGTCTTGCCCGATGCCACATATTGACGGCCATTGTCGGTCGCCAGATAACAGCCAAGGCTTTTGCCGATGGCCAACTTGCCCTGCCGCAACCGGCCAACTGTTTTGATGATTTCCTTGCGTGAATGATCCGGCAATGCCTGATCAAGCTCATCAATCGTCACGCTTCGCTCACCCGCCGCCGCCAGCAGGGCAAGAACCTCGTTTGATATGGCCATTACGCTGCCCTCTGGCCTGTGCGTGATTTGCCATCATTGGTGAGAATTCTGCCCTGTAGGGAATCGGCGGTAATCATTTCGCCGGAGCGTTTTCCGATGCGTTCAAGTTCAGCAATATAATTGATCACCTCCCGCAACCGGCCGCCCGTATGGGCCAGAACCAGCAGGGCGATATCGTCAGCAAGTTCAACCTCGCAAAGTTCGTCACAGCAGCGCTGAACATCTTCAACGCTGCAAACCTGAAACTCGGTCACCGAATTGATACGGGAATAAATCTGCGGGTAGCGCTTCAGGCGTTTTTCGACACCCTTCATGCCGCCAATAATAATCGGCACTTCCACCTCGTCGGAGATATCGCGGAATGTCTCGATTATCCGACGGTCACCCATGGCGTGGTCGATCTCGTCCACAATCACCGTGCGCTGCTCAACTGCCAATGCCATGGTGGCTTGTTCATAAAGCCTTTCGCGTGATCGTGCCGGCAACAGGCCGAGCTCGCTCACCAGATCGCGCAGGGCCCATGTAGGCGTCCATCCTGCCTTTGCCCGTAGCAATACGCAATCGGTCTGCAAATGGTGCCATGTCAATGTGCGGGTTTTACCGAAGCCCGGTTCACCCATGACCAAATGCCAGGATGATTCAGGCGCGCCGCGATGTTCGACCTTTTCACGCCCAGCGAGAAACCGGTCTACATTTTCAACTTCAACGAATGTGGCTCTCATAGGGAGTCTCCTTCGTTGCTAGAACTTGATGCCTGGCCCATCAGGCAATTTGACATAAAATCATCAATGGCCTTGAGTACCTTACGCGCGCCTTCTACCGTGGCGATCTCATCAAACCACTTTTCAACATATTGAGAATTACAATTCTTCAATTTGGAGTCGATTGAGCCACCGTCGAATTGTGCGATCTGGTGGATGGTGTGGAAATTACCACACGGCTCAATATAAAAAAGCACTTGCTGCCCATCCACTATAATAATCCGTGCGAAATCCGGTTCTGTTTGTTCCTTACCCATAATATTTTCCCTATTCATTTTGGCCTATTGGCCAGCCGCTATTTTCAGCCGTCTTTGGAATGATCGGCTGTCTTTCAACTCCCGAAGGAATTCCCTCTGCACATCGTTCAATTGGCCCGGATGCTCATGCGCCCAGTTCCAGAATTTCAAATCATCATCAATAATGGGTGCGCTGCCCGAACCCTCGTTTCGAATCGCGACCACATTGCCCTGCTGCCCGATCCGCGCTCGCGCGTCGTTGGCCGCCTGCTTTTCCTCGTCGGTCAATTTTGTCGTTGTGTTCTCGTCCCGCGTGGCATCGATGGCCGCTGCCAGATCGATGGGCTGATAGTCTTCTTCTGACCGTTTGGGGAAGGCCGACAGATTGCCGTTCTTTTTCGCGGCGGTCGCCAACACACCATCGATAAGATCGCGTGGTTTGATTTTGGCAATTGCTCGGCGCAGTGGCTTGACTTCCTCGGCAATGCGCCGGGCCTGTTCGCGTCGAACTGCAATAATTGCTTCCTTTGGATCGACGCCCAAACGGTCCGGGCAAATCGCCTCGGCAATGAACGCGCCATCGTCCTTTTCAAAGCAGTAAATCCGGCCCATATCTTCAGGATCGTGGCGAATGAAAACCTCTTGACCGGGATCAAGGGCTGCAGAAATGAAATGCCCGTTGTCCAGGCGTATGCCGAATTTGGTAACTGTCCGGTGACCGTTTTTCCCGGCGATCGGCATCAGCAACAAATCAAGCGCACGATCGTTTCCAATCCGCTTGATTGTTCCGACAAAACTTGCCGCCTGGTTGAATGGCGTCTCGTCGCAAATGCCCTTATGAGATTTGTGCTGGTATTTATCCTGGACCCACCGGTCCACATAATTTTGCAAATCCGCGGCGGTTAGATCCACGGTGAATGTGCTGGCATCGTCTTTGCCCAATCTGGCAGAGAATGCTTTGCGCTCCTCAATGACTTTACGATCGGCAACATTGTGCCCGACAAAGCCGGGTAAAAGTGGCATTAAACCGTGTTGCAATGTCTTGATGTGACGCTCAACCGTGCCCTTTTCTTCAGGAGAAAATGCATGGGTAATATCAAGCTGGATTTCGAGTGAATTGAATGCGCGTTTTGCTTCGTATGACGTGAAATCAGAGCCGTTATCAATACGGACAATTTCAGGAACGCCCCATTCTTTGATGGCTCGACGCATCAGGGACAACATGGCTTGCGTGCGCGGTGTATCGGTTGTTTGAACCAGCATGCGGCGGGAAAAAATATCGACAACGCAATAAAGATTGCGACGTCCATCTTTGGTCAACACATCGACAGGTGACGCGTCGATCTCCCACAACTGGTTCAACCGAACCACATGCGAGTTCATTTTCTCGCCGGCAAACTTGATCGAAGATTTGAACCTGTCCGGATTGGTTATTTTGGTCAGGGCTGTTTTGTGCTCAGCTTTCCAGTCGGCAATGAAGCGCTGGAACGTGCGGATCGGTGGGAGTGCAGCGAGTTCGCCATCACCAACAACCAGATCGCTGCCAAATTCAGATTCAATGATATCGGTAATATGGTCAGCGGTCAGATGCGGCTGCTTAATAATCAGCGCCCCAATGAAGTTTGCGACATCGCCATTATTCGCCCGTGCCAGCACGCTCTTTTTGGCATGGCCATATTTACCACCAAGATCATGCAGTTGACCCTTGTTTCGAAGCGCCCGCCAGCGTTGCAGCGAGGCCGCTGAAACGCTTTTCAACTCGGCCCGCACCCAAGATGGTATTTCAACAGCGTTGGCATTGTAGGAGCGCGCGAATTCAAATTCAGCACTGCGCTGCGCCAATCCGCATTTCACATGAAACACTTTGAAGATCGCCAGCAATTCAAGTCGTGCGTCGCGCCGAATAGTTTGGTGTTGGCTGAAATCATCCGGCACGGTGGCCGGTGTCATCACTTCAACACCTTCAGGTATCGCCGCCTTGTGGCGCTTGATCGCCAAATCATGACGGGCCGCTGCAGGCAGATTTTCTAACGAGTATTCAAAACCACCACCTTTGCCGTTAGTTTTTCTGGCGAACTTGTCACCACGATCGTCCCAGCCTTCACGTTCAATCACATTCGCCACGCCACGCTTGGTTTGTGGCAGTCCGCGCAGTTTCAAGCTGCTGATTTCGGCCGCTGTCAGCCAGTCTTTTTGAAGGATGGTCAAAGCACACCCTCCTTTTTGAAATGCTTGATGATCTCATCGCGGTAGATCAGAAACACATCTGCGCGTGAGCCTGGTGTCATTCGGTTGAGAGTGCCCACGGTTGAGCGATACATCTTGTCAGACGGGCTTGGTTTGCGAATGCCCTGCAGTTTCTCAATGGCTTCACCGATAGTTTGACATTCTGGTTCATCGCCAAGCACCAGATCAAGAATGCGTTTCTGCATGCCGTGGATATTGTCACCCAACTTGCGCAAATCTGAGGTTTTCTGCGCGATCTCGGTGCCGTCAACTCTGGCGATCGTATCTTCGCTCAACGCATTGAAAATGGAGATATCGAGCTCGACGGTTCGCTTGCCAAGGCCAATTTTTTCGGCAGTCTCTTCTGCAAACGAAAGGATTTCGTTTGCATGACCATGCTTCGCATTGGCTCCGGCAACGCCCGCCTTTGTTTGCGGATAGACTTCCTCGTATAGTTTCTTCCGTGTGGCCAAATTGCGCATGCGGTCGAGGCCTTTAAGCGGGTTGCGAAAAAGGTTCTCGTCAATCTCTAATAATTGCGCTTCAAGGATCGGATTATCCGTCTCGCCTATTTTGATCCGCGATGGAATTACGGTTAGATTCAACTTCTCGAATGCAGCAATCCGGTGGCCACCGGCACCCAGATAGAGTTCCTTTTTATATTCCAGCAGGACTGCCGGTTGTTGCAGCCCGTCTTTTTTGATGCTGACCGATAGAGCATCCACCCAAGCAAGATTTAGCTGGCGCAGCCGCGTATCGCGCTTGATCTTGCTGATCTCGATATCTGCTGAACGAAATTTAATCATGCGCGCACCTCGCCATAGAGCTTGCGATGGTCGCATTCAGCAAGCTCTTTCAGTCGATGGCTGGCACTTCGTAGAATTTCCAAACGAGCCATTTTTGCATTGAATTCTGGAGTGTTATCGACGCCTGATTGCCCGATGATCCTCAACTGCTCACGAGCTTCGAGCCATCGATTGCGCAGCTCTGAAATCAAAGCCTCATCGTCGACAGAAATAATCCGGCCAACTTCACCAATAGACTGCACGATCGGGTCTTTCATTCAGACCCCGCTTTCGCGCAGGCCGCAACAGCTACCCGTTTCAGCGACTTCCCACTCATAAAATACGGTGAACCAATTTCACGCCTCATCAAACGCGCTTCATGTTGCAATGATTCCGGCAAATCCTGATAGTCCTGCTCTGACATACCAACCCGCCCGAAATCAGGTGTCTGCCCAATCTTGCAAATGCGGTAACCGATCCAGGGTATGTTCGGAATTTGCCAACCGAATGGCTTCAAAGCCTTTCGGGCCATACGGACATTGTCACGAATAACTCGTTGCGAACTCAGCGGCCCGCCATCTTGCGGTTCGCCATATACTGCTGCAAACAATTCACGATGCGTCACAGTCTCATCAATTGATTCGATCAGGCGTGATATGATGGCAGCCTGTCGTGTATTGACGCCTGGCAGGTTCGTTAAATCCTCTGCCGCTATTGGGCGATCAAGGGGTCTATCACACACCGCGCAATGCATCATAACCACCCCGCAATGCGCGCCAGTAGATAAGCCGCAACGCCAACGGTTGGCGCCATACATATGGCAAATACCGCCCACACAATTAGCGGTATTTCGTCCGCATATGTGACAAAAGCAAATCCTTGCCCTGCCGATCCTTGGGAGGAGGATAAGGAATCGGCAGGGTCCACTCTGGCACCAGTACGCGTAACCTTTGAGGTGCCAGAGATTTGAATATTTTTTGAAGGTGCGGTCATGCCACTTTTCCTACGCGTAAGAGATCCATGAAATGCTGTTGCAGCACTATGATTTCCTCGCGCGATAGCGGCACGGATATGTGATGGTTGCGATAATTGATTAACAGGGATGGATTGTGGCTTCCCCCCTCAAACATGACGATCTTTCCGCCTACTTTGGTTCCTTCGAAAGCCGCTCTCTTTTCCTTTACGCCGGACTCGTCTAATGTGACTCCGGCATGTCCATCTTGCAAACGGTCCAATTCTTTGCTCGTCTCAAGTATCGTCCTCATGCCGCTTTCCTCTTTTTCTCTGGTCGCACAATGTCCTCTGGCCAGCACAAATCATCCGGCCAATTGTCCGAGAACCATTGAATGGTTTTTTCGGCTCGCCTGGTTGTGATGCTTTTGCCGGCCTGCAACCGCTCAATTGAGTCCCAGCTGCCAGTAGCCAACCGAGATACGGTGGTTTCTGCTCTATGCGTGTGAACTGCAAAGACCTTTGATAATTCGACGATTTGATCTGCTGTGTTATCGATCACTGCAAATTTTGAGTTATCTAATTTGGCTGGTGACGGATAGATTGCCCGGGCCAGACGCCGACGTATTTTATCAAACATCAAGCTACATCCTCCTTTTTAAAAGAGGGCCGGGAAATTTCCTCCGGCCAATCGAGATCCGCGGGCCAATTAATTGCAAACCAATCAATGACTTTAGTGGCTGTACCGATTTGACAATCTCGTCCGGTCTGTAGCTTCTTAAAGAAATCGCCCTTCTTCATAATTCGCATTGAGACAGCCCAATGTGAGAGGTTCATATAGTCGCCGTATACGGCCGCCAGTTTTATGAGGTGATTCTTTGTCATTTCATGAAGATAGCTTAATTAGGCTATATATCAAGCCTAATTAAGCTAATATTTGGTATAACTTGTGTGATTAGCCTTGTTAGGCTAGTTAACTTCCCATGGAACGATTGCAGCGCATCATAGATGAAGCATTGAAAGAAAAGGGTATTTCCGCTTCTAAGGCATCTATGCTTGCTGTGGGAAATCCTTCGATGATCAAAAATATGAGGCTTGGCCAGAATCCTTCTTTTCTCGCAATCGAGAAGCTTTTTGTCGTTCTTGAAATCGGCATGCACTTTGGCCTTCGTGTACCAGAACCAGAAAGTCTAAGTACCGTTGAACTGATTGGGATGGCTGGGGCTGGCGGTTCTGTTGCCTATGATGGTCACCTTCATGATGGTGAAACTGCGCCAGCTCCACCTGGTGATATCAGGAGTATTGTCGCTATTGAGGTTCGTGGTGACAGCGCTGTACCTTTTTTACGCGATGGTGACAGAGTTTATATCCGACCAAATCAACCAGCAAATCCCACTCATCATATCGGAAGATTGGTTCTCGCAACAACAACCGATGGCGCAGCATATATAAAGATACTGCGTCGCGGTGACGATAATAATTACTGGAATTTAGAAAGCATCAATCCACATTATCCGATGATGGAGAATATTGAACTCGACAGAATTTCGCCATTCGTATGGATACATTTTAAGCAGCCTTAAACGCCGTTTTAACCGGCCAAAAATGTTCCCAGTTAATTTTCCTACTTTTTGTGCTCTGTTCAACCTAAACCGTTGTTCATAAAAGCAATTCGGCCATCTGGGAAATCGTTCTCTATCTGGGAACAAAATTGCCCAGTTAGTGATTGGTAAAATTCTGAAAACCCCACGTTTCCAACGATCAAGCAACCAAACGCGACATTCTATGATGCAGCTTTTCATTGCCAACTGTCGTTTGGCGAAAATTTTTGGCTTGGTCTACTTTCCTGCAATTAGAGGCTTTAATCGTTGTGTTTCTGCCCTTTTGGCCCGTTCTTTCCCGCACAATCCAGGTAAATCCCGCCCTAAACCTGCATCAAACTAAGTGTCACCTTACAATTATTCGCCTCTAAAACAGCAAATAATTACACTATACTCAAAACAGGCTTACAACCCACACTTTTCAACTTCTGCATTGGCTATCCGCGCACCATTGAACAGTGCCTTTTCGAACCCAAAAATGGGCATGACAGGCGCTTTTCTGATGAATTGAAGGATGAGCAGAGGGGCGATCGAACCAATCAGACTTTATCGACCAATGTGGGTTTTGTTTTTTTCCAAGTGGTAATCTCAAGAAAACGGCACAATCTCCAGGACAATGAAAACAGGCCCATTTAAGGTGGTCTTTATCGCCGACCAATACAAGTTCTCCCGGCCCGACGCTGTTAGAATCGGGCTGGGTTTGTGAATATCTAATGCTGTAATCCGGTTGATCAATAAAACCCAGAAAAACTGCCATATGCCTGAGAACACTTTTCATCATTTGTCTAATTTATCCTGTCCAAAAATGGTTTCATGTCACCAATACCCCAATACTCATTGCTTGAGCAGATCGGGCAATCTGGTTCTGGATGCCCTCCAGAACAGCGATCTTCTGGAATTTGAAACCGCCGTAATCTTTGCGTTACGATACGATTCTTGCCACGAAAACCGCTTAGCATTTGCGATAATTCATCCATAGCCATACATGCGACTGAAGTAGTCATTCCAATAAATGCGGGTTCCGGATCACCACCTTCAAGCACATACCCATCAAGCTGTTGACGCTCAAACTCCTCTGGAGATCGCTTTTGCATTTCTTCTTCACGCGCTTTTCGTGGATCAACAATACGTCGACACAGAAGACAGGCAGCTCCAGGATAAATCGTCGTTACCCGACCTGTCATGTCTTGAACTACAGTTCCATCCCCCTTCTGGATTGCAAGTCCAACATCAATAACTGGTGTTTCATAAAAATATGCAAAACGGTTCAGCATCATGCGACCAGCATGATCATCCGTCGCACAAAAAATAATGTCGGATGCCTTCAGCGTGTCTCTACAAGCTAAGTCTAAAACATTGTTGGTGAAACTGGCGAGTTTTGATCCGAGCTGAAGTTGCTCCAGCGACCTCATGAGAGCTTCAGCTTTATACTCTCCAATATTGAGGCGCCCTACACCCCACAGACGGTGAAGATTGGATTCCTCAATCTTGTCATCATCAATAACTGCAACTCTACCCACACCAGCGCGCACAAGCATGGTGGCAAGAGGAGAACCCGTGCCACCAGCTCCGACAACGGTCACAGACAGACTAGATAGAGCACTGTTAAACCGATCACCAAATACTCGAGCCTGTCGGTCATACTTGTAATCCGGGGCAGGCGTGGTGTCGCATTTGGGGAAAAATATGCAACGCTTGCCGCTTACAAACACATTTAAATAGACAGGGTTTTTCAAATCAGACCAAATCCGTGCTTTGATAGTGCCATCAGGCAAAACCAGAAGACTAACGAGAGTTGTCGTTGGACCATTACGATTTTGCCCTGCCTGCAACAACACAGCCTCATTTGAGTCATCCCATTTGGAAAATTCTGCATGTCCTGTTGGATGCCCATGGAGAAAGCCGACGACCAAGCCCTCATCTTCGGCGCGTTTCAATAGCGCAACATAACTATCGGTCTGAATTGTCAATCGAGTTGGACTTGCCTCAATCGTATCGTGCTCTGTGAACCTAATGACTTCACTTAAAATCAAACGTTTCCTGTCGTTCGTTGTCCATGGATCAGACGAAATTTCTACTTTCTTGAACAACAGCCAAGCACCTGCCTCGCAGTCACCTGCAAAACCTGCGGTAAGCGCTGCCTCATAAAGGCGATGAGGAACAGTGATATTTGTTTCCATTACGCTGCCTCCGAAAGAGCACAATCAACCCTTTTCAGCATTGTCCAAATACCGTCCTTGCCTGAACGCCATTGATTGTTATGGCGAGACCACCGTTGCCAAGATTTTCCGGCAAATGCGAACGATACATCAGCACAATTTGGCAAACCAGAATGTGGTGTGAGGCGAAGCCATGGTTCACAATAAAACATGTCGGGCGGTATGTCTGGATAACCAGTTGGGAGTAAGATCAAAACATCTGCTGTGGCTGAATCAAGATTCCCTTCTGGTATAGAATATGATCTGAAAATAATTCCATGCTGTGCTGCTTCAGCAACTTCAACAAAGTTAAGTTTCTGATCCGCCAGATATTTTCGGTCTGCCATAGGTAATATGGAATCCGGTTCACCGGCGGTGGTTTTCTCAATGACTGTAAAAAAACGCTCAAGCCCATCTTCGCTTAAATCAATAAAGTCCTCATTTTGAACAGGCTCGTCATCTCCACCTCTAATTTCACGCCAAAGAGCAAAAACTTCTGGATCGACACCAGCAATTTGTTTCAATTTCAAACCAGTTATAAGCTTTGCTCCCCATTCAATACGTTCTCCATCAACGACAAAACGATAAGAAGCAGAACTCTCGAAAGTCAAAAACCTTTCGACACCCTGTTTGCGCAAATCCACCGTCTCTGCGAGTTGAATTTCTTCAAATCCACCTCCGTGTAGTATCTGAAAGATTAGATACTCATCGACAGGCCGTTTACCTGCGTGCCTGAGCAATTGCTGTCCGGTTACTTTGGGATCATCTAGCTTTATACGTTGATCATCAATCCGCACTACAAAACGTCGAGCATTGGATGGAAAACCGCCACCTTTAGAGCAAGTTTCTAGATCAATATAGTCTTCAACATGATTCGCGTTCATTTTGAACTCCTTGGTGATTGTTACGGCGAGGATGCCCATACAAAACTAGGCTTTTCAGGAAGTAGGATTCAGACATTGGTAGGGTGTGTCTGAATCGTAATTGCGCGCGCGCCTTACACTATAAGAAGTGTGATATAACAGACTCGTAGATAGGGGCAGGAAGTGGAATTGGAAGATTTATCGCTGCACAGCAACCAAGAGGAGGTTGCAGATCAAATCGAAGACCTCTCGGTTGCAGATCAGGCACGCTTAATAAAAATAGCTCGCTATTACGCACCACGGACAGCGATGCAGGCAGGCGACCTCTTGCAAGAGGCGTACATTAGGTCAATTGATGGCACTCGATTGTGCCCCCCCGATGTACTTATGGTAATATTTTTAGCCAACGTTATCCGTAGTATTGCGTGTGGCGAGTTAGATAAGCGCAAGCGAAGAGAAGTTGATGGCGGGCTGGAAATTGGCCATCAAAACTTTGACCTTTTTGCAGAGCGGAAAGCAGACATAGCGCCATCACAAGAAGATTTACTCATCATAATGGAAGGAGATGATGCTTTTCATGCTTGGCTTATGCAGCAATTCGAAAATGATGATGAAGCAATTCTGATACTTCTCGCCATGTTCGAAGGCATGAAGGGTGAACAACTTTGCCGAGAAGTAGGCTGCGATGCTGACCAATTGGCCACCATTCGGCGACGTATCAAAAGGAAGATTGAAACTTTGGAAAAATCGAGCAAGTCATGACTAAATCTAGAAACAGCATTGAACTTGATCATCTGACAGATCAACTGGTCGAAGACGTTTTGAACATGAGTGACGCAGAAATTCTCTCCGAGTTCAACGAAGAAGGGGTTTCAAACGAGGACATTTCAAAGCTATTTACATCTCACGTAGTAGCGGCAAAAATGAAGATTGGGCGCGAGAAACTCGCAAGCGCGCGCCGGATGATGATGTCTCAGCGCGGAGGCTCAGACCGCATTCGGCCAAGAACGCCAGCTGAAGCGCGTCGATTGATTGATCGTGCAGCAAAAGAACACAGCGAACTAACCCAAGCAGCCCGCAATGCAAATTCTGATCAGGTTTCAGATCGGGATATCATGCAGCAATATGCTGATTTAGTGAGACTTGGCGTGATAATTGACGAAAGTTAACCGTTTTGGTCTCTCTGTCAAAATCTGAACATCTGCTTGTTGAATTTGGGATTGAAAAGCCCGAACAAATTGATCTCGAAGCAATTGCATTTGCTTTGGGAGCTGAGACCCAATATGAGCAAATGGATGGCTGTGAGGCTAGGATCATTGGCTTCAAAGACAAAGCCATTATCACAGTTGATGATAGCACCGGTGAGAAACGCGCACGATTTTCCCTCGCACATGAAATCGGACATTGGCAGGAGCATCGGGGCCAAATCCTATTCTGCACAAAGGAGAACATTGGTGGCGCAAATTCCAATACGCCGGTAAAAGAACGACAGGCGGACTCATATGCCGCTGGATTGCTGATGCCCCGATACATGTTTGCACCGATGGCAAGAGATTTTGAGAAACCATCCTTTTCATCTATTGATGAACTGGCAAACGAATTCAATGCAAGCAGGCGTGCAACCGCGATCAGGTTCGTCGAAATGGATGTCACCCCATCGATGCTATTATGCTATGGGCCTAACGGGCGCAAATGGTTCAAGCGGTCATTGAGTTGGCCAGAACATTGGTTTCCAAAGGCAGAGCTAGATCACGACTCTGATGCTTTCGGCCTCGTGTATGGAAAAGCTCGCGAAAATGGTCGTAGGAGCGCATGTCCGGCCGAAACCTATTTTGATCGCTTTGACGCGAATAGATATGAAGTTTGGAGTCATTCTGTTCTAAGCGGCCCAGCAAATAATGATGGAACTCGAGAAGCATTAACTCTATTAATCCCGAAATCCACTGAAATGATGGACGACCCTTCGTACTCGCGCGGATGATCATGCAATAAAATTTAACTAGTAATGCCAAATATTGAAATATAGCAAAATATTCTTTGCAGCTCTCAACATCAAATTATAAAATTTAACGAGTCGCAACTTCCCAGTTCGTTTTTAATTCTGGCATAGACTCAAACATCTTTTTGAACTTTTGCTTAATCTCGGTGTTTTGCACTAATAACAAAGACGAAACACCACCTAGATTGCTGCTATCAAGCGCGGAGCCTAATACTTCTGCAAGCTCCCTCCTTGAGGTCCAAGCGGTCTTCGTTTCTTCGAATAATTGCCAATCTATTGGGGCATGAATGTAGTGAGCGCCAAACGTTCGAAATGTTTCTAATGCCCGACTTGTTGAACCGTATATTGAGAAAAAATCTGGAAATAATCGTGTGTCGATAATGAGTAACGATGTATTGTTTTTGAGTGATCGATTGAAATAGTGTGAGCTAACTTCATTGATTGCTATGAGAGCAAGATTGCTTCGAATATCAAAATCAAATAACTGGAGTTGCTTTGCATTCTCCAGATTCCATTGCTCTCGATCAACAGATGATTGCACTTTGTTTTGAGTATTGTGCACTAACCTGAGCTTGGTGTTAGCCATCTAAAGCATCCCTACCTAATTCTTTCTCTAGGCTCACGTAGGAAACCTTGTAATTATCCAAGGCCCCCCCCCATCTAGGCAAGCCTATCTCCCATTTTCCAGAAACCTTATCTTTATAATCTCGATCTTTCAAGAAAACTCTGCGGTACATTCGAGGAGCAACACCGACAAAGGGTCTAAATAAAACTTTCCCGGTGCTGTTCTCAAATTTCTCACCATCGTTTGTAATTGAAGGACGAGACCAATTTTTTGACTCAGTAGTAATTGCATCAGAATGAAGTGTTGTGGCTTTGCTTTTTGGATATGGTTCAATGAACTGCACCTCATCTATACCAGCAGCAACTATGTGCCTAGCACAATAGTGGCAAGGATAGGTAGTCACATAAAGACGGCACCCTTTTGATGACACTCCGGCAATGGAGGCCGATAATATTGCGTCCATTTCCGCATGAACAGCTCTGCTAAATTCAATCAAGCCGCCTATACGAGTATCGCGAATTGTTTTTAAAACATCTTCACGTTTTGCATTTTTAGTAAGAGATGGAAATGCATCAATCAACTCGTTAATTATTTCGTTTTGCTCCTTATTACTACTGCAAAATTTTGATTCCCGAAACGCACAACGATGGTCCTGTTCTAGATGGCTATCAAAGCCCTCACCATAGACTCCTCCCCCACTCTTAGGAACTTCGTTCGTGCCGGTGGCAACGACATTGCCATGTTTATCCACTAAAGCCGAACCGACTTGGCGAGATAAGCAAGCACTTCTCATCTGAGCTGAACGGGCGTGATGCATAGCCGTTTCAGCTGTAGTTGGTCGAATTATGCTACCTTGAGCTACCAAAGAGACAAAGCGACTAAGCGGATCATTCATTCCCGTCATACTTAAATCATCTGAACCTGACTCTGAATTGTCTACAAAAAAATCAGCTTCATGGAACGTGTCTGAAACATGTTGCCCATATTTTTCTGGTGCATCTTGGTCTCGTTCAAGAAAATCTCGAACGCTGGTTTTGGTTTCTTCAGTTGCCCACTCACCTCGGTCAAAAAGGTTTTCTGTGATTCTAGTTTCTCTAACGAGAGGATCGCAGACAATACCAATTAGCGCAAACGCATCTTGATAAATCCGTCGAAGCAAATGCACTTCAGACGGATGCCTGAGGGAATCAACAATAAATGCTCGCTTCTCACCATCTGGCTCAACTTCGTCAGAAAGTTGAAAGTCTTGACCTTGCATGATTGCACGTTGTCGCGAAATTTCAGTTAGTACCAATCGTGCAACGGCTGAGTGATCCTCTGGGTAACCGAATTCGACTCCCTTCCGAAGATCATCACCTCGATCTTGCATTATTTGTATCCCATCAATGCTCTTACGACCACTCACTGGGACATCCAGTTTTTTAATGTTTGCTGCCTTTAGTATCAAAGAACTTGCTTTTACTATTTCGGTCGCATATCCGGCTTCATCTAAATAGTATTTGAGTCTTTTTGCTGCAGTTCCTGCACCAGCCCCTGCCGGCCCGACAATTGCAATAAATAGCTCATTTCCTTGGAACTCAGAAAGAATCGATTGGCTAGACTTTTCATCTACTGGAGTAGGGGTAGCTTTTGCTTTTTTCACTTGGGGCATCTGGCGCTCAATGCTTTCTTGTAAAGAATATTTGTCTGCAATAAAAATTACTGGACTTAACAGATCAGATTGGCACTCTGTACACTAATCTTGTTTACTATTGAATAAATAAACTAGACCAGCATACAATTAGTTGTGTTAATTTTTGGTGTTATGTAATTGATGATGGGAGGGATGGAATTTTTCGCCATTGCTACCCGAACATTTCTCTCGCCTCTTTTTCCCCTATTGATCCCTTGACCCATTTCCATGGTGTGCGTGGTTTATGTGATTTCGCCAGTTCTGGATATTTCTCGGAGTCACGAACAGCAGCACGCAGACGCTCACGTGCTTCACGTGGATCAATTTTTAGTTCTTTGCATAATTGCTTGAGGGTGATGATTTCAGTTTTCATGATCGTCTCCTTATGGTTGGACGATCCAATCAATAAGATGACCACAAAGGGAATGTCAGGGAAAACCCCAGATTACTTCCTGCGCAAATTCACAACGGCCTCAGCACAAGCAGCAACGACTTCGCGATCCTTTGCATCCAACGCAGAGACTGCTGAATTGATTTTATCTCGAACAGCTTCCCCCTTTCCAACCTTTTCAAACCCAAGAAGGATGTTGGGGGAGGATTCCAATACTTCAGCAATTTTTAGCAGCGTAGCCAAATCTGGCTCACGCCTACCACTGACATAGTTTCCATATCGACGCTCACTAAGCCCAGCACGGCGAGCTGCCTCAGCACTGGAAATACCAAGCTCAACAGCGCGATTCTTCAAATTGTCTGCAAATATTTTCATGGGAACAAAGTGTTCCTGACAAACACCACGAGTCCATGTACAATATGGCGTTATTGAAACCGACGTATTGTGGTCACATGAATACCATTCTCGATTTTATCACCAACCACCCTATCGCAACATTCTTCATCGCCTTTGTTGGGTCTATCCTTGCATGGGAAATATATCAACTTGGCATTCGCCCTCTATTCATTCCAAAATCAGTGATCAATCAAATGGTTGATGAGCTGATCGAAAAATATGGGCCAGAGGCTGAACACCATGCTTTTATAAATGAGGATGCTGAATGGAGGCGTTCTCATACATATAGGCGTGGCATCTGGCGAAGGGTTAGGCGTGAACTCCAGCGGCGCTACCGGAACGGTGAGTGGGAGTAGCATCTGTAATAAACCGGAACTCTACACAGGCATTCGCACGCGCGGCGGCGTTACAATAGCCAGCACCGGCGATTGCATAAATTCTTGAGGATATATGCCTGTGCATATGTGAATGCCCAGCGCTGGCTCGTTGAGGGACCTCCTCGATGTTGTTGGATACCAATTATCGACCTGATAGGCGCAATCGCCATTATCAGCACCCAAAATTCCAGTTTCTGCACCCAATTGGAACCCAGCAAGAGTAGCCACAAATGGTGGTGTTGATGGAAATGTTGAAAATACTGGATAATTGGCGTAGGCCGAATGCCCGATGGCCTGACTAATGATCAGCGTGTCGATCTCAATGACCATAACTAGCCCCACATGCACGTCGGATGAAGATCAACCATAAAGGGGATGGCGGGAGGTGTTTTTTTAAGGGCAACCTCTATGGGCGCGGACAAGTGCTCATATAGACTGCCAAGATTTTGGGTCCGTAGCCGTTTTTGCTTGTTCACAACGATTGTATGTTTGCAATTTTTGAACAAGTTGAATGAAAATATCAGTCGACAAGTGAAGAGCGCTTTCAGGGAACTAAGCCTCTTAAATCATTCATTTCCTCACGCGTGTACAAACATATTTATATATTCTATGATATTATGTATATATATCATGCACTTAATGGCTCTAGTAAGAATGAATACCATGCACGCGAGGACACCTATTTCCACATGACTAACGAATAAAATCAATAAGTTAATAGCTCTAGGAGCATACAGCAAAAGCTCCTAGAAGTATTAAGTGATTGAAAACTATGAGTAATGTCATAGAACACCTCCATACGTATATGTATAAGCGATGCATTGCTCTAGCAACTATTAAGCCGTTGTTTTTATTGATATATTCAAAAAAATCCACATTCTCTAATCAAATTTCCTGTGGTAAAATGGTATTCATGGCGAATAAACGCGCTTGATGACAATCAACCACAGGAAGGGTGATTTTTTGTTGCCCGCTTCTAAGTGCATGGATTGATGGGCATATAGAATGCTTAGGTTTTGAACTGCCAGCCGTTTTAATAAAATGCAGAAGTGTGATAACTTCGATAACTTAATAACTTTGGCCATTGCGAAGGTTATCTGGTTATCGAAGTTATCGACGGTGCTAGTTTTCTGACAGCGTATATTTGCCACGCTCCTGTTTTTGCACTTCATCGGCACTCGCCATTTTAAACAGCAATTGCTTGATGTTGTTTACCTCAATATCCAGCACGTCTGCTATTTCCTTAGGTCCCATAGGCTCGGTTGATTTGGACAGAACCTCGAGAATGTCTTTCCGCTCCTGAGAACGTTGAACTTCTGACGGCTCACCGAGAATTTTCCAGCCTCCTTGGTCGAGTTTGACTGCCATTTCAACTTCTTCGATTTCACGACCTCGGCCATATAGGGTCACACCGTTTCCGCCTCTATGCAGCACTAATGCTGTGTCAACCGCACCCGTTAGACCCGTTGTTCCAGAAATCATATCTAGTGGATCATCACCTACCATCTTGCGCAGGTGGTGGATGACCACAATACAGACGCCCAACTCACCCGCTAGTTTCTGGAGTGGTGACAGCGCTGCATAGTCGGTATCATACCCGCCCTTACCTTTGCTACTTGGCCGCACGCAAACGAATGTGTCGATGATCACAAGCGCTGGATTGTTGTCGAGTACCCACTCTTCCACCCATTCAAGCCCACCTTCGTTTAACCGGGGTAGCTGTGTTGTCATATGGAGGGCCTTGGGCCAATTGCTTTCATCACCGTAGCGCTGACGTATACGTCGTTGTAACCGGCGCTGATTATCCTCAAGGGCGCAGTATAGAACTGTCCCTTGTTTGCACTGAATTGATCCTAAAGCCACATCACCCGTAGCAATCGCCATTGCGAAGTCGAGTGCCATCCACGACTTTCCGATTTTTGGCTTCCCTGCCAGCAAGGTGAGGCCTTCGGCGATGTATCCGTCCACAGCATATTGAACAGGAGGGAAATCCATGTGCTGTAATTCATTGGCTGTGAAAGTTTTAATGCCCATGCCTGAACCGCTATGATTGGTAGGCTTGGTGTTTGTGCGGCGAAGTTTCGTTTTGCTTGAACGCGATGAGTGCTTGGCGATCCTCTTTCTTTTGCTTGAGATTGTTGTAGCTGGTTTTTTGCTTGCGTTCTTATTTCGATACGCTGGTTTATGCGTACTCATGACGCACCTCCAATCTTGCTCATGATGCGAGATAGTTCAGCCTGAAGTGCCCTTATCTCATCTGGATATTTGTCCTGAAAATATGGGCTATCCCAGATCACACTAGCGATCTCGTCGAGTGAAGCACCAGCTTCATGTAAACTAATCACCATATGATATATCTGGGCCGAACGATCCTTCTCGTGTGCCCTCTTGTCCCTGATCAATACCCTTGCCTTTGGGTCCAGTTTGGAACAGTGTTTTTTTAAGACATCGAGGCGCTTATGCGCTTTATGATCGAAATCCAGAACTTGGATTTGAGACCCATAGCTTCTACCTTTGATCTTGTACGGCCTTGGACGTTTTGAGATCGGTGTTAGGTCACAATGCACCAAGGGTATGAAAGGCTCACCATATCCTTCCTTGTGGTTGATTGATCCCGGAATACGCAACAGCTTGTTAATAGGCCAACCGTTCTTGTCTCCACGATGACGATAAGTAAGAGACCGTGAGTATGCTTCAGCTTTCTCTGGCGAGTATTCCTTACCCCATATCCACAATGTCTGAGTGCGCCCCGGTGACGTTTCCCAAATGATAGATGGGTGGGGTTTGAATGCATTTGGATCAGCCTCGTCAACATCGCACCATGCCAATCGCGTATCTCTGGCGAACTCTTTCTTGCGCCTAGGTTCAAAGAACATGTTGGGACAAAAATATTGATCCCAGCCCCAACGATTATACTTCTTCAATAGACTGGGAATGGTTTTGGGTAATGGTAAAAATATCTGAACAGATTTTTCAACGAACTTTTTTGTTGTGCGGTGGCGAAATGCGAATATGCCGTATGATGGATAGTCTGCCATCGTATAGCCATCCCAGAAGTTACCCAAAAAACACTTTTGGTCGCGAATAGTCGCCTCGTCGTCCTCGAGGTCGCTGAAGAGGTATTTGTACTTATTTTGTGTTGTTGAACTAGACATTAAAGTCTCCTGTTTTTAGACACAGTTCGACCGTCACGCCAAAGCATGTTCGGTGGAACTGCGATATTTAGAGGGAGAAGGGCGTTTAAGCCCCTCGATTAAAAGTCAGCGTAGAAGGTACTTGAACGTTCTTCAGCACGGTCTGTTAGCCATTGCTCAATTTCATTCATCAACCATGCAACGCTGGTTCCAGCCATCCTGATGCGGCGTGGAAAGCGTTTATCTGCCTCCCAACGTAGAAGGGTGCTATTGCTGACTTTGATGCCAAATCGTGCAAGGTCTGCTCGATTGGCGAGGGCTTGTTGCCCAGATTTAAGTTCCATTTTGTCTTTCCTTATCCAGAGTTAAGTTGAATGAAGGAGCGCTCCGACAAGAAACAATATGACAATGTTATATTTGGAAATCGAGCGATGAAACTGAAGAATTCAATCAGTTATTTTGTGAGATTTTCTTAAATCGGATGTGGCAAACTGGATTTGCCCATCGAGTTGCTCATGTTGTCCGGTGGTTTCGAGGAACACGCGGCGAATGTAATCGGGAATGGCCCCTGTCATTGCACCGACTCCTTTATGCCAGTTGCCTCTTGATAGTTTCATTTCAGGGTAATGCTCCCGGATTTCTTCCAAGGCAGTGAAAACGATATAATGCCGTATTTCATCGTTGTGGGATAGTTTGCCCCAATGTTTGCCAGTTCGTTCGCCTTCGAGCCAACCACACATTTCGGTTGCCTTGCGCTTAAGAATAGAGATTTCGGCAAGCAGAATGGGTGTATCTGGCGCCTCGATTTTCCCATATGTCTCCCAATGGTTGAAATGGGGATGGTTGGTAAAATCTATCGCGGCTTCAAGTTTTTTGATGGGATTGAGGACGTTCGCTTTCAGCCATTGGACGCGCTGTGTGAGTGTTGCATCAAATGGTGCGTATTTTTTAAAACTATTTGGGGTCGTTTCGATGCCTCGTTGTATTTTGAGACATTCCGTTCGGAGGGCGCTCCAAAATGCGTCAAAGCGCTCGTCGTTCAGGACGCCAAGGATGTCGCCAATGTCCTTTCGACACCCCTCACCGAAGATTTCTTCATCAGTTCCTTGATCTTCTGCGCCCATAATTCCAACGCCTCGCGCTTCTCATCATTATATGCATGACGATTATACACGGCTGCAACGCCTGAGACTATGCCGGATTTGTGGTTCAGCACGGCCTCGATAATGTGGGGCTGAATACCCATCATCGCCATATTGGTTGCAACCGTTCGTCTTATGTCGTGGAAACGCCAATCATCTGTGTTGCAATCCAGCGCATTGTCATAGCGTTTTTTTAATCGGCCGAAGCCTGAAATTGGAGTTTGACCGTTGGTTGTAAACACCAGATCAGACCCTGAAAACTTTGGTATGTTTTGAAGGATATCAATCGTCAGTGATGATAGCGGAACCACATGGCTTGAACCATTTTTAGTTCTTTCAGCAGGAAGCAACCAAAGCCCGTTTACAAAATCGATTTCAGAATGGCGCATACCAGCAACCTCGCCACGGCGTTGGCCTGTCAGAAATAGCAACTGAGTGAATTGACCGAATGGGAACCCCTCACCTGTGGCAGCATGGAGTATGGTTTTCATTTCGTTATCGGTGAGAACGCGCTCACGTGTATTCTCACTAGAAGGTGGTTTCATTGTTGCAATTGGGGAGACTTCAAGCTCGCCACGATCCACGCACCAGTTCATCAGCTTCTTGATTGCAGCCAAGGCACGGTTGGCGCGTATTGGTGCACCACCGGAAACAATCCTATCAAGAACACGTGTAACGTCTTTACGGCTGATTTGATCGATGGGTGTTTTGTTTAAAGACGCAAACTTGTTCAGAACACGCTGAGAACCTCTCCAGTCCTTATTGTTGCGTTTGGCATACAAATCTATGAACTGTTCAATCACATCGCCAAGCACTGGTACTATGATCTCAGGAGAGCCACAGCTGCTCTGGCCATATGTGCCGAGTACAATATCAGCCAATGTATCCTTGGCGCGCTGACGAGCGTTTGAGAGTGAAATCACAGGATAGGGGCCGATACGAATACGTTTTACGCATTTATCAACTCGTGTGTTTAAGTAAAATACTTTGCCACCAGTGGAAGACACGCGAACGACTAGGCCAGTTACGAGCGTATCCCTGACTTCATAGCGTTTGCCTATGGCTGGTTTCAAAGCGTCGATGGATTTGGGTGTAAGTTTTTTTCTCATGAACCCATGATAAGATACCCATCGTCCGCGTGTCAGGATATGGTTTGAGGTGGGATGGCGAGGTTTCATTCGCACTTAAGCCAGAACCATAATTAAATGATTGAACTTTTTGTTGTCGAGAAAGCTGCGAAGTTACTCGCAAACATAATAGCGTTCACATTTTTAAACGTACAACTCTTGCTAAATACAAAAGTGTATTATTTTATAATCCAGAAAGCTCAATTCGTAGAATTTCAACTTTATTTTGAATTCGTAGAATTTTTATTTCTGCTAGACGTATCTGGGCATCTGGAAGATTATCATTAATTGCTTCTTCCAAGATTGCTTGTGCGTTGGTTAGTTCCAATGACTCATTTTCCAATTCATTTCTTTTCTTTTCTTTGTCTAAGGTCTCTTTGAAACTTGGTCCACTTATCAGCTGGGAGACATAGGATTCGGCAGCACTAGGAATATTTTCTTTAAACCAGTTGATCAAGAATTTCTCGCCAGCATTAACTTCCCGAAGCTCAGCAATAGATAATTCAACACCATATGGCTGTATCGCAATTTTCTTTGATTCAGATTGTGTTGCCATAGCATTCATATTTTTTTTAACCACTGGTAGAATTGATTTTGAGGCAAGAACAAGTTCTTTACGATGCGCTTCTTTGCTAGAAATATAATTCAATGCTCTTTGTGCCAACGCCTCTAATCGAGTAAGTTCAGAATATTCAACCAAACTATTTTCGGCAATTGTACGATTTTCATCTGTAGGATTTTTTTTCAGCTCGCCTAGATGATGGTCTCTAATTATTTCTTGAAGTTTCAGATTGTTATTTGCAACAACATGTTCTGACGTCGCTTTGCTAATAATCTTTGAGAACGGACCTGGTTTCCTCCTTGGTTCCTCATACTTTGCATTTAACTCGATAATTTTGGAGGCAATTTGCCCAACTACGTCCACGAATTTTGAAAGTCGTTCGGTATTGTTTTGAAGCGCAATATATTCTTGATATGCAGGAATAGTAGCAATTTCGGGTACGTGTATCGCTACCTTTTCGACAGCATCCCCGTTGTTATTATAAATTTTAGATGTTCGATAATAAGTCTCGTATTTACGATAATATTCTTTCATCGTACCCCAACTAGTAGCGATTTTAGCAATATGCTTCGCCGTGTTCGTGTTGGGAGTAGTTACTGGTAACAGTTCAGTTTCTGGTTTTAACCTTGATACCTTCTTAAGGTCGGCAGCCACGAAATCATTCAGGTTAGGCTTTCCTTTGTATGATGTTCCCATATATTTTTTTTTAAAGATGTACCCATCTCCGTAACCTATGTTCGGAACACCAGACTTGATTGAAAAACTAAGACTCATACCATCTTTTCGCCTAAAATTTTTCGGAGAAGTATGGGTATTGGAATAATACATCACTCTTTGTAATTTATACCGAAAGAACGTTTTGTCACTCGAGGTTGTAGGCATGAATTCGGCATAGAAATTTGGCCTCGAACTAAGATCCAGCCATTTCAATAGGTTTTTACCTCTCTCAGAATTCCAGAATCCTTTATATTTACCTTGTTTTGGATCACCAAATTTTCCTCTGGCTATCACCAAGCAGCTTTGCAACGCTGGTGCATAAAAGCTTCCGTCCGCGCGAACGTGGAAATAGCCGTCAAAGGTATGAAACGATTTGTTTTCATTAGCTTTGAAAGTCTTGCCATTGAGTTTGATTGCCCCTTTTTCGAGTTTGTCCGCAAAACCCTTGAAGAATGCACTTACAATAGAGCCGGCAAAATTCGCCACCAACGCTTTCGCTCCACCATTGTTTTTCGGATTTGGCACATCTGAAATTTTCAATGGAAGATCTTCTTCCTTAATCTCTGAAGTTGTTATAGATACCCCAGACGCCGGACACTCCCCTTTGTAGTAATGAATTTTATAAGCAGATTCTGCATACGTATGATTATTAGTCAGAATCAAAAAGCTGACGCTTAATACTAAATACTTGGTTATATATTTCATCTGCAAATCCGGTGCTATTAACGCGCGTATATCAAGATATTTATGTGATATTGTTAGATAATACCAATTGAGTTAGCAATACAAACTCATTTTTGAGTGACTCTTTTTGGAAAAATAGTATTTATTTCAATCATGCATTAATTTAATCCACAGGAGACCCTATCTTATCTGCGAGTATGCCAATTGAATGAATTTATATGTAATAGGAACAATCTCTAGAATTGAGAGCAGGACAGTTAGGCGTTTTATCATGACACCTAATTAAGATGGGAATGAATGTATGGACCTAAACGATTTTTATCGACGTTATGGAATGCCGGCGATTGAAGTGCAGTTCCGCTGGAATGCACTTGCGACCAGTACTCAAATAGAAGTGTTGCACTTGAATACTATTGGCGAACTCGCAGCTCTCCATACCGCCTGGTATGCCCCGCAGGAAAACGAAGGCACAGATTTCCAAGATATCAACAAACAAAATCTATTGGTTGGAACTGTCGCAACAGATTTGAACTTGGTGCCAAACCATCGTGACAGGATTGGGCAATGGGTTCAGCGCCTGAAAAGCGACAAAATCAAATTGGTGTTCCCTGTGTATGGATTGCCAAAGTCAGAGTACTTTCTTCTAGACGGAAACCATCGTGCCGTTGCTGCCGTGATTGGCGAGACGATTCCAGTGACATTGCATGTTCTCAGAGGGGAAATTTCTAATAGT
This sequence comes from Rhizobiaceae bacterium, assembly GCA_045047085.1. Lineage (GTDB taxonomy): Bacteria > Pseudomonadota > Alphaproteobacteria > Rhizobiales > Rhizobiaceae. The sequence goes on along the minus strand of JASFYT010000058.1, from coordinate 6,239 downwards.
ATACTTCCCGACTTGTGGCGTTGGAAAGATGAAGAAGCCTGACGTGGCCGCCCGAATATTCTTGGGCTACTTGTTCTGAACTATGAGGATGGTAAAGATGACAGCAGAAGAATTTAATAGGCTATATTTGCTTGCTCTTAGAGGCATCGATGATGTTGGGTGGCACTGGTTTAGTTATCACTTCCACAACGGCCCTACACCTTTTGCTATGTGCATTTTGGAGGCTTGTGCAGCCATAGATGAACGCACTGAAAGAATTGGAACAACCCTTCTCAGTGAGTTAATTTCAATCGGTGGTCGTGATCGCGATGCAGCGCAGTATGAACAACTCTTGCAGAAAATGGGCGAAATTCTGGTAATCGAACGCGTCGTGTGCAGTGAGTGGCCAAGGGGCACCACGTTCCAACATGAGCCTGCGGCTTTTCCAGGAGGTGCGCGCCCGGAACTAGTAGTGAATTTCGAGGATGGGCGTTTAGTTGTTGAGGTCAAGACGCCATCCCAGCTAAACCATATACGCAATAGGGCCAACAACCGAGTGCAGTTAGCATATCGTGGAGGGGTGTCTCGTGAGTTGGCAGAAAAAATTGCCGAAGACGAAGGAGTAGTCCTTCCGAGGGATAATCCAATCCTCGATTTTCTCAGAGACGCCAATCGCAAGTTTGATGGTTTTAGGCAAGAACAAAGTACTTCTTCATTGCTTGTGATTGTTTGGGACGATCACATTTACGAACCTATTTCAACACTTGTGAATGAAGCTTCAGGGTTGCTTACAGTTAATAGCTTTGCAAAAAATGCAGACGGAATTGCTGAAACCTATCCCAATATCGATGCCGTCGTGGTGTTGCGCCATCTGAATTACATGATTGCTGGCTCGCGCGAGGAACCTCTGCTTGATCGCGTGAGTGCATTGGATTTTGGTGGCGAGAGGGCCTTGCCAAATGTGTTGTTTCTTGCGCAAGGGGAAAGGCAACTTCCAGAAATTGTATTGGAGCGCCTACGCGCTTATTTTCACGATGACCCCGGTCTAAAGATGTTCGCTGAATACAATCCTCAAGATGTAGTTTTTTGGATGTAGTTTGTTGAGGTTAATGCCCGATGGAAATATAGGCATTGGGGTTTCATATGGGATTCAAAAATACTGCACTTGAATGAAGCAGGGTGAATGGCTCTGAATTGGAATGGCACAACATTCCCAAATAAGTTCAATTGGTTGTGCATCAATCTGCATAGGCTTGAAGCTTCCTGCTCCAGATACCAGACTGCATCATAATCCGCGTGTCGGGGGTTCAAGTCCCTCTCCCGCTACCAACAATTTCAATAGCTTAGCCTTGTTGTGCAATTTTCTTAGTCTCTTTCTAGTCTCATATATCTCATAGTGTAGTGTGACCTGAAAACACCTGACTTTGTTTTCCATTTATCATCAGTTTGATAAACATTTCGTAATTGGCAAGGTTTACGAGATCACTAGGTTGCGGAACGTCAGCTCCAAATTGCTTAGCCATAATGGCTGCATCTGTTACCCCCACCCTAAACGCCATCAAGGTCCCTACGTTGCCTAATACGGCCTCAAACACTTCCTTGTTCAATTGCGCAGTATATTGATGCGCAAGAACCAATCCCAACCGGTATTTTCTCAATTCTGATATCATGTTGGCAAACACTTCCGTGGTGAAGGAATGAAATTCATCAATGTACAAGAAGAATTGTTTGCGTTCCGGCTCCGGTTGGCTTTCTCGGCTATACGCGGCATGGGCAATATTGGAGACAATCATGCCTCCAAGTAAATTGGAAACATCCGAACCCAGTTTTCCTTTCGATAGATTCACAACCAACACCTTCCCCTCATCCATAATCTGACGAAACCGCAATGGCTGCTCTGGTGCACATACAGCCTTTCGTACTACCGGGTGAGCTAGGAATGCCCCAAGTTTGTTAGCGATAGGTGCCACGCCATCAGCAGCTGATTTGTAGTTCATGTTGGGGAATTCCTGATACCAGAACTGCCGCACTTGTGGATCTGACACATAGGACAAGACTTCTCCCCGAAAATCCTTGTCCAGAAACATCGGTATGATGTCCTGCAGGTTTGAACCGGGTCTATCCAGCAGTGCCAACAGAGAATACCGCAATAGATGCTCCATCCGAGCACCCCAGGCATCAGACCATTGCTTTTTGAGTGTTTCTATTAATCCTGATGCAACGAGGGGCCTGAACTCTGCCCTAATCGTGGTGAGCGGGTTGTATCCATAGGGACAGGCTGGATCAGCTGCATTCCAATAAATGACATTATTACTATCAATTTCCAGCACTGCACGCGCCAAATCCCCGTGTGGATCAATCAAACAAAACCCTTGGCCACTATTCAAGTCCTGCTTCATCATTTGGAGTAATAGACTGGATTTACCAGTGCCGGTCTGACCAATGATATACTGGTGAAACATCCTGTCGCTTTGTTGAATGCCAAACAATCGGTGCGGTGGGCGTCCTCGTGTAGCTGCCAAAGAGGTAATTACCTCATTGACTGGCTTCACAGGCCAATTTGGTTAGCACGATCCGTGGAGGCTTTGGCGAACGCCCCTAACATGCGCGGGGTATTTGCGTTCTGCCCAACCCCAATGCCTGCCGCATTTCTATAACCATCCAAAAATAATTCAAATAGCTTGATCGCTTCGGGGGAATGTGCAGCCTCCACCAACTGCTCAATATGATAGTTTTCATTGCCGTCAAAAGTTCGAGAAGTGGTACGAGACTCTGCACAATAGAGGACACCCAAGGCATTTTGTGTCTTCAACAGCCAGTTAGCTGGCTCAACATATACGTTTTTATCTTTCACACTGCGGTTCGAGGTGGCGATTTCAACAATCACACGCTTTTCTGCTGGATCGGCATTATAGTAGTGTGCACCAAGGTTTTTTAGACGTTCGAGAAAATTCCGAATTACTGCTGGCGTTTGGTGATATCTTTCGTTTTCTGATTGTAGTTTTTGAAAGCTTGCCTTTTTCAACAGCAGCCTTTCTTTTCGTTTGGCAAAGCTGTCTGCATCGATGATTTTATCAATTGCAGCATCTTCCAGTTTTTCAAGTTGATCATCTAACTGTGCGAACTGCATGGCCTTGGTTTGATGGTCTTTCGCATTTGAGTATTTCTTTGACCAATGTTCGGCCTTTTCTTCGATTGCAACGATGCACTGTTCGGATAGTTTGCAAATCTCAAGCACACGATTAATGGCATCTGATAATGGTTCCTCACGAATACAATTTTTTGGACATACTGGATATTGGCATCGATAATACACATTGCCTTTTTATAGCTCGGGGATCATTGCTCGATCACAATGACCACAGCGAAATAGACCACGATACAAATGATTGTGACGGGTGACTTTCTTGCCGCTCTTTCCTGCACGAACTGCTTCCACCTGTTGAAACAACTCAGCTGATATCAATGGCTCATGGGCTCCTTGAAATACTTTGCCAGTTTTTCTGATGCGAATGACGCCTGTGTAAAAGGGATTACCGAGAAACTTTTCGACACTGCCTTTAGACAATGGTTCACCGGATGCTTTGGTCAGGCCGTACTTGACCATTTCTACACGCAATGAATTCAACGAGTATTGACCGCTGGCATAGAGCTCAAATGCGACCTTCACCAATGGTCCTTTGATCGGATCAATGGTTTTGAGTGCGTTTTTGCCGTTGTTCAAATAGCCTAACGGGGCTTTGAATGGATAATATCCCCGTTTCAACTGTCCCTGTTGACCTTTATGAATTTCTGCTTTGAGATTGCGGACATAATCCTCAGCTACAGCCATTTGGATATTGGCGGTAAGCCGTCCACCTCGTGATTGGAAGTCCAGACTTTCGGTGGCAAAGTGCACACCAATACCACTATCAGCGAGTTCACCAATCTTCGCCCAATCAAAGAAGTTGCGGGCAGAACGATCAATCTTGTGCATCACCACACCACTGGCTTTACCTGATTTGAGATCGATCAACATTTGAGAAAACAAAGGCCTGCCGGTTTTGGCCGCTGTCTGCTGCTCCTCAAACCATTTGGATATGGAGATGTCATTTGCTTCTGCAAAACGCAGTATGGCGTCTTTTTGAGCGTCCAATGATACGCCCTCCCCCTGCTTATGCGATGATACACGCACATATCCAAAACACTTTTTCATAATTGGTCGGGATTATTCTTGGTACCATCTGACTCTACCACATTCTCAAAATCTGGCGAGTCACGCCAGGGCCAAGTCCCCTCACGAACCATGCGTTCATAAGCGCGTTCGCAAAGGGCTAAATACTGCTCCAGTTCTGGAGGTAATTCTTTTTGATTATTTGTCATGCCAACAGTCTAATGGGTGCAAAGTATAAGCAAAGACGTCATCTTACCTCAATAGGCCGTAAGGTGGCTGGTTGTTTTGATATGTCAAAACGATAGGATGTTCAGGCGATGGGAAATTGAGGTTGTACCTTTAAGAAACTCACAAGCAGGTTGTTGGTAGATCGGTTGGTGTTGGAGGGGTTCCACCCCTCCCGACCTCACGAAACCAATTTGCCGAACTACCTTCTTTTGAGTTTAATGTTCTTTGATACGTACAACGGCAAAAAGCACAAATTGATTACAAGCTGATGCCCGGCTGAAGGTGTCCCATCGTACTTTTGGCTCGGCATCAACCATAATCGTACAACGATGTATAGTTCATTTGCTCTTGATCTGAAGGCGGCTCGCCGCAAATCAGGTCTTTCGCAACTAGATTGCGGACATTTATTAGGAGTTGATCAGCGAAGAGTTTCAGTATTGGAGACCGGTAAGAGCCCACCAACAATATTGGAAATATGCTGCTTATCGCTCATCTATGGCAGAACATTTGAGAGCCTGTTTGGTTCGGTGTTCTGTGGTTCAAGGAAAAAACTTGAAACCAAACTGGCCTCATTGCCCAATAACGGCAAGAACTGGTTTCGCAACTTTAATCGCCAGCACGCGATCAATAGTATTGCCAAGCGATTAGACGATAACCGCCGATGTGATGGCTGAGTTTCGAATAATGGCGATTGCTGCGGCATCAGGCCGTATTGGCTATGTGGTCATGGCAGAAGATAAATTAGTCGATTGGGGCATATCGCGTGCCGCCAGTCGATCTTCAAAAAAAGCCCATGCCAAAGCCAAAGATTGGATAGACCAATTAAAGCCAGAAGTGGTTGTAACAGAGGCAATTGGTCCACCCAGTCGCAAACACGGTAAAACATTGGTAATTATGGAGGCCATTACCAACGCTGCCAAAGACAGTGATGTTATAAATGTCACAACGTCAAAGACCCGCAGTCATCGCGATAAGTATCAGGAAGCCAAGATACTTGCCAAACGATATCCAGAACTGCAAACGCGCCTGGCAAAAAAACCTGCCTGCTGGCTTGCAGAGCCGCGAAGGATGATATTGTTTGAGGCATTGTCGTTGGCATTGAGAATACGTCAGACCGAGTAGGACAAATCCGAAACGCGAGCGTGATCTAACGCCACCTGTATGGGTGGCGTTTGTTTTTTGATCGATCAATGGGGATATTCCACAGCTTGGCATCACCCGCCGGTGCGCTCTTGGGCAATATCTGTGGTATAATCGCCTGAAATGCCAAGGAAACAAGCATATCTAAAGGAGCTGGATATTCGGTTCAAAGAAAGCGAGTACAAAAATATCCTCCGCGAGCAAATTCGCGAACCAAACCAAGTGTACAAGGCGGTTAAGTCTCTAGAAGACGCCACACAGGAAAAAGTACTTGGAATATTTGTTAGCGATGATCTCGATGAACCAGTGTTTCAGCACATAGCAGTTGGCAGCACCGACCACGCGTTTGTCGACCTCAAATATCTAATGCGCCAAGCACTACTCACGCTTTCAAACGGATTTATACTGGTGCACAACCATCCAAAAGGTGATCCCTATCCAAGTGAAGCAGATCGAGAGGTTATTCAGCAATTGCGCCAATTGGCGAAGTTCCACGATATTCAATTCATCGACTTCATGGTTATTGGCAAAGACAGTTATTGGAGCCTGTATGAGGAAGAGGGGCAGATTTACCAGTTGCAATCGATGTCAGACCAAAAACATCCTCCGAGAGTTAATGACCTTTAAAACAACCTCAATAGGCTTATTCCGTTGAAAAACTCGGCCCTGAATCTGTTATGATTTTGGATTTTCCTCAGAGCGTCGCTGGACCTTATGCCTGTTATGCCGCGAGGCTTGG
>JASFYT010000057.1:0-14470 GCA_045047085.1 Rhizobiaceae bacterium | reverse complement strand
ATATCAGTCCAGACCATTGTGACCTCCGTCGAATCGTTGAAAATCCGATTGAATCACAAACCTCTGATATCACTCAATTAGTTTCGGGTTGGACACTTACATAGTCCAGAATTCAACGGACAAACATGTCAAAACGTCTGGAACATTCAGATTTACACTTTATAGATATAATCAACCAATGCCAATACAGCAATCACCACTTAAAAATTCTAGTGATATTAATGTTTATAATATCATATTACGCAGCTCCGTCTTCAACACCTTGCCATAATTATTCTTCGGCAGTTCTTCGACAAAATGATATTCCTTAGGCCGCTTAAAGCGAGCTATGTTTTCTACACAAAGCGCATCCAAATTCTCCGCCGTAACATCCGCGCCCGGATAAGCCACAATGAACGCCACAACAATCTCTCCCCATTCTTCATCAGCCTTGCCAACAATGCTGGCCTCCCTCACACCTTCATGGGTAAGCAGCACTTCCTCGACTTCGCGCGGATAGATATTTGCACCCCCGGAAATGATGACATCCTTGGAGCGATCCTTGAGGGTGAGAAAACCATCATCATCCATCACGCCTATATCGCCGGTCCAAAGCCAGCCGTCTTTCAAAATTTGCGCGGTTGCTTCCTCATTGCGCCAATACCCCTTCATCACGGCTGCACCCCGAACAAGGATTTCCCCTTCCTCGCCTACCTCAACCATTAGACCGTTCTCATCCGCGATCTTCACCTCAACACTGGATTGCGCGGTGCCAACACTAGCAAGGCGGCTTTGCCAATTTTCATGAGACCTATCTGCAACCTGCTGGCGTGACAGAGCCGTTATGGTCATGGGGGATTCACCCTGCCCGTATATCTGGCAGAATTTCGGCCCCATCACTTCTACACCTTCAATGATATCAGCAGTGTACATCGGCCCACCTCCGTAAACGATGGTTTTGATACCATCGATACCGGTCGGGTCTTTCTTAACCGCATCAATCAAACGTCGCACCATGGTAGGTGCAGCAAACATATGAAGGTTCTGCAAACTCTGAGCACAATCCAAAATCTCCGCCGGGTCAAACCCGCCAGATTGCGGAATGACATGCCGCGCGGCTTTCATCACATGCATAAAATTATAAAGACCCGCACCATGAGAAAGCGGAGCCGCATAAAACGCCACGTCATCGGGCGTAACAATATCAACATCAACAAAATAGGAATGCGCCATAGCATGAAGATTGCCGTGAGAAATCATAACACCTTTGGGTTTGCCAGTGGTGCCGGACGTATAGAATAGCCATGCCATTTCATCAACATCACGAAAAACCGGATCGCAGAGATGATCGCCCGTGGTCAACTTCGCCCAATCTCCATTGTCGAGATAAAGCATCTCCCTGACGCAATCTGGCATAACAGAAGCCAGATCATCACCAGATTTTTGACTTGCAAAAACGACGCTCGCCAATGCATTTTCAATAATCCACGCGGCCTCGCGCGGATGCAGTTTTGCGTTAATGGGAACCGGCACCGCACCAGCAAACCATATGCCATAAAGCGCCTCCAGATATTCCGTTGAATTACCGGAATAAATGGCAACCCGGTGACCCGGCAGTATTTTGTAGGTATTCTGTAAATTGTAGCCAATGGTGGCAGCGCGACGAGCAAATTCACGATAATCACATACCAATTGATTACCAAGAAAAAGAGCCTCCCGCCCCCCATGAATTCGCCCCGACCGAGCAAGCCATTCCGCCACATTCATTCCAAAGGCCTCTTAAGAAAATCCAATAATTTGGATGAATATTGAATGATTGGGCAAGGTGGCGCAATACCGCAAAATATGTGATTTCGTTATTATTTCCACGTTCAACAGCAAAGCTAATTTTGGTATCTGAGATGCTGGCACACCCTCCAATGCATCATCGAAGGGACGTTACCTTCCGATATTTGATTCAGATCAAAGGGAAACACAGAACAGTCTATATATTCAATTTTATGAATATATAGAAAGGAATCAAAATGATCTGGAATTGGAAAATCGGCGGAGTTCTGCTCGGGCTGGTATTTTTTCTTGCGGTTGTGCTGGTCAAACCTATTGGTGTATCGACCCAATTTGTAATATTGGACGGGATTATCGGCAATGCGATTAATGCCGAATTGGTGACCAATACTGATGAAGGCTACACTTCAACCAATGCCTATTTGGCGAAGTCCAAGGGTAAGTACGCTAAATCCGTCGCCAACCCTATGAACTACAGCTTTGTCTTTGTATTAGCGATGATGGTGGGGGCATTTATCTCTTCCATGGCTCGCGGTGGCCTGACCCGAGATGAGCGCACCATGCCGGCACTCTGGCGAGCCAATTTTGGTGATAGCGCAATGACTCGTTATCTGGTTGCCTTTCTCGGCGGCTTTGTTGTCCTTTATGGCGCCAGATTGGCGGGGGGCTGCACTTCCGGGCACATGATGTCAGGTATGATGCAGACTGCGTTATCGGGTTACATTTTTGCAGCTGGAGCCTTTCTCGCAGCTATTCCTGTCGCACGAATTATGTTCAAGAAGGAGGCTTAAATTATGAGCCAGTTATTACTTGCAATTGTCATTGGCGGTGCCTTTGGTGCAGTGCTTGACCGTGTTGGCGCAACCAACCCCAGCTGGATTGGCCGAATGCTGAGCTTAACCAATCTGGCGCTAATGAAAACCATCTTACTGGCGATCGGCACCGGGGCGGTATTGATGTTCGCTGGACAAATGCTGGGCTTGGTAGAAGTCGGCCACATGAGCGTGAAAGCTGCTTATGCTGGCGTGTTTATCGGCGGGCTGTTGCTTGGTGCCGGATGGGCGGCTTCAGGCTTTTGCCCTGGCACGGGTGTGTGTGCAGCGGCTGCCGGTCGCAAGGACGCAATATTCTTTGTTGCAGGTGGCCTGCTGGGTGCTGCAGCCTATATGGTGACCTATCCTGCGTGGAAGGCGTCTGGTCTGCTGGATAGCATTGCCGGGGGTAAGGTAACACTGGGCACCGTGCCCGGGTCAAAATTCGATGGCCTGACGAACCTCTCAGGAGATTTCGTTGGGTTGGCACTGGGGCTTGGCTTCATTGTAATTGCTTTTGCCCTTCCAGATCGTTTGGCCGGTGGAGGCCCAACCGGTTCGTCTTCTTCAATGCATGGCGCTAAGACTTAGCAACGATCAAGCAATCTTCGAAAGCACGCACGATTAACAAAACGTGCGGGCTTTCGCGGACCATATAAATAAAGATTGCCCTGCATTCACTCAAACCGATGAAGCAACAAACACCCGTTTCGGGTTAAACGAACCCTTCTCCACAAACCCAAGTGCCACCAACTCATCACCGTAGGCTGCGTATGCCTCCTCGGCAAAGGCCGGTGCATCGCGGCCGCGTAGCAATACTGAGTTGCCGGAACGGATGCGGTTTGCCTGCATATTGTCGACAGTAATTTCCGGCACCTCGTCCAGCACCACGCCAGTTGCGAGAATTTCAGCATCCAGCCCGTCAAGATCTTCTTCAAGCTCGGTGAGTTCCGAAAGCGGGATCAAATCATCTTCATTGAAGGGGCCAACTGCCGTACGTCGCAGTTCGGTAATATGGCCAAAGCAACCCAATTGCCGCCCCATATCGCGGGCCAATGCACGCACATAAGTGCCCTTGCCGCACTCAACTTGAAACACCGTTGAATTGCCTTCATCGTGAGAGACAATTTCAATGGTATAGATTTCGACAATACGAGGTTCGATCTCCACCTCCTCGCCATCACGCGCCAGCTTATAGGCGCGAACCCCGTCGATTTTAATCGCAGAATAAGCTGGTGGAATTTGCTCCACATCGCCCATATAGTCAGGCAGAATTGCCACAATATCAGCTTCGTTCGGCCGTGCATCCGATTGATTGACGAACGCACCTTCCAGATCATCCGTATTGGTTTCCCCGCCCCAGGTAACCGTAAAGCGATAGGTTTTTTGCCCGTCCATCACATAGGGCACCGTCTTGGTGGCTTCCCCAAGCGCAATCGGCAACATGCCTGATGCCAAGGGGTCAAGCGTTCCTGCGTGGCCAGCCTTGGCTGCTTTATAAAGCCATTTGATTTTGGAAACGCACTGGGTTGAACCAATACCAACCGGTTTATCAAGCACGATCCAACCGGAAATCGGGCGGCCTTTTTTCTTGCGTTGACGAGCCACTACGCTTCGCTCACGCCATCAGTATCGATGTCATCCAAAGCGTTTATATCCCGCTTCACTTTTGGAGATTGCAAAATCTGGTCAATCACGGCGTAATTATCAAAACTCGTATCCAACTGAAAGCGGATATTCGGTTGATATTTCATCTGGCTTAAAGAACGCGCCAAACGACCACGGATGAATTTTGCATGAGCAGCCAACGCTTTGATAATCGGCTTACCATCCTTCACACCAAGCGGTGAAATATAGGCAGTAGCTATTTTCAGATCCGGCGACATCGCCACTTCGGAAATCGAAATTACCGTTGTTTCAATCAACGGATCCTGAATTTCGCCTCGTTGCAATAATTGCGTCAACGCATGACGCACCATCTCGCCCACACGCAATTGCCGTTGGGTGGGACCTTTGTCCCGTGAACCAAATTTACTCATAATGATAAAACCATTGTTGCTTGCTGACCGGGGTTGGACCGGTCAGAAGTTGTTAATCTGCCTTGTTGGCGTTCTAGAGCACAATCTGAAAAGTGGTAGCCAGTTTTCAGAAAAATTGCGCGCTAAAACAATTCGATAGGCACTTTTCGCGATTCAAACATCGCAAAAAGTGTTTTAGAGGCTGCGCTCGATTTCTTCAACACGGAAGCACTCGATAACATCGCTCTTGCGCATATCCTGATAGTTTTCAAATGCCATGCCGCATTCCTGACCGCCGCGCACTTCAGTGACTTCGTCCTTAAAGCGCTTCAGGGTAGAAAGCATGCCTTCGTGAATAACCACATTGTCGCGCAGCAAACGCACGCCAACACCGCGTTCCACTTTGCCTTCGGTTACCAGACAACCAGCGACCTTGCCGATTTTGGAAACGTTGAAGACGTCCAGAATTTCCGCGTAACCAATAAATGTCTCGCGACGTTCAGGGCTAAGCATACCAGACATAACATTCTTAATATCATCCACCAGATTGTAAATGATGGAGTAATAACGAATTTCGATGCCTTCGCGCTCAGCCATATCGCGGGCTTGTGCATTGGCACGAACGTTAAAGGCAAGGATTGGCGCACTAGATGCAATGGCCAGTGCCACATCGGATTCTGTAATCGCACCAACAGCGGAATGAACCACATTGGCACGCACTTCCTCGGTGCCCAGTTTTTCCAGCGCCTGAACGATTGCTTCCATCGAACCCTGCACATCGGTTTTCAACACCACAGCAGCTTCGCTGACTTCAGAAGTTTGCAACATGCTCATCATCTGCTCGAGCGAACCACGAGATCCAGTTGCACGTGCAACTGCTTTTTCGCGAGCCAAACGCTGACGATATTCTGAAATTTCGCGTGCACGCGCTTCATTTTCAACAACACCAATACGATCACCCGCAGATGGCGTGCCGTTAAGACCAAGCACTTCAACTGGCATCGACGGCGGAGCAGAATCCAGCCTGTTATGCTTGTCATCAACCAGCGCACGAATTTTACCCCACTCATCACCGGCAATAACAATATCACCAGGACGTAAAGTTCCCCGTTTCACCAACACAGTGGCAACAGGGCCGCGGCCTTTGTCAAGTTGAGCTTCAACCACAATACCTTCACCCGGACGGTCCGGATTGGCCTTAAGATCAAGCAATTCGGCCTGCAGGTTTATCGCCTCAAGCAATTTATCGAGGTTGGTTTTCGCAAGGGCCGAAACTTCAACTTCCAGAACTTCGCCGCCCATGCTTTCAACAAACACTTCGTGCTGCAGCAATTCCGTTCTCACCTTATTGGCATCTGCCGCCGGCAAATCAATCTTGTTGATCGCAACGATGATCGGAACACCGGCTGCTTTCGCATGATTGATCGATTCAATCGTTTGCGGCATCACGCTATCATCGGCAGCAACCACTAGGATTGCAATATCCGTCGCCTGCGCTCCACGGGCACGCATGGAGGTAAAGGCCGCATGGCCCGGCGTATCGATAAAGGTAATCAGCTGGCCATCTTTTTCCACCTGATAGGCACCGATATGCTGGGTAATACCGCCAGCTTCACCTTTAACCACACTGGCATCACGAATGGCATCAAGCAGAGACGTTTTACCATGATCCACATGGCCCATAATCGTAACAACCGGCGGGCGAGAAACCAAATCGGCCTCATCATCAGGCGCATCAAAAATGCCCTCTTCCACATCGGAGTCTGAAACACGGCGCACTGTATGGCCAAATTCTTCCGCAATCAGCTCGGCGGTATCTGCATCAATGATGTCGCCCGGCGTCATCATTTGTCCTTCTTTCATCAAATATTTGATGACGTCGACAGAACGTTCGGTCATACGGTTTGCCAATTCCGAAATCGAAATTGTTTCCGGTAATTGCACTTCGCGAGATACTTTTTCGCGCGGGCCTGTATTTTGTCGGGCAGCACGTTTTGCTTTTTCCTGACGACGACGTAACGCTGCCAGTGATGGTCCGCGTTTTCCGGCATCTTCATTCAGCGCGTTGCCAAGGGTAAGCTTGGTGCGGCGGCGATCATCTTCACCCTTCGTACGGCTTGGCTTGGCTGGTTCGGCCGTTTTCTTACGCTCAAAGGGTTTAAGTTCTTTTTGTTTGGGCTCTTCACGTGTTGCGGGTTTGCTCGGCGCATCGGGATCAGCAGCAGCTGCGGCATTCACCGAAGCTTCTTTCATGCGTTCAACTTCAGCAGCTTCCTCGGCAGCAGCAGCCTCAGCTTTTGCAGTCTCTTCCTCTTCCCGTTGTTGACGGGCTTCAGCACGTTCTACATCTTCTTTGGCACGGCGCGCAGTATCGGCTTCCGCTTTTTGACGGTCAGCATCTTCATTGGCTTTAGCAGCTTCCAAAGCCTTCCGACGCGCTTCAATTTCGCTTTTTGACAGATTTGACGGCGCCTCCGCAATAGGTGCGGCTGGCGCAGGTTTCTCAGCCTCAACCGCAGGAGCTACTTCCTCACGTGCTGGTGATCTGTCTTCAATCACAGGCGCCGGGGCTCCGGGTTTATGAATGCGTCGTTTACGGGTTTCAACAACTACCGATTTACTTCTCCCGTGGGAGAAATTTTGGCGCACCACACCCTGAGAAAGACCGCCCCCACCAAGGGATAAAGTTTTCTTTGGCTCTGCACTCGTAGTGTTGTCGTCGTTTTTTTCGCTCATACTTCTTCCGTATCTTTCGTCTTACGGCCCTAGGGTCAGGACCTTACAACATGTTTGCAAGGTCTTGTCTTCGGGCTTTTTGAACCTTTGGCCGAAGAAAATCCAGCCCCAATGTGATTTTGAGTTAAAATTATAACCAAACCACCCGTCAAACACCTGTTTTGCGGCCCTTAAGCCGCATCTTCTTTTAAATAGTCCTGCAACCGGGTCAGCCTTTTTACCACATTTTCGGTTGCACCACCGGACTTTGCACCAACATGCATGATATTCATTCCGCCAAGCGCACTTTCCAGCTCATCCGACGTGCTGAACAGGGCAGTTATTGGAACCCCATCTCCAGCAACAGCACCGGCAGCTTCAATTGCTTTAAGCGCCGATCCAATTTTTCGTATGCCATCATCAGCCGCATCATTTGCATGCAGTACCAAATCGGCTTTGCCGGAGCGAATCATATCATTCACCTTGGAAAATCCAAAGACAATCACACCGGCTTTATTTGCCATTGCCAACGCCCCTATCACTGAGCGATGCAATAATTCACCAACATCCTCATCCAGAGTTTTGCTGACCTCAACTTTTGTCTCCAACGCCTTGGCAAACAATTTACGTTCCATTGCTTGTCCAACCATGGATTTTGTAGCACTCACCCAGGCCCCACGACCCGGGAGATCAGCTTTCAAATCAGGGACCAGATTGCCATTGGGATCACAAACAAACCGGATCATTTCACCCGGCTCCTTTGTATCCTTCGTGACAATACAAGTGCGCGGTTTTAATTTTTCCCGCCTCGCCCTTGAAATATTCGCCAGTTTCTCAATCCCTATTTAACAATAGCCTTTATTTAGTAACGGCTTTATTCAGCAACAGGAGTTGCAGCTGCTTCTTCTGTACCTTCTACAACTTCAGTAGCTTCTTCAGCACCTTCAACTGTTTCTTCCTCCGGCGGATTAAGATCTTCCTCGGTTATCCAGCCCGCTTTAACGCGCGCCGCCATAACCATGGTTTCAGCTTCAACCTTGGAGATTTCAATACCATCAAACAAACCCGGGAAGCGTTTGGTTTCGCCTTCCTTGCGTTCGCTCCAGCCCGTCAAGTCGTCTGCTGCACAACCGGCAAAATCTTCCATTGATTTGATGCCGTCCTTACCAAGAGCAACCATCATTGTGGTGGTCATGCCTTCAACTTCACGCAGTTCATCAAGAACACCAAGTTTTGTGCGTTCTTCATCAAGCTCTTTTTCGATACGGCCCAAAGCTTCTCTTGCACGCGCCTGCAGTTCTTCTGCCGTTGAATCGTCAAACCCTTCAATGGCAGCCATCTCAAGCATTTCCACATAGGCAACTTCTTCCACCGAAGTGAACCCTTCAGAAGCCAGCAATTGCGCCACCAACTCATCGACATTCAACTCATCCATGAAGAGTTTGGTGTTGGATTCAAATTCAGCCTGACGCCGTACGCTCTCTTCAACTTCGGTCATGATATCGATATCCCAACCGGTAAGCTGGGAAGCAAGGCGCACATTTTGGCCACGACGGCCAATCGCCAAAGACAATTGATCTTCAGGTACAACAACTTCGATACGCTCGGCATCTTCATCCAGCACCACTTTTGCAACTTCCGCAGGTTGCAGCGCATTCACGATAAAGCTGGCAGCATTTTCCGACCATGGAATAATATCGATTTTCTCGCCCTGTAATTCACCAACCACAGCCTGAACACGAGAACCACGCATACCCACGCACGCTCCAACCGGATCAATCGCACTATCATTGGAAATCACTGCAATCTTAGCACGAGATCCTGGGTCACGTGCCACCGATTTAATCTGTATTATGCCATCATAGATTTCAGGCACTTCCATGGTAAACAGTTTTGCCATGAATTCTGGATGAGTTCTGGATAGAAAAATCTGCGGTCCGCGCTGTTCGCGGCGCACATCATAAACAAAGGCACGCACCCGGTCGCCATAGCGGAAATTTTCCCGAGGGATGGTTTCATCCCGGCGAATAATGGCTTCACCCTTGCCCAAATCAACAATCACATTGCCATATTCAACACGCTTAACAGTACCGTTGATGATCTCGCCAATACGATCCTTAAACTCGTCGAACTGTTGATCACGCTCGGCCTCGCGCACTTTCTGTACAATTACCTGTTTGGCTGATTGAGCAGCGATACGGCCAAATTCCATCGGCGGCAAAGGATCGGAAATAAAATCACCAATTTCAGCGGCGGGCTCTTTATCACGGGCCAGTTCCAGCGCAATCTGCGTACTGTAATCTTCAACTTCCTCGACCACTTCAAGCAGACGGCGCAAACTGATTTCACCGGTTTTGGAATCGATATCAGCCTGAATGTTAGTTTCCAGACCATAGCGGGATTTCGCAGCTTTTTGGATCGCTTCTGCCATCGCATCGATAACAATCATCCGGTCGATGGATTTCTCCCGTGCTACCGCATCCGCGATCTGCAAAAGTTCCAGCCTGTTAGCACTCACTGCCATTTCTTATCTCCTGATTGATGTTAACGCCTGTTTCAGCGCGTTAAACAAATATCGTTATTCCAAATTTAACTGCTTAATCCACTGTCAGTGGTAGAATTTTCGTCATCAGCTTCTTCGCCATTAGCTACACGAAGCGCCTTGTCTCGACGCAACGCTTCGCGAATCAAATCATCGGTCAATATCAGCTTGGCTTCCAGAATTTCTCCTGCAGGAAGGGTAAAGTTTTCGCTCTCTCCCTCGCTAACACTTTCACGCCGGAAAATAATGTCATCGCCATCAACCGACAGGATTATGCCCTTATAGCGCTTCCGCCCGTCAATCAATTGGCGGGTTTCAAGTTTTGCCATATGGCCAGCCCATTTTTCAAAATCAGACTTCCGCACCAATGGACGATCAATACCGGGAGAAGACATTTCGAGATGATAGGCATTGGCTATCGGATCTTCAATATCAAGCACAGGCGCAATCGCGCGCGAAACCTTTTCGCAATCACCAACGCTCATCGAACCATCAGGACGCTCAGCCATGATCTGTAATGTCAGCCCATTCAGGCCGGAAAGTTTTACACGTACCAGTCGAAAACCGAGCTCTTCGATCTCGGGTTCAATGATGTTGGCAACTTGTGCTTCAACACCAGATTCAACCATCAGACGCATTTCGGATTTTTCGTTCAAAAAACTACCTTCAATATATTGGTTATTCCAATAGCAGCCTTTCGATTAGGCATTAAAAAAGAGCGGGTGCCGGGGCATCCCACTCTCGCGAACTACCGGAGAATTTGAAGTCTTTATACTGTCTGTTTGTAACAATTGCAAGACAGGATTACTATTTCCTCAGATAACTGAAATAAGCTGGCCGCCTTCCTTCACGCACTGCCTTCGCCTCATAGCGCGTTTCCACCCAGTCCGGGTATGGTTCATGCCAATCGCCGGCTTCTCTCGCAGTCCAATTAAAAGCAGAATTGGAATAGCAATGGTTCAGCGTCCAGTTCACATAAGTATCTATATCAGATGCAAATCGAAATTCACCACCCGACTTAAGCACACGGGCTATTCGATCCAGATTATCCTGATTCACAAACCGCCGCTTCCAGTGCTTTTTCTTCGGCCACGGATCAGGATAAAGCAGATAGAGCCGATCAAGAGTTGATGCAGGAAGCCAATCAAGCAACGGCATAGCGTCATTATTATAAATCCGCACATTCTGCAAATTCTTCGCTTTGATGCCCGCAAGAGCCTTTCCCATACCATTGAGAAATGGCTCAACCCCGATATACCCGATATCCGGATACAACTCGGCCTGATGCAACAAATGCTCCCCGCCGCCAAATCCAATCTCAAGGTGATATTGTTTGAAAGATTGATCACCAAACAATTGTTCGATGCTGGCAGGGCGCAGCTGAGTTATATCAAGCAATATGGTTGGCAAGAATTCATCCACCAGCCCCTGCTGATAGCGATGCAGCTTCGGCCCTCGTCGCCTGCCAAAAAAGGCCCCATCCGGCCCAAGATCATCGGGCCGGGGGTTATTGTTACTCGATTTACCCATTGATTTTCGGTAGAGTTAGGCGCGAGCCTTAACAGCCTCTTTCAATGCCTTAGTGAGATCGGTTTTTTCCCATGAGAAAGATCCGTCCCGTCCAGCTTTCCGACCAAAATGGCCATAAGCGGCAGTCTTGGCATATATCGGTTTATTCAAATCAAGATGCTTGCGAATACCTGTTGGAGATAAATCCATCACCTCGCGAAGAATTTCACCAAGCACGGCCTCATCCACTTTTCCTGTATCGTGCAAATCCACATAGACAGAAAGCGGCTGTGCCACGCCAATTGCATAGGCCAACTGAATGGTGCAACGTTCTGCAAGCTTTGCTGCAACCACATTTTTCGCCAGATAGCGTGAAGCGTAAGCAGCAGACCGATCAACCTTGGTTGTATCCTTACCGGAAAATGCACCACCGCCGTGAGGGGCAGCACCACCATATGTATCCACGACGATCTTACGGCCAGTGAGGCCTGCATCACCATCGGGGCCACCAATGACAAATTTTCCTGTAGGATTCACATGCCATGCGCAATCATCAGAAATTGGTATACCGCTCATCGCTTCGCGAATGTATGGCTCCACCACACTACGAACCTTTTCAGAATCCCAACTCTCATCCATATGCTGGGTAGATAAAACAATGGATACCACTTCTTTAGGCGCACTGTTTTCATAGCGCACAGTCACCTGACTTTTAGCATCAGGGCCAAGTTTTCCCGCTTCCCCATCATTGCTTTTGCGGGCTTTCGCCAGTAACTCAAGAATCTTGTGGGAATAATAAAGAGGCGCAGGCATAAGTTCAGGCGTTTCAGAGGTGGCATAACCAAACATAATACCTTGATCGCCAGCCCCTTCTTCGCCTTGTCTGTCTGCAGAATTATCCACGCCCTGTGCTATATCAGCAGATTGCGCATGCAGCAGCACGTCGATTTTTGCTTTTTTCCAATGGAAGCCATCTTGTTCATAACCAATATCGCGGATAGCGCGACGTGCGGCAGAACGGAAGCGGCCCGGCGCAATCATCGGATTACCGGCTGCATCCTTGACCACATTGCCTTCTTTGTCTTTTTTGATAAGCGTATCAGGCACCCGTACTTCACCGGCAATAACTACCCGATTGGTAGTAGTCAGCGTTTCAGCTGCAACCCGTACAGTCCATGGGTCAACACCCGTTTTACGAGCTTCCTTATAAATCAGATCAACGATTTCATCCGAAATTCGGTCACAGACTTTGTCCGGATGACCTTCAGAAACAGATTCACTAGTAAACAGGTAATTTTTTTGAGCCATTGGAGCCCTCCATTATGAACTGAAAGTCATTCACAGCCCGATTATTCTATAGATTTCAAGCGTTTTTAGCCACCTGATATGAAAGGTCAAGGGTCAATTCTATGCGTTCAACTGGGCCTACCCCTAATCCTCGTCTTTGGCCAGTACTTTTACCAGATCAATAATCTTGCGCCTGACCTTTATGTCCTTGATCTTAATAAATGCTCTATTGAGTTGCAGTCCTTCAGAACTGGACAGGAAATCAACTACATAGTCGGAACCAGCTAATTCAGAAAACCCTGAGCCCGATGTCTCACCTTGCTCCATGCCGGCACTTGGGGCATCTTCAAAAAAGTAAGAGATTGGCGTTTTTAAAATCTCGGAAATTTCCTGAAGCCTGCTGGCACCCATACGATTTGTGCCTTTTTCATACTTTTGAATCTGCTGAAACGTGATTCCCAGCTGCTTGCCAAGCTTTTCCTGACTGAGTCCTTCCATAGTGCGACGCAACCGCAGACGACCGCCCACATGAATGTCTATTGGATTGGGTTGTTTCAATTTCTGCACCATAACAATCTCTTTTGAATAAACCGCACTGAACACTTAACTTGTACCAAAGCACAAAACAATGGCCTCTTACTTAAACCCTTGCCAATCACGAGTTACACGCCAGATAACCCCGATGAGAATTGCCTAACAAGGCAACCGGATTTATCATCGTTTCATTCAGCCCGTCTTCTAGTCATAACCCCCATCAATAACATTAGTCCTACCAAAAAAAAGAAACTCCAATGACCAAATCTGCTAAAGATAGTCTGAGATGAAGGCTTGGGTAATGCTGTATCAATCACCCCCATTTCCCCCAAAGCAATTTGTCCTAACACTCTGCCATAGCTGTCCGTAACAGCCGAAATGCCAGTGTTTGCCACCCGTACTACCGGCAATCCCTCTTCCACACCACGCACAATGGCCTGCTGCAAATGCTGATAGGGGCCTGGCGTCATACCAAACCAAGCGTCATTGGTAAGATTAACAATCCACTCGGGTTTTTTATCACTGTCCTTGGGCAGCACCTCACCAGAGAAAATAATCTCATAGCAAATCAGCGGTAAAAAAGCTGGCCCGCTCATCGCCGACAACAAGGGACGAATGTTTCCCGGTTCAAATCCACCTCTGATTTTTGTCAATTGTTGCAGGCCTAACGACTCTGCTAGCTCCTGAAGGGGCAGATATTCACCGAACGGTACTAGATGTACTTTGTCTGCGGCACTGGCAATCACCCCTTCAGCATCAATTGTATAAATCGAGTTGAAAACAAATCCGCTGGCCTGACCTGCAATCGAACTTTCCGCCCGTGCAGCTCCGGTAATCAGCGTCGTTCCCTCCGGTAACATCGCACCAATTGCCGCCAACGCATCCTTGCGCTCTGTCAATAGAAACGGAAATGCAGATTCTGGCCAGATAAGATGGGTGATTCCTGAAAGGCCCTTCTTCTCTGGAGAAATTTCTTTGGTAGAAAGCGTAAGATAACGCCTAAAAATTTCCGCTTCTTTTTCCGGCAACCATTTCTCATTCTGCGCAACCGCCGGTTGAACCAACCGCAAACTGACATCTGCCACCATTTCATTCGAGGCCAACGACAAACGCCAATAGCCAAAACCAAAATGCGCCAATAATAACGCCAGAGCGAGAACCAGCATTTTAGTTGTGCCCCTTGCGCGCAAACTACTCTTGGGGGTAAAAACACCCAAAGCCGCAATTACTGGAATGCATAACAATGTCACCCCGAAAATTCCAATCAGTGAAGCAGATTGCATCATCAG
>JASFYT010000056.1:0-65360 GCA_045047085.1 Rhizobiaceae bacterium | reverse complement strand
GGCACACAAACCATTATCAACAATAAGGGCCTTGCGAGGCCTCGGGTCTATGCGTTGGTTGATGGTGTTGGGGCGGCCCCTGCTGTTTCAACCAATCGGGCAACGGCGCTCACCACGGCTTTTGCAACCATCCCTGCGGCATCGAGCGCGATTGCTGCTTACAATCTGGCTAACCATGGCAGCTCCGAAGGTGACTACGGAATTATAATGCTGAACACTGGCACTTATGACACCGGCATTTTGCGTACATCTTCGCAAACTACACTTGCGCCGTTGACCATTGAGGCTGTGAACGTTGCGGACAAGGCGACCACTATCGCCACTTGCGCAAGCACTGATGGCGACTCCACCTGCACAAGACTTATAGTGAAAGATTTGACGGTTGATATTCTGTCTGCCTCGCGTGTGTACAGTTGGAGTAGTGGTAATGCAGCAGGTAATGCGGCCATGCTGGTGTTTGACAACGTCAACATAACCCAAGCGATAAACGATTTTGAAGATGCAGCCTTGGGGCAGACGAACCGTCTTTGGTGTTTCGGTGTTACGGGTGCTGCAGCCTACGGCAACGCTGGTCGTGGAATATTCACAATACACTCGACCAACCGGAAACAGGTAAATCTTATCGGTTGTTCTGGTGATTTCGGTCCCAGTAACGCTGTCTATAGCTGCATTGGTACGAAAGGGAATATAAACCTTAATGCAACAAAAGGAGCGAATAATGCCGCAAAAGAGGGCTCAGTTATTGCGTTCAGTAAACTTCGATTAGGCACTGGATCAGATGCCATCGTGGACATATCCTCTCTCGAAACGGGTGATAAAGGCTATGCGGTAGTTGGTAATGTCCTTGAGAGCTACGGTTCTCACTCCGCTCAAACACTGTACGTGCATGCGGATGGGGATACAGACCCGTCTCAAAACGTCGTTGTAATGTCAAATACATTCGCAGGCGGTCGTGCCAACTACAACTATCTGACAACGGGCAATAATGTGGCCAAATCCGGGTATGTACGCGGTAATATATTCGACAAATATAATTGCAAAGGTGATGTATGGGAATCTGATGGAACTTTAATAGGAAACTGGTCTGTCCTTTATAAAGTAGGCCACAGCTATAACGTGTCGGTTCGTGATAGCAGTTCTGGTATTGCCGTAGGAAATCCGGGCGCTTGGGGTGGTGAGGTGTTAGGTATAGGAGAATTGTTTGGTTCTGACGCCACACCAATTGTATTGGATTATACGAATGATCAATCAAACACGGGTGGCGATGCTGGTGATGGTGATTACACGCCGGGCGCTTCAACGGCTGTTGTGACACTTCCGTCCGGTCTGACGTACTATTCGCACGACGTGTCGGGGGCTGTAGTTCCAACCAATGGAACAGCACTCAGCGGAGCATTGCAATAACGAATTCCCCTGCCAAGGCGGGGGCCGGGATGCACTAACACCCCGAACCGTGAGCTTGAACTCACACGACCAACACCGGCCAGCAATGGCCATCCCGCCACCTCGTACGAGGCGGGTTCTTTTTGAGGTAACAGACTAATGGAGTCCAGCAGTTTAATTGAGGTTGATCCGGTAAACCCAGTAGCGCCATATCTAGGCGGCAAACGCAATCTGGCCAAGACCCTGACAAAGCAAATTTCTGCCATCAAACACGACACATATGCTGAAGCTTTTATCGGTATGGGTGGTGTGTTCTTTCGTCGTTCACAGCAGCCACGGTCAGAGGTAATCAATGACATCAACAAGGATATCGCCACCCTGTTTCGCATCCTGCAGCGCCACTATCCGCAGTTTCTGGAAACGATCAGATATCAGATCACCAGCCGATCAGAGTTTAATAGATTGGTTGAGACCAAGGCTGATACCCTGACCGATTTGGAACGCTCTGCAAGGTTCCTATACCTGCAGCGCACAGCCTTTGGCGGCAAAGTATCAGGCCGCAATTTCGGTGTTAGCGCAGACCGGCCAGCCCGGTTCAATCTCACCCAATTAGAGCCAATGCTGGAAGCCGTGCACGAGCGTCTGTCTGGTGTGGTGATTGAGTGCCTGCCCTACCCTGAATTCATCCAACGATACGACAAGCCAACGACCTTGTTCTATCTCGATCCGCCATACTGGAATTGCGAGAATGACTACGGCAAGGACGTGTTCGCGAAGTCAGATTTCAAGGCCATGGCTAAACAGCTAAAAAGCATCAAAGGCCGCTTCATTATGTCGATCAACGATGTGCCGGAGATCAGGGCAATGTTCGCATGGGCCGACATTGAGGCCGTGGAGACCACATATACCGTGGGCAAGGGCAAAGGTAAGAAGGTCGGGGAGTTGATTATTAGCAAATGAGCGGTATTCAGTCACATATTCTCCGACCGTCGTGTCACGTTCAGTTCAGGAGCTGCGTCACGAATATTCATTCCAGAATGTCACATAAACCAACATCGAGGCGTCACGATATTAAAGCCCGGTCAGTCACATTCTTTCCGGCCGGTTTGTCACATTTTTCGCGATCGATCTGTCACGCTTTGGTCACGCAATTGCCCTTGGACTTGTCACATTTGTTATGTGGGGCCCGTCACAAACAAAAGCGCTGCGCGGTCACGATATGAACGGGGAACTGATACTTTCAATCTTCCCCGGCATTGACCTACTGGGCAGGGCTTTTGAACAGGAAGGGTTTTGCGTGGTGCGCGGCCCGGACATCATCACCGGCGGTAATATACTAGATTTCCACCCACCATCGGGTAAATTCAACGGTGTGATTGGCGGACCGCCTTGTCAGGACTTTTCAAAGCTCAACCGCGCACCAACCGATTATGGCCACGGCATGCTTGAAGAGTTTGGCCGTGTGGCCATCGAGGCAGACTGTGATTGGTTCCTGTTTGAAAACGTAGTGTGCGCTCCAAACATCGAGATTAAGGGATATTAACAACAACGCTTTGCGCTCGATCTGGCATGGTTCTCTGATTTCAGTCGCCGACGAGACTTCGTTTTTGGTTCCAAATCAGGCCATATCCTCAACCCAATGAACGGCACCAGAGGCCAGATCGCCGGGACATGTGTTACCGGATCGGATGAGCGGTCATTCTCTGCCTGCTGTGAAATACAGGGATTGAAGAGTGATTTTGACGTTCCCTTCTTCTCACTGGCCGGAAAGAAACAGGCGGTTGCTAACGCCGTACCAATGGCGCTGGGGAGCCATGTAGCCCATTTGATTGCTGAAACCGTCTATGGAAATTCTGTCACAAACAAAAGCGCTGCGAAGTCACACAAGCGATGCAATTGCAATTGCGGCCGTGCAGTCGTTGGTCGCGCCAGTTATGCTGGACCATCATGCAGAAAACGCGCCCAACGAGCCAGACAACCAGCATAAAACAGCTTCAAACCACCTTCGAGGATGCTTTGAGGATCATTAAAAGGGACAGAATTCATGGTACATTGCACTTATTGTGGCTCAAAATGGCATCCAACGAGCCATTGCCCAAAGACAGCAGGAGGGCAAGGAAGTAGAAGATCGCTCAAATGTTCGTACTGTGGATCACAGAAGCATAACTATGAAGCCTGCCCAAAGATCAGGGCCAGACCGGCACAGGGCGGTGTCAGGCTGCAGGATTGAATGAAAAAGGCGGGACTGCGCTACAAATGAGCCACAGATAGAAAACCTAGTGTTCTAACTTTACCTGTCAAAAAATCAGTTTTGCGCGTCCGGCTACATCGACATTGTTCTACACCTTTAGGGCAAGGGAAGGTTTTGTTATTATACATAGCATTAAGCGTGAGATAAAGAATGGTGGGTCTGGAGGGATTCGAACCCCCAACCAAGCGGTTATGAGCCGCTGGCTCTAACCGTTGAGCTACAGACCCGGTTGGATGTTCAATTAGCCTTTTTGTCGCCCGCTCACAAGCCCCGAAAAGATGAAATTCCTGCGTTTATTTACGAATCAGATAACATGTGTTCCAAACGGCCCCAATGCTTCCATAATTGAGTGCCTATTGGTGGAAACACAAACAGGAGACTTGTTAGCCATGATCTATCCAAACCGCCCGTCCCTCACCCCGCAACGTCTTGTTGCCACACTCGTTTTGGGTGTAAGTCTGCTCGCTCCCACATCGGTTTTTGCGCAACAAAACAAGGAAAAGACGGCGACCATTCACGTTACCGGATCCGGTTCCGTATCCATCGCTCCAGATATTGCAATCATTAGCGTAGGCGTTCTGCGTCAGGCCAAAACGGCACGCAAGGCGCTTGATGCAAATAATGTGGCAATGGCGAGAGTTATTGCAGCCATGAAGGCACAAAATATCGCCGATAAGGATTTGCAAACTGCCAACTTCAATATTCAGCCGCGCTACCAATATTTCAAGCGCAGCAGCTCCGGTGAGCAAAAACCACCTAGAATCATCGGATATCAAGTATCCAACCGGCTAACCATCAAAATTCGTGATTTGAAGACGGTGGGTTCAGTACTCGATCAGGTTGTAACGCTTGGTGTAAATAGTGGCGGCGACATCCGTTTCACCAACGATGACCCGGGAGATGCTCTCACTAAGGCCCGGAAGAAGGCGATAGAAAACGCCATTAAAAAGGCAACCACCCTCACCTCTGCTGCTGGTGTAAGTCTTGGTCGTATCATCACCATCAACGAACAACACTCGATGCCTCGACCTATGCCAATGGCCGCTCAGGTACGCATGATGTCCGACAAACCTGCTGAAATGGCTGTTCCCGTCCAGGGCGGCGAAAACAGCTATCGGGTGAATGTCACGGTCAGTTGGGAAATCGCCCAGTAACATAAAAAAGCCCGATCAGTAAATCTGACCGGGCTTTTTTCAAACCTGGATGGTTACTACCAGTAATTACGTTCAAAATTCACGACACGGCAACCGCCGTAGCGAGAGAATACTACTTTTGCTCGTGCACCCTGATATCTACCTTTAACAACAATGTGGCGTCTGCCAACGCGCTTCACATGCGGATTGTTCAATCCCATATTCCAGGCTCGATTTACCGCACGGTGTGGGGAGCAACCATAGCCGCGACCACGATGCCTGTCATAACCACCATGACCACGTCCTCTGCCATACCCACCCTGATAACCATGCCTGCGGCCGTGGCCATATCCATGCCGACGACCATCCCGACGCCCAGAGCGGTGATGCACTTTTTGAACTTTAAAATCTTCCTGACCTGCAAAAGTGAGGTTGATCGGAGCATTCATCCCGTTCCCGGCGTTTGCAAGAGGTGCAGAAGCACCAAACATGGTTGCTGCCACAAGTGCGGATGCCAAAGTTTTACTGAGTATCTTTTTAATTCCTGAACCAAACATTTTCATATCTCCTGTTTCAACGGACGCGCTTGCATCTCATGATCAGACAATAGAAAATCTGCGCTGAACCAATTTGGAATAGCGCGTTCATTTATGGTTCAGGTGGAAAAAATCCGGTCGCCTTGCTCGTTAATCGCTTGCTTGGCCTTGCGAATGGTAAACTCGTTGGCTTCGTTGATCGAGGGCAAAAGATCGGCCCGAATAAGACGATGCTCCCGCAACTCACCATCAATGTTTTTGGAGATAACACCACAAAGTCGATATTGCCCGCCCTCATTGATAGGCGAAGGCGTGATCGTGTAGCCCTCATGCTCGACAGAGGCCTGAAGTTCTTCCGCAGCAGAAGACTTACCACCAAATAACCATTTCAAAATCGACATCAGATTACCTCCTATAACACCATAACCTAAAACGCTCGAACACTTAGCCTCGCGTTCAAGGCGGCAAACAGCCGCCCGGCGCTAGCTGCGCCGCGCATGCCCAATGCGTCATGTCGAAGACATGCTACCAAGAATGCCTTGGATACGCCGTGAGCAAGAAAATAAAGCGTTTCTGTCCACCAAAGGGTGAAACACCCCTTAGCTATCCAGAAACGACCTAAGTTTACGAGAACGGCTCGGATGCTTCAGTTTCCTGAGCGCCTTAGCTTCAATCTGGCGAATACGCTCACGGGTCACAGAAAACTGCTGTCCCACTTCTTCAAGCGTGTGATCGGTGTTCATGCCAATGCCAAAGCGCATCCGCAACACGCGCTCTTCACGCGGTGTGAGAGATGCCAGCACGCGGGTAGTTGTCTCGCGCAGATTAGCCTGAATGGCCGCATCAATCGGCAGGATTGCATTTTTATCTTCAATGAAATCGCCCAGATGGCTATCTTCCTCATCCCCGATTGGGGTTTCGAGGCTAATTGGCTCCTTGGCGATTTTCAAAACCTTGCGCACTTTTTCAAGCGGCATGGCCAGTTTCGAAGATAACTCTTCGGGTGTCGGCTCGCGACCAATCTCGTGCAGCATCTGGCGGCTGGTACGAACGATCTTGTTGATCGTTTCAATCATATGCACCGGAATACGAATGGTGCGTGCCTGATCGGCAATTGAACGAGTGATCGCCTGTCTGATCCACCAGGTGGCATAGGTCGAGAATTTATAACCACGGCGATATTCAAATTTATCAACCGCCTTCATCAAGCCGATATTGCCTTCCTGAATCAGATCAAGGAATTGCAAACCACGATTGGTATATTTTTTAGCAATGGAAATCACCAAACGCAGATTTGCTTCGACCATTTCCTTCTTGGCCTGGCGCGCCTCGCGTTCGCCTTTTTGCACCTTATGAACGATGCGGCGGAATTCAGTAGGTTGAAGACCTGTCGCAGTTGCAAGTTCGTGAATTTCGTTACGAATTTCCTTGATCTGCTTGTTCTCGGCCTTATTGAATTCTTTCCAGCCCTTGGCTGACAGATTGGCAATACGGCGAATCCAGTTGGGATCAAGTTCTGAACCCATATATTCCTTAAGGAAATCCGTGCGCGAAACGCCATAACTTTCGGCAAGACGCAGCAATTTACCTTCTTGTCCCACAAGGCTTTTATTGATGCCATAAAGTTGTTCAATCAGCGCTTCAATACGGCTGTTGTTCAGTGCGAGAGATTTCACGCTGACGACAATCGTATCAAACAATTCTTTGTAGCGACGCTCTTGGGCAGGCGAGAGGGTTTTATTCTCCATCGCCTTTTCAACCAACTGGTCCTGCAAACGACGTAGTTTCTTGAAGCTGTCAGCAATGGTATCGAAAATTTCAAGAACCTTAGGTTTCAGCTCCTCCTCCATGGCGGCGAGAGAAAGATTTGCTTCATCATCCTCCTCGTCATCATCGACTTCAATCTCAAGCCCGGTGAGAGGATCAATTTGAATATCAGCGTCTCGTTTTTCCTGAGCTTCCTTCGCAGCCTTATCTTTTTCTTCCTGAGTAGGCGGCTTCGGCGTATTATTTTTAGCATCCGGCCCGGCATAAGTTGCCTCAAGATCGATAATATCACGAAGTAGAATTTCTTCGTCGATCAAATCGTCACGCCAGATGATAATTGCCTGGAAAGTCAAAGGGTTTTCGCAAAGACCGGCAATCATGGTTTCGCGGCCAGCCTCAATTCGCTTGGCAATTGAAATCTCACCTTCGCGGGAGAGCAACTCCACAGTGCCCATTTCACGCAGATACATGCGCACCGGATCGTCGGTGCGATCAGCAGGTTCACGTTTCTTGGCTTTGACAACGGCCTTTTCGCCAGATTCGACCAGATCGGTGCTTTGCACCTCCTCTTCGGCCTCTTCCTCTTCCACAACATTGATGCCCATTTCAGAAAGCATCGACATCGTATCTTCGATTTGTTCAGAAGAAACTTCGTCAGAAGGAAGCACCGCATTTAACTCGTCAACGGTCACATATCCACGTTTCTTAGCTGCACGGATCATCTTCTTTACCGCATTACTCGAAAGATCGAGCAGTGGTCCATCCTGACCTTCGGCTTTGGTTTTCTTATCAGTCTTTTTTTCTTTAACTTTGGTTGCCATGTGGCAGTTACTCCATGGAACTTCGTGAAAGCGAAAAATCGTCATTTTTCGCCCATTTTTCGTATGTTTTAGCGGAAATTTGCCCAAATTAGCAAACCCGTGCCCCGTTCAAAACGAATCACACCGCCGATAATCTCTTAACTGAATAGCCGACTTATGGTTAACCATGCCTTAACCCCATGATTCAAGTGATCATTTTTTCCCAATCACATGCACGGTCAGACATGCTTCAGCGTTCATGCCTTTGAAATATAATATCTTTCTATATTTGATTCCGTCAAAAGTGCCAGCAGTCAAGTCAAATTTTTGGTCAAAAGGTAAATTTTTACCAAATCATTTAGTTTTCGCGCACCATAACGCGTCACATGCCTGACATTTTCCGACCGGATGAGAGGCCAAATCCTTCAATTATCGCCTCTGTTCCTTCCAGTTCTGCTAACTCTTTTTGTACCTGTAAATGCCGCTCAAGATTTTCCTGACTACCGTCATCTGCAAACGCGCGCTCTGCAAACCTTAACTCTTTAGATAGTGCGTGATTACGCTGGTGCAAGGCATAGGCTTGTTTCCATCCATCACGGGCATCTTCAAATGCCGCTTCCGGCAGAGATTGCCAAATGCAACCTTCGCGAAGTTGGCGCTCCATGCGTTTTACCACATCCTCAAGCCCGGCCTTCGCCACCGCTGCCAAAACCATGTCGAGATTAGGTTGTTCGCTCTCTCCGTCCCATGACGCCAGCACATCAAGAACAACTGATTGTATCTGGCGAGCAGCTTTATTTTGTAGAGTCAGCCCGGCAACTTCATCGAAACAATCAATGGCAACTGCAGGATGAAATACCAACCCGGCCACCAACACGCTCTCGCGCAAAGGAATATTGCTCGGATTACTCTTCATCAATTTAGAATTTAGCAAAGTGGGACTGGCAGCAATTCGGCCCGATTGTCCCATAGGAACAATACCATCGGCATTAGGCTTATTTTGCTGGCCATTGCTACGGGAATAATTTCCCCCGCCATTACCTCGCCCTTTATTATAATTCCCTCCAGAACGATTGGCACGGCCAAAATATTGCGCCAGCCTATCGCGCACATCTTGTGAATAATGATAGCGCACGCTTTCGTCGCGAATGAGTGTCACGATCTGTTTTAAACGCGCCTCAAGCTCCGCCTTGCGCTCAGGCGTATCGTAGACCCCTTTTGCCGTCTCGCGGTTCCACACCAGTTCTGCCAGCGGTAAAGCAGTGTTTAAAACCTCATCCATGGCATCGGGGCCGGATTCTCTAATCAGATCATCCGGGTCCAGCCCGTCCGGCAACATGGCAAAGCGAACAGAGCGCCCCGGAGCCAATGATGGCAGCGCCATATCTGCAGCGCGGTAGGCAGCCGCAATCCCTGCCCCATCCCCATCGAAACAAAGGATCGGTTCATCATGCATGCGCCATAAAAGGTTCATCTGAGGTTCGGTCAAAGCCGTCCCAAGAGGTGCCACCGCATGAGGAAAACCCGCTGCATGGAGCGCAATCACATCCATATAGCCTTCAGCAACAATGACTTGTTTTTTATCAAATGCCGGTTTGCGCGCTTTGGCAAAATTATAAAGCACATTGGATTTATGGAATAAATCCGTCTCGGGCGAATTAAGGTATTTCGCAGGAACATCAGCCCGCAACGCCCTACCACCAAAAGCAATGACGCGCCCACGAGAATCCGGTATCGGAAACATTACCCGATCACGAAAGCGATCATAAGAAACCGCAATATCCGGCCCGAACACCACCAGCCCACAGGCTTCAACCTGAGCCTGTGGAATATTTTTGGATGCCAAAAACTCTTTCAAAGCATTCCGGCTTTCAGGAGCATAACCCAAACGAAATTCTTGTTGCACATCCACCCGCAATCCACGGTCACGTAGATAGGCTCGCGCCTTCGCTCCATTGGCGTGCTGTAGCTGATCTTCGAAAAACTTTGACGCCATTTCCATCACATCAAACAAAGTAGCCCGAGCTTCTTCGCGCTGCTGCTCGGCTTTGTCCATGATCGGCATGGCAAGCCCCGCCTGCCCGGCCAACAATTCCACAGCCTCAGGAAAAGCAAGGCCATCCAGTTCTGTTACAAACTTAAAATGGTCTCCCGAAACCCCACACCCGAAACAATGGTAGCGCCCCTTACGGTCTTCGCAATGAAAGCTTGGCGTTTTTTCCCCATGAAACGGGCAACAACCCCAAAAATCTCCCTTGGCCGCATTGGTTTTCTTCTTGTCAAATGAGACACGAGTGCCCACAACTTCGGATATCCGAAGCCGGTCACGAATATCGTCAAGAAAAGAAGAGGGAAAGCGCATAGCACCCATTCACGTCGTTTGAGAATTGTACTTTCTACCCTAATACGGAACACTCCTGCAAGCGAGTCGTGCAAAGAATTTAGGGGTAATGCTACGAACTAACCTACTTTCGCCTCGCGGTAGGCAATATAGCTAGCTGCCGCAACGATAATCCCGCCACCGGTTAGTACATAAGGGTCTAACGGCTCTCCAAATATCAACACGCCAAGAGCTGCAGCCCAAACCAATTGCATAAATAACACTGGCTGGGTGACAGAAATCGGAGCAGCCTTCAAAGCCCTCGTCATTGAATAATGACCAGCGGTCGCAACCACGGCTGTTAAAGCAAGTAGTAGAAATTCCTGCAAGGTCGGTGCCTGCCACTGTATTAATGCACCCGGCATCAAAGTGAGAGTGCAAAACAACGTCAGCATCGCAATTATAGCTTCAGCGCTGGCACGCCCTGTAAGATGCTTCGCATATAGATAAGAGACTGCGAAAATTGGTGCAGCAAATAATTGGGCCAACTGACCAGTAGAGACTTCTTGAAAGCCCGGCCTTAAAATTATTAACGCCCCCACTAATCCTACAACAACTCCCGAAATTCGACGAATTTTCAGTGTTTCACCAAGGAAGTAAGCTGCACCAATGGTCACAAAAATTGGAGTCAAATAGCCAATTGCCGTCACTTCAGCAATGGTAATTCGTGCCATGGCGTAAAACCACAGACCAACCCCAAAGCTATGAACAAATCCGCGAATGGCAAAATCTCGCAACAGATCACGGGGTATTTTATAGCGAAGAAGCCTGATAATAACCGGGCTCAAAATCACCAGGCCAATAAAGTATCGAATGAATGCAGCTTCAATCGCTGGAAGATTTGACCCCATATAGCGAATGATACCTGTGACTACCACAAATAGAAGAGTTGTGATGACCATCCATAAAATAGCGCGTAAATTTGCTGAACGAATGAAGGGAATATTTTCCGGAATCATCCCTCACCATTTCTCTTAATATGTTAAATGTCCATGGAAGTATTTGCATGCCAGCTATGCAGTATCAGCGGATGATATTCTTTGATTTAAAAAACAACACGTATTCATCAATCAAATCACGAAAATACCCGCGAAACCTTTCATTTGGCTGACTGTATTTAGCTCGAGGTTCAATCGGATCATCCAGTCGAATTTTTGAACCGCTCATGGTTTCAAGCACTGCATGACCACAAAACGGCACGTGAACCTCCGAATATCCACCCTCATGAGCCATGACCAGTTTTCCATCGCACAAATCGTCTGCTGCCTGCATGATTTTTATTGTCATTTCGCGGAATGTATAGGAGCTGGCAAGCATTCTGGATAACGGATCAATGAGTGAAGCATCAAACCCGCTGGCAACAACAATCACATCCGGTTTAAAGCGTTCCAATGCAGGCAAAACGAGCGTGTCAAACGCATAGATATAGGCATCGTGGCCTCCACCCGGAGGCAGTGGGATATTCATATTACAGCCAACGCCATCTCCCTCACCGACCACATCCACAGCACCGCTATCTGGCGGGTAATTATTCTCCTGATGCAGCGAAATCGTCAGCACATCGTCACGGTTCAGATAGATGGTCTCCGTACCATTACCATGGTGCACATCCCAATCAACAACCGCTATCCGCTGCACTTTTTTCGCAGCCTTCGCTGCTTCAATGGCAATTGGAATATTTGCAAGCAAACAAAACCCATTGGGATAATCAGGCAGGCAATGATGCCCCGGCGGACGACTTAGGGCATAGGCATTTTTATATTTTCCATCGAGCACATCGAACAGCGCAGCTTTCACCAGCCCCGCAGAAAGGGCCGAAACCTCATACCCCCCATTTAAAAATGGTGTGCGAAGGCCAAGCTCCCCACCATCGGCATCGCTCAAACTTTTGAATTCTTCCAGATAGCTCGCCGGGTGAATGCGGCTCAAATCTTCGTCGCTTGCAGCTTCACCCCCAACCATCTCAAGCTCTTTTGCAAGGCCACTCACATCAAGTAAATTTTTCAAACGACGCTTGGTTTCCGGGTTTTCAGGAATACCTCCAGCAGCCAATGGCTGAACCATTCCACCAACCGGCGCGATCGACGCGTAATGCCCGCCCCCATGCCAAAAACACCGCTCATCCCAGTAAAAGGCAGTTTTTAACATTCAACACTCCAATAAATTTTAGCTTATAATACGGAACAGCCACTCATTAAAGGCAGGTCACCCACCCAACAGTTTTTTCACAGCCGGGCCAGTTTTACCCATATCCATTTTGCCGCGATAATGCTCCTTCAGCCACCCCATTACCTTGCCCATATCACGAAGGGATTGTGCACCGGTTTCAGCAATGGCGGTTGAAATCGCTTTTTCGCTTTCTTCTTCTGACAAAGGTTGCGGCAAATACTCTTTGATGATTGCCATCTCTTCCAATTCCTGAGCTTCAAGCTCCGGGCGGTTGCCTTCACGATAAAGCTGGGAAGATTCTTCACGCTGCTTGACCATTTTTGCAAGAATATCCATCACTTCTTCATCGTCAGCACGATCTTTGCCCTTGCCTCGCAAGGAAATATCACGATCTTGTATTGCCGCATTGACCAGTCGCAAAGTTGCGACGCGCCGGCTATCTTTGGCCTTCATTGCGGCCTTCAGCGATTCTGAAATTTTATTGCGCATATGCTGTCCCCTAAGTAGAAGCAGGAATATACAACAAGTCCCACCATCACGCAATGGTGGACGAAAGTTGTAAGATATTGATATATAACAATTAAATATAAATTCAATGCTGTTGACCTTGGGCCATGTTTTGATTATTTTCTGGATTCAGCCATAACATAAAAAGCACCAATTGCCCCAATTGCTGACCACCAAAAGTGTGTCCTCGATAGAGCAATGCAACGGCTCGCAAATTCGTAACAACAGGCCTCATCATAGGCCGCACTCAGGGTATTCGCATGACCAACACTCCCGCTTGGACCATTTCCAAACCAACAGCCCTTCTGGTGCTGGCGGATGGTATAATTATTGAAGGGCAAGGATGTGGAGCGCAAGGCATTGCTGAAGCAGAGATCTGCTTCAATACAGCGATCACCGGATATCAGGAAATTCTGACCGACCCTTCCTATGCTGGTCAGATTGTTACTTTCACATTCCCTCACATCGGTAATATTGGCACGAACTCTGAAGACATGGAAACGTTGGACAGCACAGTAAAATCGGGCGTTGTCGGAGCAGTTTTCAAGGCAGACATTACCGATCCATCCAATTATCGCTCAGGAAACCATTTGGATGAGTGGCTAAAATCACGAAATATAATTTCCCTGTGCGGCATTGATACCAGAGCACTCACCAGCCTCATTCGCGAATCTGGCCTTGCCAATGCGGTCATTGCCCATAACAAGGACGGCAATTTCGATGTCCCTGCCCTCAAAGCACGGGCCGCCAACTGGCATGGTCTCGAAGGACTGGACCTGGCAAAAGAAGTATCCACATCCACTACCACCACATGGGACGATACGTCGTGGCAGTGGAATGAAGGCTACGGCAAGCGTAATAAAGATGCGTTTCATGTGGTAGCAATTGATTTCGGCATTAAGCGCAATATCCTGCGCCTGCTCGCTGATCTTGGGTGCAGGGTGACCATCGTCCCGGCCTCCACCAGTGCAGACGAAATACTGGCACATAAACCAGACGGCATATTCCTCTCCAACGGCCCCGGCGATCCGGCAGCGACTGGAAAGTATGCGGTTTCAGCTACTCAGGACCTGCTTGCAACGGATATCCCGATTTTCGGAATATGCCTTGGCCATCAGATACTGGCGCTGGCACTGGGTGCCAAAACACTAAAAATGCATCAAGGCCATCACGGCGCCAACCATCCCGTGAAGGATTATACAACCGGCAAAGTGGAAATTGTGTCGATGAACCACGGCTTCGCAGTCGATGGCAAAAGCCTGCCTGAAAATGTGGAAGAAACCCACGTCTCCTTGTTCGATGGGACCAATTGCGGTCTGGCAGTCAAGGGACGTCCAGTGTTCTCGGTCCAGCATCACCCAGAAGCTTCCCCTGGCCCGCAGGACAGCCACTATTTGTTCAAACGCTTCGTCAACCTAATGCGCGAACGCAAAGGCGAAGAAGCACTGGCTGAGCGGTAGAAACAGTCAGAAAATTTTATATATATAGAAAGCTGAAAGCCCAGGCCTACTTCTCCGTAAGTCCAGGCTTTATTGAATCACAAATTTATCGTTCAAGACCGTGAAAAACGGTCCGGCGCTAATGCGCCGCCCATGCGGAGGCCCAAGCAAAGCTTGAAAACGCCGTGTGCCAAGAACCACCACTAAAACGCTCCGCGTTTTAGTGGGTTTTCGTTCCTAGCGGTGCTGATTGCGTTGCTTTTCTTCTTGGCTTCTTAGTAGCAACCGGCGGTGTTTGTATCTTATCGCCTTCAAACTCTTGGCTGGCCATATCGGCTGTGCCACCCCAAGCCTGCTTTTGAAGACGCAGAGTTCTGGTCAGACGCAAATTCTCTTTGCGAGACTGCTCCATCTCTCCAAGAGTATTTTCAAAGCGCTTGTTCAACTCTTCAAGCTCTTCATTCAGATTGGTAACCTGCTCGCGATCCTGATCACGCTGCCTCATTGCTTCAACAAGACGACCGTGCAAATCACGTGATCCTTCTTTCGAGACTTCAGCTTCCGCCAAAGCAGTTTTGGTCTGCTCCTGCAGATTTTCTGCTACTTGCGATTTCACCCGCAATTGCGACTGCAGGCTTTCTACCCGTGCCTGAGCAGAGTAAAGTTCGTCGTCTGTAATCCGGGCCTTTTCACTGGCACGTTTATCAACTTCAAGAGCCTCATATTCAGAATCTTTCAGACGAGACCGAAGTTCGACATTCTCAGTTTGAAGACCATCCATGCTTTTATACATTGATCTGTTTTCGCTAACCAGCTTCTCATTGGCCATCTGCTCGAGTTCGAACTCATTTGTAGTTTCTTCGAGCTTCTTTTCCAATTCCATGGAGCGATTGATCTTAACGTCCATATCAACGGCATAACGCTGATTTTGGTCGCGAGACGCGTCATATTCGATTTCAAGCTTTTCAAGAGCACGTTTCATACGGGACAATTCTGTCTCACGTTGAACCGCTACAGCACCAAGCTGGGCAATCTCTTTACGATTATTCGTATCCTGCTCGATCTGTATAACGATATTCTCGCGAGCTTTTTCCAGCGCCGAGCGAATTTCAGAATACCGGTTATTGGCAGCTACAAATTTAGCTTTTTCCGTTTCCAAATCGCTCTGAAGCGTATCTCCCTGCTTTTTGAAATGGGCGACATCTTGCGTCAAAGCTTCGTTCGACGTTCTAAGACGGTACACGATATCAAGATCAACCTCGGAACTGCGGGCAAACTCTTTGAAACGCTTAAGCTGTTCACGTGACTGTCTGACAAATAATTCGTTTTGAGTGAGCGACTTATCAAATTCATTGATATCGTTTTTAACGCTGTCAATGAAAGCTTCCCGCTTAACCCGCCCGGCATCATATGCCTCAGGCGTATTATTGTCTGGGTTTCTGGAATCAACACCCCGATTAGATGCCCTCATTTCAAAAAACCCATCGGGTTTTTCTTCCTCCTCCAGTTGAACGCTACGCAAGACAGGCTTTTCGATTTCCTGCGGGAGTTCCCCTTCTGAGAGAAACTGCTCAAACGCCTCTTCGGCCATTTGCTCAGTCATTTGCTCGGTAAGTTCATTATCAAGTTTGGTATCAGACACGACAGGTTGTCCCTTAAAAATCTGTTTGAATATATCTTTCATCGTACTTGGCCCCATCTACTCATTAACTAAATTCGGAGCCATAAACTCCGCTCATTCTTACATTTATATTCCGCTTGCACTACAAATTCGGCAACTGTAGTTAATACCACCACTCACAGGACAACCCCACGAGGTTAATTAACTTTATTCCTTAAAGGGTTGATTGCAAAAGATATATTGTAATATCACAGCTTCTCAAAGTTCGGCTTTCAGAAAAATAGTTTCTCCCGAGGCTCTCCACATTGCAAACGTCCCTAAATACAAACTTCCCAAAAACCGATCCAATAACCAAATATAAAATGTGAAAACATTTCATCTAAGGTTTCGGTCCAACCCTTTGTTAAGAGGATCGGGAAGCCCATTAAGCAAGCACCGGCCCAGAATCAAATTACAGAACCAAGGAACTCACAACCGAACATAGTTAAGAATGTGTTACTGTCAAGACTTTCAGCCAATGGAAAGTTTAGAAAAGTACGCCGACTCTCCGGTAATCATAAGGCTTCCAAACCAAAAGGCCTTGCCGAAATTAGTTCCAGCAAGGCCCACTCAAGGTTTCAACAATCAGGTTCAGCCAAATTCTGGGTAAGCCTCAACCCCAATTTCGGCTTTGTCGAGCCCAATTGCTTCGTTTTCTTCACTCACCCGAATGCCGATCGTGGCTTTCAGGATCATCCAAAGCACACCGCTTGTAATAATCGTAAACACTGCATAGGCGGCAATTCCCATAATCTGAGTATCAAAATTTGCGTCCCCATTGGTCAGCGGCACGGCCAGTGTGCCCCAAATACCTCCAAGCAGATGAACCGGAATAGCGCCAACCACATCATCGATTTTGAATTTATCCAGCATTGGCACTGCAAACACCACAATGACACCACCGATACCACCAATGATAATCGCCATCAAAGGATCGGGTGTCAAAGGTTCAGCGGTGATCGAAACAAGACCGGCAAGTGCGCCGTTCAATGCCATCGTGACATCCACTTTTTTATACAGGAGTTGCATAAGGATCATGACAACAATCACACCGCCAGCAGCCGCGAGGTTGGTGTTCACAAAAATACGTGACACATCAGATGCGTTGGCATTGTCGCCAAATGCAAGCTGCGAACCGCCATTAAACCCGAACCAACCTAGCCAGAGGATGAACGTTCCCAATGTTGCAAGAGGAATAGAGGAGCCGGGCATTGGGAAGATTTTTCCGTTAACATATTTACCTTTACGCGCGCCAAGAATTAGCGCACCGGTTAAAGCAGCCCAGCCACCCACAGAATGAACCAGAGTGGAACCGGCAAAATCCTGGAAACCTGCTTCCTGCAACCAGCCTGCACCCCATTTCCATGAACCCGCGATTGGATAGATGAAGCCTGTAAGGATCACCACAAAGAACAGGAACGGCCAAAGTTTGACACGCTCAGCAATAGTACCAGAAACAATTGAAGCTGTAGCAGCACAAAACACCATCTGGAAGAACCAGTCAGATGCCACTGAATAATCACCTTCATTGACGCTACCAGCATCAGGCCAGATATAGGGCATGAATGAGCCGATATAGCCCCCATTAACGTCCGTATACATCAGGGCATAACCCACACACCAATACATGATACCGGCGATTGAATAGAGCCCGATATTCTTCAGACATTGCATGGATACGTTTTTGGAGCGAACAAGCCCCGCTTCCAGCATTGCAAAGCCCGCCGCCATAAACATCACCAAAAAGCCACCCATCAGGAACAGCAACGTGTTGGACACAAATGCCGCTTCCGATTTTTGAGCGTCAAGTAATGCTTTCAGACTTTCAAGCGTTACCTCCTGCGCATGTCCAATCTGGACCGTAGCCAGAAGTGCCGCGATTGCCAGAGCACCTTTGACCGAGTTGCGGATAAACATTGTAGATAAATCTCCTAAAGATTTGTTGATCAGAATAATTCTCGATTAAAGCGCATCACAGAAGGCTTCCAGCTTGAACGGTTTGATGACTGCAATGACAAATTTCTCAGCCTTCCCCTCGTTCAATTGGAATCCATGTCCGGCGGATCAACCCGAGCAAAACGTCTGCTTCCACCGTCTGAATCAATTCAGATTACTCAGGCACGAAAACGCTTACGCAATCATGACATTAAAAGCACTCAGGTGATCTGTCTGTTGCTAATTTTCACCTCGCCCGTTGCATTTTATGCAACAGGCATCATAATAGTGTCATAAGTGGATAAGTCTGGAGACAGTAGATTGACTGGCAATTTTAGAGATTTACGCCCAACAACCTTTGAAGAAAGTCGTCGCAATTCATCTTTTTGAACTGCGTTTCGGCGAACATTTCCATGTTTTGCCCGACTTGCTGCAATTGCTGCGACGCTATCTGCAAAATGTAACCTTAAGAGGCTCTAATCGAAAAATGCGCTATCTCCTGCCATTGCAATACATTGAAGCCATCGCAAATCATGGCTCTATCCGCAAAGCAGCCAGCAACCTGTCTATCACACCTTCAGCGCTGAATAGACGGCTTCTTTCTATGGAAGATGAACTTGGCGTATTGCTTTTTGAGCGATTACCGACCGGGGTTCGGCTCACCACTGCCGGTGAAATCATGCTCGACCATATACGCAACCAAATTTCTGATATGGAGCGGGTGCAATCGAGGATTGCCGACTTGTCAGGCATGCGGCGTGGTCATGTTTCAATTGCCTGTAGTCCCGAAGCGCTGGGCCAGTTTCTCCCCAATCAAATCAAGATCTATCGTGATAAATTTCCAGGCGTCACTTTTCAGCTGAACGTTTGTTCTAGAGGCGAGGCGGAGACGGCACTCGCTGATCACAGTGCCGATATTGCGATAGTGTTTGAACCCATGAAACTGGCAAATTTCCAGATATTATTCACCCTAAAACAATCAATTTCCTGCATTGTACAAAGGGATCACCCTCTAGCTTCGCGAAAATCTGTCAGATTGTATGAATGTGTAGACTATCCGCTGCTTTTGCCCAGTCAGCCAAGCGGCGTACGGCATTTGCTGGAAGGGTCTGCTGCCCGCCTTGGCCTCAACCTTAAATCAGCCGTCTCTGCCAACAATCTGCAATTCCTGCAAAACTACGCCCTCGACGGCGATCACATATGCTTCGACATTCCAATCAATTTACCGTCAAATATGGAAGAACGCGGGAAACAGAGTGTTGCAATCGACAGTCGCGATGTATCTCCGGGCTTCTTGTTTATAGGTCATCTACGCGGGCGTACCCTACCCGTGGCATCGGCGCGTTTTCTCGAAGATATTGTCGAAACACTGGCAAAATATGATGAATAAAAACGGCATGCCCAAAAGAACATGCCATTGAAAGTGGAGCCGTTATCGGCTTTCTTTGATGGCATCCTGAGTGTGCTGGAGCCAGATATCGTCGAGAATATCCTCAACAGTACATTTGGCGGACATATCAGCACTGCCAACAAGGTTTTGCATAACCTTGGAAATATCGCGAAGCCTCTGACTACACAGATCAACATTCTGCATGGCTATGATTTTTGCATTAGGAGAATCGTCGTCGTCACCAAGAGGAAGGTTTTCAACCTCCTTTGCGATTTCCGCAATCTCCAACCTAAGCACATTAATTACGACTGTGGCATTAGTCTCTTCCACATTTGTTTCTTCAACAACGGCTGTTTCAGTATTGCTCATTTAAAAAAAATCCAACTCTCCGGCAGCAACTGCTGACTCTGCTTCATTTTGTTCCACAACTGGTTTGACTACGGCTTCCGCAACGGGAACTTCCGTCATGAATTTTTGCCGGACACTGCCCGTCACTGCGTTAAATTCGATCCTGCGACCCTGTCCGCCCCCCAAACTTGAGGACACTACATTTAATCCCTCATCACGAGCAAAACGCATCGCAAATTCAATATTCATCTTCCCCGGATCGACAGAAGAATTTGTAATACTTCCTCCACCAAACAGTTTGACCTGCAATCGATTGCGCGATGCTCCGATTGCGTAAACGCCATTTAAAAGCGCCTCCATGAGATAGGCCCCATAGCGTCCAGACTCCCCGTATTTATCCGTATCCTCACCTGGCAAAAGGAAATGGTTCATCCCACCCACCCCGGCAACGGGGTCATGAACACAAGCTGCCACGCACGATCCCAGTAAGGTAGAAATTACCACATCCGGATCATCACTCACAACATGTTCACCTTGACGAACATTTATTCTATTCCCAGAACTCATATGACTTACTAGTCCAATTTTCCAACAACAGCCTCAATCGAGCGTTTTAGCAATTCACCGTTGATCGGCTTTGCGAGAACAAAATTGGCCCCGAGTTGAGCTGCCTGATTTACAACAGCATTATCCTTTTTCCCGGTCAGAATAATAAACCCGGACTTTCCAATTTTTGGATGCGCACGAACCGCCTTCAAAAGTTGAAGTCCATTCACATCAGGCATATACAAATCAGAGACTGTTAGATGGACCGGGTTGTTTACCAATTTGGTAAACGCTTCCCGGCCGTCCTTGGCCACTCCCACGTTTGTGATCCCAAAAGATTGCAGCGCTTCAACTGTCAACATTCGACTGGTGACGTGATCATCCACAACCATCACTTTTAGCATACTTGCAACTGACATACCCCGTTACTTCCTTCTCTTTACAATTAAAACTGCTTCAGCAATATCCCCCAGCGGCAACACATCGTCCACCGCATCCAACTTTACAGCCGCTGACGGCATCCCATAAACCACACAAGTAGCCTTGTTCTGCGCCACCGTCTTTACGCCAGAGTTTTTCAACGCCAGCATACCCTTCGCCCCATCGGTTCCCATCCCCGTAAGCAAAGCAGATGAAATTCTGGAATTACCAAATTTTGCTATCGAATTAAACAAAATGTCCACTGATGGCTTGTGCCCATTACATGGTTCACCATCACGGATATAGCAACGAAACTCCCCGAGGCGTTTGACCGCCAAGTGACCTACTGCCCCAGGTGCAAGATATATATGCCCCCGTTCCAAAGCTAAATTATCTTCGGCTTCCAATACGGTCGGAGCGCACATTGTATCCAAACGATGGGCAAAACTGGTAGTAAAATTAGCAGGCATATGCTGCGTAATAACCGTCGGCGGGCAATCCTTGGGAAACCTTTGTAAAACAGTTTCCAGTGCCTCGACACCACCCGTTGAAGAGCCAATGGCAATCAGTTCCGGGCTGTTCACCGAGCGCGGTATAATATTTTTCAGCAACTGGCCAACTGCAGCAGGCGCAGAATTCGTCGTTACTGCAACTTGTGAACCGGCTTTTTGTTTAATGACTGAAGCAGCGGTCGCAGCCGCTTTTACCATCTCGCACATTTCAGTAAGCGCACTTTCATCGCCCATATTGGGTTTAGGCAAGCATGAAAACGCGCCCATCCGCAATGCTGAAAGGGCAGCATCGGCACCCTGTGTCGTGTGAGAAGAAATCATCACCACCGGCATTGGCCTCAATTTCATCAGCCGCGCCAGAAATTCCAGACCATCCATACGGGGCATTTCAATATCCAGTGTAATAACATCTGGATTGAGTGCCTTGATTTGATCGCGAGCATGAAATGCATCATTGGCTGTGCCAACAACTTCGATTTCCGGGTCAGATCCCAGCACAGTCGAAATCATCCGTTGCATTGATATAGAATCATCAATTACAAGTGTTCGTATTGCCATCATTCAATTCCTTTGGGTTTGTATTGAAAACTGGTTGGACCTACCGATTTGAATTTGTCCACCGCTCGTCCCACAATCCGTTCGGAATGACCGATATACATGTATGCGTCATCGTGTAAAAAACGCGTAAATCCGTCAAATATTGTTTCTTGCATATCTGCCTTAAAATAGATCAGTGCATTTCTGCAGAAAATTACGTCAAACTTCCTTTTCATTGGCCAATCATCGAGAAAGTTCAAAACATTGAACTGAACCATGTTGCGCACAACCTGCTTGACTTGCATCATATCGCCCGACGGTTCGAACCATTTCTCGACAGTTTTTCGATCGAGGCGGTTGACCATCTCTGCGGTATACTGCCCGGTATTGGCTGTTTGAATCGATTTCTTGTCTATGTCTGTGGCCAAAATCTTAATATTGAAGTTTCCTGCCTCGGGCATCCTGTTCAACAGTGACATTGCCAGAGTGAAAGGCTCACGCCCGTCAGAACACGCAGCCGACCACATACGGATGGGTTCACCTCTCCTCGCCCGCTCAATAAGGCCCGGAGCCACATGAGTGCTGAAGTGCTCAAAATGATGACCTTCCCGATTGAAATTGGTCACATTGGTAGTGATTGCAGAAATCAACTCTTCCCGCTCGGCTGTACCTGCGCCAGATTTAACGAATTTAAGATATTCGCCAAAACCGGCCAGTTTTCTGATGCGAATGCGTTTGGTCAAACGCGAGTAGACCAAATCTTTCTTCGCGTCACCAAGGTGAATTCCGCTCTGTTGGAGAACGAGAGCCGAGATCGCTGAAAAATCGGTGTCGGTCAGGACATAAGCCCGCTCTGCTGGTTCATGTTTTTCTGCTGCTGACATGGGTTTAGGCTGCCTGTTGTGCTTCTTGGGTTGGAACCATCAGATCAAGCGCAACTTCACAAATGATCCTCTCTTCAATAACGACAACCCGTTTGAAGAATTCTTTTGCCTGACTGGAATTCATTTCAGGAACCGCGCGAATTTGATCAGGCCCAACATCCAAAATGTCAGAAACCGCATCCACCAACAGACCAAAGATTTTTTCTTCAACCTGAACCACGATAATGACGTGGCGTTCGCTTGGTTCACTTGGTTCAAGTCCCAACCGGGCGGATAGATCAATGATCGGTAAAATCGTGCCACGCAGATTGATCACGCCCACCAGATAATCCGGCGAATGCGGCAATCTGGTCGCATTGCTCCAACCACGAATTTCACGAGTGGATGTGATTTCCACACAAAATTCCTGATCACGAATTCGAAAAGTAATATACTCTTCTGTTGCTGCTGCTGCGCTCGCTGGTGCAGCTATTGACATAGCTGGCGCAGGCGTTGGATTAGTTACATCAGTCATTTGATTATCCCGTCTTTGCTAAATTATTGTTTGCGTCAGTCTCATGAAGCGAAAGAATATCTGCCGCATCCAGAATGAGAGCAATTTTGCCATTACCAAGAATTGTGGCAGCGGCAATACCAGGGATACGCTGGTAATTGCTTTCAAGGCTCTTAATGACGACTTGTTGTTGCTCCATGATAGAATCAACAACAAATGCGCCTACGCAGTCTTTTTCACCTTCAACCACCAACACGGTGCCGCCGGTAAAGGATGTGCGCTTCTCGGCAAAGCCCAGTTCGTACCCCACATCCACAATCGGGATGAGTTTATCGCGCAACTGCATAACTTTATCTTCATTGCCAAGGGTGGTTACATCACCCTCGCGCAAACTAAGAGTTTCGAGTACAGAGCTAACTGGAATTACCAGCGTCTGATCAGATTCCTTAACAATCATGCCATCAAGAATTGCCAACGTTAGCGGCAAGCTCATTGAGAACACAGAACCTCTGCCCGGTGTCGAAGAAATACTAACCCGGCCACCAAGACCTTGAATGGACTGGCGAACCACATCCATACCAACGCC
This sequence comes from Rhizobiaceae bacterium, assembly GCA_045047085.1. Taxonomy (GTDB): domain Bacteria; phylum Pseudomonadota; class Alphaproteobacteria; order Rhizobiales; family Rhizobiaceae. The sequence goes on along the minus strand of JASFYT010000056.1, from coordinate 41,684 downwards.
ACGACCCGAAACATCGGTAACGGTTTCAGCAGTTGAGAAGCCGGCAGCAAAAATCAGATTATCGATTTCATTGTCGGTAAGGTTTGCATCTGGTGAAACAATTCCCTTCTGGATTGCCATATTGAGCACAACTTCCCGGTTGATACCGGCACCATCGTCTCTAATTTCAATCACGATACGACCAGATGCATGCATTGCTACAAGCTTGACTGTACCTTGTTCAGGTTTACCAGCCGCCAGCCGTTTTTCCGGTGATTCAATACCGTGGTCAACAGCATTACGGATCATGTGGGTCAGCGGATCGCTCAACCCCTCAATTACCGTTGTATCAACCTCGGTATTTTCACCGTCAAATTCGAGCACTGCATTCTTACCGGTAGCTGAGCACACTTCGCGAACCACACGAGACATACGCATAAATACCGGCTTCACCGGTTGCGCACGAATGGCCATAACACCGTTTTGAATCTCGCGGGTCAGGCTCTGCAATTCGGCCATAGCAACGCCCACTTCCGAACCAAGGGCGACACCAGTATTTGTGATCCGTTCAGCGAGCATCGCCTCATTAATCACCAGTTCGCCCATCAAGTTGATCAGACGGTCAACCCGCTCACTGTCAACTCTAATGGACTGTGCTGTCTTTTTTACTACCTTCTTTGGCGCCGCCTTTGTATCTGTAGCCTCCGCAGGCTTCAGTTCAACAACTTCCGCTGAGGAACTTTCTTCTACTGGAGTTTCAGGGGTTTCGTCTGCCATTGGAGCCTCCGTTACATCTTCAGTTGGTAAACCGTCAGGGTCTGCTGCGCTGTCCAGTGGAGCACCCAGTTCAGCATCTGGAGCAGGTGTTTCTTCACCTTCCACTTCGCCTTCTTCGCCGATGTCCATCAAATCATCGCCAATGAAATCATCGAAATTATCGCTTGGTCCAGCTGCACCACCTGCTGCGGCATGATATGATATTGAAAGCTCACACTCGGTGCTGACCCAATCAAAAACTTCTGTGATTTTGCCTTCGCCAGTATTGCTGTCCAGCTCACCGTCCGTATCAATCACCAAATTCCAGCTTAAATAGTTGTCATCTGAATTCATGGCACTCAAAATCGGCATTTTGTCCACGTCACACGTGGTGGTAGTAGTGCCGAGCTCAGCCAGTTCACGGAAAAGTCTTTGCGGATCATGACCGTTCAGATAGAGGCCAGGTTTTGGTTCAAACCCCACATGAAAGCCAGAAGCACCTTCGTCACCAAAATCGGCATCACCTGATGCACCATCATCATCGCCGCCATCGCCAAGATCAAGATCCATGATTGAAATTGGAACAGCCTGGAAGTTATTTATAGCATCGTCTGGATCATCTTCCTCTACCTCGGAGATGTCGAAGGCTTCTGCCAGCTCAGTAGTGATTTCCGCACATTCAATTGGCTCTTCTTGATCGCGTGTGGCAACCACGATATCATTCAGCACATCCGCTGCACGAAGCAACAGATTGAGCCGGGAATCGGTGGCTTCACTAAGATCCACCCGGATAATATCCAAAGCATTTTCAAATACGTGGGCAAAATTTACCAGATTGGTCAATTCAAACGCCCCGGCACCACCTTTAACAGAATGGACTGCACGGAAAACGGAATTCACCGTATCGATATCGACGCCATCTGTGACGAGGTTGTTCAAGCCGGTTTCCAGCTCGACCATCTGGTCAGCGCATTCGATAAAGAAGGTTTCTTTAATTTCGTCGAGATTCATTATTCTATATCCGTTTTAAGGGGAGACACGGTGAACAGCGGAGACAAGTTTTTCAGGATCAAAAGGCTTGACGATCCATCCTGTAGCACCCGCTTGTTGAGCCCGACGCTTCTTATCGGGATGACTTTCAGTACTCAAAACCAAAATTGGTACCCGGTTAAGTTCCTCAAGCTGCCGCACGTTCTCGATGAACTCAAAACCATCCATGACAGGCATATTGATATCTGTGATAACCACATCCGGATCAGATTCCTTCAACTTCACCAATCCATCTGCGCCGTCCTCAGCCAGGGTCACGTCGAACCCGGCAGCACTCAAACTATGGCGAAGCATCTCGCGCATCGTGCGGCTATCATCAACCGCCAGTACTTTTTTAGACATTCTGCCCACCTTCTGTTTCAAATTGTTCCATTGTTAATCCAAGCAAATTAATGCTGTTTTCGAATGCTTCCGAAGGCGCTTCAAGCGTCAGTTTGACACCATCTTCAACCCATTGTTTTGCAGCTCCCAGAAGCACCTGCAGGCATGGCGTATCGATACGCCCAACACTACTTGCGTCAATCGATAGATGCTGCCCGCGCAAAGCCAGCAGTGACTGGGCTAGTCCACCAGCATTCTCACTGGCCGAAGACGCGGGAAGCTCAAATTTGTTAATTTCGTCAGACATTTTCTAGACCTTGTAATAGTACTCTTTTGTCACTCATTATTGCCCCGCCCGCTTCAAGCGGAAGGAGGAGATTTTGTTGGTTTAAAATTCTTCCCAGGATTCATTGCTTGTTCCGGCGCCTCCAAACGCGTTTGCCACCTTCTTAGTCAGCTCTCTGGCAGGAGATGCAGCGGGACGGTCCCTATTTGAATTCGCACGAGACCGTCGGCTTTCGACAGGTTTGTGGGTCTTCACCACCGCTTCGCGTTTGCCACCTTCCAGACTGAATTCACTAAGCATTGTTGTAATTTTGGTGACTTCTTCAGCCAGCGTATGGCTTGCCGCGGTAGACTCTTCCGCCATTGCAGCTGCCTGCTGCGTACCCTCGTCAATCGTATTGACTGATTGGTTGATTTCCTGAAGCCCTGAGGACTGCTCACGAGCCGCATCGACAATCGCCGATACATTTTCGTTGATTTCCTGAACTTCCTCAACGATTGCAGCCAGTGCAACCCCTGTATCATTCACCAGTTTCACGCCGTGTTTCACCTGTTCACCAGAAGATGTAATCAATTTCTTGATCTCTTTGGCAGCAGCCGCTGATCTTTGGGCAAGCTCGCGAACCTCCTGAGCAACAACCGCGAAGCCCCGTCCTGCGTCTCCTGCTCTCGCCGCTTCAACACCGGCATTCAGCGCCAATAGGTTTGTCTGAAAGGAAATTTCATCAATTACCCCAATGATATTTTCAATTTCTTTGGCAGAATTCTCAATGCGATCCATCGCATCAACTGCTTCACGTACAATCTCACCAGATTTTTCTGCATTTTCCTTGGTTTTGGAAACCAGATTACCGGCGTTTTCTGCACTTTGAGTCGAAGTCTTCACAGTCGCTGTGATTTGTTCGACTGCCGCTGCAGTTTCTTCTACTGAGGCCGCCTGTGTTTCCGCCCTTTTAGACAATGTATCCGACTGGGTGCGAATTTCATTGGCACCGGAATAAATTTCCGTAGCAGAATCACCAATCGAAGAAATTGTGTCGTCCAAAGCGGCCATAGCATTGTTGAAATCGTCCTGAAGCTTCTTATAAGCAGCCGGCATATCAGCGTGCATCCGATAGGTTAGGTCTTTTTCAGCAATTTTCTGCATGGCGATGCCAAAATTTTCGACCACCATCTTACGCTCAGCGTTAATAGCCTCTTCCTGGGCTGCTTTTTTTGCAACCTCAGCCTGATCTATATAAACTGAAATGGCAAGATCCATATCGAGGAAGACAGCTTTCAGCAAATTACCAATTGTTGAGCCGAAGGCTTCCGCATCTATGCTTTCTTTTTTGCCAAAAAATCCCTTTTTTGAAGGCCAGAGCTCTTTACTGATCTCCTTTATCAGATGATGAACCAAATGGGCGTAGCCGCCAATATACCATCTTGGCTCTAGCCCGATGCGAGCGTGCACACCGCCAATGACGTTAACCTTGTCCACATACCCGCTATCAAACCGACCGCTGCTGATGGCATCCCAGTGTCCTAACTGTGAGCTTCTTGCAGATGTTATCATAGCATCGCTTTTGAAGAATTTTGCTACTTCAGGCGTTTTGCGGATCAAATCATAAAAATCATCAAGAGCTACTGGCAATTCACGTTCAACAATAGTTTTAACGCTTGCAATTTCTTTACAGTCTTTTTTTGAAAGACCAATAAAATCCAGCCTCTCAGCGATATTGGTATTATTTCCACCGGCCATCGAGTTCCCCTCATCTAGAAAATTCGTTATGTGGACATTTGAGTTCCGCAACTGAATGCCCACAACTATCGAAGGAAATCTTCAAACAGTTGGCAAACAATGCGGGCTTAGAACTCTCAATTGCCCGTTAAATAATTTTGATTCAAAATCTGGCGCTATCTCATCCGGGTCCCAGACATCAATTGAAATTGCGTTTAGCAATTTTAAAATGTCCTGAAACCGTCGCGTCACCACGATTGTCCTGCATAGACAGTTGTTCAAATTTTGAGAAAACACATGCAGACAACCTAACGGGTCTGAACTGGCGAATGCGCTTCATGCAAGGGTACAATCCCTTTTTCGCCACTATTAAAGTATTACGTTTCATAGGTTTAATATGAGGTTAACGATGTTCATTAAGTAGCCGACATTCGCGTATTCTAGTAAGAAATCACCTGTGAGAAGGTATTTAAAATCTAAAAATTGCTGTTTGAACTATCAGAACGCATATGCGATAGTCCAAAAAACGGCGAAGGCTAGCGTAATTGTTTCGGATAATGGTTCATTGAGTTTTAGTAAAATGGTCGGTTTGCTTGAAAAGCTGATATCTTTCGATACAGTTTCCCGCAATTCCAATATGCAGTTGATTGATTTCCTGCGTATTTATCTGAGCGATCTTGGTGTGGTTTCACATCTGGTGCCCAATGATGACGGCTCCAAGGCAAATCTTTATGCCACTATTGGCCCCAATATTGCTGGCGGCGTTGTTCTGAGCGGCCATACAGATGTGGTTCCAATCGATAATCAGGATTGGACCGTCCCGCCTTTCGAACTCACCAAGAAACAAGATCGCTATTATGGTCGCGGCACTTGTGACATGAAAAGTTTCGTTGCCATCGCGTGCGCAGCCGTGCCTGCCATGCTTGAAAAACCATTATCCAAACCAATCCATCTTGCTTTTTCCTATGATGAAGAAATTGGCTGCGTCGGCGCACCTGACATGATCAAGGAAATAGCCTCAACACTCCCGCCGATTGACGCGGTGATTGTTGGCGAGCCCACCAATATGCAGGTGGCTAACATGCACAAAGGTATTGTGGATGCCAACACACACATTTGCGGCCTTGAGGCCCATTCCAGCCAAACCCATCGAGGCGTCTCTGCCAATGCATATGCCGCAAGGCTGATCACATTCATTGACGATATCAACCGCGAGTTCATGACTAATCCTCACGAGGAATTGAGACTGGAGCCACCGCACTCAACCATTAATATAGGGTTGATCAATGGCGGCATCGCGGCAAACATCATTGCTCGCGACTGCGAGTTCACTTTCGATTTTCGCAGCGTACCGCAGGACAATGTGGATAAAACCTTGGAACGCATCCAAGCCTATGCCGGTACTTTAGAAGCTGAGATGAAACAATCTTTTGATGGCGCTTCAATCAACCTTGATATTCGTCGGGTTCCGGGTCTAAACTCGAATGATAATGACCGCGCAGCGCAATTATGCATGCGTATTGCCGGCAAAAACGATACGATTGGCGTGCCCTACGGAACAGAAGGAGGGCAATTTCAGGAGGCAGGATATTCGACCGTAATTTGTGGACCAGGATCCATTGATCAAGCTCACAAACCGGATGAATATATTGAAATTGAACAGTTAAAATTGGGATCTCAATTTGTTGATCGTCTTATAGACGATCTGGCAAATTGAAATATAAAATATAGCAACTAATCTCTGGGAGAGAAATAATGAGAAAGCTATCAATACTACTAAGCGGCGTAGCAATTGCCGCAATTATGGCTGCAACACCTGCAGTCGCAAAAAATTTCAAATTCGCTTTTCAAGGCGATACACAGGGCCTCGACCCGCACGGTCTCAATGAGACCTTTTCACTCGGTTTCCTAGGCAACGTATATGAAGGCCTAACAGCCTATGATGGCAATCTTGGACTTGTTCCAGCTCTAGCCACAGAGTGGAAAACCACCAGCCCCAAAGTATGGCTTGTAAAATTACGCAAAGGCGTCAAATTCCACAACGGTAACGAATTCAACGCCGATGATGTGGTGTTTTCATTCGCTCGCAGTCAGTCCGAAGGGTCAGATCAAAAAGCACGTGGCGGTCTTGTTACCAAAGTTGTTAAAATTGACGACCACACCGTTGAATTACACACAAAAAACCCACTGCCCGTTCTTATGCAGGAAATGACTGCCCTCTATATGATGGATAAAGAATGGTCAGAAGCAAACGGCACCGCAGAAGCCGCCAACATGACAGACGCCAACGAAGTTGGTTACGCTAACCGCAATTCAAATGGCACTGGCCCCTTCATCATCACAGAGCGTCAACCTGGCGTAAAAACAACAATGAAACGCTTCGATGGCCATTGGAACAAAGAACTTAAGACCAATGTCACCACTGTTGAATTCACACCAATCAAGGAAGCTGCTACTCGTGTTGCTGCATTGATGTCCAAGCAAGTGGATATGGTTTATCCAGTGCCTGTTCAGGATTGGCAACGTCTTGATGAAGCTGAAGGCGTTCGTGCACTCAAAGGCCCAGAAGCCCGCACAATCTTCCTTGGCATGGATCAAAGTCGCGATGAACTGCTTCATTCTTCGGTTAAAGGCAAAAACCCGTTCAAGGACATTCGCGTACGCAAAGCTTTTGCCCATGCGCTCAACCTTGATGCTATCAAGGAAAAAATAATGCGTGGTGCAGCAACCCCATCAGGTTTAATGGTCGCTCCACAAATCAACGGCTTTAACGAAGCACTCAACACGCCTTATTCATACGACCCAGAGATGTCAAAAAAGCTATTGGCTGAAGCGGGCTACCCTGATGGCTTCACAGTCACCATGGATTGCCCAAACAATCGCTATGTGAACGATGAGAAAATATGCCAGGCCACAGCTTCCATGCTTGCAAAAGTTGGGGTCACAATCGACCTGCTTGCACAACCTAAAGCTAAGTATTTTGCCAAGGTTCTTGCTCAAAACGGTTATGACACAAGCTTTTACCTGCTTGGCTGGACACCAGGTTCTATCGATTCCCACAATGTTTTCCAAAGCCTTCTGCATTGCCAGGACGCAGCTAACAAACAGGGCGCCTTCAACCTAGGCAACTATTGTAATGACCGTGTTGACGAAATTACTGATCTCGTTGGCTCTGAAACCAATCAAGCAAAACGTCAGGCTCTGATCGACGAAGGTTTCAAGCTCGTTCAGGATGAAGTTGGCTACTTGCCTCTGCACCAGCAGCCACTGTCATGGGGCGCAGGCGATAACATCGAGCTGATCCAACGCTCGGACAACGTATTTGATCTACGTTCAGTCGTCGTAAAATAGAATAATAATCTCAGGGCCTGACACTCGTCGGGCCCTGTTTTTTTCGGGCATATCATGATTAGTTTTATCATCAAACGACTATTGCAAAGCATGTTGGTCATGCTGACAGTAGCATTTATCGCATTTGCTCTTTTTCGCTTTGTCGGCGATCCGGTTGGCAACATGGTCGGTCAGGATACGACCGTCGAAGAGCGCCAACAATTGCGCAAAGCTCTCGGGCTCGATGAGCCTGTATACATTCAGTTTTATAATTTCGTAACGAACGCGGCCGTCGGACAATTCGGTAAAAGTTACATGCTACGCGAACCCGTACGCGATTTGATGGCAGACCGTTTCCCAGCAACTTTGGAGCTTGCAATTGTCTCCTCTGTCCTTGCGATGTTGCTCGGTGTCCCCATGGGGGTTTATACCGCCATCCGCCGAAACACGTTATTGTCCAAGGCGTTCATGACCGTTTCGCTCATGGGCGTCTCGCTACCAACGTTTTTGATCGGTATCTTGTTGATCCTGCTTTTCGGCGTCACCCTGCGCTGGCTACCGACATTTGGTCGCGGCGACGTTGTGGACTTGGGCTGGTGGTCCACTGGCCTGCTAACAATAGGCGGCCTTAAGGCCATCATCATGCCAGCCATCACATTGGGCATATTCCAAATGACTCTCATCATGCGGCTGGTACGCGCGGAAATGATGGAGATCCTGCGTACAGATTTCATCAAGTTTGGTCGCGCAAGAGGCCTGAGCAACCGCTCACTCTATTTCCGCCATGCCCTCAAAAACACACTCATTCCCGTAATTACGATTACCGGACTACAAATCGGTTCCATCATCGCTTTCGCCATCATTACAGAAAGCGTGTTCCAATGGCCGGGCATGGGTCTGTTGTTCATTCAGGCCGTGGGCAATGCAGATATCCCCATCATGTCGGCTTATCTGGTACTCATTGCCTTTATATTTGTGGTAATCAATCTAATTGTGGACGTTCTGTATGTCATTGTAGATCCCCGCCTTCGCGCATCATCGGGAGGTGAATGACATGGATAATCAAGAAGTTGAACGCGGCAAAGTAGCTGATTTCCTTTATCGGATAATTGACAACGATATCTGGTATTCTTTTTGGCATTCTCCAATAGCAATCGGCTCCGCAGCTCTTGCGATTTTCATGATTGTTGTGTCAGTGTTTGCGTCGGTAATCGCCCCATTCAATCCATTTGATCTGGCAACCCTTGATTTAATGGATTCCAACTTACCGCCAAGCTGGCAGCTTCAAGGCGACCCACGCTTTCTTCTGGGCACCGACGATCAGGGCCGTGACATTCTTTCCACCATTCTATATGGCTCGCAAATATCATTGCTGGTTGGTGTTGTATCCGTCATCTTCTCACTGATACTGGGTGTAGGCCTCGGCCTGATCTCAGGCTATATTGGCGGGCGCACTGACGCCATCATAATGCGCGTTGCCGATGTGCAATTGTCCTTCCCTGCCATCCTCATTGCCTTGTTGATTGACGGGGTAGCACGGTCTGTAATGCCGAAAAATGTCCATGATGAAATCGCCATTTATGTGATGATTTTTGCCATCGCCATTTCCGGTTGGGTACAATATGCCCGTACCGTGCGCTCAATGGTTATGACCGAAAAAGTCAAGGAATACGTGCAGGCTGGTCAGGTGATCGGGCTCGGTCAGATTACCATTATGTGGCGCCATATTTTACCCAATGTAATGGGTCCGGTATTTGTTATTGGCACTCTGCACCTGGCGCTTGCCATCATTACTGAAGCCACATTGAGTTTTCTGGGTGTCGGCCTTCCACCAACAACTCCTTCCCTTGGCACCCTTATTCGCATCGGCAATGAATACCTGTTCTCCGGTGAATGGTGGATCACGATCTTCCCAGGCGCCGCTCTGGTGGCCATTGCTTTATCGGTCAATCTTTTCGGTGATTGGCTGCGCGACGCCATCAACCCCAAATTATTGTAAGGGTTGAGACATGTCACAACTACACATTAAAGATATCACAGTAGAATTCCCCGGCCGCAAAGGCAATTTCATTGCAGTTGAAAACGTCACACTGGATCTACAGGCGGGGGAAATCCTCGGCGTAGTGGGGGAATCCGGCGCCGGAAAATCCACCGTTGGAAACGCCGTCATTGGCTTGTTGCAAAAACCTGGCCACATGATCGGGGGAACCATTTCGCTGGATGGCGAACGTATCGACGACCTTGATGAAGAAATGATCCGAGCCATTCGTGGAAAGCGCATCGGAATGATCTTTCAGGACCCCCTCACCTCGTTGAATCCAATTGAGACAATTGCTTCCCAACTCATTGAAACTATTATCTTACACCTAAAACTCAGCGAAGCTGACGCACGCAAGAGAGCTGTTGATTTGCTCGATCAGGTTGGTATTCCTGATCCCAATGTGCGCATCGATCAATATCCTCACCAATTCTCCGGCGGCATGCGCCAGCGCGTGGTGATTGCACTGGCACTTTGTGCTGACCCCGAAGTTATCATTGCTGATGAACCCACCACAGCACTTGATGTGTCGGTGCAGGCACAAATCCTCGACCTCATGCGCAATCTTTGCCGCGAGCGCAATGTGGGCATGATCCTGATCACTCACGATATGGGAGTAATCGCAGAAGTTGCCGACCGCGTAGCAGTCATGTATCACGGCAAACTGGTGGAACTTGGCGAAACGGCGCAGGTGCTTGGCAGCCCGAAGCACGATTACACAAAGAGCCTAATTTCCGCAGTTCCACGCCCTGATAAACGCATCGACCGCTTTCCGCTTGTCACCTATATTGAGGATGTGGGCGAACGTAAGGAAGTTGATATTTCCAATCATTGGCTCGGTCAAACACAAGACTATGCAAAGTTTGATGGCCCGTTGTTGAAGCTCACAGACCTGTCCATGCGCTTCATCACCAAACATTCGATATTTCCGTCAAAACGGATTTATCTTGATGCTGTAAAAAAAGTATCTTTCGACATCAAAAAAGGCGAAGTCTTCGGCATCGTTGGCGAAAGTGGCTCAGGAAAATCCACTATCGCGCGAATGGTCACAGGAATTTACAAACCCACTGGCGGCCAGATCGAATTCGCCGGTGCTGATTTAACCGCCATGACTACCGCTAAGGAAATCAATCCGTGGCGCCGTCAAATGCAAATGGTTTTTCAGGATCCCTTTTCATCACTTAACGCGCGTATGCGGGTAGAAGATATCGTGGCTGAACCAATTCAGTTCCACAAACAGGTCGCAACCAACTCCGAGTGCTACGCCATTGTCCATGATCTGCTCGATATCGTTGGTCTTGGCAAAGTCGCCGCACGCAAGTTTCCGCACGAATTCTCAGGCGGCCAGCGCCAGCGCATCTCAATTGCCCGCGCACTTGCTACCCGCCCGCGCTTTCTGGTTTGCGATGAACCAACTTCTGCATTGGATGTGTCGATTCAGGCGCAAGTGCTCAATCTGTTGAAAGATTTGCGCGAAGAAATGGGCCTCACCATGATGTTCATTTCCCACGATCTCCCAGTCATTCGCCAGATGTGTGACCGGGTCGCCGTGATGCGCCACGGCGAGATTTGCGAAATCGCAGAAACGGAAGACCTGTTCAACAACCCAAAACACGAATACAGCCAGCATCTTCTCAATCTGATGCCTCAGTTTTTTGCGAATAAAAATTAACTATATCAACTGGTTACAAGATATAGGTACATCAAATAGTCAAACCGTCGAGGAAAAGGATTTCCCATGCCTATCATCAACCGTGTTGCAGAATTCCACGAAGAACTCACCGCCATTCGCCGTGACATCCATGCCCACCCGGAACTTGGTTTTGAAGTTCACCGCACCGCTGCCCTCGTGGTTGAAAATCTGAAAAAATATGGTGTCGATGATATCGTAACCGGTATTGGCCGCACCGGCGTGGTTGCTGTCATCAAAGGAAAAACCAACAAAAGCGGTCGTGTCATCGGCCTGCGTGCAGATATGGATGCACTGCCCATTACCGAAGCCCAGCCAAGCGATCATAAATCCACCATCGATGGTGTCATGCATGCCTGCGGACACGACGGTCACACTACAATTTTACTCGGTGCCGCAAAATATTTGGCCGAAACCCGCAATTTTGACGGCACAGCCATCATGATTTTCCAGCCAGCTGAAGAAGGCGGTGGCGGCGGCCGCGAAATGGTCAACGATGGGATGATGGAGCGTTTCGGCATCCAGGAAGTTTACGGCCTGCACAACGCCCCAGGAAAACCAAAAGGCGAATTCGCCATCCGCCCTGGCTCGTTAATGGCAGCAGCGGACTTTTTTGAAATTGAAATCGAAGGCAAAGGCGCACACGCCGCCCGTCCTCATGCAGGCATTGACCCGATTATCGTTGGCACCGCTCTGGTTCAGGCTTTGCAGACCATCGCCGCACGCTCAGTAGATCCGCTGGAATCCGTCGTAGTATCCGTCACCATGTTCCACGCAGGCGATGCCACCAATGTCATTCCTCAGGTAGCTACCCTAGCTGGCACAGCTCGTACCTTAACGGCTGAAGTTCGCGATATTGTAGAACAGCGCATGGGTGAAATCTGCGAAAGCGTTGGCAAAACCTTCGGAGCCAAAATAAAATTTAACTATCGCCGCGAGTACCCGATCACCATCAACAACCCCGAACGCACCGAATTTGCCATTGAAGTTGCAAAGGCAATCGTCGGCGAAGATAAGGTCGAGGAAAACGTTACTCCGGTCATGGGTGGCGAGGACTTTTCCTTCATGCTCAATGAACGTCCCGGTGCCTACATCTTCCTTGGTCAGGGCGACACTGCAGGCGTGCATCACCCAGATTATGATTTTGACGATGACATCATTCCAGTCGGCACATCCTACATGGTCAAGCTGGTAGAAACCTCCATGCCGACAGATTAAACAACTAAGGAGTAAAATGGCCTCTCCGAAGAAAACATCGTCTCCATGGCAGCCCGCTGAAGATGTGCTTGCTCTCTGGCCAAAACAGGATGGAAAGCCTGTTTCCGGGAACCTAATCAACGGCTTGGGAAATGAGGAATTAGATAACCCGGTCCCTGTTTTCTGGCGTCACGATGGCAGCATTGCCCATGGCGAGGTGATGTATCATTTTCTGGATCAGGTAGATGGCAATGAACGCGCTTCTGCCGCGCGCAGCTATAAGGATGAAATCGAGGCAATTCCGGTCAGTGATCTAGCACCTCAAAAAACAGAAAACACAACCGAAGACTGGGTAATTCTGGTAAAACAGGCAGCTCTGGATGCTGGTGCAGATCAAGTTGGTATCTGCAAGTATCAACCTGAATGGACTTATAGCGACCGAGCGCAGCCCAAGGGTGAATGGGTCGTAGTAATGGCCTTTGCTCATGATTATGACTTACTGAACACGGCACCTGATGTGGATAGCCTGATCGAGGTGATGGACCAATATGGCCGCGCTGGCAAAGCTGCAAAACACCTCACCAACTGGATCGGCGAAAACGGCTTCATCAGCGAAGCCAAAACCGGCCCAAATAGCGAAGATGTCTTGATGATCCCTGCTGCAATCGCTGCGGGCCTTGGGGAGTTGGGCAAACATGGCTCGATGATCAACCGCGAATTCGGCTCCAATTTCCGCTTATCCATGGTTACAACTGATTTGCCATTGGCACCTGACACGCCAGATGTTTTTGGCGCCGATGATTTCTGCCAGAACTGCCAGGTTTGCACAAATGCCTGCCCTCCCGTTGCAATCGTTCCGGAAAAGCAATTAGTGCGCGGCGAAACCAAATGGTATGTCGATTTCGACAAATGCGTACCCTTCTTTGTCGATAACAACGCATGCGGTATATGCATAGCGGTCTGTCCATGGAGCCGCCCCGGCATTGCAGACAACCTGATCAGAAAAATGGCCTTTCGCAAAGAACGATTGGGAAAAAAATATAACCATAACAATCACTTACATTAACAAACAGAATCATTTCGTTAGCCCCAAGAACGCACATCCAATTGATTGAGTAGCGGCGAAGAATATCACCTCTCCCCGGCACTCGCGCCGCACCTGCACTGGTGCATCAAGCCATCTATTGATGTAGAAAGTTCGGCTGTCTGATAGATATTGTGATCATGTCAGGACTCAATCCGAATGCACATGGGAGGCTTTCGGCTATTCATCATAGCGTCGAAATACTAGCCCTTCCGGCACCATTACAGTTGGCCGCTTGGGCAGATCAAAGAGCGACACGACAATGCTGCGCGATTTCAAATATACGTGATCGAAATCACTCCCTAACATGGATATGAAATCGGCAGGTGTTGCAAAACCACGGGCATGCATTGGCAAAACAATGCTGGAGCGCAATCGCTTAACGATCTCCGACATACCACCAAGGCTCATTGTCATTGCGCCATCAATCGGCACCATAACAACATCAAGGCGGCCAATCTTGGCGTAATGTTCCTCGGTAAGAGCATGGTGCAAGTGCCCCAAATGACCAATACAAAGGCCAGCAACTTCTAAAATGAAAATGGAATTACCATTTATCATTCGAAGTCCACCGGTGAGGATATCTGTTGTTACATTGCGGATGAGTACATCAACCACCTTTAAGTAATGAGAGGCTGGTCCCCCATCAGGGTTCCAGCCGCGCAGCACATGTTTAATCTCTGGATCAGGAAAATCCGTAAAATGGGAGCTGTGAGCACGGTTCATGGTCACCACACGCGGCACCTGCGCCCCGGCATATCCAGCAAAGTCGGTAGCGATAGTAACGCCCTTTTCCGACTCGATGATGTAGGTCGAATGGCCAGAAAACGTAATCCGCACTTCGTGACTGGCAAGTCCTTCAACTTTAAGAATATTTGACATGTCTGCAGAAGCATAAACTACATTAGGTAGAGACTGCGCGATCGCCAGGCAGGTCGATGGCTTGCCTTGTGCCTGTGCGCCACTACTCAAAAAGAAGGTGAGTAACAACGCCACAGAAATCAAAACTTGAAGAAACCACTTGAATATAATTATCATTGGACCATCTCCTCATATAACATCAAGTAGCATCAGAGTTGGTGCCCGTGAACAAAAACATTGAAAGACAGCAAAGTGTCGAACTCCGCAAATTTTTATGAAGCTCTCACAATATGCGACACGTTCGACGATTTAACCCGTGATGATTCATACGAGCCGCTGCCAGAGAACTGGTTCGTCGGCACTGCAGATATTGTCGGTTCCACCAAGCAGATCGAAGCTGGTAATTATAAGACCGTAAACACGGTTGGAGCCGCTGTAATCTCCGCCCAGATCAACGGTGCTAACGGCAAGGAGTTTCCTTTCGTATTCGGTGGCGATGGTGCAGCATTTGCTTTCCACCCTGATCAGAAAGCTGCCGCTCGCAAAGCGCTTGCAGAAGTCCGACGGTGGTCGCAGGATGAATTTAATCTGGAATTACGCGCAGCCATTATTCCCGTAAGCGATATCCGTAAGGCAAAATTCGATGTCGCAGTTGCCCGCTATCAAGCATCAAAAGGGGCGGATTACGCCATGTTTAGCGGTGGTGGCGTGTCATGGGCCGAAAAACAAATGAAATCCGGAAAATACACAATTGACCCGGCTCCCGCAGGTTCCCAACCAGACCTCACCGGCCTCTCTTGCCGTTGGACACCGATGCAGACAAAAAACGGCACCATTTTATCCGTCGTAATTCTGCCCGTACCACAAGCCAAAGCAACCGAGATTGCAAAAGTCATGCACGCAATTGTTGAAGTAGCAGAAGGCATCGAGCGCGGCGGACACCCCATCCCTCAAGAAGGCCCGGGATATTCATGGCCACCCAAAGGCATTGATCTGGAAGCAAGAGCGAGCCATGGATCAATGCCGATTTGGCGACGAAAATTGCAGTTGCTTAAAGAAACCTTCATCGCTCTTTTATTCTTCAGAACCGGCATCAGTGCTGGCGGTTTCGACCCAAACCATTATGTGCAAACCGTTTCCAAAAATGCCGATTTCCGAAAGTTCGAGGACGGCCTGAAAATGACGCTGGATTGCGATGCCAAGTCACAACAACAATTGGAAAATATATTGGCAGATGCATCAGACAAAAACATCGTCACCTACGGCCTTTTTGAGCAAGACAATGCAATCATGACCTGCATCGTACCATCAGTCACGCAAGATAATCATATCCATTTTGTGGATGGTGCCGCTGGCGGCTACACAAAAGCCGCTTCAAAAATCAAAGCGCAACTGGCGTGAGGGCACAATTTGAATAATAGTGGACAATTTTCAGGTAGTTATGCTCTAAGAACAAACAACTCATTTTCAAAGGATATACCATGACGCTAACGCTGGAAATCGCCCAATCCATTATCACATCGGCCATCGCCAAAGGCCACGAATTGGGATTAAATCCTTTGACGGTTGCAATCCTTGATGCAGGCGGTCATGTCAAAGCATTGGCACGTGAGGATAATACCAGTACCCTTCGCCCTGATATCGCCACAGGAAAGGCCCAAGGTGCAATTGCGCTCGGCCTTGGTTCGCGCGCTATATTCAACCGGGCAAAGGAACAACCCTATTTTATTCAGGCCATGAACGGATTGACGAACGGTTCTCTGGTACCCGTACCGGGCGGCGTTTTGATCCGAGATTCAGGCGAAATAATTGGTGCAGTCGGCATTACCGGAGATAGTTCCGACAATGACGAAACCTGCGCCGTTTCAGCGATTGAAGCCGCAGGTTTTTCAGCTGATCCAGGATAAAATTAGGGATAGTACTTGGTGTGGTTGAAGTTGGGGGCAGTGATAATTAGATATCCAGTTGCGGCCCTAGAATAGAGACCTCGAAAGGAACCGTTATGACCTTTAAAAAATCACTTGCGGCAGCAACCATAATTCTTGCAGCATCAACTTCACAATTCTCAACAACTGTCGCCAAGGCCGCCAATGTAGAATTAGGCGTGCTGACCTGCGACGTAGATGCCGGTATTGGTCTCCTAATTGGTTCCAAGAAGGATTTGGAATGCGTATTTGTTCCAGCCAATGTTAACGAGCCCGAAGACTGGTACTTCGGGTCGGTTACAAAAATTGGCCTCGATATTGGCATCACAGCAGCAACCGTAATTAAATGGGTTGTGCTTGGAGTAAGCACAGATACAACCAAGCCCGGCGCTCTGGCAGGAAGATATGGCGGCATTTCTGCATCAGCATCCGTTGGCATTGGTGTCGGAGCCAACGCCTTAATCGGCGGCTCCAGAGACGGGATCATTCTCCAGCCCTTCAGCGTTGAAGGTAAAGTGGGCATAAATCTGGCGGTCGGCCTCAGCGGACTGGTATTGAAAAGCTCAAGATAGTTCTTAAAGCTATTTACCAGTATTGATTGTTCCAAACATCTCTCCTATATCCAGTCAACAATGGAGAGAAAATGCGGCAATTGGTGATTTTCAAACGCATCGTAGCAGATGCCCTTGGTCATTTTAATGATGATGACGGGTGGGCAATGGCATCCCACGTTGCGATGGCAGTATTGCTGGCAGCATTCCCGTTTCTCATTTTTGCCACCGGTCTGGTGAGTTTCATCGGCGATAGCGAAATTGCATCCTCAGCCGTTGATTTCATCTTTGATACGGTTCCGGAAGTAATCGCAAAACCAATTGCCGGTGAAGTTCACTCGGTTTTATCAGTGCCGCGCAGCGATGTGCTCACATTTGGCGGATTAACAGCTCTGATTTTCGCCTCTAATGGCGTTGAAGCATTGCGCGTTGCCTTGAACCGGGCTTACCGAAAGAAGGAGCACCGCTCCTTCCTCTTCAGGCGGATACAAAGCCTGATCTTCGTGCTGCTTGCAACCGCAGCGCTGTTATCAATCGCCCTGCTTCTGGTTCTTGCACCGCTGGCATGGTCAATCCTGCTAAAATTTTTCCCAAATGCTGAAAGCCTCTCCAGCCAAGTAGTGCTTATGCGTTACACTGTGGTTAGTGGCGTTTTGGTCATTGGCCTTTACGCTTCGCATCTATGGTTACCAGCTGGCGAGCGCCCGTTTAAAATTCTGTGGCCCGGTATTCTGCTAACCATCATCGCATCCTTCATTGGATCAATCTTGTTTGCGTCCTATCTAGAGCAGTTTGCCACCTATGCCAGCACCTATGCTGGACTTGCCGGTGGCGTGATTGCATTGTTGTTTTTATATTTACTGGCAGCCTTTTTTATCATCGGAGCAGAATTCAACGCTGCCATAGGCCGCTACCGAGAGGCACGCTCCCGTGTGACAGGCAAAAGTTGATCACAGTTAAGCCCCTGACCTGCCCTTGATAAAGATCCCGACAACAGTTTTAGGTTGTTTTACTCTCAAAATACAGTTGAAGAGTGCTAGTAGCACGGGTCGCTTTGGTCACATCTCTTCCAAGCCGGTCGCCAAATATTTTTGCCATGAAACGGGTGATTGGGTGAAGCAGTTGAACAAACTCGCGCAAAGGTTTTTCAAATCCTTCAGGGGCCTGTGATCGATATATTTCATAATATGAAAGCAATCCGTCAGAACCATTTGGAACATAGCTCGATACCCCGGCAAGAAACACCCACACATCGCAGGCCTGCGCTTCTTCAGCACTCATCACCTGCAAGGGGTCTTCTTCCAGATCAATGAACCCTAATGTTTTGGTTTTCCGGTCATAGATAAAGTCCTTCATATATGGACGTCCATGGAAGAGGTGCTTCTGATGGATTTCCGCCAAAATTCTAGCAGCCCGCGCCAGCAATTCGTGGCGCTTTTTCTCATCCGTTTCTCCATCCAGAACATCTTGAAGAACAATCCCGGCATCCGTCATGATGATTTGGGTATCGGTGTGGTAAAGTACATGGGGAGCATGAATGCCATTCTGACGAAAACTATCAAGGCGCGAAATCTCGGATTTCAACGCACTCAATCCTCCCTCATTCACCGTAACTCTCAACATCCGCAAAGGAATTAGTTTGGCCAGTAATTTCTGAACGCGGTGCCCCATCCTTTTTTTAGAATGCTTGATGGTCTTCACCCAAAGACGCTGTCCGTCACGGTCAATATGTTGAATCCGTTTGGTCACAGTACCCAAAATGGAATCTGCTTCATTGGGTAGGAGAGTTTCATCTTTATGCATGGGGGATTATGTATATATGGCCGGGTAAGTTGTACAGTATTTATCTGTGAATAGAATGGCGCTAGGCCATAAACAAGGCATCTGCCAAGCCCGCGCAATCAAATTTTCGTATCCTGATACAGTTGACGTTCATCAGTGACTTCATACAATTTCCAACTCTATACATCCACAGCTTGTCCAAAAACAACGATCAGAATACCGATTAGCGCCAACACCGTAAAACCAGTGCATCGCCACCAATGGTTGTTCCTCCATGAAGTAATAGCAGCAATCGCAGCTTGCAAGGAGTAATAAACAGCAAACGCCCGTGAGGCATAGCTGATTATTTCAAATACGCCTGACGTCCATGTAAGCCCAATGCCGATAACAGCCAACAAGGCATAGCCAAACTTTGGCGGCAGCTTATTGTCAGTGAGTTCAGCAATCAGCCCGCCCGAGCCACTCGTATCAGCCACTGCCGCACTGAATTGCGCTGCCAACGCAGCTGCCACAAGCAACACAGGTAATATAGGCGCAACCACAACCATCATATCTACAATGGCAGTCTCAGAGAATTCCAGTTCTCCACGCGTAAAAATATAGGTAAGCAGCAAAATGTAGATCATATAGATCGCGGTTGAAAACCACTGCGCCCATTGCATCGAGCGGATACGGGTTTTGATATCGTACCCATCCGCAAGATAACGGGATGTCTCAAACCCCTGCACGGTTACAATCAGGCCAAATGCCAACGTGATAGCAGGCCAGCCAGTAAGTTCTGCTGCATTAAATATCAACTGACCATCTACAGCTTTTTCAGAAACATAAATCGCAAGTCCAACTAATAGACCCGCGATAATTGCCAGTTTTGCCGATACAGAAACATATTCGAGCGCCTCAAGCGATTTAAAGCCCCGCGTCCAACCTACAAAAACAATGATCACAAACACCGCAGTCGTCAGTAATTTCGCATTAAACGGATCGCTAATATCAGTCAGGCTGACGGCAAATACACCAAAAAGATTGAGGTAATAAGCAACCGAGATAACATAAGCAAACCCCAGCGACCAGGAAGATGCAACTTCAAGCTGGTGTACCAATTTTCCGCGTGCGCCGCCGTTTGTTGCTCCAATGTTGCCACCAAGCTCTTCGATTGCTCGCATATTATAACGAATGGCGGCACCATAAAGATAAGCTCCAAGGCACAACGCAGCCATAATCAAAGGAGCATATTTTCCGTAGGCAGCATCCAGTATAGGGCCGAGTACCAAAAATCCACTGCCAATAATGGAGGCCAGTGGCGTTGTCATCGCCTGCCATGTGAGCGAACGATGAAGCCGCGGCATCCAGAGAAAAAGCGCTGTAACCAGAACCACCAGAATAACTGTAAAATTTAGAAACACGATTGACGGGGCCCTTGCTAAATCACAGCTGTAATATTATCAAAATCGACTCACCGAACTATATTGTGAGGGTGTCTGACTATCGTTACACCTGAGAAGCCGAGGCCTCAACCACTTCGTTCATTTCCGATAATTCCACCACCTCATCATTTCGAATACGGAAGAATATGGCATAAAGCGCTGGTGCTACAATCAATGTCAAAATAGTTGCAAAACTAAGGCCGCTAATAATTACCACTGCCAGACTTTTGAAAAACGGGTCCCACAACAATGGAATTACCCCAAGCACTGTCGTCAATACCCCTAGCGCTACCGGTCTCATTCGCGAGACAGCCGCATCAATCACCGCACTCATTCGTGGTTTACCATCCGCAATATCTGTGTCCGTTTGATCAATCAGCACCACAGCATTTTTGATCAACATACCTGTTAGGCTCAACACGCCCAATGTCGCCATAAACTCCATCGGGGTATCCATCGCAATCAGGCCAAAGACTACGCCGATTGCAGCTAATGGCACGATGAGAAAGATAATTAATGGCTGACGCACCGCGTTAAACAACAAAAACACCACCACAATCATCGCGCCAAACCCAAATGGCAAAGTGGATGCCAAGCCGGCACTGGCCTCTTTGCTATCGCCATATTCACCTCGCCATTCCAGCGTGTAGCCATCGGGTAAAACAATTGCCTCAACTTTTGGCCTGATCTGTAAAAATAGTACATTTGCGTCAGTTCCGGGAGCCGGGTCAGCTTGCGTCATGATCGCCAGCGCACGATTGTAACGCCGCAACTTGGCATTTTCGAAAACAACAGCAAAATTCTCAACCACTTCAGTGATTGGGATATACCTTCCGGACATTTTGCTGAAAATTTGCACTTTACGGATATCTTTTGCGTCCTTGCGATCATTCTCATACGGACGGAAAATAACTTGCCGCAATTCATCACCTTCGCGGTAAACACCAATCGCTGTCCCGTCAAAGAATGCAGCAATCGCTTTCGAAATATCCCCTTGTGAGAGACCAACTCGACTGGCATTTTGAACATTGATCTTTGGTCTGATTACCTTGACCATCTCGCTCCAGTCATCTTTAACGGCAATCGCGCCAGCCCTAATGAGAATCGATTTGGCCTGTTCAGACAGTTGCCGCAATATCACTGGATCAGGTCCTTGGAACCTGGCCCCAATAGCGCTACCCCCGCCGGGGCCCAGTACAAACTTCCAGACCTTGCTGCTCGCACTTAAATAATTGGTATCAACATAAGCCTGAACTGTCGCCAACAGCCCATCAATCACCCGAAAATCATTTACATCTACCAAAATCTGGCCATAGCCAGAATTTGCGCTCTCAGCAGAATAGGTAAGCATGAAACGAATATGGCCGCCACCAACCATGGCGTTCGTACTGGTCACACCATCCAGTGTTCGGACCCATTCACTAATTTCCGCCAAATCAAGGGTTGTCTGCTCAATATTGGATCCCAGCGGCAATGTATAATCAATCACAAATTGGGCGCGTGTTGAAGTAGGAAAAAAGCCCTGCTTTACCATTGAGAAACTGCCGATTGCTGACACAAACAATGCAACAATGATCGCCACGGTTATCCATCTGCGTCGCACAGCCAGTTCCAGAATTTTACGATATGCAACAGAAATTACGTTCTCTTTTTTTTCGGTAGCCACAGCCTTCTTTTGCTTGAGCATTAATGTACAAAAATAGGGTGTAAGCCATATTGCAACCAACCAGCTAAACAACAAAGCAATAGTCATGGTCCAAAACAAAGACCCTGCATATTCACCGGTATTGTCGGGCGAAAAACCAATCGCTGAGAAGGCCAAAAATCCAACAACCGTACCGCCCAACAACGGCCATTTGGTTTGTTCCACAACCTTAATCGTCGCATCTGCCGGGTCTTCCCCCGCATCCACTCGCACCAGCGTTGCTTCCACGACCACAATGGCGTTATCCACCAGCATACCAAGCGCAATGATTAGTGCACCCAGCGAAATACGTTGCATATCTAGTCCATAAGCAAGCATACCGATCAAGGTGCCCGCAACGGTAACCAAAAGAATACCGCCCATCAAAATTCCGCTGCGCAATCCCATAAAAATTAAAAGAGTGCCCACAACAATCGCCAGTGCCAAAATCACGTTTCCAACGAAATCATTCACCGATGTGCGCACCGAAATCGATTGATCCGAAATAGCAGTTAACTCAATACCCAGCGGTCGCAGGCTTTCAAGCTCCGCAATACGCGCATTGACCGCATCACCCATGTTCACCACATTACCGCCAATGGTGCCGGAAATGCCAAGACCTATTGCTGGTCTACCATTCCGGAAAAGTTGTTTAGATATCGGCTCTTTCAAACCTCTTCGAACAGTAGCAATATCCTTCAAACGGAATGAACGCAGACCACGACTATCAGTAATGACCAAATCTTCTATCTGCTTTATGGACGAGATCGCAGCACCTGGCCTTATGGACAAGCGCTCTGTTCCTGTCTTGATACTCCCCGCTTCAACAACGAGATTTTGTCCCTTTAGAACATTGGCGATATGGTCTGACGAAATCCCCAAAGTTACTATCTTTGATGGTGTATATTCGACATAAATGACTTCCTGCGGAGCACCAACCAGCTCAACTTTTGATACACCTGAAACTAGCACCAGCTCTTTTTGCAGTGTTTTTGCGTAGGCCCGGATTTCAGGCAGAGAATACCCCTCGCCGATAATGGCATAATAAAGCGCAAACACATCGCCGAAATCATCATAGACGGTAATCGAACCAGCCCCCGGCGGCATACGGTTAGCGACATCGCGCATCTTGGCGCGCAATTGCGTAAATTTTTGATTGAGCTGAGGCCGCGCCTTGCTCGACGCAATAGTAAATTCCACGGTGACTTCGGACATCCCCGGAGATGAAAGAGATTTAACATCTTTCATACCCTGTAGTTGCTGGGCAGCATTTTCCACCACATCGGTCACCTCATTGGCAACTTCTTGCGCACTGGCGCCAGGATAAGAGGTAAGAATTTTCACTTGCCGAATCATAAATTCAGGATCTTCAAAACGCGGCAGTTTTGTGTAAGAAAAATAACCACCACCCAAAATAAGAAGCGTCAACAGCGCACTAATGAGGCGTTTTTCAATCGCAAATTTTGCAAGGTTCATCGGGCCAATTCTCCGATGGCTACTACAGGTTTAACCATTAAACCATCCTGCAACGCGGATATCCCCGCCACAGCCACGACATCACCTTCCTTGACACCGTAGATCACAATCACATTCGGACCGGATGCTTCCCCAATAGATATATTTCGCTTGGATACCTTATTATCAGCCCCATCAACGACCCACACAAATGCTTGGCCATCAGCAGTAGAGGCAATCGCCACAACAGGAAGCAAGATGCGCGCTGTATCATTCCCAACAACCTTCACCGTCAAACTGCCGGTCATGCCGGGAAGAACTGTTTCGCCATTCAGTTCCTCAATGGTAACCCGCCCACGATAGGTTTGGGTCGCTGTATCTGCCTGTGTGGAAAATTCGTTGCGCGTTGCATTGAAACTCCTGCCAGGAATGGCCTCCATCACAATTTTTAAATCGAAATTTTTAGCCTTGGCAAGTCTGGCAACATCGGGTGCCGGAACATCAAAAATTGCATCAAGCACATTGATATTCTGTAACACCGCCACGGCTTCCTTAGCCTGAATATTGGAAAAATTTTCTACTTTACGAGTTGCAATAATGCCATCAAACGGCGCGCGCAAAGTCGCGTCTGACAGGTTATCCCTTGCTGATTCCAATTGCGATCTGACACCATCAATTGCGGCCTGTTGTGCCGCCAAATCTTCTTTTCGAGCACCCGATTGACCTTTTACCAATCCTTGTTTTTTTGCCTCCAGAGTTGCTTCTGCAACCCGCTGCGAAGTTACATCCTGATCCAGTCTCGCTTTTGCAATAATACCTTTTTTGAAAAGTTCTGTTGTCCGAGCAACTTGCGCGATAGTGGAATCAACCTGAGCCTTTGCCGCGGCAACTTCGGCCTGCAGCGCAGCAATATCCTCTACTCTTGCGCCGGATTTCAATTCATCCATTTTCTCGTTCGCTTGAACAAGCTGACTTTCAATCTGGATGATACTCGCCTCAAAATCCCTCTTATCAAGCTGTGCGATCACATCACCTTTTTTAACCCGAACACCATTTCGAATAGGCAGTTCAATGATTCGACCTGAGACCCTGAACGAAAGGGTAGCTTCCTGTGATGGGATAATGACAGCAGAGTAAGTGCGCTCAAACGCCGAAGAAACCGGTTCAACCGTAATCACTTTTACCGGCCTGATCACCGGCTCTTTCGAAGCCTGTGTCTGTTCATCACCACTACATCCTGCAATTAAAGCAGCAAAAATTGCAATCAACAGGATAGAGAAAACTGAACGAAGTGAAATTGACATTGTTTTCCCTTGTTTCCAATATGAGTTTTAAAAATAAGTATTCAATGATATTTATCATAGTGCTCAAAAGGGAACAACAAGATGATTTTAGAGAAGATCTTAGAATCTGCATAATCTAGAGTCACGCCATGACAAAAGGAAAATTATCATCACAACAACAACCGTATACATAGCGCTTCACCTCATAGTTGTAGGGGTCATTATTTTACGTGTATTGCTTCGCCCGCACCGCGAGCCAACCGCACGCATCGCATGGATCGCGGTAATCAGTCTATTGCCGGTTCTGGGTGTTCTTGCCTATATCTTTTTGGGCGAAGTCGATATTGGCCGCAAACACGTTGCCAGAATGCGTAAGGTGTTAGCCACTATGCCTGCAATCGCCCCACCAAAACTCAAAACCGCAAATAGCTTAGGATCAGGTGTGCCCCAACATTGGGAACATATATTTCTGCTCGGAAAATCCATTAGCGGTTTCGATCCCGTTGGTGGAAACAAGGCAGAATTGATGGCCGATTCAAACGCGATGATTGATCGTCTGGTCCGCGATATCGATGAAGCAAAAGAGCATGTCCATTTGCTTTTCTATATCTGGCTACCCGATAATAACGGCCTCCAAATTGTTGATGCATTAAAGCGCGCGGCGGGTCGCGGCGTTAAATGCCGAGCCATGGCAGACAATGTAGGATCAGCGACAATCGTAAAATCTGAACACTGGCAAGCCATGGAGGATGGCGGGGTACAATTGGCAATTGTACTGCCCATTCTTATTGCATTTTCTGGTAGAATTGATTTGCGCAATCACCGAAAAATAGTAGTCATTGACGGCGACATCACTTACTGCGGCAGCCAGAATTGCGCTGATGCGGAGTTTCTTCCAAAACCAAAATATGCACCTTGGGTGGATGCAGTATTGCGTTTTGAAGGACCAATTGCCCGCCAAAACCAACATCTCTTTATCAGCGATTGGATGACTGCTACAGACGAAAACATCTCAGATTTGCTTCTCCTCCCAACCACCGTACAAAAATCAGGCTTTACCGCACAAGTCATTGGCACAGGCCCCACCAACCGACATATGGCAATGTCACAAATGTTTGTTACATTGATCACTTCGGCGCGAAAAGAGTTGGTCATCACCACACCTTATTTCGTACCAAATGAACCTATCCAGAGTTCCTTGCAGGCGGCGGCATATAGAGGTGTAGAGGTGACCATTGTCCTCCCAGCCAAAAACGATTCAAAGATTGTTCAGGGCACAAGTCGAAGTTACTATCAGGAACTGCTAAATGCAGGCGTGAAAATCTTCGAATATCGCCCCGGACTTCTCCACGCAAAAACCTTAACCATTGATGGCGAATTCTCCATGATCGGCTCTGCAAATATTGACCGTCGTAGTTTTGATTTAAACTATGAAAATAACATGCTCATCTACGATCCAAAAACCACTACAGATATCATAAAACGCCAACAGCGATATATTTCACAATCCGGCCGGGTGACGCAGAAAACCGTCGATGCTTGGTCCATGACTACCAAATTGTGGAACAATACGGTTGCGGTACTAGGGCCAATTTTATAATGCGCGTTGCAAGTTACAACATTCGAAAAAGCATTGGTCTCGATCGCAAGCGCCACCCCGAACGCATTCTCGATGTCCTGAATGAAATTGGCGCCGACATCGTTTTTCTACAGGAAGTTGACCGGCGTATTGGAGATCGGGTCAGCACACTATCGCCTGAACTTCTGGAAGAACGTACAGACTATCAAGCTGCCGATATCACCATCCGAAAGCGCAGTTTAGGTTGGCACGGCAATGCTATTCTCGTGCATAAGGATATTGAATTTCAAAAAGCCTGGCGAATAGAATTACCAACACTGGAACCAAGAGGCGCAATCGCCGCTGATATTCTGGTGGCAGATACAATCGTGCGCTGTGTGGCCACCCATCTTGGATTAACCGCAAGAATTCGCAGGGCGCAAATCCAAAAAATTGCCATCGCTCTGCACCTTGAACCTGATGATCCACCCACCATCATCGCCGGAGATTTTAACGAATGGCGAAAATCAGATATCCACATGGAACTGTTTGGCGATGGTTATAAAATGATTGACCCTCAGCCAAGTTTCCACAGCGCATTACCATTCGTGGCTCTCGACAGGATTGTTATTTCTAAAGATATCGAATTCCTCAAGAGTGATGTACATCGTTCAAAAAAATCAAAAATTGCATCCGATCATTTGCCGATCTGGGCTGATCTCAAATTGCCCCAACCCTAGTTCGTTCGCCGCTTTTCCTCCAAGCGATCAAGCAGTTTCGCAAACTCCTCGGCACTTGTCCCAGCTTTAAGAGCCTCACGCATATGTGCTTGTTGTGACTTCGGTGCCAAACCGCCAATCGGCGGGTCCAGATCAAGGTTTGTCGGGAATGGATAGCCCTCTGCACTGGCTGAAACCAACGCATCAATCTGCAAAGGAGAAAGCTTCTCTTGCATCGATTGAAGAACCGGGTAAAGCGTCCTTGCCATCGCAACACGATCGACGCTTTCCATCGCCCGCCCAAACGCCGAAGAAACCTGCAATAAATTTGCCACCCGTAATATATCCGACGAAACATTCGATCCTGCCCCATGCATCAGCGCAGGATTGAAGAATACCGCATCTCCCTTTCTCAGGGGCAGTTGGGTGTAATTCTCTGCGAAATATTCCTGAAACTCCGGTCGGCCAAATGCCAGATACCCTTCAAAAAATGCCTGCGAAAATGGCAGATACATAGTTGGTCCGCTTTCCAGCGGCATATCACAATGTACCACCGCACCCTGCAAAGTCAGAACAGGCGAGATATCATGCACATGGGCCGGATATCGCACAATTTGTTCCGGTGCCATAAAGCCCAAATGATAATCACGATGAGCGTTTTGCGCTGCCCCACCGGGGTTCACACAATTTACTTGCGCAGTCATTTGATAGGCTGGCCCAAGCCATGCCTCACATATCGCAGCAATCGAGGGATTTGCATAATAGAGCGCAAACCCTTCCGTATCTGCGATGCAGTGTTTTTCAAGCGCATTCCAAATTCGATCATTGGAACCGGGCTTGGCGAAATGATCGTTACCCCCAAGACCATCTTTCTTTTCCTGAGCAATCAGAGCTTCAAACACTCCACTCGCCCGATCAATAATTTTGGTATCAGAAAAGGCACCTTCAATCACCACAATACCGGGCCCGGATTTCAAAACCGCCACCCATTCTGCCATCAAAGCCTTACGCTCGTCGCCGGCAACATTGATCGTTGCACCATCATAGATGGGAACATTGGAAACAACGCGATCAGCCGATGGATAAGTTGCAGGGTTAACCTGCTGCTCCACCAATTGGCGAAACGTTTCAAAGTCCCCTCCATTGGATTCCAACCAGACGCATTCGCCATGATCTCCTGATTTTCCCATGCGGTTTCCTAACTTCATTATTGGCACTCATTACAATCAAATCAGTTTTTCAATGTCGCCTCAATGATAATCTTACTTGTGATTGTTCGATGCACAGGGCAGCGTTCAGCGATTTCGAAAATCTTTCTCCGTTCCTCATCAGTTAGATCGCCGGTCAATGTAATTTCCGTTTTTATCTGATCAATTTTCCCCGAATTGGTTTCGCAGTACTCACAATCATCTGCATGAATTTTATCGTGGCTCAAACGTATTTCAGCACTTTCCAGCGCGTATCCTTTGCGCTCAGCATACATGCGCATAGTCATTGATTTACACGCACCAAGCGAAGAAAGAAGCAGATCGTAAGGTGTGGCCCCCGTATCATCACCGCCAACAGATTGTGGCTCATCGGCGCTGATAATATGGTTCGAGCCGGTGACAATTGTATTGGCAAATTTACCTATTCCATTCTCTGCAACAACAACGGTTCCTGAGACAGACCTTGGTTGGGAGGTTTCAGCAACATCAATATACCTTGCAGCCCATGTGGCGATAATTTTAGCTGCATATTCCGCATCCGCCCTCTTCGACAACAAATGGTCTGCGCCATCAAGAGTGACAAAGCTCTTCGGATGCTTGGCCGCAGCAAACAATTTACCAGCGTTTTCAATGCCGACAGTCTGATCCCCCGGCGCATGTAAAATCAACAACGCTTTTTTAAGCCCGGCAACAGCTACATCCAATTTCTGTGAACGAATATCCTCAATAAACTGCTTTTGAATGGCGAAGGGACGGCCGCCCAACAATACATCAGCAGTGCCAACGGATTCAATTTCTTCAACAAACGATTGAAACGTATGCGCCACATGAGATGGATCGGCAGGTGCCGCAATGGTTGCAATGGCGCGTATTTCCGCAATTTTTCCAGCCGCCATCAAAACAGCAGCGCCGCCAAGAGAATGGCCAATCAAAATCTGCGGTGCCGCCAAATTCTCACGCATATGATCGGCAGCAGCAACGAGGTCGCCAACATTTGAGGAGAAGTTCGTATTGGCAAATTCCCCATCACTACCGCCAAGACCGGTAAAATCAAAACGAAGTACACCAATGCCCTCTCCTGTTAGACTTTCAGCAATTCGCGTTGCCGCAAGAATATCCTTGGTGCAAGTAAAACAGTGGGCAAAAAGCGCGTAGGCCTTTGGCGTACCTACTGGCAAATCAAGCCGACCGGCAAGTTCAACTCCGCCAGAACCTGGAAATGTAAAACGTTTAGATCGGGGAGCCATAGGTTGAATTCCTTTTATTGTATTTCTTGGTATGCCCCGACGTTAGTTGAAGATAACGCCGGGGCATATCCGTTGATGATCATACTTTGTATGAGGAGAATGCTCCATCAACTTCAGTAAGAAAAATGTGATTAGAGTAATTGCTGAGGATTTTCACCGATAGCGCCAGAATAACTTCCAATATTTGGTTCTCGGAAAATCCTGCAGCAAGGAAGGTTTCTGCAGCCGATTTACCAATCAGACCTCGTTCGTCATGCACATGCTTGGTAAATATCGCCAGTGCATTCAATTTGGTGTCGGGAAGAGCATCGCCGGAACGAACCGCGGCAAGTTCTTCTGCACCAAGTTTTGATACCTTGTCGGCAATCATAGAGTGGGCGGCAGTACAATAATCACAGCCATTCTCGCGACTGAGCGTTAGAAATACAGTTTCCTGTTCTTGCGGTGTTAAGCCAGAACCTTGCCGGAACGCATTGTAACCATTAGCGTAAGTACCAAGATATCCTGGCGAATTAGCCATCGTCCGGTACATGTTGGGAACAAATCCAAGATTGGTTTTTGCGTTTTCAATAACCTCTTTTGCGGCACCTTTCGCATCTTCATCTGCAATCGGAGAGAGGCCAATTTGATATCTAACGGACATGAGTTTTTCCATTCAATGTTTGTGTTTTCGTTAAGGCATCTTGCCTTGACAGACATTTAGAGATGGTGATTATTCAAAACAATATTCGATAATTGAACTGATTGTTTAAAAATATGGACAATATAAAACTCGTACCCAGCCTGATAGTTTTTGCCGAAGTGGCCCAGAGAAAATCGTTCACACAAGCCGCAAAGGCTCTCGGCATGAGCAAATCTGCCGTCAGTCAACACGTCTCAAGGCTGGAAGTTCAGTTGGGCCTGCAACTACTATCGCGGAACACCAGAGGTATGTCGCTCACAGCAAACGGGCACAAACTCTGCATGCGCAGCGAAATGTTAAAAGATCAGGTTGATCTGGCATTTCAGGAATTGGCAAGCGCCGAGGAGATGCCATCTGGGACTTTCTCAATCACTTTCCCCTATCTGCTGGAAAGAAACGTCGTTACGCCCGCATTGCGACAACTCTGTCTGGAATTTCCAGATATTGAGCCAAGACTGATAATGACCGACGAAGCGATAGACATCATCAGCGACAAACTGGATGTAGCAATTTTTGCAGGCAATTTGCCGGACAGCAATTACCGCGCCCTTCCCGTTGGCAGCATTACAGAAATATTCTTTGCGTCACCCGGTTACCTTCAAAAATTTGGGACACCTGTGTGTCCCGAGGATTTGCCGCAACATCAATGGGTGTCGACCCAATGGCAAAACCTTGTTCAAACAATTCAGTCCTGCGATGGCAAATCTTCAACCGACATCAAACTCCACCCCTATGCCCGCAGCAACAGTATGTCTTCCATAATCGAATTGGCAACACAGGGTATGGGGTTTGTCTTATTATCAGCCATTGCCAGCGAACCGTTGGTTCAAACCGGGCAACTGGTCCGAATTTTAGAAGGGCACCGAGGCAAACAATGGCCTTTCCATTTCGTACATCCTTTTCAAGGTGAAAAACCTATCCACGTGACGCGGTTTCACCAATTGGTTCGTCACTTTTTTGAAAAAGCCAATATGGGACAACCGGGGTCAATTTAGACCGCTTTTATATATCAAACCTCTTGAGAGGATTTGCATAATGACGGCCATGAAACCACTGCCGATTTACACGGCTTCAACCCCAACGTTATTCAGCGCCGCAATATTTACGCTTTCTGTCAGCACCATTGCAATCGTCAATTCTTCGATGATCGTCTGCAATTCCTCGACAGTTTCCTCAGGGCCTTCCAGTGCAGCAGCTAAAATTTGACGCCCAATACCAACCAAATCGGCACCCAAAACCAATGCCTTGGCAACATCCAGGCCGCTGCAAATGCCGCCAGTTGCAATCAAGGGCAGCCCAACATCCTTCACCTGCAACAGAGAGGCAGCAGTAGGCAATCCCCAGCGGGCAAAGGTTTTTGCCAGTCGCGTTTTACGGGTATCGCCCATCTGCTCGGCTCGAGCACCCTCAATTTGTACGAAGCTTGTTCCCCCTACCCCGCCAACATCAAGTGCCGCAACACCGATCTCTTTCAAACGAAACGCGGTTTTTTGATCAAGACCACAGCCGGTCTCTTTAACAATAACCGGAACAGGACAACGATCGATAAAATCTGCTAATTCGGAAAAAGCGTTTGATAATGCTATACCACCCTCCGGCTGAACAAGCTCTTGCAACACATTGATATGCACCGCCACAACATCAGCCTCTACCATATCAATCAGGTAGGAAATGGCCGCTGAATTCATCCCCTCTCCAACCAGTTGCGATATTCCGATATTACCGCAAATAAATGCCTTGGGTGCATGACGACGTACCACACTATAAGATGGAACCAGCGAAATATCCTGCATGGCCGCGCGCTGACTACCAACCCCCATAGCGACACCGCACTCATTGGCCGCAATCGCCAAATTGGCGTTGATACTTTCGGTATTCACATGACCGCCGGTCATACCGGCAATTATAAGCGGTGCCTTCAGTCCATGACCCAAAAATTCAACAGCCAGATCGATATCACCAACATCGAGCATTGGCAGTGCCACAGGCGAAAGCCGTATCCCATCCCATCCTGGGTTAACGAGAGTAGTATTCCGGCTTTCCATGGCAAGCTTGACATGGTCAAGTTTACGGTTGCGAATGGATGGAGTGGTCATCGACAAAATACCCTAAATACAATTGGTCATCCCCTATACCACCTTCAAAATACAACTGTGAACCAGCATTCATCATATGGCTGGTCAATATGTTGCCATCTTTAATAGCGATCGACCATATTTGAACCAATTATGTTTGAATATTTGCGCCAGTTTCCCAGTCACCCTGATGTCGAAAAATGCATTTCCGGCTCGTTGTAGATGCCCAAAATTGGAAGAACTCCGAAGCGGCTTCTTGCTAGAATTTGGTTCCGCGGTTAGTCTGCATCGCACATGCTGACCTACACCTATGATATTACGCTCGTTGCAGCTGCCTTATGCGTCTCAATGATAGCTGCGTTTACTGGCCTTACACTAACCAAGGGCCTGTCTGCTTTTTCTCACGGGCAACGCAAGATGTTTGTCAGCATGGCGGCGCTGGCTTTGGGCGGCGGCATTTGGTCGACTCATTTTGTGGCAATGCTGGCTCTGAACCTGCCGGTCGATATCAGCTACGATCCTCTCCTCACTCTTGCCTCGGTTATGTTTGCTGTTCTTCTTGTCGGTATAGCGCTGTTGCTGATGCATTTCAGTGATCGAAATCGGCTCACTATCGTCTTGGCCGGAACACTGATTGGCGCAGGAATTGTCTCGATGCATTTTGTCGGAATGTCAGGAATCAGAGGGTGCATTCCAATGTTCGATGCTCCTGGCAAAATAATTTCAGCAATAGTGGCCGTTGCAATGGGGATAGCAGCTGTTCAGATTTCCTATGGGCGGCGAACTGATCAGACGATCCTTTATGGCACTCTGGTCTTCGGTTTTTCTGTTGTGTTTTCCCATTTCACGGCGATGTACTGGACTGGATTTGCACGCCTTCCAGACGGTGTCGTTATTGCACCGTCAATCCAAAACAGTCAGTTAGCCATGATCGTGACGTTAGCTGTGTTTGTTATTTGCGGTGCATTTTTGTTATCTGCATCAACATTTATTCTAAAGCCGCCGCCCACGGTTGAACTTTCATCAGAACTGGTTGTCGCAGGATTAGTGCCACCCACGGGCCCTGCCGAGTACAACTCGTCAAGAGACCACAGTCCAGAAGGAACCGGCATATCGGAAACCAGGCCAGTATTTGTGGCATCACCAAACGCTGATTTGGGAGCCACCCAACCAATACAGGCGAAACTGGTGCCTTACGAATCCGATGGTAAAGTCTACTTTTTGAAACCAGAGGATATCTCTGCTGCCCGTGCAGATGGCCATTACACTCTGCTTTATGCAGGAGGGGAAGAATTGTTTTGTCCCTGGTCGATCAGGTCGGCGCGATCGCAACTGTCAGAAGACCAGTTTTTCCAGACCCATCGTAGTTATCTGGTAAACATCCAGAAGGTCAGCGCCTTTGAACGCAAAAAGGATAACGGCATTTGCGTTTTGCACGGTGAGGCGATTGAGAGTGTTCCCGTCAGCCGGTCAAAAATAAATGCGCTCAAAATCCGCCTGGGTTTGTAAAAGGAAAGCAACAGGCTTCGCATTTCGTGAGAACATTTCGCATTTCGTGCAAAAATCTGAACCGGTGGTGAATTCACTCTGGCCCGGTCGTAGATAATGATTCCACCCTCCGATTGATGTGCAGACATGCATGCGAACAGAAGTTCGCTTCGCACCTGCTCGCGGAAGGAGATGTTATGATACCTGGTTCTTTTGAATATTACCGACCGTCGCAGGTGTCGGAGGCGATCAAGCTTCTGACAACCCACGGTGATGATGCACGCGTGATGGCGGGTGGCCACAGCCTGATACCAATGATGAAATTAAGGATGGCCGATATTCCTCATCTGGTGGATCTTCAGGATATTGAGGCCCTTAAAGGCGTCACCAAAGAAGGCAACACCATTCGTATTGGTGCAATGGTCACCCAGCATGAATTGATTGTAAACGAAGAACTGGCAAGCACTGCACCAATTATTCGCGAAACTGCCCTCCAAATTGCAGACCCACAGGTGCGCTATGTGGGTACAATTGGTGGAAATGTTGCAAATGGCGATCCCGGTAATGACATGCCGGGTTTAATGCAATGTCTGGATGCAACTTTCTCCGTTGAGGGACCCAATGGTGCAAGAGACATCCCAGCTCGGGAGTTTTACGAAGCTGCATATTTCACGGCGCGGGAAGAGGATGAAATTTTGACGTCTGTGACGTTCAAGGTACGGCCGGGTGGATATGCATATGAGAAGCAGAAGCGAAAAATTGGAGACTACGCAACCGCCGCATCCGCGGTTTTGATTTCAAAGAGCGGCGCCACATGTGACGCTGCATCGATTGCGATGACCAACTTGTCGGATACACCAGTTTACAGCACGGCAGCTTCTGACGCGTTAATTGGCTCCGACCTTGGCGATGAAGCAGTTTCTGCCGCGATTGATGCCGCATTGAGCGATATCGATCCAGTAGAAGACAACCGTGGTCCAGTCGAATTCAAGAAACATGTTGCCGGCGTTGTTTTACGCCGTGCCATCGAACGCGCCATTTCACGCGCGTAGGGAGAAAATTGATGTCAAAAATACAGGTCAAATTGAAGGTGAACGGCAGAGGTGTGGAAACACTCGCTGAGCCACGTGAACTACTTATTCATGTTCTGCGCGAAAGGCTCAATATCACCGGGCCGCACATTGGATGCGATACCTCTCATTGCGGCGCTTGCACGGTGGATATGAACGGCAAGTCCGTCAAATCATGCACTGTATTTGCGGCACAAGCCAATGGTGCAGAAATCACGACAATTGAAGGATTGGGAGATCCGGAAAACCTGCATGTCCTGCAAACGATGTTCAAAGAACATCATGGTCTACAGTGTGGCTTTTGTACGCCGGGAATGATCACCCGCGCGCACCGGTTGTTGCAGGAAATCCCTGATCCGACCGAAGAAGAAATCCGCATTGGTATGGCAGGCAATTTGTGTCGTTGCACCGGTTATCAGAACATCGTGAAGTCGATCTCAGCAGCCGCATCTGAAATGAACGCAGCCAAGGAGGCGGCACAATGAACAATATGACCCCAACAAAAACCGAACGCTCAGCGGCCCTCAAAGGTCTTGGCACCTCGCGAAAACGTGTTGAAGATTCGCGTTTTATCCAAGGCAAAGGCAATTATGTCGATGACATCAAAATGCCCGGGATGGTGTTCGGTGACTTTGTTCGTTCTCCCTATGCCCATGCAAGGGTAATTTCTATAAACTCGGAAAAGGCTCTCGCATTGCCGGGTGTCATCGCTGTGTTGACAGCTGCTGACCTTGAGCCTCTGGGTCTTCACTGGATGCCAACACTGGCAGGCGACAAACAGATGGTGCTTGCCGATGGTAAGGTGCTTTTTCAGGGACAAGAAGTTGCCTTCGTAGTTGCTGAAGACCGCTACATCGCAGCTGATGCTATTGAACTTGTTGAAGTCAACTACGAAGAGCTGCCGGTTCTCGTAGATCCCATGAAGGCGGAAGAAGACGGCGCTCCCATCCTGCGCGAAGACATCGCAGATCAGGATTCCGGTGCCCACGGCCCACGGCGTCACCCAAACCATATCTTCACGTGGGAACAAGGAGACAAAGAGGCAACCGAATCTGTGCTCAGCAGCGCTGACGTGGTGGCGGAAGAAACGGTCTATTATCATCGTACCCATCCGTGCCCATTGGAAACATGCGGCTGCATCGCTTCAATGGACAAAGTGAATGGCAAGTTAACCCTGTATGGTACTTTCCAGGCACCCCATGTGGTGCGCACGGTTGCTTCTCTTTTATCTGGAGTGGCGGAACACAACATCCGGGTAATTTCACCCGATATCGGAGGCGGTTTTGGTAACAAGGTTGGCGTTTATCCAGGATATATCTGCTCGATTGTCGCGTCTATCGTAACAGGTGTTCCGGTTAAATGGGTCGAAAACCGTATGGATAATCTGATGGCCACGGCATTTGCCCGGGATTATTGGATGAAAGGTAAAATTTCGGCCACCAAAGAAGGCAAGATCACTGGCCTTTGGTGCCATACGATTGCTGACCATGGTGCTTTTGACGCCTGCGCGGATCCGACAAAGTTTCCTGCCGGGTTCATGAGTATCTGTACGGGATCCTATGACATCCCAACAGCCTATCTCGCAGTGGATGGTATTTATACCAATAAAGCACCGGGTGGCGTTGCCTATCGTTGTTCGTTTCGTGTGACAGAAGCCGCCTATTTTATTGAACGTATGATTGAAGTTCTGGCCATCAAACTTAATATAGACGCCGCTGAGCTGCGCCGTATTAACTTCATCAAGAAAGAGCAATTTCCTTATAATTCTGCATTGGGCTGGGAATTTGACTCTGGTGACTATCATACCGCTTGGGAAAAAGCGCTCAAAGCTGTCGATTATGATGGGTTGCGCAAGGAACAGGCTGAACGGGTAAAGGCCTTCAAGAAGGGGGAAACGCGCAAAATGATGGGAATTGGCCTTTGCCACTTCACCGAAATTGTCGGTGCCGGCCCCATGAAGAATTGTGATATCCTTGGAATGGGCATGTTTGACAGTTGCGAAATTCGCATCCACCCAACCGGGTCTGCAATTGCACGCCTTGGCACAATCTCACAGGGACAGGGGCATGAAACAACCTTTGCGCAAATCCTCGCTAGTGAAATTGGTATTTCCGCAGACGACATCACGATTGAAGAAGGTGATACTGATACCGCACCTTATGGACTGGGTACCTACGGCTCTCGTTCCACACCGGTAGCCGGTGCAGCAACGGCCATGGCGGGCCGCAAAATACGTGCTAAAGCGCAAATGATTGCTGCATACCTGCTGGAAGTCCACGACAATGATATCGAGTGGGACGTGGATCGTTTCGTGGTCAAAGGCGCCGAAGAACGCTTTAAGACCATGAAAGAGATTGCCTACGCCTCCTACAATCAGCCCATTCCAGGTGTTGAACCCGGGCTGGAAGCGGTCAGTTACTACGATCCGCCTAACATGACTTATCCTTTTGGTGCCTATATCTGCGTTATGGATATTGATGTTGACACCGGCGAACACGACATCCGCAAATTCTATGCGCTTGATGATTGTGGCACCCGGATTAACCCGATGATCATCGAAGGCCAAGTCCATGGCGGATTGACAGAAGCATTGGCAATCGCGATGGGTCAAGAGATCGTGTATGACGAGATGGGCAACCACAAGACGGCAACCATGATGGATTTCTTCATTCCAACGACGTGGGAAACCCCCCATTACACGACCGACTTCACGGAAACCCCAAGCCCGCACCACCCGATCGGCGCTAAAGGGGTAGGAGAAAGTCCTAATGTGGGCGGCGTTCCGGCCTTCTCTAATGCGGTCAATGATGCATTCCGAGCTTTCGGAACTTCACATACCCACACCAATATGCCTCACGACCATTGGCGGATTTGGAAAACTGCCAGAGACCTAGGAATGCATGAGTGATGTTTTGCCCTTCGCGGTGTGCTTGAAGCAAACTGCGGAGGTGCTCTTCCATCAGGGCAGGAGTATACCGTTTAAATGAAGTGGATCGATCTAAAATCTGATCTTGCAGATGCCGGCTATGTGGCTTCCGACGAGCTTGCCATGGCGGCCTTCCTTGCGCAGTCGCTGGGACGTCCTTTGCTGCTCGAAGGGGCAGCTGGTGTCGGCAAAACCCAGATCGCGAAGACGCTTTCGGAAATTTTGGACACACGCTTGATCCGCCTGCAATGCTATGAAGGTCTCGATGCTGCAACTTCCATCTACGAATGGAATTATCAACGCCAGTTGCTATCGATCCGCGCAGCCGCAGAAGGTGGGCATGAGGGTGACGATCTGGAAAATAAGATATTCTCGGAAAAATATCTCCTGAAGCGCCCTTTGTTGGAAGCTATACAGCAGGAAAAATCACCGGTTCTTCTAATCGACGAAATTGACCGGGCCGACGAGGAATTTGAAGCCTATCTGCTGGAATTGCTGTCTGACTTCCAAATCTCCATTCCAGAACTTGGAACTATTAAGGCCACCACGCGGCCGCATGTTATTTTGACAGCGAACGGTACGCGCGACTTGTCCGATGCCCTGCGTCGTCGTTGTATCTATTCCTTTGTCGATTACCCTGACAGAAAGACCGAGCTTGTAATCCTTAAAAAGCACTTCTCTCAAGTCAATGCACATCTGGCAGATCAGATCGTCGGTTTCGTGCAGGCATTGCGCAAAGAGGATCTCGAAAAGAAACCCGGCGTGGCAGAACTTCTTGATTGGACAGCCGCAATATCCGGTCTGGGAATCAACGATCTAAGCGATGATCCTGAAATAATGCAGGCAACTCTTGTATGCATCCTTAAAACACAATCCGATCAAGCCGCAATTCCAACTGAAATTGCACAACGACTGTTAGGAAAGGTGGCTTGATGCAAACAACACAGTTTCCATTTCGTAGCACAACCATCGTCGAACGATTAAGTGATTTCATGGCCCATCTGCGTGACAATGGTATTCCTGTCGGCATTGTTGAAACAGATTCCGCAACGCGCGCATTCAAGATAGTTGGTATTCTCGATATCAGTTCAGTTAAAATGATCCTGAAAGCGATTTGCACTGGAAATCATGATGCATTCGACCGATTCGAAGAACTCTTTGTCGCATTCTGGCTGAACAGAGGACGGGAAAAAAACGGCACCGCAGAATTGAATTCCAGCCAAAACAACAAGAGCAGACGCTCCAACCTCTTATCCACGGATGATGGGGCAGCAAGCGGGTCGACGGGTACTCATTCGGATATTGACCCCGATGCAACGGGCGATGCATCTGGTGGCGGTGAAGGAAAACTCATCGCCAGCCATACGACTAATAAAGACGTCGTCGATTTTCGTCACCTGATGACCCCTCAATCGCTGGCAGAGGCAGAGCAGACCGCAATGCTGATTGCCAAGCAAATTCGCGACCGCCGCTCACGCCGTTATCGGGCGCATCACCTCGGGAGGATTCTTGATCTTCGAAAAATTGCACGAGCAGCGGTTCAAACCGGCGGAGAACCATTACAACTTTTCAAGCGCAAAAAACCTGACCGTCCGGTAACACTTGTCACCCTTTTAGATGTATCAGGATCAATGACGGTTTATGCACGTGTATTCCTTGCCTTTCTCAAGGGCTTGATGAGCGCGGACCAGCGCACAGAGGCTTTTCTCTTCCACACCAAATTAGTAAATATTGGCGAGGCTTTGCGCGATCACGACACCATGCGGGCTGTCAACCGGCTTTCGATGATGGCGCAGGGTTTTGGCGGCGGCACCAAAATTGCTGGCAACCTCGCTAGTTTCAATTCCCAATATGGCCGCCGCATCGTCAATGGCCGAACAGTCGTCATCATTCTATCGGACGGTTACGACACCGATCCACCAGCCAAACTGGGGCACGAGATGGCCAGATTGAAGAAACGTGGATGCAAGATCATTTGGCTTAATCCGCTCAAGGGCTGGCAAGACTATGAGCCTGTGGCCGGTGGTATGGCTGCCGCCCTTCCGTTCATTGACCACTTTGCGGCTGCCAATACACTGGCTTCTCTTCGCGCACTCGCACCACAGCTGGAGAGATTATGATAGCTAAGCCGGATATTCTTGAACTAGCCTCAGAACTGAAAGCGGAGGGGGAAATGTTCGCCCTAGCAACAGTTGTTCGCACAGTGTCTGTCACCGCGGCAAAAGCAGGTGCGCGGGCATTAATCCGCTCTGATGGCGTGGTAAGCGACGGTTGGATTGGAGGAGGCTGCGCAAAAAGTGCGGTTGTAAAGGCTGCACGGGAATCGATGGCTGGCGGCCAACCCCAACTCATTTCCATTCAGCCTGAACATTTACTGGATGAACAGGGGGTCGTTGCGGGTGCTGAGTTGGAGGGCGTCAGGTTTGCAGCAAACCATTGTCCCAGCAAGGGAACAATGGATATTTTTATCGAGCCGGTTTTACCAAAACCCGAATTGGTAATTTTTGGCTCAAGCCCCGTCGCCATCGCCCTGTCTGAACTGGCTCCATCTTTGGGATATTATTGTACGGTCTGTGTGAAAGATGATCAACGCCACCAATTTATCGGTGTTGATCAGGTGCTGGACGGATATTCAAAACAAAACACCCGTGACCGGCAACGCTTCATTGTCATTTCGACCCAGGGCAAAGGTGATGAAGAAGCCGTTCAACAGGCTTTGGACCTGCCATCCACTTTCATCAGTTTTGTTGGCAGCAAAGCAAAGGCTATGTCTTTGCGACAAAAATTTATGGAGGCCGGGTCAAACTTGGACGTATTCGACAAGATCAAAGTGCCGGCGGGTCTGGACCTGGGAGCGATCACTCCAGAGGAAATCGCCCTTTCCATTCTCGCAGAAATTACAACGATTCGTAGAAAAGGGCACCGGACCGACATTATGGATGCAAGCATCAAAACCGGTGTTGCGCAATGAATACATTCGTCAACAATTGGATCGTGGCCGCTATAAGGGCGTTCATTTTACCAGCCCCTTTGACGAAAGTTCAAAAACAGGAATTTGCAGATGTTCTCCTTAGGGTGAGATCATGCTGCGGATAGAAATCAAAAGGAACATACCAATTGGAATTTCAAGACGAAATAAAAATCTCTGCCCCACGCGACAAAGTCTATGCGGCACTCAACGATCCCGATATTTTGAAACAATGTATCCCCGGATGCGAGGAACTGATCAAACATTCCGATACAGAACTTGAAGCCAAGGTGGTCCTTAGGGTTGGACCTGTAAAAGCCCGATTTTCGGGCAATGTTGTGCTAGACTCCACACAGGCTCCCGATAAATTTTCCCTACAAGGAGAAGGCAATGGCGGCATTGCAGGTTTTGCTAAAGGTGGAGCAGACGTGGAGTTGATAGAAAACGGCGAAGGAACAATTCTAAAGTACGAAGCCAAGGCAGCCATAGGAGGCAAACTTGCTCAACTCGGCAGCCGCTTGGTGACCAGCACCTCTCGCAAACTCGCCGCCAAATTTTTCGAAAACTTTGCTGAGACAATGGATGGTTAGAATAAGATAATGAAGTGGTAGCC
Organism: Rhizobiaceae bacterium; assembly: GCA_045047085.1. GTDB lineage: Bacteria > Pseudomonadota > Alphaproteobacteria > Rhizobiales > Rhizobiaceae. Next base: position 715 of record JASFYT010000056.1, on the reverse strand, counting down.
ATCTAATCTGCGACACTCATTTACTGCCCGAAATAGGCGGGGTTTGCCAGTTATCAAGCTTGACGAATGTCTGCACATGGCAGGTTTCACCACTTCAAACCAAGACGCAAACGCTACATAGGCACCGGACCTTGGGTGTGAACGAGGTATTTGGCACAGCATATTCGAAGCGCTCGCTCAAGAATGTGAAGATGCTCAGATCTTTATAGACGCTTCCATCGTCAAGGCTCACCGGGCAGTGGCTGGGTCAAAAAAAAGGGAACTGGCAGGAATGTATTGGCGCTCACTAGGTGGGTCGCACAAGTAAGATTCACGCGGCTGTAGATACCAAAGAGCGTCCATTTCAACTGGCAGTTAGCGGCGGTCAACTTTATGACAGTCAGATGATGGATGCTTTCCTTGATTGGGAAATGCCGCCACTAGCTATTGTTGCTGACAAGGCTTATGGCGTGTCAAAATCAGACAACAGATTGCTGATGAAGGCGCATTGGCTGTCATTCCAGCCAAGAGCTACGCAAAGCATCCAATTGACCATGATCGAGATCTCTACGCCAAACGCAATATTGTCGAGAGGTTCTTCTCCAAGATGAAAGATATGCGAAGACTGGCAACACGTTTCGAGAAAAAGGCAATAAACTTCTTATCTATGGTGCAACTCTTCGTAATTAGGTGTTGGCTGAATTGAGAACACACCCTAGAAAATGCATTGGCGGAG
>JASFYT010000055.1:0-93950 GCA_045047085.1 Rhizobiaceae bacterium | reverse complement strand
AAGCGCCATGGAAGCAGCTTTAGGCAGCGACTGGTCACCAGCCTCAGCCTCCAGCGTAGACGTAAGCGCCGACGATCTAATGTCCGACATCCACGGCTCATCAGACTACCGCGCCAATCTGGTAAAAGTAATGGCAGGCCGTGCAGTAGAAGCTGCTGGCTAGTTCAGACGGATAATTCAAAATGTAAAACCGGCTTCGCGAGAGGCCGGTTTTTTTATGTATTTTCTACAATCTGCGGGGGAAATCGCACTTTCGTTCTGCAACAAAGTCAGCATTCCACTAGAATATACCGCGCTTTCCAAAGCTGGGTTTGGCAGTTCCACCAAGAAGCGCACCTTTGTTTACAGGTCTCGACTGCGACTTTTGGACTGGCATATTTTTTTCACCACGGCCTTCCTCAGAATCGCCATGACCATATTTAACCGCAGTCTCTTCATAGAGCTCAGAAAGTGACCCTCTCTGCCCCTCACCAAAATCGTTCGAACCGTCACTGCCTTTAAGAAACCCAATTTCGTACATCTGCCAGAAAGCATAAATGATTGTTACAAAAGAGACTGAAGTCCACACAACCCAAAGCCTTTGGTCAACCACTATCCACGGCATAGAAATTTGTACAAAAAATAGTGTCACGACAGTAGAAAACAACCGCCAGCCACTTTTACCAAGATCGTGACATCGTTTAGTAGTCAAACAAGCGCTAATCCACAGTGACACCAGAAATGCCGGAAGCATAATTACAAGCTGAACCACCCTTGGTGATGCATCGAAACCTTTGACCACCGCCATAGCAAGAGCGAGCCCGGATATCAGAACAAAAAAAGGTGCGAGTTGACCTGTCCAGTATTGCTTCCTTTCGATACGTCCATTCATGCTAAATAAAAACTTCATCTGAACATCTCTTCTGGCGTGAGCATACATAATCCAATTTATTTAATTGATATATAAATATAGTAACAGTAAAAAAATTAATGTTCGATGTTTCACAAATTAAGACGCTAGAAAAACTTGTAAATACAGCTAAAAAATCAATAAATTTTGAATCAACATTACTTTTAACAACGAAAAGTGGCCCTACCCAACCTCAGACTGCCGCATCAATCTGGTATTGGAAGCCGCTGGTTAGTCTTATCCCGAAACTAACTCACAGCATCATGAAATATGACACCTGCTGTATGCCTCTCACCGCTGTGTACCTCGCTAACACCGTGCCGCATATTGGCTCGATAAAAGCCTTTGGCTCCCTTTATCGGACGAAAATTAGTTGTGAAAATTATCATATCACCCTTGCCGGGCTTTAATACGATAGCCCTGGATTGTGCCCTTGGCACCTGCTGGGTAAGTACAAATTCTCCACCGGTAAAATCAGCGTCAGGCTCGTTCAGCATGAACACCGTTTGGAGCGGGAAATAAACGTCACCGTACAAATCCTGATGCAACGTATTGAACCCGCCCTTACCATACTTCAAAATCAGCGGCGTTGGTTTTAATTGACCATTGGCATGGCATTCAGCTTGAAGGTCCTGAAATTTATCAGGAAACCGCTTGCCAATCTTCAATACTTTCATCCACAAATTGGCAATGGGCGCAAGTTTTGGATATAGGTTTTCCCGAACCGTTTGGATGATATTCGGCAAAGGATAATCAAAATATTTATATTCGCCTAGTCCAAATCGATATCGCTCCATCACAACTGTTTTTCGATATCCATCCGGACTGTCATACTTGCTGATTAACTCTTGGCACTGTTCTGGTGAAAGAAATTCAGGAACAATCACATAACCATTCTCATGCATTTCGATGGCAAGCTGTTGCCAGTCCATTGCTTCAATTTTTTCAATGAGGCTGTTCATAATGATGCCTCCTGTTCCAGCAATTGGCGCTTACGTTCAACTCCCCATCGATACCCTGAAATGGCACCATCATTACGCACAACCCGGTGACAGGGAATAGCAATTGCAATTGCATTAGCAGCACATGCTTTTGCTATAGCCCTCGCAGCTTTCGGTGACCCGATGGCCTGCGCAACTTCCGCATAACTTACAGTTGAACCAATCGGTATCGTGCGCAATGCCTGCCACACTCGTTGTTGAAAGGCAGTCCCGCGAATATCCAATGGTAAATCCAGACCCAGTTGCGGCGCTTCGACAAACCCCACCACCTTGGCAACCCATTCTTCGAAGGAGCTATCTCCCCCTTCCAATACTGCGTTTGGAAATCTGTCCTGAAGGTCCTGAGCAAGCATATTCGGACTATCTCCAAGCAAGATCGCGCAAATGCCTATCTTGCTGGCAGCAACCAGAACAGAACCAAGGTCGCACTCACCAACGGCAAACTTTATGATCTCTCCTGATCCTCCGGAACGATATCTGGAAGGTGTCATACCCAGTGTTTTGGATGAAGAGGCATAAAACGGCCCATTTGAATTAAAGCCAGCTCCGTAAATTGCTTCAGTCACACTATTGCCCTGAGACAATTCATTGCGAACTTTGCCTGCGCGATGGGCAGTCGCATAGGCCTTGGGCGTCACACCCGTTACCCGTTTGAAAATTCGGTGAAAATGATACGAACTCATTGAGACCGTACCAGCAAGGACTACAAGCGTCAGTGCTTCTTCAGACTGTTCAATCATACGACAAGCTTTCGTAATCGCCTCGGCCTGTCGTTCAGCAAGTGGCGGCTGGTCTGGTTTACAACGCTTGCATGGGCGAAACCCTGCGCCTTCTGCATCATCCCGTGTTAGGTGAAAGTCAACATTCTCCCTCAACGCCAATCGCGCAGCACAGGACGGACGGCAGTAAACACCTGTTGTCCTGACTGAGTAATAGAAATGACCATCGGCCTCGGCAATATGGTTGACCACTGCATCCCATCGATTTTTCTCATCAGTAAATTTTTCAATTGTCGTGGCCATAATTCTTTGCTCCTGACACAAATATTGTATCTCAATTTTTCATTCATTCGACAATATTCATTCACCCTTACCCTGTCGCTCCAATTCTTGCTTTTGAATTCCAGCCATCATTTGTTCTCAAACTATTGAAAAAAAATCTCAATTTGAAAGCAAGATTCGGAGTGTTTGGATTTCTATGACGTGTTTTTTCCTGATGACCGAATTTCGGGTTTAGTTAAAAATAGGAAAATTAAATGATAGATATAAAAGACAAAGTAGCAATTATTACAGGTGCCAGCTCCGGAATTGGATATGAAACCGCTCTACTTTTTGCAGAAAAAGGCGCAAAACTGATTGTTTCTGCTCGACGCCAGGAACAACTCGACGAGTTAGTCACCAAAATTGAAAGTGCTGGCGGAACAGCCATCGCAATTGCTGGAGACATTAAAGAGGAAGCGACAGCCAAGAAATTGGTCGAAGCCGCGATATCGAATTTCGGCGGGCTACATATTGCGTTTAACAATGCAGGCACCATGGGCGAATTGGGCTCAACTCCCGATATCTCAACCGCCGGTTGGGACGACACCATCGCCACCAATCTCACCAGTGCTTTTTACGCCGTCAAACATCAAATTCCTGCCATGTTAGAAAGTGGTGGTGGTTCAATAATCTTCACATCTACATTCGTCGGTTACACAGCCGGAATGCCTGGAACCATCGCCTATTCTGCCGCCAAATCAGGATTGGTTGGCCTCACGCAATCACTGGCCGTAGAATACAGCCCACAAGGCATTCGGGTAAATTCACTGATGTTGGGTGGGGTTGATACGCCCATGGGAAGATCTTTTGCTGACACGCCTGAGACGATGGAATTTGTAAAGGGCTTGCACGCATTGAAACGCATAGCGCAACCAGAAGAAATTGCCCATTCAGCTCTGTATTTAGCCTCAGATGCATCAAGCTTCACTACAGGCTCAGCAATGCTGGTGGACGGTGGCGTTTCGATCAACCGCACATAGCCGACACCAAAGGCAAATAAAACATAAAACCAGCTTCAAAGGAGGCTGGTTTTTATTTGGTCAGCAATATATCCCTTGCGAAACGAGCGGGCTATTGCGTAGAATTACCCATGCAAACACGTTCTTCACCAAGTCTGCCAGCATTTGGACCACGCCTTCGACAGATGCGGCGGGCCGCTGGTGTAAAGCAATCAACCTTATCAAGTGAGCTCAATATCAATCAATCCACCCTCTCAAGATGGGAGGCAGGAATCCAAGCGCCAGAAGAACATATTCAGCAACAAGCATTCAGCCTGTTGGCCAGCGAAAAACCAAATGACGTTGCCCTGCGACGGCTTATTGAAACCTCCAATTCTTTGTTGCATCTGATTGAGGACACCACACACATATGCCTGGCTTTTTCAAATCTGCGTGCAAAGGAGTGGGGTAATCAAGATTCCAATCTGCTGATAGGCAAATCCCTTTGGCGATTTGCAACCGAAGAGATTCAAGCCGCTGAGGATAGCCTTGCAACAGGCAATTGGTGGTCTTCCCGATCACCAACGTCACAAACATTTACAACCTCAAAAAAGATTCACAACGAACTTATTATCAACGAGGGCCAGATAATTTGGGAGCGTATGTATTTGAGTGATGGCACTCCCGTTCGTTTGTGCACCTCCCTTAACTAGGGTCAGGGCCTATTAATTGGTGCGATTCTGCGGCGCTGATTTTGTTTCTGGAAAGGCGTGAACCAGCAGGAAATCGTCTGACTTTCAATGGTTTACAACGCATCCAGAAACAAAATCAGCTTCGCCCAAAGGGTTTGGCAAGGAGGGGTCGCCTCCAGTTAAAAAATGCTCGAAAAGGCTGGAAGCCCGTTCTTGCGCTTTTTTACTCGCATTCGAACCCTCCTTGTCAAACAGAATAGCATTAATTAATAGGCCCTGACCCTAGGGAGCGCATATTTTATGCGTGGTATCGGCGCATGAATTCCTCTATCGATCTGGAATGAAATCACCCTCCTCTGCAAATTCATCCATTATTCTGGTACTTGTATTATGGATATCTGGCCTCGGTGCCGCCATACAATTTGCCAAAATCAGCGTGATGTTTCCCTACATAAGAGAACAATATTCATCGGCAGGTTCTGAAATCGGGCTGCTGGTATCAGTCATTGGATTTCTCGGCGTTGCCTTGGGGTTGTTTGCCGGTCTGATTGTTGCCCGTATCGGTTTTCGTCGGCTCTTGTTATCAGCACTAATACTGGGCGCACTGATCTCGCTATATCAAGCAACACTACCTTCTTTTACGATGATGCTGTTCAGCCGCATCATCGAGGGTGCCTCCCATTTGATCATCGTCGTGGCTGCCCCCACCCTGATCGCACAGCTAAGCTCCGATCACTATCGCGGAATGGCAATGACATTGTGGAGCACATTTTTTGGTGTCGCATTTGCGCTGGTGGCCTGGTTTGGTATTTCACTTGTCGTGGCATTCGGGCTTGAAAGCATTTTCATTGTCCATGCCGTGATGCTGATCGTTACCGCCGCAATTCTAGCCGTATTGCTCCCTGCTCAAAGAACGATTGCAGACAACAATATTAGCCTCGGGTTGATTGATATTGCCCGCGAACATATCCGGGTTTACAGATCACCATATATTGCTGCACCCGCTATTGGTTGGCTGTTTTACGCCCTGACATTCGTAGCATTGCTGACAGTATTGCCAGACCTTGTCCCGACCGAAGATCGTTCTTTTGTTGCAGGCGCAATGCCTATTGCAAGCATCATTGCATCTCTGGTCAGCGGTGCATTCATTCTGCCAAGATTATCAGCAGTCAATACGATCATATTGGGTTTTGCCCTCGCCTTGGGCGTCCTGCAACTCTTTTGGATCGAAGTTGATAAAGCATGGGTATGTATTACACTTTTCAGTGTATTGGGTTTGGTACAATCCGCAAGCTTTGCCGCAATACCACATTTAAATCATGACGTAGAAGCACAGGCTAGGGCAAGCGGGGCCATTGCTCAAATGGGTAATCTGGGCAACACGTTAGGCACACCGGTTCTCCTGACGTTGCTGGCCACATTCGACCTCAAAGGGATAATCTGGGGTGTGGCTTTCTGCTATCTCGCAGCTATCGTCGCACACCTCCTGATGAAGCAACAACGTCGAATTACAACGGATTAATAACCCAAGTTTCAAATATTAATGCGACATCAAAACTGGCAAGCTTGGACGAGCAATCATTGATGCTGTAGTCCCACCAAACACCAGTTGTTTCACCCGGGAACTCCCATAGGCACCCATCACAATCAAATCTGCATTCATGTCGATTGCGTGTTGTTGCAGCACTTTTTCAACCGAGTGCCCTCCGCTGGAAAGGTTTTCTACAGTTACGTTGATGCCGTGGCGCACAAGGTACCTAGCCAAATCAGCCCCCGGTTCCTGCCCTGAGGCATGCTCTGCTCTTAGCGGATCGACCAGAATAATATGAACATCTTTCGCATTTTTCAACAAATCCAGAGATCGACCCACCGCACGTATTGCAGGCAAACCATCATCCCATGCGACCAAAACCCTTTCTGCAGCCAACTTCGCGAGGCCCTCCTCTGGCATCAGCAAAATCGGCTTGGCAGACTGATAAAGAGCGCCATAAACGGTCTTATCGCGAAGGTCATTTTCATTTTCTCCAGCAGGATTGATCAGCGTCAGGTCGCAAAACCGAGCCCGTGCACCAACCACATCATCCATCTGGCCATACTCACAATAACTAACATCCACCTCCGCGGAAACCTTGGCCCGTTGCAGCAATTTTTCGATTTCATTGCCCCGGTCCACAGCCCGTTCACGACCCTTAGCCAAATCGTCGGCCCAGCCCGTATCAACCACAGCCCCGTAGGAATAGGTCGGCGCGGGCGGTATTACACCAATTACCAAAACAACTAGGTGAAGATCGTTTTCCTGACAAAGGTAAATTGCATTTTTCAATTGGTCATCGGAATTTGAGACTCCGACCACACATAAGATTGTTTTGAAATTCATGACAAGTTCCTTCGTTTTGTGAACGTGTAAGTGCCCGTAAATATTGGGTTACGTCAGTGTGGCAGGTACAGCGACATATGCATTGATACACATCAATGCATATGTCTTGCAGCGCTATACCGTAACTATCAACGGAAAAGCCCGAACAAGGTATTCCTGCTCTCATCGGGATTTATACTACCACATCAGGAGAAAAATGTCATGCGCGTCCCGTTTTTACTAAAAGCCTTAATGCCAATTCTTGTCTGCACTAACATTGCAGCATACGCCCAAACTACGACTGGCAATGAGAAAAGCCAGCCATGGCTTGATCTGATTACCAAGCAAATGGCCGAGGAGAAACGGTGCGATGTAGGCTTTTTTTTATATTTCCGCGAAGGAACCCTTGGTGGCATGTCCACCTACGAAGCACGCGTCCAATGCGTTGATGGTCGTCAATTCGACGCTACAAAAATTGAACCTGCCATCACGTTTGAAATCAAGGAATGCGCCATTACTGTATGCTAAATATTTAATCCATTGCATTTTTGATAGCCCTCGCACTTACTTGTAGCAACCATGAACAACCCGACCGACCCAAAAAACTGGCTTGCAAACTATCCTGTGCTCGATCAGTACGGGCATAAATATCATCGCGGCCATGTAGGCGTGTTTTCTGGTGGCTTAACTTCATCAGGTGCTGCCAGACTGGCAGCAGGTGCAGCTTTACGCACAGGCGCTGGATTGGTAACTGTTCTCAGCCCGGAAACTGCGTTAGTAGCAAATGCCTCTCATTTGACATCAGTAATGCTCGAAAGACTGGATGATCCAGATGAGATAAAAGCAATAGCCCAGAGGCGCAAAATCAATACGCTGGTCTGTGGTCCGGGACTAGGCGTCAACGCACGGACGATGAAAATCGTCACCAAAATCTTGTCACTAGATTGTGCAAACGTGCTTGATGCTGACGCTCTCACCAGCTTTACCGACACCAATGAAGTGTTTTTTACCCTATTAAAACAAGCACAACATCAGCCCATACTAACCCCTCACATGGGAGAGTTCTGCCGTCTGTTCGGCGGCTCCAATACCGATGATTTAAACGAACGCACCGAACGCGCCATCGAGGCGGCCAATCAAACTAGCGCCATCATCGTCCTAAAGGGCCATCAAACCATCATAGCTACACCGCAAGAAGCCCCGGTAATTTCCCAAAACGCCCCACCATGGCTGGCCACCGCAGGTTCGGGAGATGTGCTTGCGGGCGTTATCGCAGGTCTGCTAGCCCAGAACATGCCTCCAAAACAAGCCGCCATGGCCGGCGTCTGGCTGCACAGCGAAGCAGGAAACCAAGCAGGCCCGGGCTTGATCTCAGAAGATCTCGACCAAGCATTGAGACAAGTGATCAATAAGCTAAGGAATGACGAGTAGTTTTTCTGCTTGTATAGATTTCACAAAATTACCTGTTACTATATACACATGCATAATTTCTTGCGCATTCCATCAACCTTTTTGATAATTTTAGTCTTTCTGATTGCAACAATTGTGGCAGCAAATGCTGAGGAGCGCATCGAGCGATCTGATTTGGCCGAAATATTTGAACGTCAGAATATAGAAGGCACATTCGTGCTTTACGACGTATCAAGCGACCGTCTAATATTGGTGAACGCTGCCCGCGCAGCAGTCCAAAAGTTTCCAGCTTCGACCTTCAAAGTTGCCAATAGTCTCATCGCTCTGGAGACCAGTGTGGTAAAAGATGAAAATGAAATCATACCATATGATGGCAAACCTCAACTTATAAAAAGTTGGGAACATGACATGTCGATGAGGGATGCAATCAAGATATCAAACGTTCCCATATATCAGGAACTTGCGCGCCGAATTGGTATCGACAACTATGGAAAATGGTTGGGTTTATTGAACTATGGCAACACCCAAATCGGAATGGATGTCGAAACCTTTTGGCTTCAGGGGCCGCTCAAAATTAATGCGATTGAGCAGGTTAATTTCCTTGCGAAATTGGCGAATAAAAAACTGCCCTTATCGTCACGATCTCAATCGATTGTACGAGACATTTTGAAACAAGAACAAAAAAATAACAAAATACTTTTTGCTAAAACAGGTTGGAGTTCAGCACCAACACCGCAAATTGGTTGGTACGTTGGCTGGGTTGAAAGCAAAGATGGCCTATTCACCTTTGCATTAAATATTGATATTTCATCCAGAGCGGATGCTCGAAAGAGAAAAGCAATTGCCAAAACATTGCTAAATATGCTGGGTATCTATTGAGCAACCTACTTCTGCTACTGGCTTAATCTTACAATACAATCAAACTAACCACTTACAGCTTTAGCGTCGCCAACTTCGCTCCGAAGCCAATGAATACCACTCCCGTAACACCCTTAAGCCAGCGTTGAAAACTGCCACTACGTGCGGCTCCCGACAGACGAGAGAATAACATTACCATGGCAGAAAACCATACCAAGTTCAGCATAGAATGGACAAACACAAGCGTGAATGATGCGCCTATAGCTCCGTGCGATTGCGATATAAATTGGGGAAATGCCGCCAGGTAGAACATTGAAACCTTTGGGTTCAAAGCATTGGTCAGGAACCCCTCGATGAACGCTCTTACCAGTGTTCGCTGCCTCTTCGCAGGTTTGACATTCCGGGTTGCCGGATTTCCCCTCCATGCCTCTCGCAGTGCCTTGAATCCTATCCAGCAAAGGTATGCTGCACCCAGCATTTTTACGACAAAGAAAGCCTGCGCAGACTGAACGAGAATGAGTGAAATTCCAAGAATTGAAAGCGCACCATGAACGTAGAATGCGGCCATAAATCCCGCAATATTTGCAAACCCCACCGCTTTGCCGGAAGTGGGAACAGTCTTTGCAATCAACACACCATTAGGACCGGGTGACATCACGAGAAGCGATGCGATGAAGATGAAACTGAGGAGAGTTGCATAATCCATAGTGATAACTTTCTAAAGTTGGCAGTTATTGACTAACGCAAATAACACATTCAATGCCGCCCAAATAATCGCTATTCAGTTATGATAAGGCGATAACCGCAGTCAAGTTCCTTGAGGTCTGACAGATGAGAATAATGCTTTGCCCACACGCCGCTTATTAAATCTTCTTCAAGTTTTTTTAGACCATCAGAAACATCGCCCAACGCCCAGAATGAGGACATGGCTGCACGTACGCGCTCATCAAGATAGGCTGCCGGACGACGCCAGTAGCCAGCCAGAAAACCATCGGTGCAGTCATGTGGAATCGGCACCGGAGTAATTTCCACAGAACCCAGCCATCTCTCATAATCTGTCATCCGGGGCATTTGCTCCTCATCTAACGTTACAAGTGCCGGGAAATAATCTGCGAGCCAATACCCGCGAAATGACGGATCATAGGTAAGGAAAACCATTTTGCCCCGGGTGACACGGCGCATCTCCATCACGCCCTTTTTTTGGTCAGACCAATGATGAATGGTCAAGACGGCCATCGACGCATCGAAAGAATTGTCGTCGAAAGGAATATCCTCTGCACTGGCCTGAATGACACAAGCAGGTGAAACAGAGCGTTGTTGTATCATCTCTTTTGAAGGTTCAACGGCTGTAACCTGCCTGTCCGTCGGTTCATATGAGCCAGCTCCAGCACCAACATTTAGCACAGTTCGGGCATCTCCAAGAGCTTCTTCAATCATATGAGATATTCGGATATCTGGCTGTCGCAAGTTTGCGTAATTTAACCCGATTGTATCGTATAAAGCGTTCATATCACCAGTTTCCAAACAGCAATTTTTCTATCAAAACGTTTTGCCCTACCAATGGAAGCCGTGATTGGGTCAAATAAGCCAGTTAAAAATCTGCCCTGCTTTTTATCGCCGCTGTGAGCGTACCCTCATCAAGATAATCAAGCTCGCCGCCCACCGGTACACCATGGGCCAGACGCGTGATTTTCAGATCCAGATTTTCCAGATGATCGGTGATATAATGGGCTGTGGTCTGGCCCTCGACGGTGGCGTTCACCGCGATAATAATTTCCTTGATTTCAGAATCTTCGGCACTGGCGCGGTTTATCAAACCGGAGATATTGAGGTCTTCCGGGCCAATACCATCGAGCGGCGACAACGTCCCGCCAAGCACATGATAAAGGCAATTGATGGCACCAGCACGTTCCAACGCCCAAAGATCAGCCACATCTTCGACCACCACAATTGTTTTGGCGTCCCGGCGTGGGTCACTGCACAGGGTACAGGGATCGCAGCTATCCACATTTCCGCAAGAAGAACAGATGGTTACTTTCTCCACCGCCTCTTGAGCAGCAGCAGCAAGAGGAACCAAAAGTTGGTCTTTTTTCTTGATTAAATGCAACGCTGCGCGCCGTGCAGAGCGCGGCCCAAGCCCCGGCAGTTTGGCCAGAAGCTGGATTAGTCTTTCAATTTCCGGACCGGCAACGCTGTTCACCATTATGCTTATCCGAAAGGCAATTTCATGCCGGGAGGAATAGGCAATCCGGCTGTCAGTTCCTGAGTTTTCTCAGCAGCAAACTGCTCCACCTTGGCTCTCGCATCATTGGTTGCAGCCATGATCAGATCTTCAAGGATCTCACCTTCTTCCGCTTTGAGCAGCGATGGATCAATGCTGATCGCACGCATCTCGTTTTTGCCCGAAAGAGTAACCTTCACCAGACCGGCACCAGATTCACCTTCAACTTCAGCCTTCGCAAGTTCGGCCTGCATTGCTTCCATTTTACCCTGCATTTCTTTGGCCTGCTTCATCAGGCCCATAATATCTTTCATGATCTTCTTTCCGAAATTTACTTTAAATTACTAATACTCAGATGGGGCTATTCGAAGAAATCGTCAAGCCCGTCACCGTCACTCACATCCCCGGCACCTTCGACTTCACCATCTTCAAGGGTCCCCTCAAGCCGGATACGCACATCGATGATGCGGGAACCGGGAAAACGCTCAAGAATGGCTTCAACCGTCGGGTCAGTTCGTGCCTGTTCGACAATAGCAGCAGTTTCAGCCTGTTCTACCTCGTCAAGAGTAGGTGCACCCTCCTGCATGCTGGTAGAAATCATCCAGCGCTTGCCGGTCCATGCCTGCAGCTTCTTGGATAAGTCCGTCAAAAATGTCTTCGGCGGATTTTCCACCAGATTAACTTCCATACGCCCATCAGCAAAACTCACCACCCGCACATTACGGCGCAGATATGTTTTCATGGCAAGGTCGCGCTTATCTTCCACCAGAAAAATCAGTTCATCAAAATTGTTGAGCGCGCGTTCAGGCACCATATTTTCTGGCGGTGCATCATGCACCTGAAGAGCAGCCGTAGCAGCACCGGAAGAAGCCACCAATGTGGGCGCAGAACTTGGCACAGTATCCGCAAGCACGCGCGAACCGGAATTTGAACTTTGAGTGCCACCCTGCCCATTTGATGACGAGCCGCTCCCACCACGAGGGGACGGAGCCGAACCCACCACCGACTGCCCATCTTGAATTTTACGTATTAACTCATCAGGTGTCGGCAAGTCCGCCGCATGGGTCATACGGATAAGCACCATATCGGCAGAAGCAAGCGCTCGCTCAGATGTCTGAACTTCACTCATGCCTTTAAGTAAAATCTGCCATGCACGGCCAAGCACACGCACAGACAGTTTTTCGGCAAATTCACCACCGCGAATACGCTCGGCTTCTGAGAGACTTTTATCCTCTCCCGCACTCGGGATATATTTCAGTTTGGTGACAAAGTGGATAAAATCCGCCAGATCGCTCAGCACCACCAGCGGGTCGGCGCCAATATCATATTGCGCTTTGAGTTCTCCCATCGCGGAGGCAATATCGCCCTTCATGATATGTTCGAATAAATCAATGATGCGGGTACGGTCTGCAAGGCCAAGCATGGAGCGGATGGATTCAGCTTTCACCACACCAACACTGCCATGGGCAATCGCCTGATCTAGCATGGAAAGCGCATCACGAGCAGAACCTTCCGAGGCACGTGCAATGATTGCCAGCGCTTCTTCTTCAACTTCTACCTCTTCCAGTTTACAAATTTTTTGTAAGTGATCGGTCATGGTCGCAGCATCAATACGGCGCAAATCAAAACGCTGGCAGCGCGAAAGAATAGTGACAGGTACTTTGCGAATTTCGGTTGTAGCAAAGATAAATTTCACATGCTCCGGCGGCTCTTCCAGCGTTTTCAAAAGGCCATTAAAAGCGCTTTTAGAAAGCATATGCACCTCATCGATGATGTAAACTTTGTAGCGTGCGGAGACAGGCTTATATTGCGCTGATTCAATCAGATCGCGAATATCATCAATGCCCGTATGAGAGGCTGCATCCATCTCGATAATGTCCACATGACGACCATCAATAATGGCCTGACAATGTTCGCCTAGTTCAGCAATATCAATGGTCGGCTCATCAATTTTTTCAGTCTTATAGTTAAGCGCACGCGCCAGAATACGAGCCGTGGAAGTTTTACCCACACCCCGTACCCCGGTAAGCATATAAGCCTGCGCAATACGCCCGGTTTCAAACGCATTAGCCAATGTCTGAACCATCGGACCTTGCCCGATAAGCTCGTCAAAATTCTGTGACCGGTATTTACGCGCTAATACCCGATATTCTGGTTTGGTTTGTTCACTCATGGCCCAACTATAACGTAAATTGAAATTGCATAAACAGGATTCCGCATCCCCAGCCCTCTATCCAACAAGTTTTCTTTATTTGGCTCACGGCATATCTTCACTTCGTTCGGGCCTGCGCATGGGCGGCGCATTAGCGCCGGTCGCTCTTCGCTCCCGCCTGCGGCGTGGTTGCTACAGGTGAGATGGAGCAAGGGAACTATCTGGCAAGGCTGCCTTGGGAAAAAGACAACAATTTTATCATGGGAAATGAATGAGAGCCCGAAGGGCGAGCGTGGGAACCCGGCGCTAATGCGCCGCGCCTTCGCAGGCCTGAGCGCAAGCGAAGATAGGCCGTGAGAAAGAAAAAAGTAGAAGGCTGGTATAGATGACCCGAGAAAATCTCACCGGGGCTGCTTCCTTCCGGACCTGACCCAATTGACAAGGGCACTCGCCCATCACCAACCTTCCAAGGGGAGATATCGTATGGGACGGCAAAAAAATCAAGCTTTATCGGCCATTTTCATGATAGAAGCGCCCGATGAGCAATTTCCAACTTGATTCTCGCCTCGCAGCCGATACTTTTTTCATCGGTAGCTATGAATTATGCGAAGTGCGATTGATGGATGATAGTCGGTGGCCATGGCTGATTTTAGTGCCAAAGGTGGCCGATTTAGCTGAAACCCACGACGCATCCACAAATCACCAGGAAAAAATGGCCCTCGAGACCGCGTTGGTTGCTGAAGTGCTAAAAAAACATACAAATTGTGAAAAAATCAACTCTGCTGCCATTGGCAATATCGTTCGCCAATTGCATATTCATGTGATTGCCCGCAATGAGGGTGATACCAATTGGCCCGGCCCCGTCTGGGGGTTTGGCAAGCGCCAACCATACGATAAAAACGCAAAAGACGAACTGATAATTGAATTGCAACAGGCGCTGGCTTCCAGCACTAATTTTACTTTTTAGAGGCATTACATGGATTTTGATCAGACCCTCCCACCTGAACCAAGTAGTCTTGTCGGCTTTGCCCAAAACAGCCTCATCCGTGATGCGGAAAATCGTGACGAGAATTCCTTACCTAATGCACTGAAAGATCCAAATGTACGATTGTATCTTTATGCTGGCAGCAAAGTTATCACACGCACGGGCAGCAATTCCACATGCCACTTCTCGCTACAAGAAGCGGAAGTTTTCAAACCAAAACATGAAAATGCAATCCTGTTGGGTATTACCGATGATGGCCCGCGTGTAGCGGTTGGGGTTGGCATTGATGCAGACACCCTTGAAGAGCCGTTTCAGGTCGTTGACTTTCGCTCCATGCTATATTCCGATGTGGTGAGCGACGAAGATGCATCGATCATTGGCCATGGCGGCAGCATTTCCTATTGGAACCGCATGAACCGGTTTTGCGGAAAATGCGGACACGCCAGCGAAACAAAGATCGGTGGATATCGCCGCGATTGCCCCAATTGCGATCATAAGATTTTCCCGCGCACCGACCCGGTAGTCATCATGCTCGCGGTTAAAGGCGACCAATGTCTACTCGGCCGCTCCCACCATTTCCAGCCGGGATGGTTCTCAACCCTTGCAGGCTTTGTTGAACCCGGCGAAACCATTGAAGCAGCCGTGCGCCGCGAAACATTCGAAGAATCCGGCATCAAGGTCGGACAGGTGAAGTATTTCGCCAGCCAGCCATGGCCCTTTCCCCATTCACTGATGATTGGAGTACACGCCGAGGCCCTCTCCGATGAAATTCACATGGATGAAAGCGAGCTCGAAGACTGTCGCTGGTTCTCTCGCGAAGAAGTTGATTTGATGCGTTCGGATACCCATCCCGACGGACTGAAATGTCCGCCGAGCAAGGCGATAGCATCAAGCATTATCGGAAAATGGGCAGAAGGATAGCGCCTAGCGCGCATCCCCCGTTTCAGACGCAAGATAAACGCCCAATATTTTGAGTTCATCACAAAAGAACGCCAACTCTTCCAGAGCGAGTTTTACGTTCTTATCATCAGGATGGCCCACAATATCGGCATAAAACTGCGTCGCCGAAAAACTTCCACCAATCTGATAACTTTCCAGCTTGGTCATGTTCACCCCATTTGTAGCAAATCCGCCCATGGCCTTATAAAGTGCAGCAGGAATATTGCGCACCTGAAACAAAAATGTGGTCATGATCGGCCCGCTACCCTGTTCGGCTCGGATTTCCTCACGCGATAAAATTACAAAACGGGTAGTATTGTGATCCGCATCTTCCACATTCCGGTCCAGTGTGTCGAGACCGTAAATTTCGGCTGCAAGCGAAGGCGCAAGAGACGCAATATTTCGGTCACCGCTCTCGCTCACCAGCTTGGCAGAACCCGCCGTATCACCACTGACAACCGCTTTCCAGCCATTTTTACGAATGATTTTGCGGCACTGACCAAGCGCATGAACATGGCTATAGACCGTGTGAATATCTTCAAGATTGACACCCGGTAGAACCATCAAATCAAAATGAATGGGCAGAAAATATTCGCCAATAATAAACGTACCCGAATTGGGCAACAAATGATGAATATCGGCCACGCGGCCGGCAAGCGTGTTCTCAATCGGGATCATCGCCAGATCAACTTCGCCCTTTTTCAGCACATTGAAAACATCTTCAAACGTATCGCACGGAACAGCTTCCATTTTGGGAAACACATCCGCGCTCGCAATTTCTGAATTGGCACCCTTGGCACCCTGAAATCCAATTTTACCGGTACGATTTTTATCCATATTCTTCACTCAGTTTATAAATGATGCTCGCGCTTTTTCCAAATCTTCTGCCGTATCTACCCCAAGGGGGACTGCATCCACAAGAGCCACATCAATACGCATTCCTGCTTCAAGCGCACGTAACTGCTCCAACTTCTCCCGCAATTCAAGCGGTGACGGTGGCAAGGACACAAATTTTTCCAATGCCCTGCGGCGATAAGCATAAAGTCCGATGTGATGATAAAGCGCTCCATCGCCATAAGGCGCAGTTGCGCGGGTAAAATAGAGCGCGCGCAGGCGATTTTCTCCGATTGGCGTTCCAACAACTTTCACCACACTGGGATTAGTGCGCTCCGCATCAAACGTAATTTCTGTCGCCAATGTTGCGACATCCACATCCGAATCGTGCAATGGCGCGAGACTCTCGACGATGGTTTTTCCCTCTATCGTCGGCAAATCGCCCTGAACATTGATAATAAATTCGGCATTTCCCTGTGGATCGATTTTTGTCACTGCCTCCCAAATACGGTCTGAGCCGGACTGATGATCCTCGCGTGTCATCACCGCTTCGCCCCCATGCGCTTCAACCGCAGCAAGCACTTCAGCACTATCAGTTGCCACCACCGGCCGTCCTACACCCGCCGCAAGAGCACACTCCCAAACCCGTACAATCATGGGCTTTCCGGCAACATCTGCCAGTGGTTTACCGGGCAAACGAGTTGATGCCATGCGGGCAGGAATTAAAATAAGCGTATCAGACATGAAATTGGTCAGTTTTGGGCTAGATTTGGCAATTAATTTAGGTTTTTCTACAAAATGTGCAGGCGGTGTCAAAAAGTCCCACTTGTACAAGGCTTACAGGCGTAGTATCGCACTGGCAAATAGAATAGTCACTATGGCAACACATGCTTTGGCTGAAATCAGCAAAAAGACAAATGCCAATTAAGGAGCTCCACCATGGATGCCTTTGAATTCAACAAATTTGCCATGGCCGCATTGGGCGCCGTTTTCGTATTGATGGGCCTTTCCATCGTCACCGAAGGCCTGTTCCACATGGAAACACCGGAAAAGCCGGGTTACATGATTGAAGTTGCCGAAGGTAGCGGTGGCCACGAGAAAGTGGTCGTGGATACAGGCCCTGCCTATGAACCTATCCTGGCGTTGCTCGCCAGCGCCGATGTGGAAGCTGGTAAAAAAATTGCCAAGAAATGCGCGGCTTGCCATGATTTCACAGTTGCAGGCAAATCCAAAGTTGGTCCACCTCTTTACGGCATTGTTAATCGCGCAATGGGTTCCATCGACGGATTTGGATATTCATCGGCTCTGAAGGCAGCAGCCGATGGCAAAAGCTGGGACTATGAAACCCTCAATGGCTTCCTGTGGAAACCAAAGAAGTTCATGAAAGGCACTGCAATGGGCTTTGCCGGTCTGAAAAAGGTTGCAGATCGCGCCAATATCGTTGCCTATTTGCGCAGCTTGGCCGAAACATCAGCACCACTGCCTGCCGAATAAGGCGCAAATCATTAAGTTTATTTAATCAGGCCGGACATTGTTCCGGCCTTTTTTATTGCCTAGAGTTGCCGTTGATACAGCATGAGGAACATCATTTGTCATTTTTGAAATCTGCCACACTCTTATTCACACTCCTTTTTGCTACATCAGCTCTGGCTGACGAATCCAAATGGCGTCATGGAGATACGCTTTTCGGGAAACTAAAGCACGACGCGAATTTCACCCACTACCCTCATGCCAATCCAGACGCCCCAAAAGGCGGACATCTTAAACGCGCATCCTTCGGTGGATTTGATTCATTCAATCCTTTCGTCGTTCGAGGCAGAACACCCAGCGGCCTAAGCTATTTCGGCGGATTGCTCTACGACAACCTGTTCGAACAATCCCTCGATCAACCAAGCGCTTCCTACGGTCTGGTGGCAGATAAATTCCGCAAGGCTGATGATTCATCATGGGCCGTCTATCACATCAATGAAAAAGCCCGCTGGCACGATGGCAAACCCATCACCCCGGAAGATGTGATCTGGTCGATGGAGGCATTGCGCACCAATTACCCGCTCTGGAAAGACTATTTCAAAAACGTAAAATCCGTCGAAAGCACCGGCAATAACGAAGTAACCTTCACCTTCGATCAAAAAGGAAACCGCGAACTGCCCCACATCATTGGCGATCTCGCAATTTTGCCAAAACACTGGTGGGAAGGCACGGACGCCGATGGCAACAAACGCGATATATCCAACCCAACAAAAGAACCACCGCTGGGTTCCGGCCCGTATAAAATCGGTAAATACGATATGGGCAAATACATCACCTGGGACCGCGTCAAAGATTACTGGGCCGAGGACGTGGCTGTGCGTAAAGGGCGCTACAATTACGACAGCATCCGCTACACCTATTTCCTCGATGAAAGCGCCATGTGGGAAGCTTTCAAAAAGGGTGGCCTATCCGACTACAAAGTCGAAGGCCGGGAAAGTCGATGGAAAAAGGAATACACTTTTCCAGCCATAAAACGTGGCGATGTTGCTACCCAGACTTTCAAAACCACAAGAAGCCAGCTTTACACGGGCTTTTATTTCAACACCAGAATTGAAAAATTCAAGGATCCGAAAGTGCGTGAAGCCATCACGCTGATGTTTGATTTTGAAACCTTGAACAAAAACCTTTTTTTCAACCTTTATAAACGCACAGACAGTTTTTTTGAGGGCGGAGAACTAGAATCAAGCAATGTACCTACTGGTCGCGAATTGGAAATTCTGGAAGCCTACCGCGACAAATTGCCAGCAGACCTTTTCACCAAGCCGTTCATCCTGCCGGATTACACCAAGCGTTCCGCTACCCGAAAGTATCAACGTCAAGCCATCAAGCTGCTGAAAGAAGCAGGCCTGAAATTCAACGACAAGCGCCAACTCACAACGGTTAATGGCAAGCCATTCACGATTGAGTTCATCACCGCCGATCCCAATGCGGAACGCAAAACAAATTCCTTCATTGAAAACCTGAAACGCATCGGCATCACCGCATCTTTGCGCATTCTCGATACGGCCCAGTATAAAAACCGTCTCGATAATTTCGATTTTGACATCACCTCGACCCTCACCGCGCAATCCCTTTCACCGGGAAATGAGCAGCGCGAATACTGGTCCAGCGCCTCAGCCAACCGTTCAGGCAGCCGAAATTTCTCTGGCATCAAAGAGCCGATGATTGACGAATTGGTTGAAGAAATCATCCTCGCCCCGGACAGACAGGAATTGCTCCATTTAACCCACGCCCTCGACCGCATTCTCAAATGGCGTTATTACGCCATCCCACAATGGCACAATCCGGAAATATGGTTCGCCAAATGGAAGCACATTCAGGTTCCAGAACCACAACCCGGTTATTCCGGCATTGATAGCCTGTCTTTCTGGATAGATACAAAAATTGAGGCTGAATTGCGCAAGTGATCCAATGAACAATCCGGTCATGAAAGTTCTGGTTTTAGGCGGGTACGGTCTCATTGGTCGCGCCATCATCGCAGAATTAATAAGGCAGGATTTCACCGTGACTGGCATGGGTCGCATAGCGGAAAATGGCCGCAAAATATTACCGCAATTGGAGTGGGTTGGTGGTGATTTGCATAAGCTCTGCACACCCGATGCATGGGCGGAATACCTCCGCGATATCGACTCTGTGGTGAATGCATCCGGCGCATTGCAAACCGGCTTGAAAGACAATTTACAGAAGATCCAAAGCGACGCCATCAGAGCTTTAATCAATGCCTGCGAGACAGCAAATATTAAACACTACATCCAGATTTCCGCATCCGGTGCCGCCCCCGAACATTCGAGCGAATTTCTACGAACAAAAGGCGAAGCGGATAGCGCCTTGAGAAAAAGTAACCTCAACTGGACCATCCTGAAACCCGGCCTCGTCATTTCTAGCGAAGCTTATGGCGGCACAATGTTATTACGAGCACTCGCTGCTTTCCCTCTCGTTCAGCCAGTAATATTACCCGATGCAAAAATCCAGGCTGTGGCCGTGGAAGACGTGGCGAAGGCAGTCGCAATGTCACTGAAAGACAAAAAACTGTCCGGCAAGGATTTCGAACTTGTCGAACAAACAGGCCATACACTCCAGGCAGTTCTATTGCAGTTCCGCCAGTGGCTTGGTTTTCCCACCCCGGCTTTTGTCCTACCAATACCCGGTTTAATCGGGACTATCACCGCAAAAATCGCGGACCTGACCGGCTGGTTTGGCTGGCGCTCTCCCTTACGCACAACAGCCATAAAAATGCTGGCACAAAACGTAACTGGCGATCCCATCCCATGGGAAAAAGCCACCGGGCAGAAATTGAATTCCCTCAATCGTACTCTCGCAAACATACCGTCCACAGGTCAGGAGCGATTATTCGCGCGGATGCAATTGCTCTTCCCGTTCATTGTCATCACCCTCGCTTTGTTCTGGATGGCATCTGGCATCATCGGCTTTATGCAATATGAATCTGCCGCAATGCTGGTCACGCCAACATTGGGAAAAACAAACGCATTATTATCAGTTCTTGCAGGTTCAACAATCGATTGTTTAATCGGATTACTGCTGATGTTCCGGCGAACGTTCCACGCCGGATGTCTTGCAGCAATTGCCGTTTCCATCGGTTATTTAGCCTTAGGCACAATACTCACACCGGAATTCTGGCTTGATCCACTCGGCCCTTTGGTCAAAATTTTCCCCGGAATTCTTCTGGCGATAGTTGGCACAACCATGGCCGGAGAACGATAGTGGAATTGGAGCTGATATTAAGATGGGTCCACATTGTCGGCGCCACAGTTCTGCTGGGAACCGGTGCCGGCATCGCCTTTTTCATGCTAATCGCCCACCAGACCAAAGACGCAAAAATCATCGCCCACGTTGCAGGGACAGTGGTTATCGCCGATATGGTTTTCACCGCAACCGCCGTCATTCTCCAACCAATCTCCGGCGCATGGTTAGCAGTTGAAACCGGATGGGAACTCAGCGAGGGTTGGATACTGGCATCACTGGCGCTTTATATTTTTGTCGGATTTTTCTGGCTACCAGTCGTCTGGATACAGTTAAAAATGCGAAACCTCGCCCGCAATGCAGATCAAAACAACCAGGAATTACCCCAGCAATATTACAAATTATTCTGCATCTGGTTCGCCTGCGGTTTCCCGGCATTCATCGCAGTCATGGCAATCTTATGGTTGATGATTGCGCGCCCTTCATTCTGATTTTCCACCTAACAAAATCGTAACCACCAAGCCCTTGTTTTGCCCCATCGCACGGGCTAATCCTGTGACTTGTTAAGTGATAAAAACGAATCACTTAAAAACCCTTCATGGCAATCAATCGCGCCATGAGATTTACGGAGAGATTTCCAGCACATGGGCGCCTATATCCTGCGACGATTATTGCTGATTATTCCTACCATTTTTGGAATTCTCGCTATTTCTTTTGCAGTGATCCAGTTCGCACCCGGCGGCCCGGTGGAACGCGTGATTGCCGAGTTAAGCGGACAAGCAGGCTCTGCAACTGATCGCATAACTGGCGGCGGCGATAGCCTAGGACAAGATCAAGGCCTCGATGGCGGCGGAGGCGAATCTTCCAAATATCGTGGCGCGCAGGGGCTGGATCCAGAATTCATCGCCAAGCTTGAAAAGCAATTCGGCTTCGATAAACCACCGCTCGAACGCTTTGGTCTGATGGTTTGGAACTTCATCCGCTTCGATTTCGGAGAAAGCTATTTTCGCGATGTGGCGGTCATAGATCTGATCATCGAAAAGCTCCCAGTATCCGTATCACTGGGCCTGTGGATCACCTTCATAGCCTACGGAATATCCATTCCTCTCGGCATCAAAAAGGCTGTGAGTGACGGTTCCACATTCGACATATGGACTAGCGGTGTTATAATAATCGCCTATGCAATTCCGGGGTTTCTATTTGCCATTTTGCTGGTGGTGTTATTCGCTGGCGGCTCGTTTTACGACCTGTTCCCGCTACGGGGACTCACATCAGAAAATTTCGATGACCTTTCGCTGTTCGGAAAAATCGCGGACTATTTCTGGCACTTGGCTCTGCCCTTAACGGCAATGGCACTGGCGGCATTTGCTACCACAACTTTGCTGACCAAAAACTCATTCCTCGACGAAATCCGAAAACAATACGTCCAGACAGCACGGGCCAAAGGCCTCACTGAACACCAAGTGCTCTACGGCCACGTTTTTAGAAACGCTATGCTGATCATCATCGCAGGATTTCCGGCAGCATTCATTTCATCGTTCTTCACTGGTTCCCTATTGATCGAAACCATTTTCTCCCTCGACGGATTAGGCTTGCTCGGTTTTGAAAGCATTATCGGACGCGACTATCCGGTAGTCTTCGGCAATTTATTCATCATGTCATTGCTTGGCTTGGTCGTGACGCTGATTTCCGATTTAACCTACACGCTGATCGATCCACGCATCGATTTTGAATCGCGGGAGGTTTAATGCAAGACGCTTTAGAAAACCGCCGATGGTTGTCGCCGCTAAACCAGCGCCGTTGGTCAAACTTCAAAAAGAACCGTCGCGGCTATTGGTCCCTGTGGATTTTTCTCATCCTCTTCATCCTGACATTGTTCGCAGAGTTTCTTGCCAACGATCGCCCAATCATCGTCTTTTTTAAGGGAGAAATTTACGCACCGGTGCTGTTCGATTATCCCGAAGAGGTGTTTTTGGGAGAAGACGGTTTCCTGCCCCAAACAGACTATAAAATCCCGGAAATTGAAGAAGCGTTCAACGAACATGGCTGGGCATTGTGGCCGATAGTTCGCTATTCCTATCGCACGGTGAACAACGAAATTCCCGAACCGGCTCCAACCAAACCAAGCTGGCTCTACGACACTGATACCCTCTGCGCCAACTATGAAGAAGGCATCGAAGACGCCGGCTGCACAATCGGCAATTGGAACTGGCTAGGCACTGATGATCAGGGCCGAGACGTGCTTGCTCGGGTCATTTATGGTTTCCGCATATCTGTCCTGTTCGGCCTGATACTCACTGCCGCCTCTGCACTGGTTGGCGTAACCTCTGGCGCGATACAGGGTTATTTCGGCGGCTGGGTCGATTTGATTTTTCAGCGCTTCATAGAAATATGGTCCTCTGTTCCGGTACTTTATCTGCTGCTGATCATTGCCGCCGTGTTGCCTCCGGGTTTCTGGATATTGCTCGGTATCATGCTGTTATTCTCATGGGTCAGTTTCGTTGGTGTGGTACGCGCCGAATTCCTGCGCGCCCGTAATTTCGAATACGTCAACGCTGCGCGCGCGCTTGGCGTCGGCAATGCCACCATCATCTACCGCCATCTTTTACCCAACGCCATGGTCGCAACCCTGACCTTTTTACCCTTCATCCTGAACGGCTCGATCACCACCCTAACTTCACTCGATTTTCTGGGCTTCGGCCTTCCTCCGGGGTCGGCATCACTGGGTGAAATGTTGCAGCAGGGCAAGAAAAACCTGCAAGCACCATGGCTTGGCTTTTCTGCATTTTTCGTAATTTCCACCATGCTTTCCCTGTTGATTTTTGTCGGTGAAGCAACAAGGGATGCGTTTGACCCACGCAAGACGTTTAGTTGATGAGCGATAAATCACCCCTTCTGGATATCAAAGATTTGTCCATCGCTTTCACCCAGGGCGGTGAGACAAAGCTCGCTGTCGACAAGATTTCATTCCACATCGACCAGGGCGAGACTGTAGCGCTTGTTGGTGAATCCGGATCGGGTAAATCAATCTCCGCCCTCTCCATTCTCAAACTCCTGCCATATCCGGCAGCGAGCCATCCGAGCGGTGAAATCTTTTTCAACGGCAAGAATTTACTCGAAGCGAACGAACCTGAATTACGAAAAGTGCGTGGCAACCATATCACCATGATCTTTCAGGAACCCATGACATCGCTCAATCCGTTGCACACAATCGAGCAGCAAATTGGCGAAACTCTAACCCTGCACAAGGGCATGAGTGGCACCAAGGCACGTGAACACATCCTGGAATTACTGCATCAGGTTGGTATCCGCGAACCGGAAAAGCGTCTCGATGCCTACCCTCATCAATTATCAGGCGGCCAACGCCAACGGGTGATGATCGCCATGGCCCTTGCCAATGAGCCGGATTTGTTGATTGCCGATGAACCAACCACCGCACTTGATGTAACAGTACAGGCTCAAATCCTTGAATTGCTCCGCGATTTACAAAAGGAAAAAGGCCTCTCCATGCTGTTCATCACTCATGATTTGGGCATTGTGCAGAAAATTTCCGACCGCACTTGCGTCATGCAAAATGGGAAAATCGTCGAACAGGGTCCAACAGCAGAAGTCTTTTCCAACCCGCAACATGAATATACCAAGCATCTGATTTCATCCGAGCCATCCGGCAATCCACCTATAACCGATGAAACCGCACCCCTGATCCTGAAGGGCGAAGATATCCGCGTTTGGTTCCCGATCAAGGCCGGTTTCATGCGGCGCACTGTGGATCACATAAAGGCGGTCGATGGCATCAACATCACCTTGCGACAAGGCCAAACTCTCGGCGTCGTCGGTGAATCCGGTTCAGGAAAAACCACTTTGGGACTTGCGCTCACCCGGCTAATATCTTCAAAAGGCCGCATCAACTTTCTCGGCAACAATATTGACACCTATTCCTTCAAAGAGATGAGGCCGCTTCGAGACCGCATGCAGGTCGTGTTTCAGGATCCCTATGGTTCACTTTCGCCTCGTATGTCAGTGGCTGAGATTGTCGCCGAAGGCTTGCGCATCCACATGCCAAATTTGTCGGCCAAGGAACGCGACCAAAAAGTATGCACCGCCTTGCTTGAAACCGGACTTGAACCCGAAACACGCCACCGCTACCCACACGAATTTTCAGGCGGTCAGCGCCAACGCATGGCAATCGCCCGCGCTCTCGTTCTGGAACCGCAATTCATCATGTTGGATGAGCCCACATCTGCACTCGATATGAGTGTGCAGGCTCAGGTGGTAGACCTGTTGCGCGAACTACAAGTAACCCACAATCTCGCCTATATGTTCATCAGCCACGATTTGAAAGTTGTGCGTGCACTGGCCAATGAAGTTATCGTCATGCAAATGGGCAAGGTGGTCGAACAGGGCCAGGCGGATCAGATTTTCGACGATCCTCAAACCGATTACACCAAAGCACTGATGGCTGCAGCCTTTGATCTCGAAGCTTCATCCATCGATATTCTCGAGGATTAGTCGTTGGAAAAATCTCCCCTCCTAATGGCGGTCGAATTCGATGGCTCAATAAAAACTGGTAATCTGGAGACGGCCCTAGACGGACGCAAGGTCATTAGCCTCAGTGAAAATTCCTCTATCTCACTGGAAGAAATAAAATACGCCTTGGTCTGGAAACCAGACTCTGAACTCTTCAACAGGCTTCCAGCGCTAGAAGTCATATTCTCAGCAGGTGCAGGCGTTGATCATATTTTTCAGGCAGGCAAACTTCCCGATATACCCATCGTCCGCTTTGTTGATCATTCCTTGACCACTCAAATGAGCGAATGGGTTTGCTTGCAATGTCTCATGCATCTAAGAAGACAACGCGATTATGACAAGCTCCAGAGAGCACATGATTGGAAAGATCTCCCCCAGCCCAAGGCCGCTGAAATTACAGTTGGCATAATGGGGCTCGGAGAACTTGGTAAAGATGCTGCACAAAAACTAAACGCGCTTGGTTTCAAAGTTACTGGCTGGAGCAGAAGCAAAAAAGCAATCGAAAATGTGGAATGCTACGACAATGATGAGCTAGACACATTCCTTGCTCGCACCGATATTCTTGTGGGGTTACTCCCCTTCACCCCGCAGACGAAAGGCATCTACAACCGAGCCATATTTGAAAAACTAAACCGCAACAATCAGTTTGATGGCCCGGTCTTCATCAATGCCGGACGCGGCGGTTCTCATGTGGAAACCGACATCGTTGCCTGCCTTCGCGATAATACGCTCAGTGCGGTTTCTCTGGATGTTTTTGAAATTGAACCATTGCCGGAAAATAGCCCTTTATGGGACTTTGAAAATGCCATCCTCACACCACACTCCGCCGCAGTGACCGATATCAATGCCATGGGAAAACATCTCGCCCGCCAATTGGAGCGGTACGAAACCGGAGTAGCGCTTGAACACGTGGTGGATCGCGCCATTGGGTACTAAGGTCGATTAAACCCAATCGGACGCTCATATATATATGCGATACGCTCAATCGCTTCCTTCAACGGTTCGCTAACAACACTCATTGTATGGCCGCTGGAATGCAGCATCATGCCGCCACCCTGAGCAATCGCTGCATGGCCACGCCAAAAAATTAAATCACCCCGTTTCAGGTTTTCAAAATTCTCTCCCGGCTCAATAACTTCTCCCAAAGTTGCAGCAAGCATATCAGAATCGCGCAAAACTTCCCGATCACACATCATCATAGAAAGCTGGATAAGTGCCGAGCAATCAATACCGAAACCTGATGCCCCACCCCAAAGATAAGGTGTGCCAATAAACCGTTCCGCAACCGATACATAATCCACCTCAAACGCATCAATCGGACATAAATGGCTGGCAATTATTGCTTCACCCGAAGAAAGCACCAGATACTTCGTCCCACGCGTTTCTGCTTCTCCCACAACATTCACCAGTGACCCCATCGATAGGATTGTCGCCACTGGAAAACGCAAGTCGGCAGCCGGATAAACAAAACTCCGCTGCACCTGCACCCGGTGGGTAAATTCGGGAAATTCTTCGTTCAGACTGGCTTCTTCAATCCATCCCACATAGCCATCAAATTCACTTTGAACCCACGCCCAACCATCCTTGCGGTCAAAAACCTGTACATTCTGGCCAAGCAAAAATTGCGTATCGATTCCAACTTGCAAATCCGGGGCTCTGCGCACATCAACACAAGGTGCTGATATTTGCGCTGGCGTACCGTCAACATATCCTGCCGACTCAACTTTATCCTTAAGCCGGCTGTCTGACAGTGCATCAGAAAATGCATTCAACCGTTTATCCATCGGATCCAAAACAGGCAACGTCATTCAGACACCTCTTCTGTCAGAATTTCACTTGAATGATCTGCAATTAGATCCGCCAGCTTTTCCAAATATAGTGAGCCATCTACCGTACGTTGCACGATGACATTGCGGCGGTCCTCCGGATCGCGGCGACGCGCCACCAGCTTCATCCGACCCATCGTATCAAGCGCTCTTGTAATCACTGGCTTGGTAACCCGCAATTTTTCCGCCAGCCCCCGAACCGTATGCGGCGGCGGGTCCAGATAAATGGTCAATAATACGCTCATCTGGCGGGTGGTCAGATCAGGGCTTTCATCATGAACCAACGCCATGGAAACATCACGCCAAAAATTCAAAAACTGGCCAGAATTATGTTCTACCAAGAACTGTCATCCGATTAATTCATTTCGTATCCGTTATAGACTAGCCCAATTTTCTGTGAATAATCAAGTAATTACCCATATCGCTTTTCAATGACGCTAAACAATGCACGAATACCCTGCGCTTCCCCACCTACATTTGCCCAAGGTTTCGCAATAGGAACCCAGCCAAAAATATCAAGATGAACCCAGGATTTTGCATTCTCCACAAATCGCGAAAGAAACAGCGCTGCTGTTATAGATCCAGCAAATCCCCCTGCAGAAATATGGTTCATATCAGCGATTTTGGAAGAAAGCATGGATTGATATTGCGGCCAAAGCGGCATCCGCCACAGGGGATCAAATTGCTCTACGGAAGCTTTCGCGAGTTCGCTCGCTAGCGCCTCATCATCGCAATAAAAGGGCGGCAAATCCGGCCCAAGCGCTACGCGTGCTGCACCGGTGAGCGTTGCCATATCCACCATCAAATCAGGTTTCTCCTCATCCCCAAGTGTCAACGCATCGCCGAGGACCAAACGCCCTTCCGCATCCGTGTTCCCGATCTCCACTGTGATCCCCTTACGGCTGGGCAAGATATCCCCCGGACGAAAGGCATTGGCGGAAATCGAATTTTCAACCGCAGGAATAAGCACGCGCAGCCGAACATTAAGTTTCGCCGCCATAATCATTTGCGCCAGCGCCAACACATTGGCCGCACCACCCATATCTTTTTTCATCAGGGCCATCGAACCGCCCGGCTTAATGTTGAGCCCGCCCGTATCAAAAATTACACCCTTGCCAACCAGAGTGACTTTCGGTGCTTTAGCACTTCCCCATTTCATATCGATCAACCGCGGCGCATCGGCACTCGCTCGCCCCACGGCATGGATCATTGGAAAGTTCTTTTTCAACAAATCATCGCCCTTGATAACGGAAATCTTTGCGGAGTGCTCCCTTGCCAATTTGCGTGCTGCACGCTCCAGTGCATCAGGCCCCATATCATTGGCAGGTGTGTTGATCAGATCGCGGGCGAGATAGCTGGCCTCACTTTGGCGAATCAGTGATTCGCGATTCAGACCTTTCTTTAAAATAAGCTCTGCTTTTTTGGTTGTGTTCTCCTTATAGCGATCAAAACGATAGGCACCGAGCATCCAGCCAAGGGCCGCCAATGCCTCATCCTCCTGTTCCCCTTCAAACCGGTATTGGCCGGGCGGCAATTGCATTGCCAGCTTACCCGTATCAAAAGGAACACCTCCTTCTCCTAGCCCAAAGAGAACCCCGGATAATTTGCCAGAAGCGTCCGGAAGCAAGCAAATTTCGCCTTTTTTGGCAGAAAAACCGCAAGCCTTCGCCCAAGTTTTTGCTTCAAAAGAAACAGTGGTAGCCAAACTTTTTAAATCACCTGGACGCATCCTCCAAACCGGAATCCCGCCGCTCTTTTTGCCACTGATTGCCAATTCTTTCATTCCCGCTTCTCCATTCCGACTCACCTTTGTTAACCATCCGTTAGGGTTAACAGATTATTGATTTGTGTAAGAGTCCTCACCTGATTTGCAGGCAAATTCGAACATGGGTATCGAAATAATGAACACCAAATTTCAGGGTTCCAAATTATTTTCGGCGTTGGCGCTAACGGCAAGCCTGCTGCTTTCAGCCTGTGCCACCGACCCAAGCCATACCGGTTCAGTTAGTCGAGGCGGCAAAGCACTTGATCAAATGAGCGTTTCAGAACTCAGTGGGGCAGTTCGCCAACTGGGTAATCAGTACACCAAACGTCCAAAAGACAAACAAACAGGCCTGAATTATGCCAGTGCCCTGCGCATGGTCGGCCGCGACGATCAAGCACTGGCCGTTATGCAACAGGTGGTAATTTTCCATCCAGAAGATAATCAAGTCCTCTCAGCCTACGGCAAAGCGCTGGCCTCCAGCGGTAATTTACCCAAAGCTCTGAGCGTTATTGAACGCGCCCAGCGGCCAGACCATCCGGACTGGAAATTATTCTCCGCCCAAGGCGCTATTCTAGATCAGCTCGGCCGTCCAAAACAGGCTCGGCTAATGTACCGGAAAGCCCTCGATATCATACCGGGCGAACCTTCTGTTCTATCAAATCTAGGCATGTCATATCTCTTGGCGGGAGATTCCCGCTCTGCTGAAACTTATTTGAAAAAAGCAATTTCGAAACCTGGCGCCGACAGCCGCGTACGTCAAAACCTTGCATTGGTAGTCGGGCTTCAAGGCCGTTTCAAAGAGGCTGAAGTTATCGCACGCGGCGAATTGCCGGAAGCTGATGCTAGGCAAAACATCGCCTATCTGCGCAAAATGCTCTCACAACAAAATGCGTGGTCGAAGCTTAAGAAATCTGACAAGAAGACCTAGAGCACAATCTGAAAAGTGGTAACCGGTTTTCAGATAATTGTGCGTTGGAATATGCTAATAACCCGTATTTACTAAAATTCCCCCAAACCCGCCAAGCACCAGATGCACCGTCGGTCTCTAATAGCTTTTGCCAACTCATATAAAACCTGCAAATATCAAATTTCGTCATCGAAATTTAGAATACAGGTTAGCTATGCATAAAACTCTCGCCCTTCTTTACATGGCCCTATTAACTGTTGTGCCCCTTTCATCAGCACAAGCAGCAAGCAGTCTGGACACTAAAATTGAGTCTGAATTCTGCTCGCTATTGGAAAACAAACCAAAATTTGCTGCCGCTAACCAGTTCGCGACCGATAATGCCACCTCGATTGAACAATTGTTTTTGAATGCAACTTGCCCAAACAATTCCAAAATCGCGGTAGTAAAAGACCTGAAGACAGTCTTTCCGCTTGTGATGATTGCAGGTGACCCCGAAAACAACATGATTTTTTTTGAGCAATTGGTTGTCTATTTTGAGATGGAGAAAAAGCTCGATGTTTATAGCAACATTATGAACCAGAAAGACTCCTCAGGCAGAACAATGCTGGACGTCATTGAAGAGCAAATCGCCGCCGTCATCAAGGAAGGCACCAACCGGGCGTTGTTGAACCTGCATGGTTTCATTCGTGCCGATATGTGCTACCGCGGCGGCGTGCACACATTGAAGGCAAGTGCAAAAATTTGCGCCAATTATCCCACCAAAATCTACGCGTGGTGCGTCGAGACCTTTGATGCCGACAGCTTAGGCCTATGCCTCGGCTATCGTGGAAAAATTCCGGGAAAACTGATGATGATGCTCACAGGAAAGTGCATCAAATTGAGAGATGACGAGGAAAAGCAAAAAGCCTGCCTCAAACCATTCCAGTATTCAGACAAGGGTTAGCGACTATTAAGCCGCCCTTTCCATTCTTACAATTCTGAAATTCGGATGAAAGATGGACCAAGAATAATTGCAAAAAGCACTGGCAGGAAGAACACAATCATCGGCACCGTTAGCTTCGGAGGCAACGCCGCTGCTTTCTTTTCCGCTTCCTGCATTCGCATATCGCGGTTTTCCTGAGCCAGCACACGCAAAGCTGTACCCAGAGGTGTACCATACCGTTCCGCCTGTATGAGTGCCATCGTAACGGATTTCACCCCATCAAGGGCCGTACGATTTGCCAGATTGTCATAAGCTTGCCGGCGCTCTGTCAAATAAGAAAGTTCAGCGGTGGTGAGCACCATTTCTTCGGCAAGTTGCGGCGATTGACCGCCAATCTCGATTGCTACTTTACGCATACCCTGCTCAATGGACATGCCTGATTCAACACATATCAACATCAAATCCAGCGCATCAGGCCATGCCCGGCGAATGGAGAGCTGGCGCTTGCCGATCTGGTTTTTAACAAACATATTAGGCGCGTAAAAACCTGCATAAGCGATACTCATGACAATCAGTACTTGCATCATGAATGCACGTTGCGTTTCTGAAATGCCAAAAACATAGATGCTCGCGCCAATCAACATAATGAGCGGCAATACAATACGGAAAAACAAAAATACATAAATATGTGACTGTTTGCGGTAACCCGCCGTAATCAAATTCGCGAATGTATTTTCATCCGCAAGCGCTTTACGCAAGTTAAGTTTCTCAACGATATCCTTCATAAAACCAGAATTTTCGTGCTTCAGCTTTCCCCTGTTCTTTTCAGAGGCAAGGCGGGCGCGTTCTCTGGCACGAATCTGATCACGCTCAATCGCTGCGGATTTCATACGCGATGAAAGCTCATCACGCTGCAAAAGCGGCATGGCAAGAGTGATCGTTGTTGCAAATACTGCAACTGCCGCCAGCATGGACATTAAATTAGCTGGATCGGTTAATATTATCGCGAAATCTTTAATCACCGTTCAAACCCTCTTTGCAACATCTCTAAAAATCAAAGTTAATCATGGATTTCATGACCATAACGCCCATACTCATCCATACAGCAGAACCCAAAAGGATAAGATTGCCCGTTGGATGTTCAACCAGGGGAAGCAGGTAATGCGGCGTAGTCAAATACACCAGAAAGGCCACGATAATCGGCAGCGCGCCGATGATACCACCGGAAGCTTTAGCCTCGGCAGACATTGCCTGAATTTTTGCTTTCATGGCTTTGCGCTGACGCAGAACATTGGAGAGATTTCCCAATGCTTCAGATAGATTACCACCCGCCGATTGCTGGATTGAAATCACAATGCCAAAGAAATTGGCTTCTGTAAGTGGCACATTTTGATAAAGTTTCATTATTGCTTCTGTCATTGGCACACCCATTTTCTGGGTGTCCAATATCTTGCGAAATTCGCTTGCGACTGGTTCCTTGGATTCATTTGCGACAATTGCCAAACAATCATTCAAAGGCAGCCCGGATTTAATACCACGAACAATAACGTCTACGGAATTGGGGAATTCCTCCAGAAACTTCTTCATCCGCCGTTTGATAGAAAACCCAACAAACCAGCGCGGCAACCCAAGAGTACCAAGCACCCAGGCTGCGCCAATAACATAGAGTGGGGCACCGAGGATGAAAGCCCCCGCCGCCATAACGATACCAAAAAAAACACTGGCCAAATAAAACTGCTTCAGGTCGATCTTCCAACCAGCCTGTTTGAATTGTTGGCTAAGGGTAAGTTTCTTGCTCTTCTTACCATTTTTTTCTTCAAGTTCCTGCAATGATTTTTGCATAACCTGACGGCGTTTCGCTGAATCCGCGGCCTTGGAAAGGTCAGCATTGAAAGTTTTATTTTCATTGACGCCGCGAATACTCTTAATACGTTTTGCCTGCGTATTCTCATTGGACACTCGGTCGAACAAAAACGTATACGCAACGGCACCAGCGGCAAGAACGCTAAGACCGACAAAAGCGATGATGTTTAAATCAATACCAAACATGTTTGATTATTACACTCCGGTTTTTTCTGGGTCAGCCGCATCCAGTGCCGCCGCCAACCGCATCTCTTCATTGAAATAACGCGCGCGCTCCCAAAATTTGGGCCGGCCAATACCCGTTGAGACGTGTGTCCCAATGATATTACCATCATCGTCTTCGCCATCCATTTTGTAGACAAACAGATCCTGTGTAGTGATCACCTCACCCTCAAGACCAAGAACCTCGGTAATGTGGGTAATTCGCCTGGAACCGTCACGCAAACGTGCAGCCTGAACGATAATATCAATTGAACCAACAATAATTTCACGCACAGTTTTGGCAGGTAGACTGAAGCCACCCATGGCAATCATGGATTCAATACGATTCAGGCACTCACGCGGTGAGTTGGAGTGGATCGTGCCCATGGAACCATCATGGCCGGTATTCATAGCCTGTAACAAATCAAATACTTCCGGACCACGCACCTCACCCACAATAATTCGCTCAGGGCGCATACGCAGGCAGTTTTTAACCAGATCAGTCATTGTAATTTGCCCTTCACCCTCAAGATTGGGTGGGCGAGTTTCAAGACGGACAACATGTGGCTGCTGCAATTGCAGTTCGGCAGAATCTTCGCAGGTTATGATACGCTCATCCTCATCCGCATAAGCGCTCAAGCAATTTAGCAAAGTGGTTTTACCCGAGCCCGTACCGCCGGATATCACCACATTACAGCGTACCCTGCCGATGATTTTCAAAATTGTCGCCCCTTCAGGCGTGATCGCACCAAATTTAACCAGTTGATCAAGTGTGAGCTTGTCCTTCTTAAATTTACGAATGGTCAGTGCAGGACCATCAATTGCCAATGGCGGTACAATAACATTCACACGAGAACCGTCCGGCAAACGCGCATCACAAATTGGGCTGGATTCATCCACCCGGCGCCCAACCTGGCTAACAATCCGTTGGCAGATATTCATCAACTGGGTGTTATCTCGAAAACGAACAGGCGCTTGCATGACCTTACCATTAACCTCGATAAAGGAGGTTTTTGCACCATTAATCATAATATCAGAGATATCATCGCGAGCCAGCAACGGTTCGAGCGGACCATATCCCAACACATCGTTACAAATATCTTCAAGCAAATCTTCTTGCTCAGCAATCGACATGGCAAGATTTTTAATTGAGATGATATCATTGACGATATCGCGAATTTCTTCACGTGCAACATCACTCTCCATCTGGGCAAGTTGCCCAAGATCAATCGTATCGATCAGCGCCGAGAAAACGCTGGTTTTTGTATCGTAATATTCTTCGCTCTTTTCACCAGTGTCTACCGGCTTAGACGCCGGAGCTGACGGAGTAGTCATTTCAGGTGTTGCACCAACCGCCTTTTCAACCACAGGGTTTACCAGTTGATCAGCAGGCCCTGCACTTGGTGTAATCTCCGGGCTTTGTTGAACCATAACATCGCCAACAGAATCCGATACAACCGGACTTCCAACACCGTTTCCGCCACTGCGTTTACCAAACATTTGTTACCTCAATACTCATTATTGCTGTTGCAAGTAGATTCTAGCCGCGTTTCCGTTTCAGTTTGGAAAGGAATCCGAGCGCACTTTTCTTCTCTGTCTTTAATTCAGCTTTCCCGGTCAAAATCTGACCAAGAACATTAAAAATTTCTGTCGTTGGATGCTTTGCATCAGCCTCCGATATCATCTGTCCATTATTGGAAGCAGTCCCAAACAAGGCTGGGTCAAACGGAATAATAGCTGAAGGCTCGATTCCCAACGGTCCGATAAATTCTGGAATTGCAATTTCGGGACGCTTTGGAACGCCAACTTGGTTCATCACCAAACGAGGAGCCTGATCATTGGGACGCAAATCCATTATTGTATCGAGAAGGTTCTTGGTATTGCGCAAATTTGCCAGCTCTGGGCAAGCAACGATTACCACTTCGTCTGCGGTAGAGAGCACCTGTTTAGTCCAGCCATTCCACTGATGAGGCAAATCAACAGTTACAACCGGTGTGCTTCTCTGAGCAACATCCAAAATATTAGTGAATGCATTTGGATCAAAATCATAGGTCCGTTCCAATGTAGAGGGCGCGGCCAGCAAGCTCAAATGCTCTGCACATTTTGCAAGCAGCCGATCCAATAAAATATCATCCACACGATCGGGCGAGAACACCGCATCTGCAATACCCATAGTAGGGTCCTGGTCCAGATTAATGTTTGCTGTACCAAATGCCAGATCCAGATCAGCCAGCATCACATCGCTCTTGAAATTGTTTGAAATCGCCCAAGCCACATTGTGGCAAATGGTTGAAGAACCAACACCGCCCTTGGCACCAATAAAGGCAACAACTTTACCAAGCGCACCCTTATCCGGGTTCACAAAAATCTCCGAAATTGTAGTCATCACATCAGCCATAGTAAGCGGCGCAACCAGGTATTCGGAAACACCACTGGAAACTAACTGGCGATACAATGTGATATCATTCTTGTGACCGATAACCACAACCTTTGTCTCGCCATCACAATTATTTGCAAGGCGGGCAAGATCAGCCATTAGCTCCTCACCGTTCAACTGGGATTCAACCACAATCAAATTAGGTGTCGGCGCAATTTCATAAAATTCTGCGGCAGCTGAAATGCCACCCATATTCACCTTCACATGCGCTTTGGTCATACGACGATCGTTAGCCGCTGCATTTAACACATCTGCAACCTGATCTGTTTCGCAAAAAGCTTGAAGTGTTATGCGCGGCACCGGTCGAATACCACTGACATCACCCAGGGAAATGCCTTGGTTTTCAGCTTCTGCGCCAGAATTATCAATTGCCATCTCTTCTTCTTGAACTAAATTAGACATTACATTTTCCTATGGCGTTTTTGAATATTTATTCATTTACTTTAAAACCATCTGGCAGGCTAACTTTGCCTGTCCCATCGTTGCGCCAATCAGAAATGACTTTATCGCGTCTTGTAGCGTCTATTTCAGATTCTCCCCTTGGGCCAAGCAAATCAGCAGGGTTGGCAACCATCGAAGCCAGATTGTTCTGGGTGGCACATCCAAAATTGCGATAATTTTTGTTCTCCGGACTGCGACCAAGATCGCCATCCCAAACACCACATTCACTGGCAACAGCAGCCGTCATCGCACTATAAACAAGGCGCACAGAAGCCGCATCACCATGGCCAGAAGCTTGATAACCTGTTGTTGTAATTTGACTTTGTCTTACCCCAGCCAAAACTAACTCTTTTAAAATCTGCGGTTGAACCCGTCGCGCCGCTCTCTCGTTACGAGAGCCAACCGGTATTACAATACGAACGGATCGTGCCCCGGATCGTTTAAAGCGAAATGCAAAATCTCGCACCACGTTCCGGCCGCGCAAAGACAGTTTGCGTGTATTGGCAGAAAGCGCAAGATCCTCATATACTTCATTGTCAGACACCACTATTGGATGTTTGGTGCGATAATCGGTTGGAACTGAACCAACCATCACATGGTCCTTGTTGAAGGATGAACACCCAGCGACCAGCATCGTAGCCATCAGCAATGACACTTTGAATGCGCGTCTGCCAGTATTCTTGATCAATTTATCTGCCCCGGTTATCCCATCCAACGGTTGAGGATTGTGGGCTCTGTTTTTTACGATAGACATTTTATTTCTCCAATTGCCCTTGATCACTTAAAGATGAATCCAACATTGCCGTGATAGCGACCTTCGGGAATATCTCCCTCGACCGTTCCATAGACCCTGTTCAGACGACCCAGAAAATTTGCGGCGCCATCACTTGCAGCATTGAAATTATCGTCCGGGCGGGCAAGCTTGGCCCGAGCAGTCGGACGCACCAGATAAGGGGTCGCAATGATCACGAGTTCCGTTTCAAAACGCTGAAATTCCCGGCTTCTGAACAGACTTCCCAAAATTGGTATATTACGCAATCCCGGGAAACCGGCAGCCGTTTGACGAACATCATCTTTGAGCAACCCAGCAATTACCATTGAACCCCCGGAAGGCAATTCGACTGTAGTCTCCGCCTTACGGCGGCGAACTCCAGGAGTACTTGCAGCAGCAGCTGATCCACGCGGCGTGGTAACGCTTCCCTCAGTTGTCGGCTCTGAAACCTCGGTTTTAATTTTTAGGCTAATCCGTCCAGGCCCAAGCACGACTGGGCTAAAAGCGAGGGAAATACCGTATTGAACTTCCTTGAACTTATATTCAATCGCACCAGCACCATCATCACTTTTACCATTGACGATGTTGTAATCCCCACCAACTGAAAACGAAGCTGTTTCACCGGAAATCGCTGTGAGTGTCGGTTCAGCAAGGGTGCGCATAACACCGGCCCGGTCCAAAGCTCTTAGGACCCCATTCACAGATTTCCCAGTACCATTGCTCCATCCCAAGCTAGTGCCTGACCTCGATCCGATTTTACCCAGTGAGAACGGATTATCACCCAATATAGCAGAAGTCAGGTTTCCAGCACTTAGATTTGAAGCCATATCAATGCCAAGTTGTTTGACAATTGTACGTTGAATTTCTGCAATTGTAACCTTCAGCATCACTTGATCTTCACCATCAATCGATAGCAAATTGACGATCTGGCTTTTTTGACGTTCTTCATCCGAACCAAAGTTAATGACTGTACCGCCGCCTGCATTATTGACGCTACCTCCACTGCCATATTTATCGGTAGTTGCTTCCCCACCTGTAACAAAGACCTCTGCAAGCTGGACGGCTTTTGCCGAAGCTTGGGGGGTTGGCACCGTTCCGGTAAGAATGACGTTGTCATTCATGATCTCAACTTTGATGTCCGACCCACGAATGTATTTTTTCAGAAACGCTTGAAGGCCCGCAATATCTCTCTCGATTGAGAGTTCAATGCTCAAAAGCTGTTTGCCTCGGGCATCGAATATAAAGATATTTGTTTCACCAACCTGTTTGGCGAATATATAGATTCGGCGGGAAGTCCTTGTAATCGCATCAGCAATTCCCGGGTCTGCAACAAGAATATCGTGAGCATCCCCTGGTAAATCAATCACGATGGATTTATTCAGTCCAACCCGCACATTCTGACTTTTCCCAATCATCGCTTTGGAAATTTTCAGATATGTTTTTGCTGCCTGCGCGTTGCCAACACCCAATTGTGCAGGAACCGACATTGCCAGCATTGCCAAAGCTAATACAGATGTCCGCAATATTGGAATCAATTTGATACGCATGTTACGTTCCTTGAATGCTTGGATATTGATTGTCTCACTTATCATCGGTCTGCCCCGCTATCACTTCCTTCATTTGCCCAAATTTGACGATGCGAACACGGCCCTTACCGCGCGTTCCAGCCAGCAGGTGCTCGGCACCCGGCGTTTGAGCGTCATCACTGTCTGCAAGTGAGCGCAGAGAAAGTGTCAGTCGCGAGGACATTTGCTGTGCAACTGTGAGAATTTTTGCCTGATTTGGTGTGAGTTGCAACGTAGCCGTTTTCCCAACCACCACCTTTTGGTCGCCTTTTTCTTCAATAATCTGATCGATCGCCAGTACACGGATATTTTCTAAAATAACTTCAGAACTAAATTCACCACCCTGATCCTCAGTGCCGCGCCGGGTCATAATCACATCAACGCGGTCATTCGGTAGAACAAATCCACCCGCTCCCGTCGCTGTCGATATGGTTGTCGAAATCGCACGCATCCCAGCAGGCAGGATAGCTGACATATACCCGCTGTCTGAGCGGACCAATTTGTTTTCACGGATCGGTTCGCCAGCAAAAAAGGCTGAACGGGCAATGGCTGCAACTTCGCCTTCAATACCCTGTGGTGTGTCTGAACGAAGAATATAACCTCTACCCAAGGCATCCTTCGGCCAAGGTTGCCATTTGACCATTTTGGGATTGAGAGATGATCCCAATGCAATATCATCAACCGCAACCAGAACTTCCGCAAGTTCGATTGTTGGTGCTGCATTTTTCGCAACTTCACGAATTTCGGGTTCCTTATTGGTCAAATTACCAGCAAGAAAAAATGCACCTCCGGCTGCGGCAACCGCTACACCCAAAACTGCTAAACGCGCTAACTTCATGAACTTTCCTCTGCACGAAATAACCTATTTCTATTAGGGGTCATATTTCACCGCAAAAGGTGTACTTATGGTTAATACAATCCTTAAAATCGTGGTTAACGCTAATTTAATTGCGAAACATCAAAACAATTCGCCACGAAAGCCCACGAATGCACCCTTTGCGGTCAATAATGTTATCAATTAATCAATATAAATTTTATGGATTGAAAAGAAATCAGAGTAAATTTTAGATAAAATTTAGCGGATCAGCCAGGACGTTGTGAGAATTATTTACAGGAATGCAAATTCCAGGACATGCTTCCAGCATCAATAATGGCTGAATAAAACCCGGATATTCCGTGAAACTAATCTAAAGAGTACCAGCCGCTACAAAAACATGCTGCATCCACGGAGTTTGCGGATAGACAAAGACTGCGGCAGCTCCAAGAGCGACCCCATAAGGCACGCCACTTTCTGCATTATACAATCTGGCAATCCAGTCCACTTTGGCAACACGGTCCGGCAATGGAACAGAGCGCAAGCGTAACATTACTATCGCCAGTACGCCTCCCATGAAGGCAAATATAAGTATATAATCCATGGTATGCTCCCAGCCAAACCACAAAGAAGCGGCCGCGACAAGTTTTGCGTCCCCCCCACCAATCACATTCAGAGCAAACAGCCCAAAACTCACCAATAAAACGATACCAAACATCGCCCAATGCCAGCCAATCGTTACAATATCCATCTGCATCCAAACAGCAAATACCATGAAGCCTGCCATTAATGCCAAGGAAACCTTATTGGAAATGGTCATAGATACCAGATCTGAAGCTGCGGCAAATACCATCAGAAATGGGAAAAAAAGTATAAGCAATGTATCAAGCATGAGACCAGTCCAACTCAATTTACAAAAATGTACCATTGATGGCGAACTCAACAATACCTGTCAGCGCCTAACCTTCGGTTAACAGCACCATACTTTTCAAACACTTGCAGTCGAAAAATGAACAAAGGGCATGCTATAAAACAATAAAAACCGCACGCCGGTGGCGTGCGGTTCAAAACTCGGTGAATTCACTATTTTGTAAGCGAACTCCCTAATTCTTAAATCAGGCTATTAAAGCGAGTTTGCAACATCGTTGAACGCGTCGCCAACACCGTTACCTACGGCAGAAGCGCCACCAATGATAGCAACAGAAATCAGAGCGGCAATAAGACCGTACTCAATTGCAGTTGCACCAGATTCATTTTTCAAAAAGCGTGCTACAAGTTTCATAATATTCTCCTTAACTCCACATTATTATTTCGCATTATGCGAGCCGCTCAGGTGTTTCCCTGTGCTGACAATGACGAATATATCGAGCAGGAATTGAGATCATCTTAAGATACATAGTGAACAAAACACTAAAGATACGATCCGTAAGACATAGTTATTATTAGGTAAAAATATATCTAAAATATATTCATTAGAAACAGTCAAAAATTCCCCTATATATAAAATGTAGTGTATTTCCATTCCACACCAGCTCTTTGCCTGGTCCAACCAAAGAAAATTTTTGAACAACCCATTTCCAGCCACGCGACTATTTCAAAAACAAACGAAATAGATCAGGCACTGGATAATTTTTTATCAGCCGTCCTGTAATTAAGACTTCATTCACCAAGATCATCCATGGTGCCTTTGAAAACTATCCGGAGTAACCCCATGAAGAATACACTCGTTAAAATTAAATTCGCACTTCCTGTCATTGCTGGATTGGTATTCTCTGCCATGGTCGCCCCCGCACCTGCTTCAGAATCGATAGATGAAGCTGTCATCGTCACCGTTGACCGGGCAAAATTATTCAGAGTCTCACGTCCAGCAGCTACTGTCATTGTAGGAAACCCAGCAATTGTGGATGCAGTCATCGAAGACGCAAAAACCCTTATCCTCACCGGACGTTCATTTGGTGTTACCAATCTCATCATTCTTGATGCTAGCGGCAATCCCATAGTTGATAAAACCGTTTTGGTGCGTGGTCATGAAACTGGCACCGTACGTATTTATCGCCGCGCAAATCGCGAAACCATGGCTTGTGCACCGGTCTGCGAACCAACTCTGACGATCGGCGATAACAAAGACAGCTTCGCATTTGCTTCTCAACAGATCAAAGCCAAGAACGAGCTAGCATTGGCCAACGCAAAATAATTCCCAGAACTACAATATGGATTTCGCCCTATGTTAACGGTCCCTTAACGGGGCCGTTATTATTTAGGGTATCTTGATAACTATTTCTCAATGCATTCCTCCTATCCTCACCCATTATAGGTAGTTACCTTTTAAATTTGACCTGTAGCAAACAGGAATGTCACATGATGGTACACAAAATGCACATAAGCAAAAAAGTCCAACCTTCCCCATTTAGGCTCTCCTCAGTCTTAAAAAAGTTCAAACGCAATGAAGGCGGAGCAACAGCCGTTGAATTCGCTTTCGTAGGTTTGCCATTTTTTCTTCTGATGTTTGCCATTATCGAAGTGTCGATTTTCTTTTTTGCCGGTCAGGTATTTGAATCATCCGTCGACAATGTTGGTCGTATGATCCGCACAGGGCAGTTAGATCCCAACATAACGGAATCGGAATTCAAACAAATCATCTGCGATGAAACAGCCACACTCTTTGAATGCGCAAAGATACACGTTGATCTCACAGTTGTTGCTGAATTCAGCGATCTCACACCGCCGCCGCAGCCAGCAGACATGGATACCGATTTGGCAGGATTTCAGTTCACCAATCCCGGCCCCGCACAAATTGTAAAACTAACAGTAATGTATGAATGGCCGGTAGTGACCAATTACGTGGCGTCCCGGATATCAAAACTGGACAGCAAAAATGCACTTTTAACAACAATTGCGGTCTTCAAGACAGAACCTTGGCCAACATCATAGATAGCCTACAGTCCATTTTGTTTCAGATAGAAGGCATATAAAATGCATAATACATTCAAATCTATCAAGCCAAGAACAATGGCATTGATCAAGCGGTTCAAACAAGAAGTCGCCGGTGTCGCTGCAATTGAATTTGCAATTATCGCGCCAATCATGATTCTATTGTTTTTCGCTACCATTGAAGTTTCCACAGCTCTCTCGGTGGATCGCAAACTGGCCCGCGTATCCAGTACTCTGGGCGACCTTATCACCCAAAGCCAAACCCTCACCCAGGCGGACCTAGATAACATCATGGATGCTGCAAGTTTCGTGATGACACCTTATGATCACACACTGGGTATCATTGTCACTCAGATCAGCATTAGTTCCGGCGCTGCAACAGTGGATTGGAGCCGAGCATACGGCACCGGGATAGCATTGGCACCGAACACACCATATACAGTACCAGCGAAAATCATGGATGATGACACTTATCTGGTGTCTGCAAAAGTTATCGCCACACATACCCCCCTTTACGCTAAAACAACGCTCGAAGGTGGAACAACTCTAAAAATAGACAAATCGAGCAGCGCTGACATAAATATGGAAGAGGAAATTTTCCTGCGTCCAAGGATTGGCTTAAAAACCAACATCCAATAAAGTCGAGCCATCAATTCTGCTTCAAGCGAAGCGCTGGCGAAATAGACTATTCTTTCTGCACCTCGCCAGTGCCTGCGACTTCTTCGGCAACGCCGCTGGAAGCATCTTTTATCCCGCTTTTTGCCCGAACAAAATCAAGCATAGATGAAAACTGTTCGTGCCGGGCAACTTCAAACCCGCCGCCATATTGCAACTCAATTGAATCATAAGCGCTCGGGTCTGCCAAAAACATCTGTTGTAGGGTTCCCCGCAATATTCGTTTTGCCTCAGCGGAAAGGTTTTTGCGTATAGCATGTGGAGGATGCGGAATATCCGAAGACTGCCAAATAATTTTATAGCCTGTAGCGTCCCCGCCATTAGCGTCCGCCAATGCCCTTAGGCTGCCCCGTGAATACCCGGATAAACTATCTCCAATCATGGAACTCCATCCCAGCATCGCGCCAGACGTCCCCTCGAACACAGATTTCACGGCTTGTTCCGAGGACGTTACCTTCCCTTCAAACGTCTCTCCCGATAATACCCCCTGTTTTTCGAGTTCATACATTGCAATTTCGAGCGCACCCACGGCACGCGAACGTGGCACCGTCAGATTTTCTTGGCTCAATTCGCTCAAGCTTTCAGGCCCGGACGGCCCGGAAATAATAACCGCACGAAATGTCGAGGTTTGATCCCTCGCCAGCGGTAGCACCAGCGGTTCCACGCATTCACACAAAATCCAAGTTGCGGCATACGCACTGGCAGAATAAATCGCATATTCAATTCTGGAGCCTCGATGGGCCTCAATCAGTGATGACATATTTCTGGCCGGAAAAATCTCCACTTTCATACCCAGAGCTTCTGCCAGCGCCAGACGAAAAGGTTCCACTCTGGCAAGATTTCCCGCCACGTCCTCGCCAACAACAATACCGACCCGAAAGACCCCAAGATCCGTACGCCAGTCCGCTTTCGAAATCCCATAGGATCCGGAAAAAATCAATGGCGACAAAATAGCCAGCAAGGCCCATTTTTGAACTAGGGTTCTCAGCCGAAAGCCAAGTGTTTTTCTACCTTGATTGCTCTGCATCCTAATTCCTACTATCGTGACAATTCGGTAAAATGAATCACCGAAGAATAACTATCACAAATCACCTTTTTAAACCTATGAATTGATTTTATGGCAAAAGCATATCTGTTTGTTCTCGATAGTTTCGGCATTGGCGGTGCCCCTGATGCAAAAGAATTCGGCGATGAAGGTTCAAACACTCTGGGCCACATCGCCGAACAATGCGCCTTGGGAAAGGCCAATAAAGACGGTGTTCGCGCCGGCCCGCTAAAAGTGCCAAACATGGAGCGTCTGGGGCTAGGATTTGCTGCGCTAGAGGCCTGCGGCCAGTTACCAGCTGGCTTCGATCCGAATATCAAAACCAATGGCCGCTGGGCCAACGCGGTAGAGGTTTCCATGGGAAAGGACACCCCGTCCGGCCACTGGGAAATCGCCGGCGTCCCGGTGCCATACGAATGGGGGTATTTCCCGCCCGAATTTCCAAGTTTCCCGGATGAGCTAATCACAGAATTTGTT
This sequence comes from Rhizobiaceae bacterium, assembly GCA_045047085.1. Lineage (GTDB taxonomy): Bacteria > Pseudomonadota > Alphaproteobacteria > Rhizobiales > Rhizobiaceae. Next base: position 49,736 of record JASFYT010000055.1, on the reverse strand, counting down.
GACCAAGCGAAATTACCAGGAATTCTTGGCAATAAAGCTGCATCCGGCATCCCTATTCTCAAAGAGTTGGGCGAAGAACATATCCGCTCCGGCAAACCAATTTGCTACACCTCCGCTGACTCAGTCTTCCAGATCGCCGCCCATGAAACTCATTTCGGGTTGGAACGACTGCTGGAAATCTGCCAAATCGCCCGCAAGCTGGTAGACCCCCATGATATAGGGCGGGTCATCGCCCGCCCGTTTGTTGGAGAAACTCCCGAAGATTTTGTACGAACCGGCAACCGCCGCGACTATTCCGTGCCTCCGCCTGAACCTACCCTGCTCGACAGAGCAAAAGAGGCAGGCCGCGCAGTCATCGCCGTCGGCAAGATTTCAGATATCTATGCTCATTGCGGCACCACAGATATACGTAAAGCTCACGGCAATACCGCTTTGTTCGATACCACACTTGAAGCAATTTCAGATGCCAGGGATGGAGATTTCGTCTTCACCAATTTTGTTGATTTCGACATGCTCTACGGTCATCCTCGCGATGTGGTCGGTTATGCCGCAGCCCTTGAGTATTTCGATAGCCGCCTGCCGGAAATCACCGGGAAGATGCAGCAAGGAGATTTAATGATCCTCACTGCTGATCACGGCAATGATCCCACATGGCCCGGAACCGATCACACCCGTGAACAGGTGCCGGTAATGTTGTGGAGCCCGGGCATGGAACCCGGTTATTGCGGTGTGCTCCCAACTTTCGCTGATATCGGCGAAACAATTGCAAAACATTTGGACCTTCCCGCAGGCATTCACGGCAAGAGTTTCCTATAATGGTCATTAAAGCTGAATTGCACTGCCACATTGAAGGTGCCGCTCACCCTGAGCTGGTTTTGAAACAGGCAGAAAAGTATAAGGTCGATGTAAGCGGAATTATCTCATCCGATAACGAATATATCTGGCACGATTTCACTTCTTTCATTGGCGCCTATGATCTCTCCGCGAGCCTTTTTCGCTCACCTGAAGATTACCATAATCTGGCAAATGATGTATTCCGCAGAATGGCCGTGCAGGATTGCATCTATGGCGAAATATTCGCCTCTCCTGACCACGCTGCACGCATCGGTTGCACCTATAGTGAACTGATTTCCGCTATTGCTTCCGGAATTGATACTGCAAATTCCAACAGCGGTATCGAAGGACGCATCATCGTCGTTGGTGTACGCCATGAAGGCATTGAAGCTGTTGAACAAGCAGCCCTTGATGTGGCCAAATTTCCCCACAAACTGGTAACCGGGTTTGGCATTGCAGGTGATGAACGCGTCGGCAACCACAAGGAATTTGCAAAGGCCTTTGCCATCGCTAAAGACGCTGGCCTTGGCCTAACAGGGCACGCAGGTGAACTTTGCGGGGCCGAAAGCGTTCGCAATGCCATCGATCATTGGGGCATTACCCGCATCGGTCACGGGGTACGTGCCATCGAAGACCCGACGCTAGTTGAACGCATCGCCGAAGAAGGCCTCGTGCTTGAAGCTTGCCCCGGCTCCAATATCTCGCTTGAAGTCTTTCCTGATTTCAAGTCCCATCCCTTTAGAGCGCTCGATGAAGCCGGTTGCAAAATGACCCTCAATTCCGACGACCCGCCTTATTTCCACACCAGCTTAGAGCGAGAATATGAAATCGCTCAAAAATGCTTCGGCTATAATGATGAGGAATTACTCGGATTCACAATAACAGCCATTGAGGCCGCCTTCGTAGATGGGGAAACCCGCAAGCGTTTGCTTGAGAAATGTACCCAATAAGGGTTATAATGGTTTTAGTATCTTTTTTGTAAGCCAGTAGGTTCTAAAACCCCATGAAAAATCTCACCGTCGTCAATCATCCCCTCGTTCAGCACAAACTCACCCTGATGAGGGATAAGGGCACCTCCACCGCCGGATTCCGCCGCTTGTTGAAGGAAATTTCGCTCTTGCTTTGTTACGAGGTGACACGCGACCTAGGCCTTACCACCAAGCACATAGAAACCCCGATGCAGGAAATGGAAGCACCCGTAATCGCAGGTAAAAAACTGGTTTTTGCCTCCATCCTTCGTGCTGGAAACGGCCTGCTGGAAGGCATGCTCGAACTGGTCCCGTCTGCCCGTGTCGCTCATGTGGGGTTATACCGTGACCACGAAACTCTGGAGGCAATAGAATATTATTTCAAAGCGCCCGACGACATCGCAGACCGCATGGTAATCGTGGTTGACCCTATGCTTGCCACTGCAAACTCTGCCACCATGGCAATAGAAAAGCTCAAGGAACGCGGAGCCAACAATATCCGTTTTCTCTGCCTGCTCGCTGCTCCTGAAGGCATCGAAGCCTTTCAGAAAGCCCTACCCGATGTACCAATTTTCACCGCATCAATTGACGAAAAGCTGAACGACAAAGGCTACATTGTTCCGGGCCTAGGCGATGCCGGTGACAGAATGTATGGCACCAAATAGAAGCAGAGATGCACTGCCTATCAGAGTTAACCACCGATTAACCTGAACATTCAATTTGTCAGCCGGTTTTACAGCAATATTAGCATATTCTTGCTAATTTCATCCTGACTTTGTTCAAATTCTGGATCATATCTATGTGGCGTTACCTGTTTGGAGCCTTGATAATTGGTGGCCTCGCGACCGAGATTCCCAAAATTTTGGACCGCTATGAGGAAAGAGCAGGCCAAGCTGCAAACGCTCCCACCCAAGAATTAAATGCCCGTAATACAACTGCCAGTCCCGTATCAACTTCACGCCCTATCCCCAAGGTTGTCACTGGTCACAATCCATACCTCGGTAAGGAGGCCCGAATAAAACTGGGCCCCCGAGGCCAATTCATCGCCAACGCCAGACTAAACGGTTATCGCTCAGATGTACTGGTGGATACGGGCGCTTCAGCAGTTGCCATCAACGAATCCACCGCATATAAAATGGGCATTTATCTGAGCCAGTCTGATTTTAAATACACAGTGCAAACCGCCAATGGCCCCACCAAAGCGGCCATGACGATGATCAAGGAAATCGAAATCGGCCGGGTTGTTGTACGAGACGTCCGTGCGCTCGTCTCCAGAGATACATCGCTGAACGTCATTCTTCTCGGCATGACTTTCCTCAACCGCTTGAAGAAATATGAAGTCAATCAGGGCACCCTTATACTGACCCAATAATTCTCCGTCATTCAGATGTCACAGATAAATCATACAAGTCAGAAATAACCTGTATGATTTGACAATGATCTTTAGGGTAGTGGTATGGCGGCATTATTAAAAAAATTCCCTTTCAATGAAACGGCGGAATCCGTTTCCGGAAATCTCGGCAAATTGTCCGTTCGGCTGGCAAATTCCAACATGGAAATTCGAAAACTTCAGGCCTTGCGCTATGAAGTTTTTTACAATGAAATGTCGGCAGTTCCGAGTATAGGCCAACGCTTCACAAAACTCGACAAAGATGAATTCGACGGAATTTGCGACCACCTGCTGGTGCTGGAAGACAAACGAAATATTGCAGGCACTTATCGATTATTACGCCAGGAAATTGCAGAAAAAAACAAAGGGTTTTACACTGCCCGAGAGTTCGATATTGCACTGCTATTAGAACGGCATAAATCCAAAAAATTCCTCGAACTTGGGCGCTCCTGCGTCCGTCCGGAATTTAGAACCAAACGCACCATCGAACTATTATGGCACGGCACTTGGTCCTATTTCCTGCAACACAATTGCGACGTGATGTTTGGCTGTGCATCGTTCAGCGTTACAGATCCCAAAAAAATTGAACAAGAGTTGAGCTACCTGCACCATAATTTCCGCGCCGGTGACGAATGGCAAATCAGAGCATTTCCCGGGCTACCATCAGAAAAAATCATCGACATGGACCGCGTTCCCGCTGAACAATTGGACCCGCGCGCCGTGCTTCGCACTCTTCCCCCGCTCATCAAAGGATATCTGCGTGTGGGCGCGATGGTTGGTAGTCAGGCAGTCCTCGACGAACATTTTGGTACCATTGACGTGCTGATTATCCTTCCCGTGGAAAACATAGCCCCGCGCTATCTAAACTATTACGGAATTGACGCCAGCCGCCATAAATCCGCTGGTGATATGTCCGCCCAGGATTGAGTTTTACTTGCTTATTATGTCGCATTCGGGAATCTTGTTCCAATTATAGGTTTCGCGAAATGGGGACGCTTAATTGAGCGACAAAAATAAGGCATCCGGCCACAAGGCCACTCCAATGATGGAGCAATTCGTTGAAATTAAAGCGGCCAATCCAGACTCGCTTCTATTCTATCGGATGGGCGATTTCTACGAGCTGTTTTTCGCCGATGCGGTAAAAGCATCGAAAGCACTCGGCATCACACTCACCAAACGTGGCAAGCACTTGGGCGAGGATATTCCCATGTGCGGCGTGCCTGTTCATGCCGCTGAAGACTACCTCAACAGACTGATCGGGCTTGGCTACCGCGTCGCCGTTTGCGAACAATTGGAAAACCCAGCTGAAGCAAAAAAGCGCGGCGCCAAATCCGTTGTAAAACGCGACGTGGTACGTCTGGTAACCCCCGGTACAATCACCGAAGAAAAGTTGCTCGACCCGTCCCAATCCAGTTTCCTTGCAGCCATCGGCAGAGTGCGCAAAGGCGAGCGCAAAGACGAGCTGGCACTCGCATGGATTGAGCTTTCTACCGGAGACTTTCGCATTCAGCCGTTAACTGTTTCAGAACTCGGCACAGCCTTAGCACGCATCGACCCGCGCGAATTAATCCTGCCTGATACCATGTTGCAGGACCCAGATTATCGGCAGATTGTCGAACTGCAAAACGGTGCTCTTTCGCCTTTGCCATCCAACCTCTTCGATAGTCAAAGCGCTGTCGAACGCATGATAGATTTCTATCAAGTCAAAACACTGGACGGGTTTGGAAATTTTAACCGTGCAGAACTATCTGCCGCTGGTGCCCTGCTTGCTTATGTGGAAAAAACTCAGATCGGCGAACGCCCTGCCCTCACCCGCCCCACGCGTGAAGCTTCCAGCGACACCATGTTCATCGATGCGGCAACACGGGCTAACCTCGAACTCACCAAAACTCTTTCCGGCAAAAAAAAGGGCAGTTTGATTTCTGCCATCGATAAAACTGTCACCGGCGTTGGCGGCAGACTATTGGCTACCCGCTTAATGAGCCCATTGACTAATGCGAAGCGGATAAATATCCGGTTGGATTCCGTCGAGTTTTTCACCCGAGAAGGCACCTATTGCCGCGCATTGTGCGACATGCTCAACCACTGCCCCGATATGCCACGAGCATTATCACGGTTAGCGCTGAATCGGGGCGGCCCACGCGACATGGGCGTCATTGCGCGTGGCGTAAATGCAGCCCACGAGATCGCCGCAAGTCTTGAAGGGCAAGAGCTACCAGCGGAACTAAGCGAAGCGCAAAATCATCTAAGGCAATTGCCAAACTCCCTGATGGAACATCTTAACCTCGCTCTTTCTGATGAGCTTGGATTGTTAAAGCGCGACGGCGGTTTCGTACGCGCCGGTTATAATGACGAATTGGATGAGTTACGCACATTACGCGATGAAAGCCGCCGCGTCATCGCTGGAATGCAAGCAGAATATGCTCAGGAAACCAGTGTAAAGGGCCTTAAGATCAAGCACAACAATGTGCTCGGTTATTTCATTGAAGTGACGGCCCAGAACTCAGACGCACTAACCAATGACGAAGCAAAGGCAAGGTTCATCCATCGCCAAACGCTTGCCAATGTCATGCGCTTCACCACCACCGATTTGGCAGACATCGAAACAAAAATCGCCAACGCAGCCGGTCGCGCCCTACAAATTGAATTCGAAATTTTTGATAAGTTACTGGTAGAAATCCTCAACCACGCAGACGCAATAAAATTGGCATCCAGTGCATTGGCAATACTCGATGTAAGTCAGGCATTCGGCACACTTGCGGACGCACGAGATTATTGTCGCCCTCTCGTAGATGAAAGCCTCGCTTTCAATTTGCAAAAAGCCCGCCATCCTGTAGTTGAGCAAGTGCTAACCAATGACGGTTCCAATCCATTTGTTGCCAATGATTGCGATATCGGTCCGCTCGACAATGGAAAATCCGGCCATATTTGGTTGCTTACTGGCCCCAATATGGGCGGTAAATCTACCTTCCTAAGACAAAATGCACTGATTGCCATTCTCGCGCAGACAGGATGTTTCGTACCGGCTGAAAGCGCCCATATCGGCGTCGTTGACCGGTTATTCTCACGTGTTGGTGCTGCTGATGATTTGGCACGAGGACGTTCGACTTTCATGGTGGAGATGGTAGAAACCGCAGCAATCCTCAATCAGGCAGGTGAACGCTCGCTGGTTATTCTCGATGAAATCGGGCGCGGCACCGCTACTTTTGACGGCCTCTCCATTGCATGGGCTGCCATCGAGCATCTCCATGAGGGCAACAAATCCCGCACACTTTTCGCCACCCACTACCATGAATTGACGGCTCTTTCCGAACCGCTGGAACGCCTTTCCAACGTCACATTAAAAGTGAAAGAATGGAAAGGCGATGTTATCTTTCTGCATGAAGTCGTGCCGGGTGCAGCTGATCGTTCTTACGGCATTCAGGTGGCAAAACTTGCGGGCCTGCCCGATCCGGTTATTGCCCGTGCACGCGATGTTCTCGATCAGTTGGAAAACGCCGAGCGCAATAATTCCGCTGCCAAACTGGTCGATGATTTACCGTTATTTTCCATCGAACAAAAATCAACCCCAACCAAATCAACCGCTATCAGTGCGTTAAAAGAAACCATCGACGCCATCAGTCCCGACGAACTAACCCCACGCCAAGCCCATGATTTGCTCTACGAGTTGAAAGCAAAGGCCAAAGAACAATAGTTCCACATTCCCGTGAGACCTCTTAAGGCGGTAAAGTGCCGCCCGGCGCTAGTTGCGCCTCGCATTTGCAGGCCCGAACGTCATGTCGAAGACGTGCAACTTAGAATGTCGAGGATACGCAGTGAGAAGAAACTAAAGCCCCGATTGTTCCAATAATTCTTTCAGATTTACCTGCGCTCTCGGCCCCAGATGCTGAATAACTTCCGACGCAACGATGCCACCGATCTTGGCACAGGTTTTCAAATCACGGGTATTGGTCAAACCCCACAAAAAGCCAGCGGCGTAAGCGTCACCCGCTCCATTTGAATCCACCAGATTTTCAATCGGGTGGGCATCCACATGGGTGGTATTTTTCCGTGTTACAACCGTCGAACCTTGCTCACTCCGCGTGACCGCTGCAAGCTTGCAGTCCTGACGAATAGCATCCAGCCCACTTTCATAGGATGAAGTTTGATAAAGCGACTTCAACTCAGACTCATTGGCAAACACGATATCCACCGTTCCTGATGTCATCAGTTCCAAAAATTCATCGCGGTATCGATCAACGCAAAAAGAATCTGACAGGGTCATAGCAACCTGGCGACCATTTTTATGGGCAATCTCAGCAGCCAGCCTGATCGCGTCTTTGGCTTTTGGCGGGTCCCAGAGGTAACCTTCGAAATAGGTAATCTGCGCCGCCGCAACCTTATCTTCTTCAATATCTGTCGGGCTAAGTTCCACGCATGCACCCAGATAGGTGTTCATGCTGCGCTCTCCATCTGGCGTCGTAAAAATTATCGAACGCGCTGTTGGCGGCGTACCATCCAGCATTTTGGTATCATAGGTAACGCCGATTGCCTTCATATCATGGGTAAAGGCCGCGCCCAGTTCATCGTCCGAAACCTTGCCGAAATAGGCAGCCTTGCCGCCGAGACTTGCGACCCCTGCAGCGGTATTTCCAGCACTGCCACCAGAGGCAATAATCGCAGGGCCCATTACTTTATAAAGATGCTCAGCACGCTCCGCATCAATCAGGTTCATTGCTCCTTTGGTAATATTTTCATTCACCAAGAAATCATCTTCGGCATGGGCGAGAATATCAGCAATTGCATTGCCGATTGTCAGTACGTCATAGATAGGTTCAGACATAGAAATTCCGTTCAGTTGTGTACTTTATCGTGCATAGCCGCCACTATCCCAAAAGGAAAGCAGAAATGCTTGAGTTTTGCCCGAAATAAACGTTCAGAACCGGACAACCAGACCAATATGGATTTTTCAATGGTTTCTTCGAAGGCTTAAACTGAGAAACTTCAGTTGTTCAGCAAAACGGGCCCTTTTTTGGCGAATGTGATGCTCACGGCGTCGCCGATATTGAGCTTGGTGTCTACCTCACTCGATATGGAAAATATCTCGCCAAATTCAGTAGCGACCGTAAACTCCAAATGGTTGCCCACATAGGTCAACCGAATGAGTTCGCCAGCGATCGAATTTGCTGCCCCAGCTTTTCCAACCAGCACCCGGTTTGGCCGCACCGCCAGTAATGCGTTGCCTTTTTCCAACCCACGGGCTGGAAGTTGAACCTTATAAGCACCGAGCGAGACTTTTGCGGTCTCACCCTTCACTCCGGTGATCTTACATGAGAGATTATTTGCTTCACCAATAAAGTCCGCCACGAACATGCTTGCCGGCTGCTCGTATAGTTCACGCGGCGTGCCATCTTGGGCAATCGTTGCATTGTTCATCACAATAATGCGGTCAGAAACCGCCAGAGCTTCCTCTTGATCATGGGTAACGTAAACCACCGTTAAACCGAGGTTTTGCTGAATTTCACGTATTTCTTCACGCACCTGTCGGCGCAGCTTGGCATCAAGATTGGAAAGTGGTTCATCAAACAACAACACCTGTGGTTCAAGCACCAAAGCCCGAGCCACTGCAACACGTTGTTGTTGACCACCGGAAAGTTCGCTCGGTAGCCGTGGACCATAATCGGCCAGCCCAACAAGGTCGAGACCGGCAAGTGCTTTCTCACGCGTTTCAGTTTTACTGAAGCCTGAAAATTTCAACCCATAAGATACATTTTCCATCACAGTCATATGAGGAAACAGTGCATAGGATTGAAAAACCATCGACACATCGCGGTCCGTAGCCGGAAGCTTTGTGACATTCTCACCACCAATTAAAACCCGTCCCGATGTCGGCATTTCAAGACCTGCGATCATACGCAATGTCGTGGTTTTACCGCAGCCGGATGGGCCAAGCAAAGTCACCAATGTGCCTTGGGCAATATCGAGCGATATGTTATCCACCGCCCTCACATCGGTTCCGTATATTTTGGTTATCCCCTCAAAGGATACCGAGGCTGCTTTGTTTGATTTTCGTTCCATTGATTGCCCCTCAGACATTGGTACGTGATTGGCTCATGCGTCGACCGATATCGACGCGACCGACAAGATATTGCAGTATCCCCACAACTATAAGCATGACCACAATCAACGTTGTCGAATAAGCAATGGCCAGCCCGTAATCATTATTCTCTACTCGCCCGATAATATAACTGGTCGCCATATTATACTGCGCACTAACGAGAAAAATCACCGCCGAAATTGCAGTCATTGCGCGCACAAAGCTATAAACAAGAGCTGCAAGGATAGCAGGGCGTAGCAGCGGTAAGATGACATTGACAAATGTCTGCCAGGAGTTTGCTCCAAGGGTCAATGAGGATTCATCCAGGCTTTTGTCGATTTGCGACATGGATGCAATCCCTGCCCTCACCCCAACCGGCATATTACGGAAGATGAAACTCACTACCAAAATAACACCGGTTCCAGTGAGTTCAATCGGCGGAACATTAAACGCCAGAATATAGCTCACGCCAATTACTGTGCCGGGAATTGCAAAGCTTAGCATTGTGCCAAATTCAAAGGCATCCTTTCCGGCGAAATTTTGCCGGGTCAACAGATAGGCCGTCACCAATCCAACTGCAGCGGTAAGCGGCGCAGCAATTGCAGCAATTTGCAACGTAGTCCAAAATGAATCCCACGCAGAGCCCGTCCACAGGACACCATCTTCACCGAATTCCAGTGCAAAAGCTGTCAGGTAATGTTTGAAAGTAAGGTCATTTTTTACACCCCACAATTCAACAAAACTACCGTAGACAATCATCAGATAGATGACCACGATAAAGAGGGTCCAAAGCCCCACAATAGTATAAACCGGAAAGGAAAGCCTACGCGGCAAATGTGGATGCACACCGGAATCACCCTTGCCGGTCATGGTCGTATAAGATTTTTTACCAAGCCAGAATCGTTGAGCGTAAAACGCACTCAGCGTAAAGACCAGCAACACCATGGCCAAAATAGCAGCACGGCCCTGATCATATTGCGCCCCAACAATCGCAAAGAAAATCTCGGTTGAGAGCACGTCAAAATTACCGCCAAGCACGAGCGGATTACCAAAATCTGCCATGCTCTCGATAAAGCCAAGCAGAAAGGCATTGGCCAGACCGGGGCGCATCAATGGCAATGAAATGGTGACAAAGGTATGCCAACGATTAGCGCGAAGCGTTTGCGCCGCCTCCTCCATCGAAGGGCTAACACCTTCAACAACACCGATCAGCACAAGAAACGCGATTGGAGTGAAAGCCAATAATTGTGCAATAAAGACTCCCGGCATTCCATAAATCCACCGGGTTGGAACAACACCAAAAAGATCAGAGACGAATACGGTCACCGAACCGGAAAGACCAAACATCAAAATCAATGCAAGGCCGATAACAAAAGGTGGTGTGATGATAGGTAAAACCGTCAATGCCCGCAGGGGTTGTTTAAAACGAAACCCTGTACGGGTAACAACAAGCGCAAACCCAAGCCCAAGGATGGTGGTACAAGCCCCTACCAAAATCGCCAACATCAGTGAATTCCAGGCGGCACCACATCTGGCACCGGATAGACAGCCAAGGCTCCAGAGCCGCTTATCTGTAAATTTTTCAAAGAATACACCAAACGAATAGGTGCTTTCCTCCGTAATAAATGCCGAAGCCAGCATATTAACAATCGGGAAAAATACAAACATCGTGACGATGGCAATCACAAATGCAATCGCCCCCACAACAAACACATCACCATTTACCGCGCCGCGTGCAGCAATTCCCTGAGTGAAAATAAACAGGAAGGCGCTTGCAACCAGCATCGCGCCGTAGCCCATGCCGAACTGCCGATCGCCGAGCGGCCCCAGCAACGCTTCAAGCCAACCAAACTGATAGCCACGCAACCCAATTGCAAAGCCCTGTGCAAGCAGCCAGCCAAAGCCAAGCGCACCACAAATGATGAGGATTTTAGCATGGAGTGGATCGGTTTTTGGTCGTTGAACCACCAATAGCGGCACCACCAATAACGGCAGGAGTGGCGCAAGCCAAAGCTTTTTTCCGCTAAGCAGCAGGAACAAAGCCGGAGCATAATCGGCATCAAACGGATAACCGCTGAAATCCCATTCCTCAATCCCGTACCAAGGAACGAGTGAGAGCCCTACCCACCCGACAATCAACCACAAAAGTGCTGTCGGGAAGGTGGTTTTTTTAAGTGTAACGCTACGCATTGATGCAATAAATCATTTCTATTGCGGCAATGTGGATACGTCTTCATCCCATTTTTTCAACAGACGCTTACGCTCTGCACTGGAACCGTATTTCGTGAAATCATAATCGATCAGTTTGATCGAAGACATATCAGGTGCTGAAGGTGAAGTCTTTGCGCTCTTGTTTGATGGAACCTGAAACGCTTTCACTTCCAATGCACGAGACTGAACATCGGCAGTTAGAGCCCAATCATAAAACTTCTTCGCAGAATCTGGATTGCGGGCATCTTTGATGATTGACATGGAACCGATTTCAAAACCTGTACCTTCGCAAGGTGCTACAACCTTGATCGGGAAACCGGAAACCGCCTGTTTCACAGCATCATGCATGAACACGATACCAATGGTATTTTCACCACGTCCTGCAGCTTTAATCGGTGCTGAGCCAGATTTGGTATATTGGTTGACGTTCTTATGCAGGCCCTTCATGAAGTTGAAGCCTTCTTCTTCACCAAAAAGCTGAACAATTGTTGCAAGCGTCGTATAGGCAGTACCCGATGAATTTGGATTAGCCATCTGCACATGCCCTTTATATTCAGGCTTCAGCAAATCTTTCCAGCAAGCAGGTGCCGCCAGATTGTTGGCTTTCATCAAATCTGTATTATAGCCATAGCCAAGCGCGCCGGAATAAATACCAATGGTTCTGTCCTTGGCAGATGCCGCCTGATTCAAAGCCCACTGATGCAGTTCACCACGCATCGGAGAAATGTAAGGGGCTGTTAGATCCTCTTCTGCTGCCTGCAAATGCGGATCACCTGTTCCGCCCCACCAGACATCACCTTTGGGATTTGCAGCTTCTGCTTTAATCTGTGCAAATGTTTCACCCGAACTTTTACGGGTCATATTCACATCAATACCACTGGCCTTTTCAAAACCACGAGCCATTAACTGGCACCAATCCTCCTGCGCACTACAGTATAGTGTCAGCTTTTCAGCCTGTGCTGATGCAGTTAGCCCTGCCATCACTGCCATGGCCCCAACAATAGATAAACCAATTTTTTTCATAATCTCTCTCCTCTCCAAACCAACGTTCTTCAAAAATAATTATAGATATTCTGAACGCAATTCACTGTTAATATGAGAGATTGTCAAGCTATGGATAAATAATTATTTCATCCCGGCGACCAGTGTTTTAATAAAATCAGTCAGTTGTACATCCAATACTTCGCGCGGGACCGCAATAAAACCCTCTCGCAGGCTAATAGAAACAATTCCGTGGACAGCCGCAAAAAGCGTTCGCGCCATGACGTTGAGCTCTACATTGTCCAGCTCGGGTTTAATCATCGCCACCGGTCCCGCCACATGGCTAAATAAAACCGCATGTTCCTCCAAATGCCAGTCTGGCACGGTTACACCCTCCGGCATTTTATGATCAAACAGGGCTTGCCACAGATTTCGGTTCTCGACAGCAAATGCCAGGTATTCACGCGCAAGCGCCACTAATTTGTCTTGTGGAGTTACAGCATATGCCGCTGCCTGTTGGAGCGCTGCATTCAACCTGCCAAGAGTAGCCGAATTGATATGCAGGATTAAATCATCCAGGCTTTGATAGACATTATATAGCCCACCCAGCGCACATCCTGCATCCGCAGCAATGTCGCGCGCGCGCAATCCGGCAAGTCCGCCACTTTCCATACGTCCGGTTGCAGCCTTGGTGAGACGCCGTTTCAGCTCCTCTCGTTTTGCTTCGCGTTTAGCAGTCATTAACCTAAATGCCTATAATTTGAACATTGTTCATTTTATATCTTGAACATTGTTCATTTTTCTATATATCTATTCGTGAACATCGTTCATAAATGGAGAAAATCAATTGTTCAAGCAAATAGTAACTTTATTTCGTGGCGTGGCCAATCAATCTGCAGAAGACTTCACAGATCGCCACGCACTAGCAATTTTGAAACAACAAATGAATGATTGCAGCAATGCCATTGTATCAGCCCGCAAGGCCGTCGGCATCGCCATTGCTCAAAACGAGCAGGAAGTCATTCAACATAAACGCATACTGGCGCGCATCGAAGATCTTGAACAACGCACCATCGCCGCACTTGAGCACGGCAAGAAGAACCTTGCCCATGAGGCTGCAGAAACCATCGCCCTTCTGGAAACAGAATGCGAAGCCACCAGACAAGCGCAGAAATTATTCACCACCGAGATCGATAGGTTAAAGACCATCGTTCGTTCCGCAGAAATACGCCTACGCGAACTAAAGCGCGGCCAACGTATCGCTACAGCCACAGACCAGGCCCAACGCCTGCGCGAAGCGGCAACCGGCAGTGGGTTATCCACCCTGATGGACGCAGAAGAAACTTTGTCGCGCCTACGCATTCGCCAACAACAAATAGACACCACTGCTTCGGCCATCACTGAAATGGAGCAATCCGGCGACCCCGAACGCGTCATCAAAAAACTGGCAGCGCTGCACCTGATCTAAAGATTGACTATAATATTTTCCGTTCTTCATGGCGTCTCGTTAATGAATTGCGCAACGAAAAACGCATCTGGATTACCAGCATCATGGTCTCATGGTTCTGGCTCATCGGTGCCATCGTGCTTTCCCTTTTACCCACGCTGGTCAAAGAAGTTCTGGGCGGTAGCGAAATTATTGTCACATCATACCTCGCAGTTTTTGCCATCGCCATGGGAGTGGGTTCAGCCTGTGCTGCATGGATGTCTGCCGGCCGGGTTGTTTTACTTCCCGCGCCAGTTGGTACATTCCTTATGGCCCTATTTGGTCTTGATCTCGCATGGAGCATTTCCTCTGTTGAATTCACCACTATTGCTACCACATTCAGCGAGTATTTTGCCCGCGATAACACCATTCGCATTGCCATTGATCTGGCAGGTATGGCAATCGCCGGAGCGTTCCTTGTTGTCCCCACCTTCACCGCCATTCAGACATGGGCAGCGGAAGATCGCCGCGCCCGCGTGGTAGCAGGCGTAAATGTTTTAACCGCCACGTTCATGACCGTTGGCGGTGGCGGAGTTGCAGCTTTGCAGGCAGCAGGCGTATCTATATTTCAATTGCTTGCAGCCCTCGCTCTGATCAATCTGATTGCCGCCTATTTTATGATGAAACACCTGCCAACTAATCCCATCCGCGATTTCGTTTCCATTCTGTTTCGCGCCTTTCACGGCCTCGAAGTTGAAGGCCTTGAGAATCTGGAAAAAGCTGGCAAGGCCCCTATCCTTGCCCTCAATCATGTGAGTTTTCTTGATGGCGCATTGGCAATTGCCCTGACCGAGGAAGAACCAGTTTTTGCGGTCGATTACAACATTGCACAGGCATGGTGGGTGAGGCCGTTCCTGAAATTCTGTAACTTCCTGCCACTAGATCCTGCAAGGCCCATGGCTACCCGCACCCTGATCAAATCCGTTCAAGCAGGAAATTCCTTGGTAATCTTTCCGGAAGGCCGCATCACGGTTACCGGCGCCCTGATGAAAGTCTATGATGGCGCCGCCATGGTTGCTGATAAGACCGGTTCAATGGTCGTACCTATCCGCATTGACGGTTTGGAAAAAAGTTATTTCTCAAGGCTAACTTCAAGTCATGTACGACGCAGGCTTTTCCCGAAGGTAAAGGTCACCATTCTGGAACCTGTAAAACTCTCAGTACCCGATGAACTGAAAGGCCGCGCACGCCGCACAGCAGCCGGCGCTAGCCTTTATCAGATCATGTCCAAGCTGGTGTTCGACACCACCAATACAAACTCTACCCTGTTGGAACAAATCATTGTTACAGCTCAAGATCTGGGTATGAAAAAACTTGCCGTGGAAGACCCTATCACTGGCAAGCTCTCCTACGGTAAATTGCTCACAGGCGTTGCTGTCATCGGCAAAAAAATCCAGAAAACATTCCCTAAAGAAGAGACTTTAGGCATCATGCTGCCTAACGCCAATGGATCGATCGTTACAATGCTGGGCATCATTTCGGCGGGCAAGGTTCCTGCCATGATCAATTTCTCGGCCGGTGCAACAAATATCAAATCCGCCTGCATTGCCACAAATACAAAAACAATTCTCACCTCCCGTGCTTTTGTCGAGCAAGGCAAACTTGAAGCGGTCATTGAAGACATCAGTGACGTGGTTGATATCGTCTGGATGGACGATATTCGCGAAACCATCAACTTCATGGATAAGCTGTTAGGCCTGTGGCGCAGGACCAAACCGTGCGTTCAGCGCAAGGCCGATGATCCGGCAGTGATCCTCTTCACTTCTGGTTCAGAAGGCACACCAAAAGGCGTGGTGCTCAGCCATCGCAACATATTGGCAAACGCTGCTCAGGCAGCTTCGCGCATCGATTTCCACTCCGGCGATAAAGTGTTCAACGTGCTGCCGCTGTTCCATTCCTTTGGCCTGACCACGGGTACGATATTACCACTAACTCGCGGCGTACCTGTATATTTCTACCCCTCGCCGCTCCATTACCGCATCGTTCCGGAATTGGTTTATGCGTCCAATGCCACAATTATTTTCGGCACGGACACTTTCCTCACAGGTTATGCGCGGACTTCTCATCCTTATGATTTCCGTTCGATCCGCTATTGTTTTGCAGGCGCCGAACCAGTCAAGGCTACAACACGTACAACCTATATGAATAAATTCGGACTGCGAATTCTGGAAGGTTACGGCGTCACAGAAACAGCGCCAATCATTTCGATTAATACCCCCATGTCTTCAAAACCCAATACGGTTGGAAAAATCATGCCAGGCATGGAAGCAAGGCTCGAACCCATCCCCGGCATCGAAGAAGGTGGACGCCTTTTCGTTCGTGGACCAAATGTCATGCTTGGATATTATCGCGCCGAAAACCCCGGCATTCTGGAGCCGTTGGAAGATGGTTGGCATGATACCGGCGACATCGTGACGATTGATGATGAAGGTTTCATCACCATTCGAGGGCGCGCCAAACGCTTTGCCAAAATCGGCGGAGAGATGATTTCTCTTGCTGCAGTTGAGGCGCTCGCGGGCAAAGTTTGGCCAAACCAGCTTTGCGCTGTGGCAGCAATTCCTGATCCAAAAAAGGGCGAAAAACTGGTTATGTTAACCGACACCAAAGGAGCCACCCGCCGCGACTTTCTGGATTACGCCAAAGCCAATGGCACACAGGATTTGATGATCCCGGCAGAAGTTCGGGTCACCGATATACCCATTCTTGGATCAGGTAAAATCGATTTCGTCAGCGTGAAAAAGCTGGTTGAAGAACAAAACAACTCCAGGAAAAAAGCGGCGTAAGCAATACAAATTTATGGGCAGGTCGGGTTTGGATCTGCCCTGCAAAAGTTGAGGGATGCTTGATACAATGAGGAATGGTGTCTGATTTCTGATCAGGCCATCAGACTTACGATGTTTCCGTTTATCATTCGAACTATGCACCACATGCTTTGCCTTCAAATCTGTGATTGTTATACATGGTTTGAAGAACCGTTCAGCAAGCGAGCTATCGAAATGAACCGTCTGACCATCCAATGGCTCCGAGTAAAATTTACAATGCGTATTGTTGTTTGACTTAGTCGGAGGGAAACTCCTTTGAGTTGTCAGGAAAGTCTCCAAAAAATGATCCTATCCGCCCGGTATTTCAACCTCAGTGAGATACCTAACTGATATATAAATATTTGACATTAATAGGTTTTTTGCAAATACGATGCTAACTTTCTGGCTGCACTTAAGGAAAATAAATTTGCCTTTGAAAGGCGGGAAATAAATTGAACGAAAGTTAAATTTTTCCCAAGAAGTTGACATTGCACGGTGTCGTTCTATACTAAATTCAAATTCTGGCACTGCTGCCAGTTGGCATCCGAGCCCTGTATCTATCCGTTCCGACGGAGACATGATGCAGGGTTTTTTTGTTTCAGGGAGGTGAAATGAGACGCTCAATTGAAGTTGGTTTACTTTTTTCTCTAGAAGGTAAATATGCTCCGCTAACCCGGGCCTGTCGCCATGGCGCATTACTGGCGATAAATGACATCAATGCCGAGCAGGGATTTGATCTTAATCTGGTTGCAGTCGAGCGGGATCCAAAATGTAATATTGATCTGTATGAGCCGCTGTGCACTGAAATTCTGAACGACACATCGGCACGTCATGTGATCGGTTGCGTCACCTCATCAAGCCGCAAAGAAATAATTCCCGGCTTAGAGCGGGCAGGCGGAACGCTTTGGTATCCCTCACCCTATGAAGGGTTTGAGGCATCTGACCATGTAGTGTATACGCATTCCTGCCCAAATCAGCACTTGTTGCCGCTGTTAAACTGGACCTTTCCGCGTTATGGGCGGCGGGGTTATCTAACCGGCTCCAATTACATATGGGGTTGGGAGATGAGCCGCGTTGCCCGCGCCGCTATTGTTGAAAATGGTGGCGAGGTTTTGGGCGAGCGTTATTTGCCGGTTGGCGATACAGATGTTGAGCGAATGATCGCTGAAATCAAAGCCGTTCGTCCAAATTTTATACTTAACTCCCTGATCGGAGATTCTTCATATGAGCTACTGCGTGCCTATGCAGCACTTGGGGTTGAAGATGCGTATTTCACAGCAAAGACCTGCCCTATTTTGTCTTGTAATCTGACTGAAAGTGAACTTTCTCACATCGGGCCCGCAGCCGAGGGATTGATTTCAGTGGGCCCCTATTTTGTCGGTTGGGAAAACTGGCCACACGGACCGCGGCATGACTTTGCATCATCGTTTGAAGCATCCGCATATTTTGCTGTTCGTACCTTGGCCGGACTTTTGAATGGCAGGCCAGGCGCAGAGAATGAAAAACTTTCGAATCTGTTGCAGTACCCACAGGCGGGAGAGTCTCTAATTGATCTGGAAACTCATCATACAAAGCTACCTGTTCTTATTGCGCAAGTGAGAGAAGGAAAATTTGAGGTTCTGCAAAGCTGGAATGATATCGCAGCCGACCCCTACTTGACCCGCCCAGATTGCCATCCGCAAGATGTTCAGCCGTTACTATCGGTGGTCAAATGAGGTCCGGCCTGCACACTCCAGACTTACGCGCGGCGCGTGCAGTGATTCTGCACCGCCCACACGCGTTGGTGCAGGCGATTACCCGACAATTAACCGCCATTGGATTGGCTGTATCGAACCATTGGCCCGAGTTAGCCCCTGAAACCTTGGGTGCCGATTTTGTGTTTTTTGACGTAGATATGGGGTATGATGCCCAGTTTCCTTGGTCACAGGGTGAAGCACCGATGCCACTGATTGCCCTGATCGGTTCAGAGGCACCCGGGCGGATTGAATGGGCGATGGCGCAGGGTTCTGATGCACAGATGCTGAAACCTGTTGGCGACAGCGGTGTTTATAGCGCGCTTTTGATTGCACGCCAGACCTATGAAGCGCGTCAGAGATTACGGGCAGAGGTATCGGATTTACAAACACGCTTGGCAGAACGCCAAACCGTTGTGCAGGCAGTAACGCTGCTTGCAGCCAGCGGCACATGCGAAGCCGACGCATATGCGCATCTGCGTCATCTGGCAATGTCCAAACGTGAGACAATAGAACAGGCAGCCCAGCGTGTAGTGGCGCGCCTTGCGGATGAAAGGGGGGCAGATGTCTACCGCGACTATTCCTGATGCAGCTCCCAATACCGCTACTATTCCTGTACGGCAAAGTGCTTTTTCCCGACTTGCCAAGCGCAAGCTTGCTGTTTTTGGTTTTGCGCTGATCTTGATAACGGTTCTCGGCGCTATATTTGCCCCATGGCTGACGCCCTATTCTCCCTATGAACAAATGTTTGATGGGCTGACCATCGAAGGTGCGCCGATGCCGCCAAGTAGCACATTTCTTTTGGGTACAGATCTGCTGGGACGCGATCTTCTTACTCGCATTCTTTATGGTGCACGTACCTCGTTGATTATCGGGGTAGCAGCCAATGGCATGGCATTAATTATTGGAACACTTGTCGGCGTGACAGCTGGATATTTTCGTGGTTGGGTTGGTGGGGCGCTGATGCGGATGACCGATTTGATGATGGCGTTTCCAGCTTTATTATTAGCTATTTGCCTGGCAGCGATTTTCCAACCATCGCTTTGGATTGTGGCAATGGTGATCGCCACCGTGAACTGGGTGCAGACCGCACGGGTATTATATGCTGAAACATCTTCCTTGGCAGCACGCGAATTTATAGCTGCAGAACGGACATTGGGTGCGGGGCATATGCGCATATTGTTCAAGCATATTCTGCCACATTTAGTGCCAACAATTATCGTCTGGGGGACGTTGGGTATTTCCACCACAGTTCTGCTGGAGGCAACGTTGAGTTTTCTTGGGGTTGGGGTACAGCCCCCTTTGGCCAGTTGGGGCAATATCATTTTTGAAAATCAAACCTATTTTCAGGCGGCACCTTGGCTCGTATTTTTCCCAAGCTTAGCGATAGTGGTGTTGGCGCTGGCATTCAATCTTGTTGGTGACGCGCTACGTGATGTACTCGACCCGACCCAGAGGGGACGTGATTGATGACCAGCTTTATTATCCGCCGCTTAGTGCAGTCTGTGCTTATTTTGCTCGGCGTTTCCCTGATCACTTTCGTGCTTCTTTATTGGTTACCTGCAGACCCGGTTCGTCAGATTGCCGGGCGTTCTGCAACGGCGCAGACGGTACAAAACATTCGTGAGCAACTTGGGCTGGATCAACCATTGGTCGTTCAATACTGGCGCTATCTTGGCAATCTCGTTCAAGGTGATTTGGGTCGTTCCTATTTACAGAAAACCGAGGTGAGCACCCTGATTATGTCGCGCCTGCCTGCCAGCTTGTTGTTAATGGCAGGTGCTATATTCACCGAACTTTTGATCGGCCTTTCCATGGGGGTGATTGCAGCGTTACGTCGAGGCAGCGGTACAGATCAAACCCTGATGATTATTTCATTTGTTGGAGTTTCCGCACCGCAATTCGTGGTCGGCCTGTTATTACTCTACGTGTTTGCGGTGCAACTCCACTGGTTCCCCATTGGTGGTTATGGCACGTTTTCGCATCTGGTTTTACCAGCCCTAACAATGGGAATACTCGGCTCTGGCTGGTATAGCCGGATGATGCGCTCATCAATGATCGATGTGCTACGCCAGGATTTTGTGCGTACGGCGCGGGCCAAAGGCCTGACACGCCGCCGCATTATATTACGCCATGCTTTACCCAATGCAATTCTGCCCATCATTGCGATGATTGGCATTGATGTTGGCATTTTCATGGGTGGCATAGTGGTGGTTGAAAGTGTGTTTGGCTGGCCCGGTATTGGTCAGCTTGCCTGGCAGGCAATTCAGCGCGTCGATATCCCCATTATCATGGGTGTTACGCTGGTTTCAGCCACTGCCATTGTTATCGGAAATCTCGTCGCAGATGTCATCAGCCTGATGGTCGACCCGCGCATAAAAATACGATGAATATAGATAATCTAACCAAAGGGAGAGAAAAATGAAACATTTACTAACCACGAGTGCATTGGCATTGTGTCTTGCGCTACCAATAGCGGTAGAGGCGAACGCGATGGACCCAAATGCCAAGCCAGGTGGCGGCATTGTTGTGACTTATAAAGATGATGTAGCCACGCTTGACCCGGCAATCGGTTATGACTGGCAGAACTGGTCAATGATTAAATCAATCTTTGATGGTCTGATGGATTATGCGCCAGGCACGACAGATTTAGTACCCGGCCTTGCCGAAAGCTATACAATTTCTGATGACGGACAGACCTTCACCTTTAAGCTACGGTCAGGTGTAAAATTTCATAATGGTCGTGAAATGACAGCCGAGGACGTGATCTACTCATTAAACCGAGTCAGCAATCCAAAAACCCAGAGCCCGGGCGCGGGTTTCTTCGGTTCAATCAAAGGTTTTGAGGCAATGGCTGACGGTTCTGCCAAAAGCCTGGAAGGCGTTCGTTCTGACGGCCCTATGAGTGTAACCATCGAACTCTCACGGCCAGACGCGACGTTCCTACATGTTATGGCGTTGAATTTTGCTTCAATCGTACCAAAAGAGGCAGTCGCTGCTGCAGGTGATGATTTTGGCAAGCATCCAGTTGGTACCGGTGCGTATAGCTTGGGAGAATGGACTATCGGTCAGCGGCTTGTGTTTAAAAAGAACACCAACTATTGGCGCGAAGGTCTGCCTTATCTGGACAGCATTACTTTTGAAGTTGGCCAAGAACCAATCGTCGCGTTACTGCGCTTGCAAAATGGCGAAGTCGATATTCCCGGAGACGGCATTCCACCGGCAAAGTTTCGTGAGGTAATGAACGATCCAGCGCAAGCCGCACGAGTCGTAGAAGGTGGGCAATTGCACACTGGTTATATCACTCTGAATACGCAAATGCCGCCGTTTGACAACGTCAAAGTGCGTCAAGCCGTGAACATGGCGATCAATAAAGATAGGATCATACAGGTGATTAATGGTCGTGCTGTGTCTGCAACACAACCATTGCCACCAACAATGCCAGGATACACCAAAAACTATGCCGGCTATGCTTTTGACAAGGGTGCTGCCAAGGCATTGCTGGCCGAAGCTGGATTTACCGATGGATTTGACACAGAACTTTACGTGATGAATACCGACCCCAATCCTCGTATCGCACAAGCGATCCAGCAGGATCTGGCTGGTATCGGCATCAAAGTTTCGATCAAATCTCTGGCACAGGCCAGTGTTATCGCCGCAGGCGGTGAATCTGATCAGGCGCCAATGATCTGGTCTGGCGGCATGGCTTGGATTGCCGATTTCCCGGATGCGTCCAATTTTTACGGGCCAATTCTGGGTTGTGCAGGTGCCGTACAAGGTGGCTGGAACTGGTCGTGGTATTGCAACAAAAAGCTTGATGCAATGGCAACTGCAGCTGATGCAGTGACTGACCCCGCCAAAGCTGATGAGCGTTTAAAAATGTGGAGTGATGTTTACATGGAAGTAATGAAAGACGCGCCATGGGTGCCTGTCTTTAACGAGCAGCGTTACACAATGAAATCAAAACGTATGGGCGGCGCAGATGCGCTCTATGTTGATCCAGTTTCTATCCCTGTCAACTATGACTACGTGTATGTAAACGATGTGCAATAATTGTTCATATACCATACATAACCATCAGCACCATTTTGGCTGGGACAATTCAATTGTCCCAGTCGAGACGGTCAGTCCTGGCACCACGATTGAATTTCACTGTGTGGATTCATCGGCCGGGCAGCTGACGGCTGACAGCACCGTGGCCGATGTGGCCACCTTAGATTTTGGCAAGATCAATCCCGTGAATGGGCCTATTTATGTTGAAGGGGCAATGCCCGGTGATGCGCTGAAAATTACAATTGAAAGCTTTAAGCCTTCGGGCTTTGGCTGGACAGCAAACATTCCGGGCTTTGGCCTGTTAGCTGACCAATTTCCGGACCCTGCTCTGACAATCTGGAAATATGATCCAAATACGCTGGAGCCAGCACTGTTTGGCAAAAATGGCCGTGTGCCGTTGAAGCCTTTCGCCGGAACCATCGGTAATGCCTTAGGCGAAAAAGGCTTGCACTCGATTGTGCCGCCGCGTCGCGTCGGCGGCAATATGGATATCCGTGATCTGGCTGCGGGCACCACGCTCTATCTACCAATTGAGGTGGAAGGTGCTCTGTTTTCGGTTGGCGATACCCATGCGGCACAAGGCGATGGTGAAGTATGTGGCACGGCGATTGAGTCGCCAATGGATACGGTGATGACCATTGATTTGGTGAAAGGTGCCAATCTGAATATGCCGCGTTTCACCACACCAGGACCGGTTACACGCCACTTGGATGCCAAGGGCTACGAGGTAACTACCGGCATCGGGCCTGATCTGATGGCGGCATCGCGGGATGCTGTTTCTGGAATGATTGATTTTCTCTGTGCCACACGTGGACTGGCGGCGGAAGATGCCTATATGTTGATCTCAACCTGTGGTGACCTTCGGATTTCAGAGATTGTGGATATGCCCAATTGGCTTGTTTCATTCTATTTTCCACGGTGCGTGTTTGAATGACGAGAACGTTAAAAAAAATATCCGGGGTGCAAACCCCGGATGACAGTTTGGCTGCTGATCAGCACGTAGCGCCAGTGCTGCAAGTGTCAGAGCTGACAGTTTCAGTCAATACAGAAACAGGGTTGAGCCCGCTGATCAGCAATATCAGTTTCTCTCTAAAACCCGGCGAAACACTGGCCATTGCTGGTGAAAGTGGCTCTGGAAAATCAATCACATCCCTGGCCATTATGGGGCTTTTACCGCCACCTGCTGTACGCGTGACCGGAGGTGAAATTCTTCACAATAAAACCAATTTACTATCACTGTCAGAAAACAAAATGCGTGACATTCGGGGCAACCGGATTGCCATGATTTTTCAGGAGCCGATGACCTCGCTTAATCCGGTGATGACAATCGGTGCGCAGCTATCCGAGGCCATTAAAGCTCATGAACCTGTCAGTCGCAAAGAAGCATATTTGCGTGCATTAGAGGCCCTGACGGCTGTGCGATTATCACAACCTGAAAAGCGCATGAGCCAATTTCCGCACGAACTTTCTGGTGGGATGCGCCAGCGAGTGATGATCGCTATGGCACTAGCATTGCGGCCAGATGTATTGATTGCCGATGAACCTACTACAGCACTTGACGTTACAGTTCAGCGCGAAGTTTTGGATCTGTTGCGCGACCTTCAACGCGATCTCGGGACTGCGATGATATTGATCACACATGATATGGGGGTTGTGGCCGAAATGGCGGACCGTGTGATTGTGATGCAGTCCGGCAAGATGGTCGAGGAGGGTGACGTAAAGGATTTGTTTCACGCCCCCAAAAAAACCTACACAAAGGCGCTGTTGGCATCCGTGCCGCGCATGGGCGATGGTTCAGGTGCACAAAAGAAGTCAAACGACGGTGCACCCATTGCAGAAATACGTAATTTAAAAGTACATTTTGACATTCGTGGTGGCATTCTTAGTCGGGTTACTCACCGGGTGCACGCTGTTGAAAACGTCAGTATTGATATTCGCGCTGGCGAAACATTTGCATTGGTCGGCGAAAGCGGTTGTGGCAAATCAACCATCGCCAAAGCGATGGCGGGGCTGGTGTCATACACAGGGCAAATTCGTATCGCTGGGTCAGAAATTCAAGGTCTTGGGCGCGATGATGCCAAAGCCATCCGACGCGATGTACAAATGATTTTCCAGGATCCGATGGCTTCGCTTGACCCGCGGATGCGGGTTGGCGAATTGGTAGCCGAACCGCTGGTCATACATCAAATCGGCACGGCGGTAGAGCAGGAGGAACGCGTTGCAATGCTGTTTGATCGTGTAGGCCTGTCTCGTGAACAGATGGAACGCTACCCACATGAATTTTCGGGTGGGCAGCGGCAACGTATTTGCATTGCGCGGGCACTTGCCTTGCAGCCAAAACTGATCATAGCGGATGAAAGTGTGTCAGCACTTGATGTTTCTGTTCAGGCTAAAGTGCTTGAACTCTTGCGTGAGTTGACAGAAGAAATGGGCGTCGCCTATTTATTTATTTCGCATGATATGGCAGTGGTCGAAAACATTTCTGACCGAGTGGCCGTGATGTATCTGGGACAAATTGTTGAAATGGGCAGCCGGGCACAGGTGTTCGGTAACCCTCAGAACGCTTATACAAAACGTCTGATTGCTGCTGTTCCTATTCCTGATCCAGCCTATGTGAGACCAAATATTCCACGGCTTAAGGGTGACACTCCCAGCCCGATGCGAGCACTTGGTGATGCGCCTAAGCAGGTGCAACTGATGGATATCGGAGATGGGCACCTAGTGGCCAAACAAAATTAAAGCCTTTCAGACGGTTTTGTCGCAAAGATTGGCAGTATTTTTTCTAAATTCACCATGCCGTTTCTTTCCCAGATTTGGAGAAAATCATGGCGGAGCAAGACGTCAAAGTTGATCATGCGACGCCGGGACCTCAATTATGTAATGAGCAACCAGATCAGCCAATGCTATAAGGTTCAATTGCTTTCAGTCTGGTCCTAGCTCATGCCTGCCTAATTTGATTTCTGTCAGTCTTGCCCATTCTTTAGCGTCCTTCATCTGGTGGAATATTTTTGTCGTGTCTGGAAACCCTTGCCTTCTGATTTGAGCTTGGAATTTGTTTCCTCTTTTCCGAATTGTAGCCATGTCGAAACCTTTACTGTGACGTGAGAGTGACAGCAGCTGTTTCATTAGCTATTGGGAATTTAGGTTACGTCCTAAGTTATTGATAACATTAGGTTTCAGTGGTGCCGCATGGGTGATTTGAACACCCGACCCCATCATTACGAATGATGTGCTCTACCAACTGAGCTAATGCGGCTTTATGGAATGGTCATCAGCGTTGTCCCATGCGCTATCACAAATCCAAATTGGCCTAAAAGAACTTGAAGGCCTTTTCTTCGCTACCTTCCTTGCGCACGCCGGGATCATCTGGACGACGCTTCAAGGGGAATGCTGATTGTGTCTCTAGCGGCACCACACCCTCAACTTCGTCAACATCAGTTTCAGCTTCAGTCTCTTTTTTCTGATCGGCATTGTTGATCGCTTCAACCAGTTCAGCTTCATCGGCGTCCGGCACTTCCGCTGTTTCTACCTTATCTGAAATATCATCAGGTGCTTTGATCTCCTCAGGCTCCAACACCAGCGGCTTGGTCAATTCATCAATATCAATAGCCTCCGCCGGAGCACCCAATTGTTCCACTGGCAGCCTCCACTGGAAAGCACCTATCTCGCCCGAAACAGGTGAAATCGGCAACCATTTTTCAGAAACATAACCATCCGCCGTCCATGCCGGATCGCGTGGCGCACGAACAGCGCGTGCCAGCCAGTCGCGCATTCGACCCTTGTCACCATGTTCGCCCTCTTCAATTTCAGCCATAATGAGACAGGCTCTTTCACTCAGGGAACTGATCAATACAGGTTGCATAGCTTTGCGAGAAAGCGCCCAATCCTGCGCATCGATCGCCGCCAGTGCTATGGCCATATTACCCTCGGCATGGCCAGATTTAAGTCCGGCCAAATGGTTCGCCCGCTTTAGGCGATCCGAGACAGAATCGCCGCTTCGCACATGAATATAGGCATCTGCCAATTCCGGATGAGGGCTCTTTTTCCAAACAGCTTCAATCAATTTGTTAGCCTTGCGAATATCGCCCAAGCGAGTATAAGCCCGCGATCCGATGATGGCAGCCGGCACCAGTTCCCCATCCAAACCATGGGCTTGTTGCGCCAGCTTGGCAGCGCGCGTGGGGTCTGATGGTTCTTCTGCAAAAGCCTGCGCGGTCAACAAAACGGCTCGCTGTTTTTTCGCCAAATCTTTATCGACTAACCCGGCTGAACGGTTGGCTTCCAGTGTGCGAAGTGCCTGCTCCCATTCACCGTCGACGGTTTGAAAACCAAGAACCGCATTACCCGCCCAAGGCAGGGTAGATTCCATCTTCACAGCCTCATTGGCATAATGACGAGCAGCTTCCCCTGCACCTTCACGCTCGGCTTCGACGTAGAACCCACGAAGGGCCAGCAATTTGGTGGAATCATTTTCAAGCATTTTAGAATATTGTTTTCGAGCGTTTTCGCGGTCACCTTCAAGCAAAGAAGTTTGGGCATCCAGCAACGCCACCAGCGGCTCATCGGAAAGCAATTTTCCGCTCTCAATGGTCAAACGCCGGGCATGTTCGCTATCTCCCGAATTAGCCGCAATCAGGCCTTTGGAAAGCGCCTGATAACCACGCTCACGACGCCGGTTTTTGAAAAACCGCGACATGATTGCAGGCGATGTCACGATACCGCGCAAAACACTCCATACGAACAAAATTGCCGCAATAATAGCAACCAAAATGGTGAGCGCCACCATCAAATTGGTTTCATATTGCGTGCCCTGCCAATCCAGAACCACGTCACCGGGGCGATCTGCCACCCATGAAAACAAAAAACCGAGGCCCAAAACCAGTGCCAAAAATATAAATATACGGATCATAATTCAATTAGCCCCTTAAGCCTTCACTGGCTTTTTTCAGCACAATATTTAACAATCGACTGGTTTCCATCCGCATATTGACCCCTTCAATCCAGTCAGCACCTATAAGCTTGCTCTCCTCTGGCAGGCCGTTCCATTCCTCAACCACACCGGCAAGATCGCCAGACGCCAGCTTCGCATCTATACGCGAAACAATCGCCTGCGCCGTAGTCCCGTTGATCGGCGTAGACGACCGCACTTTGATCAGGGATTTAGCACTCGTCACCAATTTGTCGAGCACACTGGCATTCGCTTCGCTTGCCGTCGTCGGAATTAGGTGGCTCGCCAGAGATTTAAACTGGCTCTGCAATGTTTGAACGTCCGGCACTTTGCCGCTGGCTGCGAGTTCTTTCAGACGGCTGGTTTCCTCGCTCGGACCAGTCAGGGTTTCGATCGAAACCAGTGCATTCATATAAGGTGTATTCTGTTCAATCGAGGTTTGCAAAGCTGAAACAGCCACACTGCGCGCAATTTTTTCGCTAACTTTGGCATTATCAGCGATTTTCGCCATGTCTTCGATTTTGCCCAGAAGCTCTGAACTGAACTGGCTTTCCAACTTATCAATGCGGTCAGAAATTACGTTCGTTTGTATTCCTACATCACCAATGGATTTTTCAAACACACTCAATTTGGCAAGAACATCACCATTATCCGCACTTTGCCCTGAAGTAATCAGGTCGGCCTTCAACTCTGACATCTGGGTCGCAAGCTGCTCAAGCTGCGTCCCATTCGCCTGCGATTTCGCGCTGAGATCGTTGATTCGACCAATGGTTTCCTCATCAATTCCCGAACTGGCATCTACTGCATCTTTTTGTTCAAGTGCCGCGATCTTTCCTTCAATGGCAGAAAGATCAACTGCACCAGCAGATTTCAGCTGCTCCTGCGCACTATCAAGTCGCGCAGTAAGGGCTGCAATTTCAGATTTCAACGATACCACCGCATCAAGATCAGCCAAATTCGAAAGATCCGCTTTTTCGCCACCAACCTTGGCAAATAAACTCCCGACCAATGGCAAACCGTCTGCATTATTCATCTGGCCAATAGCACCAAGACCACCAATGGTGACGGCACCACCCAATATCGCCGATAAAACCATGCCGGAAAAATTGCCGGAGTTCCTCTCAGGTACAGGTTTCACGGGCTCCGCTTTTGCCTTCGTACTCTTGGCAGCAGCAGGTTTTGGTTCTGCTTTCGTATCGGGAATTCCTAATGAGGGCTTGGCTTTGCTGGTGGCCGAAGGTTTCTTATTCGCCTCAAGATCAATTGTTTTCGCAGCTCTGGTTCCCCGGCGAGCGGATGAGGCAGGTTTTTTCCTATTATTGTTCGAAGTGGCCATCACATTTCTTTCCGTTTCTTCCCGGCGATCATTAATTCAATTGCTAGCACTTGATTAGCGCCACAAAAAGGCCACAAGGCAAACAAATAGACAATTTCTAGTCCGTAATCCCAAATGTTTTTACTTCTTCAACCAGATCAATCATCGCCATTTGATTGGGTTGATTGGCGATCAAAACCGGCAAGCTTAATTCAGATGCCACCGCTTTTGCTACCCTATTTGATATGGCAATGAATGCCACATTTGCGATGCTTTTTTCAAGATTATGCCGCGAAATTAATTGAAGCAAATGGGACGCGGTTCGAACAGAGTACAAAAACGCACAGCCCCCTGAAACTTCATCCAAAGCAGCCTGCAATTGGTCTTTTCTTGGATCCAGCAATTGCGCCTGATAAATCTCCAAGAGAACGATTTCAACAGCCTCACTCGTTAGTTCAATCGCGCGATCCACACCAGCCAGATAGAGCAAAGATTTTTGGCAATCGCTCCTGTCGATGATATCCGCAAGCCCGTCAGCGCCACCGTCACCTGCAACAACATCGGAAAAGCCCAAAGCCCGTGCCTGTTCTGCCGTGCGTTCCCCAACAGCAAACACTTTCAAAGATCGCGAAAGCACTTCCCCCGCCTTTTCCCGTTCAGCAAGGGTTTCCATTGCCGCCTGACTGGTAAATATCACACCGCCAAAATCCGCAACAGGAATTGGCTCTCCCGTGTCAACAATCTCCACCAACGAACATTCAACAGCCTCATGCCCCATCGCCACAAGCACCGCTGCCGTATTCTCATTCAAGGACTGGCTACGGGTAATAAGGATTTTCATGGAATTTACATCCAGTCGTCAAAGAAGTCCGGCCCTGCTTGCGCACGCAAATGCCCTGCTAAATCGCTTCCTAATTCTTCTGCCTCTTTGATTGATGCCTTGGCTTCATGGCGGAAAATCGTCTGCCCATCAGGCGACATAATCATCCCTACCAAGGTGATATCTTCACCTTCAATCTGCGCAAAGGCAGCAAGCGGTGTGCGACAAGAACCATCAAGCGCTTTTAGAAATGCGCGTTCTGCCGCCAAAAGATTGGTGGTTTCCTCATGATTAATCGGTGCCAACAAAGCGTTGATTTTTTCATCCCCCACCCTGCTCTCGACACAAACTGCCCCTTGTCCCGGCGCAGGCGGAAATTCGTCTTTCGGCAGGATGGAGGTAATAACATCTCTCATTCCCAAACGGTTCAAACCCGCTACAGCCAACAAGGTGGCATCCACCTCGCCATCTTTCAGCTTGCGCAATCTGGTTTGTACATTGCCGCGAAAATTGATGACCTTCAAATCCGGACGCATCGCCTTGATCAACGCTTGCCTGCGCAAGGATGCAGACCCAACAACCGCCCCTTGGGGCAAATCCATAATCGAATTGGCTTTGTAGCTAATAAAGGCGTCTTCTACCGCCTCACGCGGCAAATAGCAGGAAAGTTCCAGCCCCTCAGGCAGTTCGGTCGGCATATCCTTGGTCGAATGCACCGCCATATCAATCTCGCCACCGGAAAGTTGCTCCTCAATCTCCAGCGTAAACAGACCCTTGCCGCCAATTTCCGATAATGGTCGATCTTGAATACGATCGCCGGATGTCGAAATAACCTTGATTTCAATCTCTAGATCACCGTGCGCGTCAATCAGGCGGCGTTTCAATTCATGGGCTTGAGCCAGTGCCAAATCACTGCCGCGTGTACCAATTACAATTTGCTGTTTCATGTGGTTTTTCCAACCAGCCATTTTCTTTTTAAAATCGTTCTGCTACCCACCTAGGACAGATCACCAATAATTACCAGTGACAGAGATATCTTGCGTATTTTAGGCATAGAAACAAGTTGTGATGAGACCGCTGCGGCAATTGTGACGCGCGATAGCGAGGGTATGCCCAAAATCCTCAGTCAGAACGTATTAAGCCAGTTTGAGGATCACCGTGAATTTGGCGGTGTGGTGCCTGAAATTGCCGCTCGGGCCCACCTCACGGCTCTCGATCATTTAATCAAAAAAACCATGGCAGATGCTGAGTTATCCTTTGACAAACTCGATGCAGTCGCTGCCACCACTGGCCCAGGCTTGGTCGGTGGCCTGATCGTCGGCATGATGACCGCCAAGGCCATCGCCTCCACCAACGACATTCCGTTTCTCTCAATCAACCATCTGGAGGGTCACGCACTCACAGCGCGGCTGACTAACAGCGTCGAATATCCCTATCTATTGCTGTTGGTATCCGGCGGACATACACAAATTCTGAGCGTCAACGGCCTTGGCGATTATCAACGCATGGCAACCACCATTGATGATGCCTTGGGCGAAGCCTTTGATAAAACCGCAAAACTGCTGGGCCTTCCGCAACCCGGCGGACCAAGTGTTGAATTAGCTGCAAAGGAAGGTGACGAAAAACGCTTCCAGTTTCCCCAGCCCCTACGTGGTCAGGATACATTGAACATGTCATTTTCCGGCCTAAAAACCGCAGTGCGCCAAAAGGCAGAATCCCTTGCCCCCTTATCCAAACAAGACATTGCAGATATCTGCGCCTCCTTCCAAAGCGCCGTAAGCGCCGTTCTGGTTAATCGTTGCAAACGCGCAATGGCTGAATTTTTAACAAAAAATACTACCTCATTCCCGGTTTTGGTCGCAGCAGGAGGCGTCGCAGCAAACCAGAAAATCAGGTCCGATCTCGAAACACTTTGCAATGAAGAGAACTGGGAGTTTGTAGCCCCACCTCTTGCGCTTTGCTCAGACAACGCACCAATGATTGCATGGGCAGGGTTGGAGCGCGCAGAGCGCGGCGAGACTTCACCCATGAACACGGCCCCAAGATCACGCTGGCCACTGGACGAAACCTCTGCCAGCGTCATTGGATCAGGACGCAAGGGAGCCAAGGCATGAGCAAGATTTGCGTTCTCGGCGGCGGTGCATGGGGTTCCGCCCTCGCCTGCGTTGTAAGACGTGCTGGTCACGAAACAGTACTTTGGTCGCGCAATCGATCTGTGGTCAACGCCATAAACCAGAATTGCAACAATCCTGACTATCTTGGCAACCTTCCACTGGAATCTGACATTCAGGCAACAACTGAACTGCCCGTAGCGATTGAGAGTGCCAAAATTGTTCTGTTTGCAGTACCTGCACAAACCATCGGAGAAATGGCAAAATCTGCAGCAAAGCTCATCAAGTCAGGCGCAATTAACATCGCCTGTGCCAAAGGAATTGACCGCGAGACAGCTCTGTTGCCCAGCGAATTGATCGCCAACGAAATCCCCGATTGCGCTGTTGCAGCCCTATCCGGCCCAAGCTTCGCCAGTGACGTTGTACAAAAACTACCAACCGCTATCACCATCGCCAGCAAAGACATGACCATTTCTCAAAAGCTGGCCGCAAGCCTTTCAACCGAAGGATTCCGCTGCTATGCCAGCGATGATCTTAAAGGCGTTGAACTGGGTGGTGCATTGAAAAACGTCCTTGCGCTCGCCGTGGGCGCTGCACGTGGCATGCAATTAGGCGCGAGCGCCGAAGCGGCCTTGATCGCACGGGGTTTTGCCGAAATATGCCGTCTCGCCGTAGCCCTTGGCGCTGAACAGCAAACCTTGTCCGGTCTTTCAGGTCTGGGCGATTTGGTGCTCACCTGTTCAACCCCCCAATCGCGTAATTTTTCATACGGCATGGCACTTGGCCATGGCGACGATCTGCAAGGGCTAAAACTCGCAGAAGGCGCTTTCACCGCCAGAATTGCCGCTAAGATTGCAATACAACAAAACATCGACACACCAATCATCAAAGCAGTCACCGCAGTTCTCGATAAAGAACTTTCGGCAAAAGACGCCGTTGTACAATTACTGCGCCGCCCGCTAAAATCGGAAAACAAGTGAACTCGGAGGAATAAATGCAATATTGGTTGTTCAAGTCGGAGCCCTTTAAATGGTCATGGGAAAACCAAAAAGCCAAAGGGGATGCCGGCGAAGAATGGGATGGCATTCGCAATTATCAGGCCCGCAACAATATGCGTGCTATGAAAATTGGTGATCGTGGTTTCTTCTATCACTCCAATGAAGGCCTTGAGATTGTAGGCATTATTGAAGTTTCCGCTTTAAGCGCACCAGATAGCACAACCGATGATGAGCGCTGGGATTGCGTCCATATCCGTGCCCTTTGCGATATGCCGGTGCCTGTAAAGCTTTCCGATGTAAAAGCCAGCGATGCTTTGTCAGAATCCGCATTGGTAAAAAGCATGCGCCTCTCGGTTCAGCCCGTTCGCGATGATGAATGGACAGAAATATGCCGCATGGGTGGCCTAAACGGGGAAACTCTGAAACCGTTCAATCAACTCTAACTACGCGATCAAGGCAGCAAAGAGCTGCCCGGCCGGTCAGACCGCGCCTTCGCAGGCCCGAGCGTCATGTCGAAGACATGCCACTAAAAATGTGGAGGATACGCCGTGAGAAAGAAAACTACCAAGTCCGTCTAGGGCCGTTATCGATATGGTAAAAACCTTTTTTATAATAACTATATCCACCCACTTGAGGCAGTGATTTCAAAAACCGGATCACGCTCCGTGGCTCACCGCTGACCGAAAAATCAACAGCCCGACAAGTGAGATGATAGGATTTTCGCTTGCCGCCCTTGCGTCGATTTTCCAGAGGCCAACGATGGGTGGAGTGAATGGAAACCGGGCCAAAGCGGCTGGCGACCCGATTGAGCACATATTTCAAACTCCACGGTGTACACCATGAAGTATCATGCCAGATAATTCTTGGTGGCAGTGAACACCCCACAAGAACCAGTGTCAGACCCAAAACAGCCAGATTTCTGCCTACAGAAAAACTCATATCCCACTCCTACACTCAATACAAAAAGGAGAATTACTGAATTAACTTGGCAGATTAGGTTAAATTCCTTAAAATTTTAACTATCTGGACCTTTCCCGGCTATATTGACGCATTTGACCATGTGAGGCGTTGGTCTAATGGACAGCGCCGCCAAATATTTATAGGTCATAGGATAAGTTTTTTTGTATCCAGCTGCCCCGACGTGATGGCTGGGACCGGAGGAGGGATTTTCAATGACTGAAACACACATTTATGAAGTAACACCTGAAGCCGCAGCCCATGCACTGATTGATAAACAGAAATATCAGGACATGTACGAGGCAAGCGTTAAAGACCCAAATGCCTTTTGGGGCGAAGAAGGAAAGCGCATTGACTGGATCAAACCCTATTCCACAGTCAAAAACACAACCTTTGAATATCCAGATGTATCGATCAAGTGGTTCGAAGACGGGGCCCTCAACGTAAGCGCCAATTGTATTGACCGTCATTTGGCCACCAGAGGCGATCAGGTAGCAATTATTTGGGAAGGCGACGACCCAAATGACGATGCCAAAGTCACATATAATGAACTCCACATGCATGTGTGCAAACTGGCCAATGCATTAAAATCCAATGGCGTTTCCAAAGGCGACCGGGTCACCATCTATATGCCGATGATACTGGAAGCATCTTATGCCATGCTTGCCTGTGCGCGCATTGGTGCCGTGCATTCCATTGTTTTCGGTGGCTTTTCTCCCGAAGCACTGGCTGGCCGGATTGTCGATTGTCGAAGCCATTTTGTAATCACAGCCGATGAAGGCGTACGCGGCGGCAAACCCATTCCGCTGAAACAAAATGCCGATGATGCAATCGTAATTGCCGCAAAAAAAGGAATGGACGTAGAAGGCGTTCTGGTCGTCAAACGCACTGGCGGCAATATCAACTGGGATGATAGCCGCGATATCTGGTATCATGACGTTGTTGATGACGCATCCGCCGATTGCCCACCAGAAGAAATGAACGCCGAAGATCCGCTTTTCATTCTTTATACTTCCGGTTCAACCGGCCAGCCCAAAGGCGTATTACACACCACAGGCGGTTATCTGGTCTGGGCGTCCTTCACCCATCAATATGTCTTTGATTATCACGATGGCGATATTTATTGGTGTACAGCAGATGTGGGCTGGGTTACCGGCCACTCATATATCGTCTACGGCCCGCTGGCCAACGGTGCAACGACCTTGATGTTTGAAGGTGTTCCGAATTATCCGACCCCGTCACGCTTCTGGGATGTCTGCGACAAGCATCAGGTCAATATTTTCTATACGGCGCCCACCGCCCTCCGCGCTTTGATGGGTGCAGGCGATGACCATGTGACCAAAACCTCACGTAAATCCCTGCGTATTTTGGGCTCTGTTGGCGAACCGATCAATCCTGAAGCATGGGAATGGTATTACCGCGTGGTTGGCGATAATCGTTGCCCAATTGTTGATACTTGGTGGCAAACTGAAACCGGTGGTATCATGATTTCACCGCTACCGGGCGCAACCGCGCTTAAACCCGGCTCTGCCACATACCCTCTTCCCGGCGTGCAACTGCAACTGGTTGATGGCGAAGGTGAACCTCTTGAGGGTGCGGCCTCCGGCAATCTTTGCATCACAGATTCATGGCCCGGCCAGATGCGTACCCTTTACGGCGATCACAAACGCTTCGTTGAAACCTATTTCTCCACCTACAAGGGCAAGTATTTCACTGGTGACGGCTGTCGCCGAGATGAAGATGGCTATTACTGGATCACCGGTCGCGTTGATGACGTGATAAACGTTTCCGGCCACCGCATGGGAACAGCCGAAGTTGAATCGGCTTTGGTATCACACGAAGCCGTATCTGAAGCAGCAGTCGTGGGCTATCCACACCCAATCAAGGGTCAGGGCATCTATTGCTATGTTACCTTGATGAACGGAGTGGAGCCAAGCGACGAGCTAAGACAAGAGCTCCGCGCCCATGTGCGCAAGGAAATCGGTCCAATCGCAACACCCGACGCCCTGCAATGGGCTCCCGGTCTGCCAAAAACCCGCTCCGGAAAAATCATGCGCCGCATTCTGCGAAAGATTGCCGAAGATGATTTTGCAACCCTGGGTGACACGTCAACACTCGCTGATCCCGGAGTGGTGGAAGATTTGATTGAAAATCGGCAGAATAAGGCAGAATAAATTTATTCTGCTTAGGTTTTCTTTCTCACGGCATATCTTCGCTGCGCTCAGGCCTGCGAAGGCGCGGCGCATTAGCGCCGGTCGCTCTTCGCTCCCGCCTCCGGCGTGGCAGCTACGGGAGGATAGAGCGAGTGAACGATCCGATTAATTTTTGGAAAAAGAATGAGAGCCCAAAGGGCGAGCGTGGGAACCTGGCGCTAATGCGCCGCGCTTACGCAGGGCCCAAGCAAAGCTTGGAAACGCCCGTGAGTACAAAAATGAAAGCCCAACTCCAGAAATAAGAATGCCCACCGCGGGAGGAGAATACGGTGGGCATCTTATGAGTTGACCGGTTTGGGAGGAGGATAAACCGGCCAGGCTATCGGGTTTGGGAGGAGGATAAACCCGATAGAGGACCAACGAATACGTCCGTTGGATGTTGTTAATATAGTATGAACCAAAATTTGTGCAATGCAATATATTTCAATGCTGCTATGCACAAAACGCATAGGATGGCCCTACTCTGATACAATCAAGTAACACCCACTACTTGTGTGGGCCTTATGATATCAGCACAACAACCTTAATAAACAATTAATAAATCAGATGATCACGAGTATCTCATCACTATTTAGAAATACGTAATTTCTGAATATTGAATGCGATTTGCTGGAATACCGCACGTAATTCTTCCTCAGTTTTTGCTGAGTGATAATACTTGGTTTCTGCTGTATCCGGTGTAGCACAATCCTTCAAAGTTTGCTGCGCGTCTTTGGGCGCATCAAAAGCTATCGAATATACAATGATGCCAGGGTCACCACCTTTGTCCTGCTTCATGTGGTCACAAAGGCCGATGGCCGTGGCGGGAGACGCCTTGTAAGGATTTACTTGGGGAAATCCAGAATCGACATAAGGCGTCCCTTCTGTACCCTGATAATAGGTATTGAATATCCCATCTGTCATCAAAATTGCAATTTTCTGAACGTTCGGGGAATAATCGTTGGGCTTCGAGTCAGAGGGCCACAGGTCCCGCCAATTCTCAGATAACATGTAATAGGTCCAGGCAACCCCCATGTGGCCTGCCGTATAACCATTTGCCTTTAGGCTTTTCAGGTCAGCAATCAGCGCATCGCGATCATCTGTCAAAGGGCGAATAGCTGTTTCGGGGCATCCAGCCCGAACATCCGTAGGAATAGGCGCAGTAAGATAGCCCACATCCGTGAAGACATTCACACCAGCCCGCTCCACCAAACAGTTTTTCGTATTTACACCTTTGGGAACGGAATACCCACCAGGATTGGTATTGCCGCCAAATTTGTTATTGACCGTCTTTGCATAAATTCCAGCATTGACAGCATAGGAATATGGCACCATGCCAATGCGTACTTTTCCGTTAGGATTTCCACCTACAGGAATCAATATATCAACCGCATCTGCTGCAGCCTTCTTCAATGAATTAAGTTTGCCATTTGTTTGCATGGAACCTGTAACATCCAGCATCATCGCAAGTTCAATTTCATCGGTTTTATACCGGACTTCAGAGGCCAAAGGTATTTTCACCCGATCCTTGCCGACAATACCCATAAAGGACATCTTTAAATCTGCCTCCACCGTCGCAGAAACAATACCGGTATTAGGGTCCGCATCAAATTCCTTGACCACAAAGACATCTGTTTGCTTGGAACGAAGTTCCACATTGGCTAAGAAGAAATTCGAGAACTTTCCTTCTAAATCATTGGCCGATACTGCGCCCGTACTCAAATCTTTTGCCGCGGCCAACAATGCCGCATCAAGCGCATCTGCAACAATCGTTTTTGTATGGCTGATACGGCTATAGTCCACCGCCGCTCCCGCAGACAGTATTATGGCCAGAAATGCAATGCTCGCAGGGGCAGCAATTCCGCCCCGAGCATTTCGTGCAAATTGTTTAAACAGCGATTTCTTTGTCATTTTCTGTTGCATGACACTCTCCAACTGATGGCTTGCTGAAAATCAAACAAGCAACGGGCCAAAATTCCATGACTGAACACAAGAAACCTGCATCTTCAGCAGCAATCATTGGATCTATAGAGTGTTTTACCGCATACGGTCTTAATTTCGACTTAACACAATTTAGAAATTTCGTCGTAATACTCGAATTTCATCTGGTTGTGCATCTCAAAACAAGCCTGCAGATGGCACCGACAACAATGGTGCATCGACTTGAAATAGTACTTAGAGCCACATCCCTAAAAGTCGCTGGTAATGCCGTCCTTTTCCCAGTCTCCGTAACGAGATGGTTCCAACCCCTTTGGGCCGTTCAGCTCTTTGGGCATAGAATATGCAACTTCGTCAATCTGTGCCCGGCGAGTTTTGGCCTCTGCCAGAGCACGTTTTGCTGCTTCCGGAAGGTCACGGCGAACTTCACTCTCTTCGCCAGTTTCATTTTCCTGATTTTTTTTCATGCAACCAACGCCACTTAGAGATATATACAAAGTCAGTGTTACAGTTTCTGCGAATAAATGCCAGAAACTGTTTGAAATTTGGGTACCAAAAAGCCCCAAAACAACCTCTGGATACAAACCGCTTGAACAAAGAAAACAATTCATACCAACCTGAAAGCAAAGCTCGCACAGGCCTTGTTGCCCGCAAGGTCGCAACGCAAATTCTAACCCGTGTCGTTGATGATGCACGCAACCTTGATGCCCTGTGTGATGAGGCTCATGGCCTTTCCACCTACCGCGCACTGATTGCCAAGGATCGAGCAATGATCCGCGCCATGTTGATGATTGCACTTCGTCGCCGTGTACAAATCGAAACTGTCCTGAAAAAAACAATGGATAGAAAACCGCCCAAACGCGCACGCTGGCTCATCCATTCCCTGCACATCGCAGCCGCACAGATCCTCTATATGGATATTCCAGATAGCGCGGCGGTTAACCTCGGGGTAACAGCAATAGCCGAAGACAAGCGCACCACGCGCTTCAAAAATCTGGCAAATGCGGTCCTGCGTCGGATAACAAACGAGAAGGAAGCACTGCTGCAATCAAGCGACAATGGTAAAATCTTCCCTGACTGGTTGGCAAAGCAAATCAGAAGCGACTACGGCAAAGCAAAGCTGGATGATATATCCAAAATGCTTCTGCTCGAATCTCAACTCGATGTAACCACAAAATCCGACTCGCAAAAATGGGCAGAAAAACTTGAGGGGCGGGTATTGGAAACCGGCACAGTTAGAATATCCAGCAAAACCCCCGTCAGCCAAATGGAGGGCTTTGAAGAGGGGGAATGGTGGGTTCAGGATGCAGCAGCCAGCATACCGGCAACATTGCTCGGTGATGTGTCCGGCAAGTCCGTTCTGGATTTATGTGCAGCACCCGGCGGAAAAACCGCGCAAATTGCAACACGCGGCGGCAATGTAACAGCGCTTGATGTCTCCGCCCCAAGGCTGATACGGCTACAGGAAAACCTGAACCGTCTGAAGCTCAAAGCCAGCCTGATCGAAGCCGATATTATGGAATGGCAATGCCCGGAACCTTTTGATGCTGTACTGCTCGACGCGCCTTGCTCATCTACTGGCACCATCCGGCGACATCCGGATATAATGTGGACCAAAACCCGCGACGACATCGACGCTCTGGCAAAACTCCAATACCAATTGATTCTGAAGGCAAAAGAATTCGTGCGCCCCGGTGGCATTCTGGTTTTTTCCAACTGTTCCCTGTTAAAAAGCGAAGGCGAAAATCTGCTGGCACAAGTAATGAAGGATTGCGACGATCTCAAATTACTCCCTCTCGACAAACAGGAATTTCCCACTCTGGGCCAGTTCATCAACGGTCAAGGTGCCATACGAACCCTGCCCTATCATTTGCCACAGGAAAACGCAGGAGATGGCGGGTTGGATGGCTTTTTTGCCTGCCGTTTTGAAAAGCGATAGGATAGCATGGTGATTCGACATCGAGTTGCGACCAAAAGGGGTGAGGTGACAATCTGATAAGAAATGGCGCTGCAAAATTCTATATTCTGCGCTCATCTTTTAGATATGCAGACATGAGTTCATGACCTAATGGCAAATCTTGATCAACCTCGAATAATCGGAATGACACTGGTGGAGCTTTGGCAACGCCTTAAGCGACGTATGCGTACGAGTTCATTCGGTTTTGCAAGAATGTCTGGCCCGGCACCTGAGCGCCTATTGCTCACCCCGCAAGATTTACGCACTGCTGATCCCACAAGGGCAGAGGAATTTTATGCCGGCATATTCCATTTCGCTGGAAAAACCGTTGAAACTCAGGGGAGAAGTCCGTTCGTGGTTTCCCCCCCCACCTTGGAATGGGAAAAAACCCTTCATAGTTTTCGCTGGTTCCGCCATCTAAACATTGCAGATACGGCTCTTTCCCAATCCAATGCCCAAGCATTTATTGATGATTGGATTACGCTTAATTCAAAGAGCGATAACCCAGCCGCCTGGGAACTGGAAGTCACTTCAAAACGCTTGATCGCATGGCTTTGCCATTCGCTGATTGTGGTCGAAAACACCAATCACAGTTTTTATCGCCTGTTCATGAAAAGCATCGGCCAGCATGTGCGATATTTGCGCCGAATGGCAACAGATGCCCCCGAGGGCCTGCCGCGCCTGCGCTGCCATATCGCGCTTGCCTATTCAGCGATTTGTATCTCGGATCAAAAAGTATCTCTTCGCAACGCCCAAAAACATCTTTCAGAAGAATTGCGACGCCAGATATTGCCCGATGGCGGCCATATCTCCAGAAACCCATCTGTTCTACCGCAAATTCTGGCAGACCTTCTGCCCCTAAGACAAGCATATGCATGGCAGGGGGACCCACCACCGGCAGAGCTGATTTCCACCATCGAGCGTATGATCCCGGCCATCCGGTTTTTCCGCATGGGTGATGGAAACCTCGCCAGATTTAATTCCACATCAACCACCCAGCAAGATCTTATGGCGACCCTCCTTCGCTACGATGATACCCGCGGTACGCCACCGGCCAATGCGAGCCATTCCGGATTTCAAAGGCTTGAGAGAAGTAGTACCGCCATCATCATGGATACCGGCAAGCCCGTTCAAGGTGAACTTTCAACTTCCGCCCATGCAGGATGCCTATCCTTCGAGATGTCCAGTAAAAACAGATGCCTCATCATCAATTGCGGCGCCCCCACTTTCGCCAATACCCGGTTAAGACTGACAAAGGACGATGTCTGGCGATCAACCGCCGCCCATTCCACAGCTACCATCAATGACACTTCTTCCTGTAAATTTCAGATAACCGGCAGCTTGAACCACACACTTGAAGGGCGTGTGGTTTCCGGCCCCACAAAGGTGACCGTCGAGCGTGAAAATGAAGGTGGCACAGATAAAGTCGTGGCAAGCCATGATGCCTATGTGCGTTCATTTGGAATTGTTCATCACCGCATGCTGGAACTATCGGAAGATGGCAACATCTTGATGGGAAGCGACCAGTTTCAGGCTCCCGGCGGCGGTACAGCAAGATACGCAACCAAAGACGATGTGGCCATCCGCTTCCATATACACCCTTCCGTTGAATTGCTCTCTGGCACCAGCAAACGAAATATCCTGCTGAAAATCAGCCCTGACGAAATCTGGAAATTCAGCTGTGTCGACGTCCCGATTACCGTCGAAGAAAGCATTTTCTTCGCAGTCTCCGAGGGGGCCGCCAGAACATCACAAATCACGCTTCACCTGAAAGCATCAAAGGTTTCGGAAGTACGTTGGATTTTAGAACGTCAACCTTAAGTGACGCTTGAAACCAATGGTAAATTGTGTTGAAAAACATCTGTGTCGCAGGCGTTTGCTATCGAATTCCAGATGCATGCTGGTTATAGAAATATCATTCTTTCACGATCCAACCGGGAAACCCAAATGGCCGTCATTTCCAAAAATATCCCTGCCCCCGAATTAGTCACTATTCAAACCGCTCTGCTCTCCGTTGCCGATAAAGCAGGCATAGTTGATCTGGCCAAAAACCTCGCCAGCCGTGGCGTAAAGCTCCTCTCCACCGGCGGCACATCGAAGGCATTGAAGGATGCAGGCCTCGAAGTAACTGACGTATCCGATATAACCAATTTTCCCGAAATCATGGATGGTAGGGTAAAAACCCTGCACCCGAATGTCCATGGTGCCCTGCTTGCCATTCGCGACGACAAAGAGCACGTTGCAGCCATGAAAGAGCACGGCATTGAAACCATCGATCTGGCAATTCTCAATCTCTACCCGTTTGAAGAAACCGTTCATTCCGGTGCCAATTATGCCAATTGCGTCGAGAATATTGATATCGGTGGCCCAGCCATGATCCGCGCCTCCGCCAAAAACCATGCCTACGTGACGGTCATCACTGACCCCGACGATTATTCGGAAATCCTCCGCATGCTCAAAGACAATGACGGTGCCGTTTCGCTCAATTTTCGCAAGCGCATGGCCCACAAAGCATATGCCCGCACTGCCGCATACGATACGGCGATCTCCAATTGGTTCTCCGATGAACTCGAAGTTGAAATGCCGTTGCACCGTGCCATTGCAGGCAAGCTCGAAGCCGTGATGCGCTACGGTGAAAATCCACACCAGTCCGCCGGATTTTATAAAACGATGGAAGAACGCCCCGGCGTTTCCACTGCGACCCAGCATCAGGGCAAAAAACTTTCCTATAACAATATCAATGATACCGATGCAGCCTTCGAACTTGTGAGTGAATTTGACCCGGCCCTCTCCCCTGCGATCGCCATCATCAAGCACGCCAATCCTTGCGGTGTCGCCATGGCTGGCTCCTTGAAAGAAGCATATCTAAAGGCGCTTGCCTGCGATCCGGTATCAGCCTTCGGTGGCATTGTTGCCATGAATCAAATCCTTGACGCAGAGGCCGCAGAGGAAATCGTAAAAACCTTCACCGAAGTCATAATCGCACCAAATGTATCTCCTGAGGCAATGGAAATAATTGCTGCCAAAAAGAACTTGCGCCTGTTAACCACCGGTTCACTCGCTGATCCAAGAGCGCCGGGTATTATGGCAAAAACCGTTGCAGGCGGAATGCTGGTACAGGAGCGCGATGCCGCCAATGTGGACGATCTTGAATTGAAAGTCGTAACCAAACGTCAACCAGACACAGAAGAATTATCAGACATGAAGTTCGCCTTCCGCGTTGCAAAACACGTAAAGTCAAACGCCATCATCTATGTCAAAGACGCAGCCACCGTTGGCATCGGCGCTGGCCAGATGAGCAGGATTGATTCGTCCCGTATCGCTGCCAGAAAAGCGGTTGACGCAGCGCAAGCAGCAGGCGGTGAAGTACTCACAATAGGAAGCGCCGTCGCATCTGATGCATTCTTCCCGTTTGCCGATGGTTTGATTTCAGCCGTAGAAGCCGGTGCTACCAGCGTCATCCAGCCCGGCGGTTCCATGCGTGACGACGAGGTAATTGCAGCGGCAGATGACGCAGGTATAGCCATGGTCTTCACTGGCACGAGGCACTTTAGACATTAGGGGAAGATTATGACCATAACCGGCGAATGCTTTTGTGGAGAGATAACTTACCAAATTGACGGCCAGCTCCGCGATGCAACTTCATGCCACTGCTCCCGTTGTCGCAAAGCATTCAGCGCTCAGGCATCTGCTTATGCGCTGGTTGAAGCAGATGAATTCCAATGGCTTTCAGGCGAGAATCAACTCACATCCTATGTGGGCAAGCATGGTTTCGGCCTCCAGTTTTGCAGTAAATGCGGCTCCACCCTCTGCGGAATTTTCGACGGAAAAATCCACGGCGTCACATTAGGATGCCTGAATGGCGACCCGGAAATAGAGATCGGCAAACACATCTATGTCGGCTCAAAAGCCAACTGGGA
Source organism: Rhizobiaceae bacterium (assembly GCA_045047085.1). Lineage (GTDB taxonomy): Bacteria > Pseudomonadota > Alphaproteobacteria > Rhizobiales > Rhizobiaceae. The sequence goes on along the minus strand of JASFYT010000055.1, from coordinate 6,047 downwards.
AATCATACCTAAAGATGTTTTGCAATTTGAAGAAGGCGCGACTAAATAGGCGCGCCCTAAATTTTTGCCAATCAATACATAGCGATCGGATTTCCCGGCGAGCCGGTGCCGCCTTTGATTTTCAACGGTGACCATGCAAACAGGAATTCATAGGCTTTATCTGCTACCAATTGCGACAGATCCAGATTTTCCAAATTCCATATCCCGCGCTTGGTCATCATGTTTATGTGGCACTCAAAGGGTTGCGGGTTTTCACCACCGGAACCCTTGCCCACAGCTTCTGATGCCCATGTATCCGCGCCCCACAAAATGATCTTGCGTTCAGCCATATATTCACATGCCGAAAGCCCAAACCCCGGTCCGCCAGAGTTAAACAAATCGATGCGCTTTTTCTTTTCAGCAGCATCATAGCTATCCCATTCACTTGGGTGCCAGATATTACCATGACCGGTATACAGGAACACACAATCGCCAGGCCCAATCTCGGCAATGCCTTGCCGCTTGATCATTTCCTGAACGTCTTTATCTGTGATGATACCCGGATCATCTTTGCTGTTTTCTTTAGGAACTGGCAATTGCCCACCCCGCAATGCGACTGCATCCAGCAACACTCCACGACAAACAAAACCCTTTTTGGCGACGTGTTCAACACCCAGCGAGCCCATTCCATAAGCATTGATATCAGGATCAGAAAGGTAACGACCATTATAGAAAAACTGTCCCTTGGAAGTAACTACGCCAATGTGGCCGGGGCCATCGAACTGGGTTCCAACCTGACCAATTTCAGTGGAAAGATACTCATCATTATAAACGAGCTCCTTAGGACCGAATGGACCACCTGTTGGCAGACCGGGAATAGTCATGCGCCACCCACGTGATCCAAAGGTCGGCGCGTCCTGTTGGTATACCTTACCAAGGGTTGCAACCTTGCCCTGCTTAACCAGCCCGACAGCCTTCAAAACCATTTCCGATGTGGTGCGGTTTACCGAGCCAGCTTTATCATCTGCACCCCATTCACTGGGTGCCCAGTTTTCATTAAGCGGATCATCATTCGCAGCCAAGGCCGTAGTAGCGAACCCACCAGCCAATGCAATTGCAAAAACCGTATTGAAAAATATGTATTTTTTCATAATGTCATCTCCCAAACTGCAAAGGCAAAGGCCTTTGCCTCCCATTGATTGATCAACTGGAATCTTCAGGCAGATGACGAATATAAGGCCATAACTGTTACACTAAATGGCCCGAAAAATATTCGGTATCATTGATTAAGTTAGTCACGTAATCGTCCTGTAAATAAGAAAACCAGTTGATCGCCAACATCCTCCGAATCCAATTAAGGTGATGAGATGTCTTTTTTTGGGAAACCTATGTTGTCCACAGGCATTCAAAAATTCACCCCGGGAAAATTTCCGTCGGTAATCCATCCATGCTTTCAAGATTTTCCTGTTGCCAATAATCCCGAATACCATCCGGCCCCTTATTGTCGTGCCAGTTTTCGATTGAATCACGCTCACCCTTATAATCGAACAACGGCACACCATAACCGCAGGAAGTTTGAACCAAATCAATATTTAGCTTGATGATTTGCCTCGCTCCAAGCGGGGTGTTGCCACCAAAATGCTGATCAATCAAAGTTGAAAACTCTGACCTGGACCAATTAAGCGCCACGCCTGTTCCGTAGAGGCGCAATATTTTCGGTGGCCCTTCAACGCCGCAAAACATAATGGTCAAACGACCATCTGCAAGCATATGGGCTGCAGTCTCATTTCCGCTGCCGGTACGATCAAGATATACAACTGAATTATCATCAACAATTCGCAAGGCACCAATCTCACGAGGTGAAATATTCACTCGGCTGTCGCCTGTTGCAGAGGCTGTAAAGAAGATGTGCTGACGCTGGATGAACTCTTTATGTTTTGCTTCGAGATGCGGAAACTGTTTGGCCATGTGCCCTCGCTGAATAATGGATACCATTTATAATTGTGATTATTGTGCATTAAAAATATCGGGCGAGATAGGATATACCCCGCCCGATAGTAATTTTGTTAGCCTTGTGCCTTAAATTCCAAACGGCGGGAATGAAGCAACGGCTCGGTATAACCAGATGGTTGGATGCGCCCTTTCAATACCAGATCGCAAGCAGCCTTAAATGCAATGGAATTATCCAGATCACTGCACATTGGCGTATAGGTTGGATCTCCTGCATTTTGTCCATCCACCACGCCAGCCATGCGCTTCATGGTCTCCATGATTTGCTCTTCAGAACAAACATCATGATGCCACCAATTGGCCATATGCTGTGCTGAAATACGCAATGTGGCACGATCTTCCATCAGGCCCACATTGTTGATATCTGGCACCTTGGAACAACCAACACCCGCATCAATCCAACGCACCACATAACCCAATATTCCCTGCGCATTATTATCCAGTTCGAGTTGAATATCTTCCGGAGACCAGTTAGGGCGTGAAGCAACAGGGATAGAAAGGATATCATCCAGCGAGGCACGACCGCGCGAAGCAATTTTCGCCTGCACCTCTGCCACGTTGACCTGATGATAATGCGTTGCGTGCAACGTCGCCGCTGTCGGTGACGGCACCCACGCGGTATTCGCACCAGCTTTGGGATGGCCAATCTTTTGCTCCAGCATGTCGGCCATCAAATCAGGCATGGCCCACATGCCCTTGCCAATTTGTGCGTGACCTTTCAGACCGCATTCAAGACCGATATCCACATTCCAGTTTTCGTATGCAGCAATCCAGGCCGATTGTTTCATCTCGCCTTTGCGGATCATCGGACCAGCTTCCATGGCTGTATGGATTTCATCACCAGTGCGATCAAGGAAACCGGTATTAATGAAAACCACACGGTTTTTAGCGGCACGAATGCATTCTTTCAGATTGACCGTGGTGCGACGTTCCTCATCCATTATTCCCATTTTAATGGTATTTGGTTTCATCGAAAGCAGTGCTTCAACCCGGTCAAAAAACGCAACCGCAAAAGCTACTTCTTCAGGTCCGTGCATTTTCGGGCACACCGTATAAAGCGAGCCCTCAACCGAATTTCCATGGCTTCCAGTCGGGCCAATATCATGCAATCCAATCAGAGATGAAATAACACCATCCATAATGCATTCAGGAATATGCTTGCCGTCATCATAATGAATTGCCGGATTGGTCATGAGCTGACCAACGTTACGCGACAGCATCAAAGAGCGCCCGCGCAATGTGAATGCGCTACCGTCAGCACCAGAATATTCGCGATCTGGATTGAGCTTTCTGGTGATGGTTTTACCACCCTTTTCGAGGTTTTCCTCCAGATCGCCCCGCAGTAAACCAAGCCAGTTTGAATAAACCAACACCTTGTCTTCAGCATCCACCGCAGTTACAGAATCTTCAAAATCCATGATCACTGTCATGGCTGATTCCAAAACGAGATCGGCAATACCAGCCGCGTCGCTTTTGCCGGTTGGAGAATCTCTGTCGATAGCGATTTCTACATGCAGGCCATTTTTTACCAGCAAAACCGCTTCAGGAGATGCCGCATCGCCGCGAAAACCTGCAAATTGCGAAGAATCGGAAAGGCCAACTGATTCACCACCAGCCAGCGCAATTACCAGCACACCATCTTCAACCGACAGACCAGACACATCTTCCCATGCACCTACAATCGGAGCAGATTTGTTCAAAAAATCACGCGCCCAGGCAATCACCTTTTCGCCGCGAACAGGATTATAGCCACCTGACTTTTCAGAACCACCATCTTCGGAAATTGCGTCAGTTCCATAAAGCGCATCATAGAGCGAACCCCATCGCGCATTGGCCGCGTTCAGCGCATAACGTGCATTGTTCACCGGAACCACCAATTGCGCTCCGGCAACACAGGCTATTTCCAAATCCACATTGGACGTTTCAATTGCAAATTTCGGGCCTTCAGGCACCAGATAGCCAATTTTGGATAGGAAAGCCTTATAAGCATCCATATCCTGTTCGCTATCTCGATGATTGATATAGTATTCATCGATTTGGCTTTGCAGATCATCCCGCTTTGCCACAAGCGCACGGTTCATTGGCGCCATATCAGCAACAATTTCGCCAAAACCGGTCCAAAACGCGTCTTTCGCTACATCAAGCCCCGGTAAAACCTGATCATTGATGAAATTATATAGTTTTTCATCAACCCTAAGCCCACCAACATTTATACGCTCGCCCATTCTATACTCCATTTCACGATATCATTTTGCTTTCATTATCAAATTACGCACTGTTGCGGAATAGGCAAAAAGCAAGAAACATTATGTCATTTCAAGCATAGAACAGTACCAAAATACCGCAAAAAAGCCGCTTTCTATTGAAGGGGCGCCATTCTCACCCCATATATTTATCAAAGGAATGCCATAATGGGTTCCAGACAAAAGTTGCCAACACTGAGCCGGCGCATACCAATTAGCGGCACAATGGGACTTGAAAGAGAATTATGACGCGAATTACCACCTTTTCCAGCCCGCTATTACTGGGTTTCGATGAAATCGAACGCATGCTGGACCGCGCCACCAAGTCCACCAATGACGGCTATCCCCCTTACAATATCGAGCGCATTCAAACCCCGTCCAACGGCAATGCTGCAACCGATATTCTTCGTATCACGCTCGCTGTTGCGGGGTTCACGCAAGATGACCTTGATATCACCATTGAAGAAAACCAGCTCACCATCAAGGGAAATCAACAAGATGATGATGACAAGGAATACCTTCACCGCGGCATTGCCGCTCGCCAGTTCCAAAAGGCCTTTGTACTGGCTGAAGGCATAGAAATCGAGAATGCAGAACTGCAAAATGGCCTGTTGGAAATTAATTTGACCCGGCTTGAGCCGGAACGCATCGTTAGGAAGATATCGATCACAAGTAAAGAGTAGTTCAATGAAACATGAAATCAGCACCAAAGAACTTGCCCAACTTGGCACCAACAAGATTGGCTATATGCGGATCATGACTTCCGAGCAGATTTTGGAGGCGTTTCCGGAAACCCGCGACTTGCGACCCCATTCTGAATTTTGGGCCTTGTTTGGAGCAGATGGCGAGCCAATCGCTCTGGCAGACGAACCCGGCCCCATATTCTCCACTGCCATGGACAAGGATTTAAAAACCGTCAGCATCCACTAGAGCACAGTCTGAAAAGTGGTAGCCGGTTTTCAGATAAATTGTGCGCTAAAACAAACCGATAGGCACCATTTTTTCGATTCAAATATCGCAAAAGGTGCTCTAGGGTGCTGACTATTTGTTCATGATGCCAGAGTTTTTTCCAGGCAATTAAAGGATGAAACCCATCCCATATTGTGATTGTCCCGTTCGGTAGCATCGTTAAATTTCTGTTGATGCATCGTCATCATTGTGCCGTCGCCAGATTTTTCAAACAACACCTCAATCTCTGTTTCGTGCCCGCGCGAACCGTCTTCTTCTGTCCACGCCCAAGTGAGAACAAGGCGATTTGGGCGCTCAATAGCTGTATAACTGCCTGAAACGATCTTATTACCCATCTGGTCGGAGTACATGGTGGTGGTCCACGTGCCACCCTCTTTCACATCAAGACCAAGTGCTGGAATGGACACCCCTTCCGGTCCCCACCATTGGGAAAGAATATTCGGGTCCGTCCACGCATCAAACACCGCTTCGGGAGATGCATTGAATTTACGTTCAATTGTCAAAACCTGATCATTACTCATCATTCTCTCCATCGTGTTTTTTAGACTTTTCCAAAACAGCTTCAAGCCGGTCAAAGGACTGGTTCCAGAACTGGCGATATTTGGTCATCCAGTCATCAATTTCACCAAAACCTGCACTGCAAATGCTAAAGACACGAAATTGCGCTTTTGTACGCCGCTCTATCAGCCCGGACTGCTCCAACACCTTTAAATGCCTTGAGATAGCTGGCTTGGACATGTTGAACGGCTCCGCCAACGCACCAGCAGATTGCTCGCCTTCCTTCAGCAAAGTTTCAACAATCGCAAAGCGCGTCGGGTCACCAAGCGCACCCATTATCTGATGCAA